>NZ_FQXI01000014.1 GCF_900129925.1 Anaerosphaera aminiphila DSM 21120 | reverse complement strand
TACATATAAATCGTTTCTTTCTAAGAAGTAGACATACTTGTCTTAATCCGATGTTACTGTGTCTTACACGTTGGAGTCTATAGTCATGAATTCTTGTAGTAGGCTGTTTACAACAAGGACAAATACCTGTATTATTAGTAGACTTAATAGAAACTTCTATGGTTTCACTATTTTCTGTTATATTTGTTACAATAATATCTTTAATATTGAGAAGTTTTTGTATATAATTATCTTGCACGTATTTCACCCTTTCTATTTGGTTTAGTCACTTTATATGGTAAAGGATTTTTGGGATACGTGCATTCTTTTTTTGCAAAAAAATAAATGTTGGAGTACTCACCCCAACATTTATTATAGAACCCTTTTTTTATGTGAAATATTTTATCTTATCAGAAGTTTAAACTGATAATAAAACGTTTTCCAAAAAGAACAAGAATTATAACATAGTTTATTTTTAAATAAACCTCACAGATTGGCTAAATTGCCGAGTGTGTAAATTATTGTAAGATTAAATAATAAGTATAGGTTAAATAAATAATATTTACAGTAATACACTAGTGTTATATAATATTATAGTAATTTACATTATATAAAAGGGGGAATATAAAAATGAAGAAACGCAGTTTAAGTTTGTTGACATTAGTACTTATTTTAGCATTAGCACTAACAGGATGCGGTGGAGGAAGTAAAGAAACTAGCTCCAGTGGAAACGTTATCAGAACAAATAATGGAGCAGAGCCAAATTCCTTAGATCCAGCATTGGCAAAGGGCAATAATGATTCAAAGACTATTTATTTAATTTTTGAAGGGCTTATGAAATATAATGAAAATGGTGAAATAGTGCCAGGTATGGCAGAGAAAGTAGATATTTCAGATGATGGATTGACATATACTTATACACTTCGAGATGCCAAGTGGTCTAATGGAGATCCTGTTACAGCAGGAGATTTTGAATATTCCTGGAAGCGTGTGTTAAATCCGGAAATGGGTAGTGAATATTCATTTCAACTTTACTATATTAAAGGTGGAGAAGAATATAACACAGGCAATGGAAGTGTTGACGATGTAGGAGTAAAGGCTATAGATGACAAGACACTTGAAGTAAGTTTAAAGTCGCCAACACCTTATTTTGATGAGTTAACAGCATTTTATACTTTGATGCCAGTAAACAAATCTGTGGTGGAAAGTGATCCAGATTGGGCAAAAGATGTTTCAAAGGGAAATTTTGTGACAAATGGACCTTTTAAAATAACTGATTGGAAACATGGAGAAAAAATAATAGTAGCTAAATTTGAAGACTACTACAATAAAGATAAAATAAAATTAGACGGTGTAGAATCAGACATACTTGAAGAACAAAGTACAGCTTGGCAAAAATATCAAGGTGGAGAATATGACTATATTATGGATGCTCCACAGGATGTTGTAGCAGAACTTATAAAAAACAAAGATCCTGAGTTTCACTCTTTTGATAAATATGGAACTCAATATTTGGCATTTAATACTGAAAAAGCACCTTTTACAAATCAAAAAGTTCGCCAAGCATTATCAATGGCAATTGACAGACAATCTATTATAGATAATGTAATACAAGGTGGACAATCTTATGCAGATGGGTTAATACCATATGGCTCTAAAGATGACCAAGGAAAGGACTTTAGAGAAGCAAATGGAAAATTTGTAACTGAAGATATAGAAAAAGCAAATCAACTTTTAGAAGAAGGACTTGCAGAACTTAATATGACAAGAGAAGATATGAGTAGTTTAGTATTAAGCTATAATACTTCTGAGAATATAAGGAAGATGTGTGAGGCTATTCAAGAAATGTGGAGACAAAATTTGGGAATCGAAATAGGTCTTGAAAATATGGACTTTAAAGTTTTGCTTGAAAGAAAAACAGCAGGAGATTTTGATATTTGTCGTGCAGCATGGACTGGAGACTATTTAGATCCAATGACTATGATGGATTTATTTATGACAGGTGAACCTCAAAATGATCCTAAGTACAGTAATCCGGAATATGACAGATTATTAAAAGTGGCAAAATCAACTGGAGATCAAAAAGTTCGTATGGATTCTATGAAGGAAGCAGAAAAAATTATGATGGAAGATATGCCTTTAATGCCCCTCTATTTTTCAAATGGATATTATGTGGCAAAACCATATGTTAAGGGAATATTTACATCTCCTCTTAATGATCCATTTTTAATTTATGCAGAGATAGAAAAATAGAAGAGTATAGTATAAATAATTAATTAGAGAATCTATAGATTTTCTAATTAATTATTTAATATATGTGTAGGAAGGAAAATAAGAATGAAGAAATTCATAGGTAAAAGACTACTAATTTCTATACTCACAATATGGGCAGTTATCACCATTACTTTTGTAATAATGCATTCAATTCCAGGAGATCCCTTTGCAGATGAGGGGAGAATGCCAGAAAGTGTATATAGAAATTTACAGGCGAAATATGGTTTAGATCAGCCTTTATTTGATCAGTATAAAATTTATTTAAAAAACATTTTAAAAGGGGACTTTGGAGAGTCCATGAAGTCGAAGACTGAAAATGTAAATGAAATGATTACAAGAGGAGCTCCAGTATCTGCAAGATTGGGGTTACAAGCTTTTTTAATAGCAATGGTATTTGGACCGGCACTTGGTGCAATTGCAGCTCTGTATCAGAATCGATGGCCGGACTATTTAATGATGATTATAGCAATTATAGGAATCAGTGTTCCGAGCTTTGTATTTGGCTCAGTTATGATTCAGTTTATTGCGAGGAATGTATCTTGGCTGCCAATAGGGGGTTGGGGAAGTTTTGCCCATACAATTCTTCCAAGTATTGCACTTGCTATGATGCCGCTTGCGTCTTCGGCTCGTATGATGAGGTCTTCAATGCTTGAAGTTTTGGGACAAGATTATATTAAAACTGCTAAGTCAAAGGGACTTAAAAATTTTAGTGTAATAATGGGGCATGCTGTTAGAAATGCCATACTTCCAATTGTATCTCAAATGGGAACTACTATTTCCGGACTTTTAACAGGTTCTTTTGTAATTGAAAAAATATTTGGAGTACCGGGGTTAGGGACATTTTTTACAGGTGCAATTATAAATCGTGACTATACACTAATAATGGGAACTACTATATTTTACTCAATTATTTTAATTGCAATGCTACTAATAGTAGATGTGCTTTATGTAGTAGTTGACCCAAGAATTAAGCTGGGAGGGAGTAATTAATGGATAGAGAATATAATATGAACTCAACTATTCCAAGTGAATTATTTCAACCAGCTAATAGGCGTAGAGATTCAGAGAAAATCACGAGGCCTACAATTGGATATTGGAAGGATGTATTTAGAAGATTAAGACAAAATAAATTAGCTATGACGGGCTTGGTAGTAATAGTTTTACTAATAGTGATGTCTTTTGTTGGACCATTAATTACGGGAATGGACTATGCAGTACAGAACCTGGCAGATAAGAATTTAAGGCCCAGTGGTGCGCATTTATTTGGAACAGACACTTTGGGAAGAGATTTATTTACAAGGGTTTGCTATGGAATTAGGTATTCTCTATTAATAGGTATATTAGCTGCGGCTTTTGACCTTATAATAGGCGTTGTATATGGTGGAATTGCAGGGATGGCAGGTTCTAAGCTGGATACTCTTATGATGCGTATAGCAGAAATTATATATGCAATACCATATATGCTAATTGTAATTTTAATGAGTGTAATGTTTAGTAGTCAACAGGGGGCAAGTTTATTTACTCTAGTACTTGCAATGTGTATAACAGGTTGGGTTCCCATGGCTATAATGGTGCGTGGGCAAGTTTTGCAACTTCGTGAAAATGAATATGCTCTGGCATCTCGTTCTCTTGGAGCGGGAAATGGATATATTTTAAAAAAGCATATAATTCCAAATACACTTGGACCTATTTTAATAAATGTGACTTTAACTGTTCCAAGGGCTATTTTTTCAGAGGCAACTTTAAGTTTTATGGGTTTGGGTTTACAACCGCCACAACCTAGTCTTGGAGTTCTTACAAATGACGGGTTACAGTTAATGAGCATTGGTATATTTTACCAACTTTTATTTCCAGCTTTGTGTATATCTTTAATTATGTTTAGCTTTAATGTTTTAGGCGATGGTTTAAGAGATGCATTAGACCCAAGATTGAGAAAGTAGGTTTGAATATGGATAAGACAATAAGAGATAATATTCTAGAAGTAAAAAATTTAGCAGTTTCATTTCAAACCTTTTTTGGTGAAGTTGAAGCTGTTCGAGATATTTCCTTTGAATTAAAAAGAGGATCTACTTTGGCAATCGTTGGAGAGTCAGGATGTGGAAAATCTGTTACTGCTAATTCTATTATTCAGTTACTTCCAAAACCTCCAGCGCTGTATAAAAATGGTGAAATAGTATTTAATGGGGCTAATTTGTTAGAAAAAACTGAAAAAGAAATGGTAGATATAAGAGGAAATAATATATCTATGGTTTTTCAAGATCCAATGACATCTTTAAACCCAACTATGAAAGTGGGAAATCAAATAAGTGAAGGTTTAAAAAAGAAAAAACATTTATCTGATAAAGAGGCAAAAAAACTTGCAATAGATATGCTTGAATTAGTGTCAGTGCCACAACCTGAAGGTAGAGTAAATCAATATCCCCATGAGTTTTCAGGTGGGATGCGCCAAAGGGTAATGATAGCTATAGCCATGGCATCTAATCCGGAGCTTTTAATTGCAGATGAGCCAACTACGGCACTGGATGTAACAGTTCAAGCGCAGATACTGGATTTAATGAAGAAGTTAAATAGAGAAAATGGAACTTCTATAATACTAATAACCCATGATTTGGGTGTCGTTGCTGATATGGCAGAAGATGTCATAGTAATGTATGCAGGGCAGATTTTAGAAAAGGGAAGAGTAGAAGATATTTTTAAAAATCCAAAGCATCCATATACTAAAAAATTATTGGGAGCTGTTCCAAATTTAAATATGGATAAAAGTGAATCGCTACACTCAATACCAGGAACTCCACCGGATTTATATAAACCTCCGGAAGGTTGTTCGTTTTTTGATAGATGTGATAGTGCAATGGTAGTATGTGAAAAAAATGTTCCTGATTTTTTAGATCATTCAGAAACGCATTGTAGTAGGTGTTGGCTAAATCATCCATCTTGTAGCTTAGGAGGTGTAGTCAATGAGTGATGTACTTTTACACGTAAGAGAACTTTGTAAGTATTTTGATGTAGGCGGAGGAAAGTTAAAGGCTGTAGATGGTCTGACTTTTGATATATTTAAGGGAGAGACCTTTGGATTAGTTGGAGAGTCTGGATGTGGAAAGTCCACTGCAGGTAGGTCGATTTTAAGATTGTATGAGCCGACATCAGGTGAAGTAATATTTGAGGATAAAAATGTTCTTGAACTTTCAAAAAAAGACTTAAAAGATATGAGAAAAAACATGCAGATGATATTTCAAGACCCTTATGCATCTTTAGATCCTAGAATGACAGTTGAAGAAATAGTAGGAGAGCCTCTTGAAATTTACAATATATCCCATGGAAAAGAAAGATATAAAAAAGTTGTAGAACTACTGGAACTTGTAGGACTTTCAGAAGAACATGCTCAAAGATTTCCGCATGAGTTTTCTGGAGGGCAGCGTCAGAGGGTTGGTATTGCAAGAGCTCTTGCGTTGGAACCTGATTTTATTATCTGTGATGAGCCAATTTCTGCTCTAGATGTTTCCATACAGGCACAAATAGTAAATTTATTGAAATATCTTCAAAAGGAACTGGGACTTACTCTTTTATTTATAGCTCATGACCTTTCAATGGTAAGGTATATATCTGATAGAGTTGGAGTTATGTATTTGGGACATATGATGGAGCTTTCAAGTAGTGACGAGCTGTATACAAATCCGCTACATCCTTATACAAAAGCACTATTATCTGCAATTCCCATTGCTGATCCTGATATTCAAAGGTCTAGACACAGAATTCAACTGGAAGGTGATGTTCCAAGTCCAATTGATCCAAAGCCTGGTTGTAGATTTGTTGATCGATGTGCAAATGCAAGTGAGGAGTGTAGGGGAGAAGAACCTAAACTAAAAGAAGTCCTACCTGGACATTTTGTTTCATGTATAAAAGTTAAGGAAATAAATAATTTATAGTATCCTCTATAAAAAAACTATAAAAACTATAAAAACAAAGACACGTCATTTAAGTTGACGTGTCTTTGTTTTTTTATTTTAAATGTTTTATTAAATACTCTGTAGCTAAGTGGGCATATATTGCAGCGCCAAGTGGCAATACGTCTTCATCTAAAACCATTGCTGAATTGTGAAGTCCTGCAGTGTAGCCTTCATCAATACTTCCACCTCCAAGGTATATCATAAGTGATGGGACTTTCTCGCATACGAAGGCAAAGTCTTCTGTTCCAGAGCTAAGTGGAATAAAAAATCTGTCTTCGTCTTCTACTAAGCCCTTTAATGAATCCATTGCAAAGTCACTTAAGTTTTCATCATTTATCATAGCAGGTGAGCCATATTCGTGAATTACTTCTACAGAACCTCTATAGGTCAAGGCGATTCCCTTTGAAATTTCGTTTAATCTCTTAATTAAAAAGTCTCTACTCTTAGGATTTGTAGCTCTAATGGAAACTTCCATTTCAGCAGAGCCGGCTTCTGTATTTACGCTGTCTCCACCTTGAATTTTACCAACTAACAGAACATTACTTTCGCTGGAAGGAGTTTCTCTTGAAAGGACGTTTTGAAGTGCAATGGCAATGTGACAGGCAATTATAATTGCATCAACGCCTTTTTCAGGTGTACTTCCGTGAGCTTGTTCTCCCTTGATTTTAACTCTAAAGGCATCTCCTGAATAGAGAGCATGGCCTCTTGGAAAAAATACTGCCCCACGCCTGCTTTCCTCTTCTCCTGTGTGAATGTGAAGTCCAATGGCTCCATCTACAGTTGGATTTTCAAGTATTCCATTTTCAATCATATCTTTGGCACCTTGTAAGAGTTCTTCAGCAGGTTGAAACATTAATTTTACAGTGCCTTTTAAGTTTTGCTCTTCTTCTTTTAAAAGTCTTGCTGCCATAAGTAGCATAGACGTATGTGTGTCATGACCACATGAGTGACATGCAGAAGTTGTAGAAGAAAACTCAAGGCCTGTATTTTCGACCATAGGTAGGGCGTCCATATCAGCTCTAAGTAAAATCACAGGGGAACCGCTTCCAATAGTGGCTGTAATTCCGGATTTTCCACAGTCTATGGGATTTATTCCAGCGGATAAAAGCTCTTTTTTTACATATGCAGTTGTATTTGGCAAGTCAAATCCAAGTTCTGCATTTTGGTGTATATGGTGTCTGTCTTTTAAAAGTTCTTCTTTTCTTTCAAGTGCTCTTTTATAATAAATATTCATTTTTTTCCTCCTATATAAAAATAACTAGCCAAAAAGTTTTGGGATTATCATTGATGCCATTACAACTGATGCAATGCTTACTGATATAATTCCGGCAATTACCATCTTTGGAACTAAGTGTTGGTACATAATTTGTTCCTCTTTTTCAGAAAAGTTTCTCTCTTTGGAAATACCCTTTGTAATTTCATAGGCAACGGCAAATGTGAGAGGGTATCCCAGCATACATGAAAAGCCCAGTGCGCATGAGAGAAAGGGATTTAATTTTAAAAACTTTCCAAGAGGATAGGAAACTACAACGATTCCAATACTACAAAGTATTAACATTCCAAAGACTGGAAATAAAATTCCGTAGAACTCTTTAAAGTTCATAGTTAAAAAACTTTCAGTTACCATGGCATATGTAGCCAGCATTAAAATATGTTGAGCTCCACCTTTTTCAAGTACTCCAACTGATATAAATCCAATAGATGCTGCAATGCAGCCCACAAGTAAGTAAGTTATAGTGGCAGGAACTCCCGTTGCCTTTGCTAAAACATCTGCGAAGACTGCAAAAATTGAAAGTCTTGCCAAATGACCTACTGGAGTTTCTAAAAACGTTGGAATATTGTTAATTAGTGGAAAAGTTTGTGAAGATGTATTTAACAATATATTGTTTTGTGAGTTTAAATTTTTATTTGCATAGTCCAGCGCTCCTCTTCTCATGAGAAATGATGCCAGTGGGAGTCCGATTAAAACTTGCAGTGCATTGACTGCACTGATGTAGCCCTGTAAGTCTGCACGTCCAGCTGTTTTTGCAGCTTCTCCCATGAGCATTGTGGCAACTGTGCCTCCGCAAATTGAAGGAAGAGAAGCCAAAGCATACTCTCTTGAAAACAGTAAAGGACCTAAAAATATTCCGATTAAAAATAATCCTAAAACAGAACCCAGAGAAATTAAAACAGTTTTATACTCTTTTACTAAGTCAGCTAAGTTAATAGTTGATCCAAGTCCCGTTAAAATAAGTGGCATGCCGAATGTGGGTATCATGGTTAAAAGTCCAGAGGTTTCCATTAAATCGGCAGGTAGTATTTTTAAAGAGCCTCCAAATAAAATTAAAACTAAAATTACTACTATCAGGGATGATACAATTCCCTTTGTCTTATAGGAAACCAGGTCTCCTATTGAAAAAATAATTGCAACTATTGCAAAACATACTATAGGTGTCATTATGTTCCTCCTTTAGATTAGTTTGCATTTTCAGGATTGAAGTATAAAAAAAGCCCTCTTCCCATCGGGGAAAAGGGCAGATTAATCTGCGGTACCACCTTTTAAAAACTTCAAATAAAGTCCTTTTATGAAAATGCCATCACATTTCCTTCCGTTAACGCCGGTCACGTCTTCCATACTCGACTATCTTTCAGGTTGCCCTCAGTGGTCCATTTAATAATTCGTTTTTCCGCAATCTTCTCAGCACCGATTACTCTCTGTGGGTTCGCAATTATTTTTATCTCCACTTCAAAGGTTTTGCCTATTATAGCATGGTATTTTTAAGATTGTCAATAATTATTTAAAATAAATAATTCAAATGCTGTAAGTATATTGACAAAGAAGGTCAAAAAGTAATATAATATTAGCACTAGGATAAAGAGAGTGCTAATATTAAGGAGGCATATTATGACTAAGAGAAAATACAAAGCAGAATCTAAAAGACTAATGGAAATAATGGTCAACTCTATTTATACAAATAAGGAAATATTTTTAAGGGAGTTAATTTCAAATGCATCTGATGCTATAGACAAGATGTACTATAAATCGCTATCAGATGAAAATTTAAATTTTAACAAGGACGACTACTATATTGAAATTAGCGTGGACAGCGAAGAGAGAACTATAACAATAAAAGACACAGGTATTGGAATGGACGAAAAGGAAATTGACAAAAACCTGGGAACTATAGCTCAAAGTGGAACTTTAGAATTTAAAAATGCCCTTGAAAAAGAAGAAAAACCATCAGAGATAATAGGGCAGTTTGGAGTAGGATTTTATTCTTCGTTTTTAGTTTCTAAAGAAGTTGAAGTTTTAAGTAAAAAATTTGGAGAAGACAAAGCTTGGCTTTGGACTTCAGATGGAGTAGATGGATATTCAGTTGAAGAGGGCAAAAAAGAAAGTCACGGAACAGAAATAAAACTATACTTAAAAGACAATAGTGAAGATGAAAATTATGACGACTTTTTAAATGAACACAGAATAGAATCTCTCGTTAAAAGCTATTCAAATTATATAAGATATCCTATAAAAATGCTTGTAACTAAGACTAGAGTTAAAGATGAAAGTGCAGAAAAACCTGAATATGAAGAATATAAGGAGTTAGAAGTTTTAAATTCAATGATTCCTATTTGGAAGAAAAACAAATCAGAACTTAAAGATGAAGACTACATTAATTTCTATCACGACCAACACTATGGCTTTGATGAACCTCTAACTTGGATACACATAAATGTTGAGGGAGTAGTTTCATATAGGGCAATACTCTATATACCTGAAACACAACCTTTTGACTTTAGATCAAAGAGCTATAAAAAGGGACTTCAACTATATTCAAATGGCGTATTGATAATGGATAAGTGTGATAGTTTACTACCGGACTGCTATTCATTTGTAAAAGGTGTAGTGGATTCCGAGGACTTATCACTTAATATTTCACGTGAAGTACTACAAGAAGATAGACAACTTAGAGTTATTGCAAAAAATATTGAAAATAAAATAACTTCAGAATTAAAAAAGATATTGGAAAAAGACAGAGAAAAATATGAAAAATTCTATGAGAATTTTGGACAAACTTTAAAAATAGCAGTTTATGAAACTTATGGAATGGAAAAAGACAAACTTCAAGACTTATTCTTATTTTACTCATCAAAGGAGAAAAAACTTGTAACACTTTCAGAGTACTTTGATAGAATGAAAGAAGACCAAGATAAAATATACTACGCAACTGGTGGAAGTATTGAAACTATGGATAAACTTCCTCAGGGAAGCAATTTAAAAGACAAGGACATTGAAGTTTTATATTTAACAGATTCAATAGATGAATTTGTTTTAAAAGTAATGGGAAGTTACAAGGAAAAAGAATTTAGTTCCATTTCTCAAGAACTTGAAAGTAGTGAAGAGACCGCAGATAAAGATCCGATATTTGACAAAATGAAGGATATTTTAGGCGATGAAGTAGTTGAAGTAAAGGGCTCAGACAATCTTGGAGACAATCCTGTGGCACTTTTAGCAAGGGGAGACTTGTCCATAGAAATGGAAAAAGTTCTACAATATCAAGACAACAATCAAATGAAAGCTCAAAAAGTTTTAGAAGTAAATAAAAATCACAGCATTTACAAAAAACTAGAGGAAATTAAAGACAATGAAGAAGAATTAAAAGTGTATACAAAATTACTATATGACCAAGCAAGATTAATAGAAGGGCTTCCTATAGAGGACCCTGTGGAATACACTAAAAATATTTGGAAATTAATAGGATAAAAATCGGGCTGCACATCAATGTGTGGCCTATTTTTTTACTGAAGAATAGGTAAAATATATAAAGTGATACTCAACTATAAATTAAAAAACATTTTGTGGAAAAGTAAAACCTAACAATGAAAAATTGAATTAATATCATAAATAGAGCAAAATATAAAATTATATTGGATTTTACTATATTTATGATAAAGTTATAATATGTAAAGAGGTTGGTCGTATTAAATAATCTTTGCATTTAAGGGAATATTAGATAAAGTTAGTAAAAAAATATAATAAACTTTTTTTAAATTAATTGAGGAGGAAAAGTTTTGGAATTAAGATATTTAGAATATTTCGAAGCGGTTAGCAGGTTAAAAAGCTATACAAAAGCTTCTAAAGAACTATTTGTGTCTCAACCAACAATTACAATAGCAATACAAAAATTAGAAGAAGAATTTGGTGTTAAGTTAATTATTAGGAATAACAAAGAATTATTTTTGACAAAAGAAGGAAAGTTATTTTTAGAATATGTAAGGCAGATTTTGGGGATAGTTCAAAAAACTGTAGATGTAATGGAAGATATTAAGCCTAATTCAAAGGAAACACTTAGGTTAGCTTTTCCTGTTAACTTATGCTCATGGTTATGGGCATTTATTTTCAATGATTTTTTAATAAATTATCCAGATGTGGAAATAGATATATATGATGTAGGAAATTCAATAGTCATGGAACTTCTGAAAGAAAATAAAGTTGAACTGGGGTTTGGAATGTTTAACGAATATAATAAAATAAATATTGATTTAGAAGTTAAAAAAATATTTGATGGTGAAATGAGTTTGTTGATGTCATCTGATAGTGAGTTAAATGATTTAAAAACTATTCCAATATCAGCTTTAAAAGGAAAAAAAATTATAATGTATCCTAAAGATACAACATATGTGGAGAAAATTATAAAAGAAGAATTTGATAAAAAAGGTATAATACCAGATATTATGTATGTAAAAGAACAAGTAACTATCTATGAGCTAGTAGCTCAGGGATATGGTATATCTATAATATCAGAACTTGGCTTGGATTACATAAGAAATAATCCAAGTTTAACTAGTAAACCCTTTGAAGATCCAATAAACTTTTCTGTAGGAATATTGTGGGGAAAAAATAGGTACCTATCGAATACTTCTAGAAAATTTATTAGTTTTTTGGATAAAATTTACTAAATGCATAGGCAATTTATTTTTTATACTATAAAAATATCTTAAACTCATAGTAGCAATAAAACTTGTACATAGAATATTAGATAGTAAAAAGTCATTTATATATTTTTGCGTTTTCATAGCAAAATATATAAATGACTTTTTTATTTGTTTTAATTCACATAAGATGATACTAAAAATTAATATAAATAATTAGTTATACATTAAGTTAATAGCACTATTAACTTAATGTATTTTAAATTATATGTAACATATATTATGCTAATAATATACATACATTATATGTAGGGGGTGTAATCAAAATTTAACTAGAAAAGAAATATTTGAAAAGGAGATTGATGAAGATGAGTAAAGGATTATTAGATGGAGTAAGAGTATTAGATTTATCACGTGTTTTAGCAGGTCCTTATTGTACTATGATGCTTGCAGATATGGGAGCCGAAGTAATAAAGATAGAAATTCCAGAAACAGGTGATGATTCTAGAGCGAATGCTCCACAAGTTAATGGTGAAAGTGCTTATTATATAAATTTGAATAGGAACAAAAAAGGAATGACATTAAACTTAAAAACTAAAGAAGGAAAGAAAATATTTAAAGAACTAGTTAAAATCAGTGATATTGTAGTAGAAAATTATAGACCGGGTGTAATGGAAAAATTAGGATTGGACTACGAGGTATTGAAAGAAATTAATCCTAAAATTGTATATGGAGCAGTGTCAGGATTTGGACAATATGGACCATATTCTCAGAGAGCGGGCTACGATATTATAGGACAAGCTATGAGTGGACTAATGTCTACAACTGGATGGCCAGATTCACTTCCAACTAGAACTGGAACGGCAATAGCAGATGTTATGGCGGGATCAAGTTGTTGCATAGGAATTTTAGCTGCATACATAAATAGATTAAAAACAGGTTTTGGAGATATGGTAGATGTGGCATTAGTAGATTCAATGGTTTCATCTTTAGAAATAATTAATATGATATATCTTGTAACAGGGAATGTACCTACAAGGATTGGAAATAGATACGAAGCTATATATCCTTATGATAGTTTTCATGCAAAAGATGGAATGGTTATAATAGCTTGTGGTAATAATAAACTGTACAATCTTTTAAAAAATGTAATAAAGGATGTTAATTTAGAAGATGAATTATTTGACGATAATATAGATAGAGTCAATAATCATGAAAAATTAAAAGCTATTATAGAGAGATGGACAAGGGAAAAAGATATAGATGATATTGTAGGAATATTATTAGATGCGGGAATACCAGCAGCTCCTGTAAATACAATTGACAGAGTTGTTAAAGATCCTCACATATCAAAAGCAAGGGAAATGTTTGTAGACATAGAGCATCCAATTGCAGGAAAAATGAAA
Source organism: Anaerosphaera aminiphila DSM 21120 (assembly GCF_900129925.1). Lineage (GTDB taxonomy): Bacteria > Bacillota > Clostridia > Tissierellales > Peptoniphilaceae > Anaerosphaera > Anaerosphaera aminiphila. The sequence goes on along the minus strand of NZ_FQXI01000014.1, from coordinate 40,733 downwards.
ATAACGGGAAATCAAATTAAACTTACAAATAATAAAATTGCAATAAGAAAATCATCGCCATTATTAGGAGAAGACACAGAAGATATATTGAAAGATTATTTAGGTATTGGAGAAGAAGAGTATAGTAAGTTACAAAATAAAGGAGTTTTTTAAAAAGGAGAAAAAAATTGGGTGGAAAAGTTAAGATAGTAGAAGTTGGTCCTAGAGATGGATTTCAAAGTATAAAAAATTTTATTCCTACAGAAATAAAATTAAATGCAATAGATAAAATTATTAATTCAGGTCTTAATAAAATTCAAATAACTTCTTTTGTAAGTCCTAAAGCTATACCTCAAATGAAAGACTCCAGAGAATTGGCGGAAGAATGTCTAGAAAGGTATCCGAATGTTGAGCTCTTCGCTTTAGTGCCAAATCTATATGGAGCAAAAACAGCTATGGAGGTTGGATTAAAGGAAGTATCTATTGTAGTATCATTAAGTGAAACTCATAATAGAGCCAATGTAAATAAAAGTATTGAAGATTCTATTAATGAAATAGACAATATTTTGCAAAGCTGTTCAGAACTTAGCATAACTGTAGATATAGCGACAGCTTTTGGATGCCCTTTTGAAGGAGAAATGCAAGTAGAAGATCTATTAAAGTTAATAGAAAAAATTGGGAAACTTGGCATAAATTCCTTTACTATATGCGACACAATAGGAATAGCCTATCCATCTCAAGTTAAAAATATATTTGAATCTATAAAAAAAGAGTTTCCAAATATGAGATTTGGGGCTCATATACATGATACAAGAAATATGGGAATATTAAATTCTTATATTGCCATAAAAAATGGAGTTAATAGTGTACAAAGTAGTATAGGTGGGCTAGGGGGTTGTCCATTTGCTCCTGGAGCAAGTGGAAATACATCTAGTGAAGATTTAGTATATGCTTTGAATAAAGATGGATATGATACAGGTATTAATTTTGATGTGCTTTTGGATGCGGCAAAATATACAAAAGAAAATATAGTTGGAAATTATAGTGGGCATCATATAAATATAGAAAATAGTAAGTTTATAATGGGGAAAATAAAATATATAAAGTGAGGTGCGTTATGAAATATAAATCTAAATCTCAACTGATAGGGTTATTATTAGGAATAGTGTTATTTTTATTAGTATTACTTATGCCAACACCAGAAGGGTTAAGTTTAGTTGGTAAAAAGGTTCTAGCTGTTACTATTTTAATGGTTGTATTTTGGATGACTGAAGCAATTCCTATTCCTATGACATCGTTATTGCCAATAATATTATTTCCTTTAGTTGGAATAACAGGAAAAAGTGGACAAAATGATATAGTATTATTTGAAAATTACGGTTACAGTACAGTGTTTTTAATACTAGGAGTTTCATTTTTATCTACAGCAATGGTGAAATGGAATTTACATAAAAGAATTGCGCTTTGGATTACTCTTAAAGTAGGTAGTAAGCCATCGACAATGGTACTGGGATTTATATTGGCAACTACTTTAATATCAATGTGGATGTCTAATACAACGGCAGCAGCAATGATGTTGCCAGTAGCAATATCAGTAGCAACATCAGTAGCAAGTGACAATGTCAATTTTAGAAAAGCGCTTGTAATATGTATACCTTGGGCGGCAACGTTGGGAGGTATGGGTACAATAGTAGGTTCAACAACGAATCCAACAGGAGTTGCTATAATTTCTGAAACATTGGGAATAGACATAACATTTATAGATTGGCTAAAGTTTGGATTGCCTTTTGTAATAGTTTTAGTTCCCTTGATGTGGTTTTATTTAGTAAAATTTTATAAGCTAGATAAATTAAAAGAAATGGATCATAGCAGTTTAGTTGAAGAATACAATAAACTTGGAGATATGAGTGGCACAGAAAAAAGAATAATGTTAATATTTGTTATAGGAGTTGTATTGTGGATGACAAAAATATTTTGGGATAGATTTTTGCCTTTTACTTCTGACGAAACTGTAGCTTTATTAATTGCTTTACTTTGTGTTACCATTTCAACCCCGCTAAAAGACTCTAGCAAGAAAAATGGGGAACCTATACTATCTATGAAAGAAGCCTTAGATGGTGTACCATGGAATGCTTATTTATTGCTGGGAGGCTCAATGGTTATGGGACTTGCGTTTACAGCATCTGGTTGCTCAGAATGGTTAGCTGGCAATTTAATATTCTTAAGTGGATTAAGTCCAATTATTGTTATTATAGTTATTAGTGTATTTACGGCAGTTGTTACAGAGCTCACAACAAATGCTGTAGTAGTAGCTTCTTTTCTACCGGTTTTAGGGAGTTTAGGAAGTGCCATTGGAATGAATCCGTTTATTTTAATGGTAACTTGCTTAATGGCTAGTAACAATGCTTATATGTTACCGTCAGCAACACCTCCAAATGCAATTGCCTATGCAACTGGAGAAATAGAAATAAAGGATTTAGTAAAAGCGGGTATAGGTATGAAAGTTATACATGCTGTGGTATTCCCAATAATTTTAATGATATGTATAAATGTGTTTGGTCTAGGTGCTTAATTAAATAAAATAATGTAGTAATAAGGTTGTAATTTGATATAAAAATATGATAGGTTTCTATAATGTGTCTAAATTTGAAATATCCTATTTGAAATTTTGTATAAGTTTCAAATAGGATATTTTTTTAATTTTATAAAAACTTATTGACATATAGTCTATATTGCTATATTATATTCCAGAAAGAAAATTACTTTAAGTTAGTGCAGGACACTAAAAAAGTAAAGATACATAAATTATTACTTGCTTGGAACCTGCACGGCAAGTTTTTTTATGAGGAGGTTATTATGCTAAGGCACTTAATTCAACCGTTAGATTTTACAACTGAAGAATTTGAAATTTTATTTGGACTAGCTGATGATATTTTACAAAACCCTAAAAAATATAGTGAGGTTTGTAAAGGAAAATTATTGGCCAGTCTTTTTTTTGAACCATCCACAAGAACCAGGCTTTCTTTTGAGTCTGCAATGTTAAGGCTTGGAGGGTCTATAGTAGGTTTTTCTGATGCAAAAGTTTCTTCTACAGCTAAGGGCGAATCGCTTACAGATACACTGAGAACTGTTGAAAATTACGCAGATATAGCAGCAATGAGACACCCAAAAGAGGGAGCTGCACTTTTAGCATCAAAGCATATGACAACTATGCCAATAATTAATGCCGGAGATGGAGGTCATCAACATCCCACTCAAACACTTACAGATTTAATGACTATAAGACACTATAAAAATAGATTTGACAACTTGACTATTGGACTTTGCGGGGACTTGATGTTTGGAAGAACTATCCACTCTCTTGTAAGGGCAATGAATAGATATGAAAATGTGAAATTTATTTTTATATCTCCAAATGAACTTAAAATGCCAAAACAATTTTTAGATGAAATAGATCCGGAAAATTATATTGAAACTACAAGTTTAAGTGATGTCATTGGAGATTTGGATATACTTTACATGTCAAGAGTACAGAAAGAGAGATTTGTATCAGAGGAAGAGTACGTTAGATTAAAGGACTTCTTTATACTGGACAATGAAAAAATGAGACATGCAAAAGATGACATGATAGTACTTCACCCTTTACCAAGAGTAAATGAAATTTCAACAGAAGTAGATAATGATAAAAGAGCAGTTTATTTTGAACAGGCAAGGTACGGTATGTTTGTTAGAATGGCTCTTATAATGTTTTTGTTAAATTTGGAGGTCTAAAAATGATAAATGTGTCTAAAATAAAAAAAGGTATTGTTCTTGATCACATAGAGTGTGGAAAAGCTCATATAATTTATAAGGCATTGAGACTTGACGAAGTTGAAGACCCGGTTGTAATGATGCAAAATATAAATTCAACTACGCTTGGAAAGAAGGATTTAATAAAAATAGAGACAGACTTTGATATAGATTTTACAGTTTTGGGCTTAATTGCACCTCACACCACAGTGAACTTTATAGAAGAGGGAATCAGAGTTAAAAAAGTCAGAATGGAACTTCCTGAAAAAATAGAGGGAGTTATGCACTGTAAAAATCCAAGGTGTATTACAAATATAGAAAAAGTAGAAGATGCCGGTTTTACACTTTCAAATGCAAAAACTAGAGAATACAAATGTGAGTATTGTGATTCTTTAAATATATATGACGAATAAGAGAATTTAAAGACAATTAAAAGATTTAATTTATAACATGAGGGGGAGTATTTAATTTTAAAATTAAGTACTTGCTCTCATATTTTATATTGTAAAGTGAAAAATAAACTTATACTCTAAAAATCGGAAATCGTATTTTTAAAAGAGTTACATGTTTATATTTTTATATACAATAATAAAAAGGTGTAAAAATTAGCACCAATACATTGCATTTTAATGTGATTTATTTTTATTTATACTTTTAATTTATATATATAAGATGTATAATAGGATAATATAAAAACATTTTCATAAAATTATTGATGCTTATTAAATAAAAACCTCGAGGGGTGAGATAGTGAGTTTTTCTTCAATTGTAAAAAATGAAGTTGCAAAGATAAAGGTCGATGATGTATGTGATGTTATCTCAGAACTTTGTGGATTAGTTCCAACTTGTGGCTCATTAAAATTTAACCGTCTGGGTATTACTATTTATTTTAATACTGAAAATGCTGCTGTTGCAAGGAGAATATTCACATTTTTAAAGGGATATTACTCTGAGGAAGTAGAAGTGATGGTATCAAAGTCCAAGCAGCTTAAAAAGAGAAATGTATATTCAATTATTTTAAAGGAAAGTGGCGCTGTCAAGGCCCTTTTATATGATATTGATTTTCTAAAGAGTGAAAACGTATTTATGTTAAACTATAGACCAAGGGGAATTATTGAAGATGTCAGTTGCAAAAAGGCATACATAAGAGGAGCTTTTTTGGGAGCGGGATCAATTACAAATCCTGAAAGATCTTATCACTTTGAATTTGTTTGCGAAGAAGTTGAACATGCTGAATTCCTATCAGAGATAATAAACAGTTTTGGCTTGAACTCAAAAATTGTAATGAGAAAAGAAAACTATATTGTATATTTAAAAGAAGCTGAGCAAATTGCTGACTTACTTACAATAATTGGAGCTACAAAAGCACTACTTGAATTTGAAAATATTAGAGTAGTAAAATCTGTTAATAATCAAGTAAATAGACTTGTAAATTTAGAAACAGCAAATATGAACAAGACAATAGATGCCTCTTTATCTCAAATAGCAGATATAGAGTTTATAGACAAGACCATAGGGATAGATAGGTTGCCAAGAAACTTGCGAGAAGTTGCAGAGATAAGGCTTAAAAACGATTCAATTAGTCTTAAGGAAATTGGTGACGAATTAAATCCTCCAATTGGAAAGTCAGGGGTAAATCACAGATTAAAAAAAATAAAAGAAATTGCAAATAAGTTAAGGAGTGAATGACAATGGTAACAAAAACAGTAAAACTAACAAATGAAGATGGTCTGCATGCTAGAGCTGCTGCGATTTTTGTTCGAACAGCTAACAGATATACTTCTGAAATTACTCTTGAAGCCCATGGAGACAGTGTAAATGGCAAAAGTATTATAGGGATAATGTCCTTGGGGGCATTTCATGGAGAAGAAGTTTCGATAAGTGCTAATGGGGTAGATGAACAAGAAGCCATTGACAATTTAGTTGAATTAGTGGAAAATAATTTTATAAGCAGTTAGTTAATGAGAGTTTTAATAAATTATATTAAAACTCTTTTAAATTTAAAGGAATGATAATTTGAAAAATTTTGTTCATTTACATGTGCATAGTGAATATTCACTACTTGACGGTTCGGTAAAGATAGATGAATTGCCAAAGAGAGTAAAAGAACTGGGGATGAATTCTGTTGCTCTGACAGATCATGGAAATATGTATGGAATAATAGCATTTTATAAAGCATGTAAAAAAGAGGGAATAAAACCTGTATTGGGTTGTGAAGTATATGTTTCTGATGGTGATTATAAATCCAGAGATAAAAATATGAAGAGATTTCATTTAATACTTCTTGCAGAAAACAATATAGGCTATAAAAATTTAATGAAAATCGTATCAGAGGGATATGTAAATGGATATTATTATAAACCCAGAGTTGACAAAGAAATTCTTGAAAAGTACCATGAGGGTATAATTGCCAGCAGTGCTTGTCTGGCAGGTGAAGTTCAAAGAAAACTTTCAGATGGAGATTTTGAAACTGCTGAAGATGTGGCTTTGGAATATGAGAGAATTTTTGGGAAAGGTAATTTCTTTTTAGAGTTGCAAAATCATGGAATTAGAGAGCAACTGGAAGTAAATAAGCGACTGGAAGTTCTAAGTGAAAAGTTGGACATTCCCCTTATTGCCACTAATGATGTGCACTATTTGAAAAGAGAAGACTCTAAAGCTCATGACGTACTGCTCTGTGTTCAAACTGGAACTACAGTGAATGAGCCAAATAGAATGAAATTTGAAACAGATGAGTTCTATTTAAAAAGTCCTGAGGAAATGTATGAGCTGTTTTCTTCAAATGAGGAAGCACTTTTAAATACTCAAAAAATTGCAGATAGATGCAATGTAGATATTGAATTTCACAATTTACACTTGCCACATTTTGAAGTTCCAAGTGGCTATACTAACGAAACTTATTTAAGAGAGTTAGTTGAAAGTGGATTAAAAGAGCGATATGGTAGTATAGATGAAAAAGTTTTAAATAGATTTAACTATGAATTTAATACTATAGTGAGCATGGGATATGTGGATTACTTCTTAATTGTGTGGGACTTTATAAGATATGCAAGAGAAAATGAGATTATAGTTGGACCGGGACGTGGATCGGCTGCTGGGTCAATTGTGTCCTATGCATTAAAAATAATTGACGTAGATCCTTTGGAATTTGACCTTCTATTTGAAAGATTTTTAAATCCTGAGAGAATTTCCATGCCGGATATTGATATTGACTTTTGCTATGAAAGGCGAGAGGAAGTAATTGAATATGTAATAAATAAATATGGCGATGAAAATGTAGCTCAAATAGTGACATTTGGAACTATGGGGGCAAGAGGTGCTATAAGAGATGTTGGAAGGGCGCTGGACTTAAACTATGGCAGAGTGGACTATATTGCTAAGCAAGTTCCCAATGAATTAAATATGACTATAGAAAGGGCCCTTGAAGTAAGCCCTACTTTAATAAAAGAGTATAGAGAAGATTCAGAGATAAAGAATTTAATAGACACCGCACTAAAAGTAGAGGGACTTCCAAGACATACTTCAACTCATGCGGCAGGTGTGGTAATTTCAAAAGAGCCATTGACGGAATATGTTCCCCTAACTAGGAATGGGGATATTATTGCAACTCAGTTCAATATGATAGAGTTGGAAGAATTGGGACTTTTAAAAATGGACTTCTTGGGACTTAGAACTCTTACAGTAATAAGAGATGCCATAAATTTAATAGAAAAAGACTATAATAAAAAAATAGATTTAGAAAAGATAACCTTTGACGACAAAGACGTGTTAAAAATGTTTGCAAAAGCTGAAACATTGGGAATTTTCCAATTTGAGTCTGCCGGAATGAGAGCTTTTCTAAAAGATTTAAGACCTGATGCCTTTGACGACTTAGTAGCGGCAAATGCGCTTTTTAGACCTGGACCAATGAACCAAATTCCAAAATTTATAGAGTCAAAGCACAATCCAAGTAAAATCAGCTATATTCACGAAAAACTTGAAGATATACTTTCCTCAACCTATGGATGTATAGTCTACCAAGAGCAGGTTATGCAAATTGTTCAAACAATTGGTGGATATTCACTGGGAAGAGCAGACCTTGTAAGACGTGCAATGAGTAAAAAAGACATGGCTGTAATGGAGGAAGAGAGAAAGAACTTTATCTATGGAAAAGTTGAAAATGGAGAAGTTATTTGTAATGGCGCAATCGCCAATGGCGTAGATGAAAAAAGTGCCAATGAAATATATGACTTGATGATAGATTTTGCAAACTATGCTTTTAATAAGAGCCACAGTGTGGCATATTCAGTAGTGGCCTATAGAACGGCTTATTTAAAACACTACTATCCAAAAGAATTTATGGCTGCTCAAATTTCTTCTTATATGGGAAATATAAAACAAGTTTCTCTATATATAGAAGAGTGTAAGAGATTGGGTCTTGAAATACTTCCGCCCGATGTAAATAAGAGTTTTAAAAAGTTTACAGTTGAAGACGGAAAAATCAGATTTGGACTAAAGGCAATTAAAAATGTTGGAGAAAATTTTATTGACGCAATAGTGGAATCCAGAAAAGATGGAGAATTTACTTCACTAAAGGATTTTGTAAAGAGAGTCAGCAAAATGAATTCACAGTCTATAAATAAAAGAGCTGTGGAGTCACTTATAAAATCGGGAGGACTGGACAGTTTAGGCGGAAACAGGGCGCAGTATTTAGCTATATATGAAAAGACAATAGACAATGCACTAAACAACAAGCGAAATAACATAGAAGGGCAGTTTTCACTTTTTGATAATGTAAGTGTTGAAGAAGAACTTCCAAATTTAAAGGACTTTAACCCCAGAATAAAACTTGAATTAGAAAAAGAAATGATGGGAATTTACGTATCAGGACACCCATTAGATGATTATAAAGATATTTTAAGTTCCGTTAGCAATATCAATACAAATATAATATTTGAAAACTATGAAGACCAAAGCATGGGAAGTTCGGATTATTATGTAAAAATTGGCGGACTGTTAAAAAACAAAAAGACAATGATTACAAAAAATAAAAAGATGATGGCATTTGCCTCATTAGAAGACCTATATGGACAAGTTGAACTTGTAATATTTCCAAACACCTATGCACTTACATCTTCAATACTAATTGAGGACAGTGTAGTAGTTGTAGAAGGTCATATTCAAGCCTCAGATGTAGAAGAACCTAAAATTTTAGTTTCAAGCATTAGACCCATTGAAAATCCTTCACAAGAGAGACTCTATATAAGTATAGATTCAATAAATGAAAAGAGCCTTTTAAATGCAATAAGTGGAGTTTTGAGAAATTACAATGGAAATGTACCAGTAATACTCTATTCAGAAGAAGAACAAAAAACTTATGGCACGCAAAAAGACCTGTGGGTAGATGAGAGAAAAATAGATGATTTAAAAATAGAAATACTACAGTATTTGGGCAATGACCCTTCGAAAATAGTTTTAAAGTAGGTGGAGTATGGATAAAATAGCAATACTTACAAGTGGTGGCGATGCACCTGGAATGAATGCTGTAATACGAGCTGTGGTGAGAACAGCAATATATTACGGTATAGAAGTATATGGAATAAAAAATGGCTATGAGGGATTAATTGACGGAGAAGTTGAACAATTAATAGAGTCCTCAGTTGCAGATATAATCCAAAGAGGTGGAACTGTGCTGGGAACTTCAAGAAGTGAGAGGTTTATAACTCACGAGGGTTTTAATCAGGCAATAGATGTGCTAAAAAAATACGGCATTAACAAAGTAATAGTTGGAGGGGGAGATGGCTCTTTAAGAGGAGCTAAGAAACTTTCAGAATCGGGAATAGATGTTGTGGGAATTCCACTTAGTATAGATAATGACTTGGGTTTTACTGACTACTCTATTGGATTTTTTACAGCTATAACTACAGTTACAAATGCAATTTCGAATATACGTGACACTACGGAATCTCACGGACGAGCAAATGTTGTAGAAGTAATGGGCAGAGATTGTGGAGATATTGCGCTGTACTCAGGAATCGCAGGTGGAGCGGAAAATATAATCGTCCCTGAGAAAAAATATGAAATAAGTGAAATTGCAAAGAAGGCAATTGTGGGTAAGAATAGAGGCAAGAGGCACCATATAATTATAATGGCAGAGGGAGCGGGAAATTCCTACGAATTTGCAGAAAAATTTGAAGAACTAACGGGCATAGACACTAAAGTTACAATTTTAGGATACATTCAAAGAGGTGGCAGTCCAAGTGTAGTAGATAGAATATTGGGCTCTACTATGGGCAATGTGGCAGTGGAGCATATTTTAAAAAACACCGGTGGATATGTTATGTCTATAAGAGAAGGAAGTGTAAAGACCTATCCAATAGGTGATGCATTAAAGATGGAAAATAAGTTTGATGAAAAGTTAAGTGAAATATTAAAAATAATTTCAATATAGTGAGGTTAAATATGAAGAAAACAAAAATTGTAGCTACAATTGGACCAGCCAGCGAAAGTGAAGAAATGCTAAAGACATTATTTGAAGAGGGAGTAGACGTCTGTAGACTTAATTTTTCTCATGGAACACATGAAGAGCACAAGATAAAAATTGAGAGAATAAAAAAAGTTAGAGAAGAATTAAACTTGCCAATTGCAATAATGATGGACACAAAGGGACCAGAGATAAGACTTGGTGTTTTTGAAGACATGAAGGAAATAGAGCTAAACAATGGAGACGAATTTATATTGACAACTAGAGAAATTGAGGGAAATCAAAAAATAGCATCAGTTTCCTATAAAGAACTTCCAAGAGAAATATCAAAGGGTTCAAGAGTTTTAATAGACGATGGACTTGTTGGACTTATAGTTGAAAATATAGAGGGAACGGAAGTCTACTGTATAGTTGAAAACGGCGGGAAAATTTCATCTAGAAAGGGAGTAAATATTCCCGGAATTCACTTAAAACTTCCTGCACTTACTGAAAAGGACAGAGAGGACATAGTTTTTGGGATTGAAAATGACATAGACTTTATAGCTGCATCTTTTATAAGGAAAAAAGAAGATGTACTTGAAATTAGAAAAGTTTTAGAAAATAATGACAACTACAATATTAAAATAATTTCAAAAATAGAATCAGGTCAAGGGCTTGAAAATATAGACGAAATACTGGAAGTCTCCGATGGAATAATGGTGGCGAGAGGAGACTTGGGAGTAGAAATTGAAACAGAAGAAGTTCCGTTGGCACAAAAAGAAATGATAAAAAAATGTAATTTAGCTGGAAAGGCAGTAATAACGGCAACACAAATGCTGGACTCCATGATGAGAAACCCAAGACCTACCAGAGCAGAGGCAAATGACGTTGCAAATTCAGTAATTGACGGCACAAGTGCAGTAATGTTGTCAGGAGAAACTGCAAGTGGAAAGTACCCGCTATTAGCAGTTAGAACTATGAGAAAAATAGTAGAAGTTACAGAAAATTCTATAGACTATAAAGAACTTTTAAGAAAGAAAATTCAAGAGCTGTCCAGTACAGTTACTAATGCAATAGGAAAGAGCACTTGCACAATAGCAGAAGATTTAAATGCAAAGGCGATAATAACAGCAACTACTTCCGGAAATACTACAAGGGCAATTTCAAAGTTTAGACCTAAGAGTGAAATAATTGCAGCAACACCAAATGAAAGAGTAAGGCGTCAGTTGTCTCTTGAGTGGGGAGTAATATCTGTGTTAGTTCCAGATGCTAGAGATACAGATGATGTAGTAAATGTGGCAATAGCAAGATCTCTTGAGGAAAAATTAATTGAGCCGGGAGATACTGTAGTTATAACTGCGGGAGTTCCTGTGGGACTTTCAGGTTCGACAAATCTTATTAAAGTACAGACTATTTCTGAAATTTTAGGCAAGGGAACAGGTGTAGGTTCAGAAAAAGTTACAGCAAAGGCAGTAGTTGTAAATAACAAAGAAGATTTAATTAGAAATTTTAAAGATGGAGATATAGTAGTTGTATCAGAGACAGATAAAGATATAATGAACTATGTTCAAAAGGCATCCGGAATAATTGCAGAAGAGGCAGGATACACTTCTCATGCGGCAATAACGGGAATAACACTGGGAATACCCACTGTATTTGGGATATTGGGAATTAGAAATAAAATAAAAACAGGCGACATAATAACTATAGACCCAACAGAGGGAGTAATAGGACGAGGAATTTAAATAAGTATTTAAAGTACATTTTAAAGTTAGTTTTAACTTTTAAAGTGTACTTTTTTATTGAGAAGTATATATTTTAAAGTGATATAATGTATAAAAGATATAAAAAGAAGGTAGACATGGAAAAAGAAAACAAACAACTTAAACTATTTTTTATAACAAATTTTGGACTTGTGGCATTGTTTGGAATGTTTTTTTGGCTAAATAGAGAATTAGATTCCAGTTATTTAGCAGGGATGATGATGCTATTTCCGGCACTTAGCGTTGGAGTTGCAAAGTATTTTACAGAGGAGAAAAGCGAACTTCCACTTAAATTTTATGGGGTGTATCTAATTGCTTTTATAGTAATGGTAATCTTACTAGTGCTCTATAAGCTAAATTATATGAGTGTTAATAAAGTAAATAGTCTTGTAAATATAATAATGATGTTTGGAAGTTTTATGATTTTGCTAGTAGATTTAGATAAAAGAGAGAAAAATGGACTACAGTTCGGATTAAATTTTAAAGTTGGATTAAAGTACATATTAGTATTTGTGTTAGTATATTTGTTTAGAGGATTACTTGGAAGTTACGAATTTTTAAATATAAAACTTTTACTAAGTTATATAATAAAAATACCATTGTTAGTAATGCTGTTTTTCTTTTCATGTATGTATTATATGGGAGAAGAATATGGATGGAGATATTTTTTACAGGAAAAACTTCAAAATAAGCTTGGAAAGAGACTTGGTGTAATTGTTCTTGGGGCAATATGGGGACTGTGGCACTTGCCTTTAAATTTTATGCTCTACAGTCCGCAGACTCCAATTTATTCTGTAATTAGTTATATTGTTTCTTGTATTTGTTATTCAGTGTTTTTCGGACTGGTGCAAATGAAGACTAAAAATGTGTGGATAGCTACAATTATTCACTATTTAAATAACAATATGGCAGTTTTATTTGTAAGCGAATTTAGTTATGAATCAGTCTATACAATTGAGAGTTTTTTAGTTAGTATAGCTGTAGAGATAATATTGTTTATGCCTTTTATACTTTCTAAAGAGTATAGAGTAGACAGTAAAAAATAGTTAATAACTTAGTTAAAAGTAGGAGAAAATATATTGTTAAATTTGAAAAATGGAAGTGTTGAACTTAAAAATACAAATATGAACTATGTTTCCTTTGGAATGGGAAGTGAAATTTTAATTATAATTCCGGGACTTGGAGATAGCTTTGTAACTGTAAGGGGCAAAGCTATTGTTATGGCATTTGCATATAGAAAATTTGCAAGGAAGTATAGAGTCTATATGTTTAGCAGGAAAAACTGCTTGGGAAAGGGATATTCAACGAGAGATATGGCAAGAGATCAAGTGGAGGCCATGAGAGAGTTGGGAATTGAAAGCGCTAATTTTCTTGGAGTGTCTCAAGGTGGAATGATTTCTCAGTACATAGCAATTGACTATCCAAATGTGGTAAAAAAACTGATATTGGCTGTAACTATGTCAAGGAAAAATGAAATAGTAGAAAAAGTTATAGGTAGCTGGATAAAAATGGCAGAGAACAAAGATTATAAATCTATAGTACTAGACATTGCAGAAAAGTCCTATTCAGAAAAGTTTCTTAAAAAATATAGACTTATATATCCCGTTCTTGGAATAGTGGGAAAGCCAAAGGACTTTACCAGATTTTTTATAGAGGCCAATTCATGTATTAACCACAACTCCTATGACGAGCTGGATAAAATAAAGTGTCCAACTTTAATTATTGGGGGAGATGAAGATAAAATTGTAGGTCCGGATGCCTCAATAGAGCTGTCAGAAAAAATTGTGGGAAGTGAATTATTTATGTATAGAGGTCTTGGACATGGAACTTATGAAGAGGCTAAAGACTTTGAAGATAGAATTATAATTTTTTTAAGTTTAAATAAAAATTAAGAGATTAGATTTTAAATTTAACAGTTAGAAAATTAATTATAAAGTAAATAAAGTAGGTGCTCTATTTTTAATAGAAACCTACTTTATTTAAATACAAATTTAAATTTTATGATTCAAGTTCTTTTATTAAATTTACCATTTCAATAGTTCCCTGTGCACAGTCAAATCCTTTATTTCCCGATTTTGTTCCGGCTCTTTCAATGGCTTGTTCTATATTTTCGGTGGTTAAAATTCCAAAGGAAACAGGTATGTCGTTTGAAAGTGAAACTTGAGCTATGCCCTTTGAAACTTCACTACATACGTAGTCATAGTGACTTGTGCTACCTCTAATAATTGCACCAAGGCAAATTACAGCGTCATATTTTTTACTCTTAGCCATTTTAGAAGCTATTAGGGGAATTTCAAATGCACCCGGAACCCATGCAATATTTATGTCCTCTTTTTTGATGTTGTGTCTTTTTAAACAGTCAATTGCTCCGGATAGCAGTTTAGAAGTTATAAATTCGTTAAATCTGGATATTACTATTCCTATTTTAATGTCCTCTGATATTAATTGTCCTTCATATATTTTCATTTTTCAATTCCTCCTAATAGTGTAAAACATGACCCATGCGGTCTTGCTTTGTCTTTAAATAAAACAAGTTATGTGAATTGGCTTTCATTTCAATTGGAACTCTATGTGAAATTTCTATTCCGTATTCTGAAAGTTGGTAGACTTTGTCAGGATTATTTGTGAGCAAATTTAAAGTCTTAACGCCAAGGTGTTTTAGTATTTGTGCACCAGTATAGTATTCTCTTAAATCGCCATCAAAGCCAAGAGCTATGTTGGCATCTAAAGTATCTAAGCCCCTATCCTGTAATTCATAGGCCTTTAATTTATTTACAAGTCCAATTCCTCGACCTTCCTGTCTCATATACAGGAGGATTCCACGTCCTTCTCTTTGAATTTGACTTAGTGACGCATCAAGTTGCTCTCCGCAGTCACACCTTAGAGATCCCAGTACATCGCCTGTTAAACACTCAGAGTGAACTCTACATAAAATATCTCTTCCACTGCTAATATCTCCCATAACTAATGCAATGTGATGTTCTCCGTTTAATTTATTTATATAGCAATGAGCTGAGAAGTCTCCATACTTAGTTGGCATTTTCGTAGTAGATACACATTCTACAAGTTGGTCATGTTTTTTACGGTAGTCTTGTAAGTCCTTTATGTTAATGCACTTTATATTCCACTTTTCTGCAAATTCAAATAGTTCTTCTTCTCTCATCATAGTTCCGTCTTCTGCCATTATTTCACAACATAGACCACATTCTTTTAAGTTGGCAAGACGCACAAGGTCCACAGTTGCCTCAGTGTGACCATTTCGCTCTAAAACACCGTTTTTCTTTGAAACTAAGGGAAACATATGACCGGGTCTTCGAAAGTCAGATGGCTTTGAGGAATCATCTATGCAAAATTTAGCAGTAATGGATCTCTCCTCTGCAGAGATTCCCGTAGTTGTACTTATATGATCTATGGAAACAGTAAAAGCTGTTTCATGATTGTCAGTATTTACTGAAACCATTTGTGGAAATTCTAATTTTTTTGCAAGTTCTAAACTCATTGGCATGCAGATTAAACCCTTGGCATGAGTCGCCATAAAATTTATATTTTCAGTTGTTGCAAATTCTGCGGCGCAAATTAAATCGCCTTCATTTTCTCTATTTGCATCATCAGTTACTAAAATTATCTTACCCTGTTTTAAATCTAAAAGGGCTTCATCTATAGAGTTATATTTCATTTTATCCTCCTAATATCCGTGTTTATACAAAAAATCTCTAGTTATGGAACTACTGTCATCACTGCGTAAAAATAGTTTTTCAACGTATTTTCCAATAAGGTCATTTTCTAAATTAACTACATCTCCCACTTTTTTTAAATTTAAAATTGTATTTTTAGAAGTGTGAGGTATAATTGAAACTTCAAAATTATCTTTTGAAACACTTAAAACTGTAAGGCTAATACCGTCAATTGTTATTGAGCCTTTTTTAATAATATACTTTAAAATTTCAGGTGAAGTTTTAATGGTGTAGATAGTTGCTATTCCACATTTAGAAGTGGAGGTAATTTCACCTGTTCCATCAATATGTCCGGATACAATATGCCCTCCAAAGCGACCATTAATAGGCATGGCACGTTCTAAATTTACAAGGCTGCCATTTTTTAAAGTTGAAAGGGAAGTTGAAACTATACTTTCATTCATCACGTCCACTGAAAAAGAATTATGATTAAAGGAAGTAGCAGTTAAACATATTCCGTTTACAGCAATGCTGTCTCCAATGGACAAATCACTAATTACTTTTTTAGCAGATATTTTAAGAAGAAGAGAGCGGTGATTTTTTTCTATAGACTTAACTGTTCCGACCTCTTCTATAATTCCTGTGAACATCTATTGATTACCTCACTTTCTAATAATATGTCGTCGCCGAGGAAGCGCACTGTAGGTTTTGTCAAGTGTATTGCATCATTGGGAAACTCAACTCCAAGTCCTCCTATTGGAGACTTTGCGTCAACTCCCCCAAAGAGCTTTGGTGCAATATATGCTTGAACAGAGTTTACAATCCCGGACTTTAGTGCACTCCAATTTAATGTAGAGCCTCCTTCAAGTAGTATGCTGTCAATATTTAAACTTCCAATAATCTCTACAAGTTTTAAAATATTCAGGTGAGAATTATATTTATCAACTGTGATTATTTCGCAGCCCATATCTATATAAGGGGAGTGCTTGGTAGAATTTAACTCGCAAGTTGCAATAATAGTTTGCACCTCTTTAGAACTTTGAACTATTTTTGAAGCTAGGGGAGTCCTTAAGTTTGTGTCACATATAATGCGTATTGGATTTTTAGTATTATCCAGCCTACTTGTCAGCATTGGGTCATCTTCAATTACAGTATTTACTCCCACCATAATGGAAGAATAGTAGTGTCTACTCTTGTGAACTTCACTACGTGCGATTTCACCTGTAATCCACTGAGAACTGCCGGTGAAAGTTGCAATTTTTCCATCCATTGTCATGGCATACTTCATGGTTATATAGGGCTTTTTAGTTTTTATATAGTGTGAAAATATTTTTATTAAATCTTTACACTCTTTCTCTAAAATTCCAACGACGACTTCTATTCCGTTGTCTCTTAATATTTGTACACCTTTACTTGCAACTTTTGGATTTGGGTCAAGCGTTCCAATAACTACACGTTTAATACCACTTTCAACAATAATTTCTGTGCAAGGTGGCGTAAGTCCGTAGTGGCAACAAGGCTCTAAAGTTACATAAAGTGAAGCACCTTGCAGAGATTTTTTACAATTTTTAATTGCCATTCTCTCTGCATGTAGGTCGCCATATTTTCTGTGATATCCAGTGGATATAATTTCATCGTCTTTTACAATTACAGCTCCAACCATTGGATTTGGATTTGTCCAGCCCCTTCCTTTGAGCGCCATATCAATAGCTATATTCATGTACTCTAAGTCTTTCAATAGTGCACCTCCAAAAAAATAATGCCCTGAAAATATTTTCAGGGCATTAAAATAAAGGGACAGATTTCTGCAAAAAAATAAAAAAACTCTGAAATGAATTGTTCATTTCAGAGTAAATAAGCAAAAATACCGTTGCTTTATTACAATCTTCTTTCATCCAGACTATACTGTCGGCTTCGGAGTTACACCGAATCATGCCTTGCGGCGCGTGGGCTATACCACCGGTAGGAGAATTTCACCCTGCCCTGAAGATATTATTCAATAGATTGATTATAAAATGTTATAGAAACGTTGTCAAGGTATATTTTTAATATAATTAAAGTGCCTTGAAATGAATAAAAAGATAACGCCTTAACATAGCATTACCTTTTTATATATCCTAATTGTTTTGATATTTGTTCAGCTGTAAATAATAAGTTTTTATTTAAATCACTTCCTAGTTTTTCTTTCATTCTAAAAACCGGACCGGTTATGGAAATTGCACCTGCAACATTTCCAGAAGAATCATAAATAGAAGTTCCTATACAATATATTCCAAGTTCATTTTCTTCGTTATCTCTAGCTATTTTAGTCTTTCTAGTTTCATTTATTTCATCCATAAATGTATTAAAATCCAATATAGTATTTTCAGTTTTTTTAATTTTTTCAGTTTTATCCCAAACATCTTTTATCTCTAAGTCACTGCAATTTGAGAGAATTGACTTTCCTACAGAGGTGTATATTAATGGGCTTCTTCTTCCTATCCTAGAGTGCATTGTAATTACATTATCAGAATCTACTTTATCTACATATACTGCATATATGTCCTCTCTAATTACTAGATGAACAACTTCATTAACCATATTTGAAAGTTTTTCAATATAGCTTCTAGCAGCACCAATAAAATCTAATCCCTCTAATTTAGAACTTGCAATGTCATATAGTTTAAAAGTCAAATAATACTTATTTTCAGAATTTTGTCCTATATAGCCAAGAAAAATAAGAGTATTTAAAAATCTGTGAACAGTAGATTTGTGTAAACTTACTTCTTTGCTTAATTCTGTTAATCCCACTCCATGTGGATAATTTTTAAAAGCTTCTAATATCTTAAAAACTCTTTCAACTGATTGTATTCTTTCTTCCATTAGAAAATCCTCCAATCTAATTAAAGATTTTAACATAAAATTTATAAAAATACTTGTTTATTTTATCTGTTTAAAACTCTAATTAACATTGACTTGTAAAAACAAATCTTGTATACTTTAAATAAGTTTCATAAAACAATATATAGTTTCGCAATACGAAACTAAAAGGGGGTATAGAATGTCAAAGATCGATACATTAATGAGAATAAAAAATTTAGGCATAGTTGCTGTAATTAGAGGTAAAGACTCAAAAGAAGCTTTGGAATATGCAAAGGCATGTGTTGAAGGTGGTGTAGATATATTGGAAATTACTTTCACAGTTCCAAATGCGGTAGATGTGCTTAAAGAACTTAGTGATAGTTTAAGTGAAAACGCTTTACTAGGTGCCGGTACTGTTTTAGATTCTACAACTGCAAGACTTGCTATTATGAATGGTGCTAAATTTATAGTGTCTCCTTCTTTTGATGAAGAAGTAGCAAAGCTATGTAACTTATATCAAGTGCCATATATGCCGGGTTGTATGACGCCAACAGAAATTACTAATGCATTAAAATTTGGTGTAGATGTAATAAAAATATTTCCAGGCTCTGCTTTTGGACCAGATTACTTTAAAGCCATCCACGGACCACTACCACATGTAAATTTAATGCCAACAGGTGGAGTAGATGTAGAAAATGTTGGAGAGTGGATTAGAAATGGTGCATTTGCAGTGGGTGCAGGATCAAGTTTAGTAAAGGGTACTAAAGAAGAAATTATTGAAAAATGCAAATTATTTATAAAAAACATAAAGGGGGCTAGAGCTTAATGACAAAAGTTGTAACCATGGGGGAAATAATGCTTAGATTGTCAACTCCGGGATTTGAAAGATTTGTTCAAGCAAATTCTTTTGATGCAATTTATGGAGGCGGAGAGGCAAACGTAGCTGTAAGTCTTGCGAACTATGGATTTGATTCTTATTTTGTTACAAAATTACCTGAGCATGAAATAGGGCAAGCGGCAGTAAATGAACTTAGAAGGTACGGAGTAAATACAGACTACATAGCTAGAGGCGGAGAGAGAGTGGGAATTTACTTTTCTGAGTCAGGAGCTTCAATGAGACCATCAAAGGTTGTTTATGACAGATCAAACAGTTCGATTGCAGAAGCTATAGTAGAAGATTTCAACTTTGAGGAGATATTTAAAGATGCTAAGTGGTTTCATATTTCTGGAATAACTCCTGCAATAAGTAAAAGTGGAGCAGAAATTACAAGAGCTGCTATGAAAGCTGCTAAAGAAGCGGGAGTAATGGTTAGTATAGATTTAAACTACAGAAAAAAACTTTGGACACCTGAGGAAGCTCAAGAAGTGATGAGAGATTTAATGCAATATGTAGATGTTTGCATTGGAAATGAAGAAGATGCTTCACTTAGTTTAGGATTTACACCTAAAGGATTAGATGTTACTTCTGGAAAAATCAATATCGAAGGTTACAAACAAATTTTGAAAGAAATGAAAGAAGAGTTTGGATTTAAATATGTTGCAAGTTCTCTTAGAGAATCTTATAGTGCATCTGACAATGGTTGGAGTGCTTGTATATATGATGGAAAAGAATTTTACCAATCTAAAAAATATGATGTGAGAATAGTTGATAGAGTAGGTGGAGGAGATTCTTTTGCTTCAGGACTTATTTGTGGCCTATTAGATGGAAAGAGCACAAGTGATGCACTTGAGTTTGGAGTTGCAGCATCTGCTTTAAAACACACTATTAAGGGAGATTTTAACCATATGAGTAGGTCTGAAGTTCAAACACTTGTAGACGGAGATTCTTCGGGAAGAGTACAAAGATAAAAAGAGGGAATTTATGATGAAAGGTATATGCATAAAAGAACCAAAGAAAGTTGAGTTCGTAGAACTTAATAAACCTGAGCCAAAAGAAAATGAAGCCCTTTTAAAATTATTATACGGGGGAATATGTGGAAGTGATTTAGGATCTTATAGAGGGACATTTGCATATTTTGAATATCCTAGAGTGCCAGGTCATGAATTTTCTGCTGAAATAATTGAAATTGGACCAAATGATAAGGGTTTAAAACCGGGCATGGTAGTAACTTGCAATCCATACTTTAACTGTGGAGAATGTTATTCGTGTAAAAAAGGTGTAGTAAATGCATGTATGCAAAATGAAACCATGGGCGTTCAAAGAGAAGGTGCATTTAGTGAATATATTACTATGCCAATAGATAGAATATATGATGGAAAAGGTTTAGATGCAAAACTTTTAGCTGTTATTGAACCGTTCTGCATAAGCTGGCATGGAATAGATAGAGGAAATGTAAAAAAGGGAGACAATGTGTTGATTGTTGGCTCTGGCACAATAGGAGTATTTGCTGCCATTGGTGCTAAAGCTCGTGGTGCTAATGTGTATGTAGCAGATATTTCCAAAGATAAATTAGAGTATGCAAAAAAAGAGTTTAATTTAGATGGAATAATTTTAAATACAACTAATGAAGAATTTATAAATAAAGTAAATGAAATAACAAATGGGAATGGATTTGACGTAACTGTTGAAGCAGTAGGATTACCATCTACATTTCAAAATTGTATAGAGGCTGCTTGCTTTGGTGGAACGGTAGTTGTAATTGGTGTTGGAAAGGAAAATTTAGATTTTAACTTTACAATTATTCAAAAAAAGGAATTAAATATATATGGATCAAGAAATGCATTAAAAAAAGACTTTGAAACACTGATAGATTTAGTTGGAAAAGGAAACATTCCTATTGAAAAGGTAATTACTAATATGTATAGTTGGGAAGAAGCGCCTAGAGCATTTAAAGAATTTGACGAAAACAAAGGTGGAAAAATGTTAAAAATCCTATTGGATTTTAGTAAATAATTATAAGGGGGAAATTATAATGAAATTAAAAAAAGTTTTATCGTTAACACTGGTATCTGTAATGATGTTATTTAGCTTGACGGCTTGTGGAAAATCAAATGAAGAGGGAAAAAACAACGCAGACACTCCGGTAGCGACTACAGAAACAGCAGATGCTGAAGTAGTATTACAAGTGGGATTTGAAAATAATATGACTGAACCATTTTCTCAAGGAGTTCAAAAATGGGCGGATTTATTAGCAGAGCAATCAAATGGAACTATGAAAATAGACTTGTATCCAGATTCACAACTTGGTGGAAAACCAGCTCTTATAGATTCAATGTTGCTGGGAGAAAATGTGTGTACATTAGCTGATGGAGCATTTTATGCAGACTATGGTGTTCCAGATTTTGGAATAGTATTTGGACCATTTTTATTTGATACTTGGGATGAATGTTGGACTTTAATTGAGTCAGACTGGTACAAAGAGCAAACAAAATTATTAGAAGATAAGGGTCTTAAACTAATAGCTTCAAATTGGAAATATGGCGAAAGACATACGTTAACTGTAGATCCGGTGAATACTGTTGATGATTTAAAGGGAATGAAAATTAGAGTTCCAAGTAATCAAATTCAATCACTAGGTTTTGATACTATGGGTGCAGCTTCAGTTGGAATGGATTTAGGTGATGTTTATCAAGCGCTTCAAACAAAGACTATTGATGGAGCAGAAAACCCACTAGCTACACTATATGGTAGAAAACTTCATGAAGTAGCTAAAAACTTAATTTTAGATGGTCACGTTAAAAACTTTACAACACTAGTTTGTTCAGAAGATTGGTTTAATGGATTGACAGAAGAGCAACAAGAACTTTTAGTAAGTACAGCTAAGGAAGCAGGACTATACAATAACGAAATTCAAGAAATAGCAGATAAAGATTATTTAGATAAAATGAAAGAAGAAGGCGTAACAGTTGTAGAACCATCAGAAGAAGTAATTGCAGCTTTTAAAGAAAAAGTTAAACCTTTCTATGAAATGGAAGATACTTTTGGATGGACACCAGGGCTTTATGATACTGTAAAAGCAGCTATGACAAAGTAAATAAAGTGAGGGTTTAATTATGAAAGAAAAGAAAAAGTTAACCTCTGTACTGGGAAACTTAGATATTGCAGTTGCAAGTGTAATATTAGTAGTTCTAATAGTGTTAACTTTTGCAGGAGTAATATGGAGGCGTTTATTTAACGCCCCATTTACTTGGCTTGAAGAAGTTCAGCTTGCATGTATGGTTTGGATTGTATTTGCAGCAGGTGGAGCAGCATTTAGAACGGGAAATCACGTTGCAATTGAAATGATAGTTGATTTAATGCCTAAAAAAGTTCAAAAGGCAATGGAAGTATTTATTTCAATAGTAGTGGTATTAGTAATTGGATATTTATTTAAAAATAGCTTAGGATTTATAAATTTATTTATAAAAAGTGCAAGAAGTACCAGTATGCTAAAAATTCCATATTGGTTAATATATGGAATTGCACCTGTTTCATATATTTTAATGATTGTAAGTTATTTTTATAGCTTAGTCAAAGGTGTGCAATCTGAAGCAAAGGAGGCTGCAAATAACGATGAGTGATATTTTAATATTGGCCGCAATAGTAATGTTGGTACTTTTGTTTTTAAAAGTTCCTGTATATATTGCCGTTTTAGGTGGTTCTGCAGTTTACTTTGTATTAAATCCAACGGCGAATCCTATAATATTTGCACAACAGGCAATAACAGGTGTTGAGAAAATTTCACTATTGGCAATTCCATTTTTTGTATGTGCAGGTATTTTTATGAACTATACAGGTGTTACAAAGAGAATAATGGATTTTTGTGAAGTAATTACTGGAAGACTTCCAGGGGGTCTTGCTCAAGTTAACGTTTTGTTGTCAACATTAATGGGTGGACTTTCAGGATCTAATATAGCAGATGCTGCTATGCAGTCTAAAATGTTAGTTCCCGAAATGGTGAAAAAAGGATTTTCTCTTGAATTTTCTTCAGTAGTAACAGCTGCTTCATCAATGATAACACCTTTAATTCCACCTGGAATAGCAATGATACTTTATGGATCAATAGCAAATGTTTCAATAGGAAAGTTGTTTATTTCAGGATTTGGAGTAGGAGCATTACTTTGTATTACTATGATGATTTTAGTAGGATATATTTCTATAAAAAGAGGATATGGTAATATATCAAATGAAAAAGTTACAGCAAGTAAATTCTGGGAAGTATTTAAACCGGCATTTTTGCCACTGTGTTTACCTATTATTATAATAGGTGGTATTAGAGTGGGAATATTTACTGCAACAGAAGCTGGAGCAGTTGCCATAGTTTATGCAGTAATGCTTGGAATAATTTATAGAGAAATGCGAATGAAAGATGTATTACAAGGTCTTAAAGAG
The DNA here is from genome assembly GCF_900129925.1 of Anaerosphaera aminiphila DSM 21120. Classification (GTDB taxonomy): domain Bacteria; phylum Bacillota; class Clostridia; order Tissierellales; family Peptoniphilaceae; genus Anaerosphaera; species Anaerosphaera aminiphila. Next base: position 16,934 of record NZ_FQXI01000014.1, on the reverse strand, counting down.
ACAATAACTACAACATCTTCAATAATGCTAATAGTTTCAGCGGCTAGCGTTTTTTCTTGGATATTGACAAAAGAGAGAATTCCTCAACAACTAGCTGGATATATAATGACTGTAATAACGAATAAATATGTGTTTTTACTTGTTATTAATATATTTTTATTGTTAGTGGGAATGTTTATAGAGGGAAATGCCTCTATGATAGTTTTGGTTCCACTACTAGCTCCAATTGCAAGACAGTATGGAATTAATGATATACAATTTGCAATGGTATATATATTTAATAATGCTATAGGAGCTCTTTCGCCACCAATGGGAACACTTATGTTTGTTACATGTAGTATTACAAAATGTAAAACGTGGGCATTTATTAAAGAGGCAGTACCATTTTATATACTTCTAGCATTTAATTTATTATTATTGACGTACTTCCCGCCATTTACTACTTTTTTAGTAAATCTTTTCTATTAAAAGAAAGGTGATTTTATGGAAAACAAAGAATTAAAAAGAGTTATTCAATTTGGAGAGGGGAATTTTCTAAGGGGATTTGTAGACGATTTTCTATATGAACTTAAAGAAAAAAATTTATTTAATGGAGATGTTGTAGTAGTTCAACCGATAAAACAGGGAATGTGTGATGTTTTAGAGAAACAGGATTGCAACTACAATCTCTATTTAAGAGGAATTGAAAATGGACAGGTAGTAAATGAACATAAATTTATTGATATTATTTCACATTGCATAAATCCCTATATTAGTTTTGAAGAATATTTGGATTTAGCTAATGATAAAAACTTTAGATTTATAGTTTCCAATACTACAGAGTCTGGAATAGTTGTAAATGAAGATGATAAGTTTGAAGATAAACCTGCAAGTAGTTTTCCAGGAAAATTGACACAGCTTTTATATAAGCGATATGAAAATAACTTACCTGGATTTATTGTGCTTTCTTGTGAGCTAATAGATAACAACGGTTTAGAATTAAAAAAATGTGTAAATAAATATATTGAACTGTGGGAATTAGAAGAGGGATTTAAACGATGGATCGATACAGAAAATGATTTTTGTTCTACACTAGTTGATAGGATAGTCACTGGATACCCGAAAGATGAAGCAGAGTTAAAAAAATTAGAAGCTGAAATTGGCTATAAGGACCTATGTTTAGATACAGCTGAAATATTTCACCAATGGGTTATAGAGGGCAATTATGAATCAGAACTTCCACTCCAAGAAGCAGGATTTAACGTTATTTGGACTGATGATGTAAGCCCTTATAAGAAGAGAAAAGTTAGAATATTAAATGGGGCACATACTTCTATGGTGCTTGGAGCTAGACTATATGGTCTTTCAACAGTAAGAGAGTGCTTAGAAGATGAAACTATAAATAAATTTCTCAGGAAGTGTATTTTTAAGGAAATAATTCCTGCAATAGGTGGAAGTGATGAAGACTTAAAATTTGGAAATGCAGTGATAGAGAGATTTTCAAATCCATTTATAGAACATCAGCTTTTATCAATTGCATTAAATTCAGTTAGTAAATTTGATGTTAGAGTACTGCCAACTATATTGGAGTACAGAGAAAAGTTTGGATATTATCCAGCTGGATTAAGTTTTTCTATGGCGGCATTAATTAAATTCTATAAGACGAACGAGGCAAATGATTCAGAAGAAGTAATGAAATTTATGGCGGAAAATAGTGTAGAAGATATACTAAAAAATAGAGATCTGTGGCATTCAGATTTAATAGAATTAATCCCTATAGTTCAAAAGTACTATGATATGATTAATGAAAATGGAATTGAAAAAGCTTTTGAATATGTAATAGAAGAGGAAGTAATTTAATGTTAGACTATATAAAAATTAATAAAAAAGATAATGTAGCAGTGGCATTAAAAAACTTGGAAAAGGGAACAGAGATATATGTGGATGATAATACTTTTAATTTAAAAGAAGATATTCCACAAGGACATAAATTTTCCATAGAGGAAATTGAATCTAATGAAAAAATTATTAAATATGGAATGACAATAGGTATTGCTACTGAAAACACAAATATTGGTAGTTGGATGCACACACATAATATTAAAACTAGTTTGGGAGATATATTAAATTATAAATATGAACCTAAATTAGTCGAACCTTTACATCTAGAGCATTCAACGTTTAAAGGATTTAGAAGAAAAAATGGGAAAGTTGGAATAAGAAATGACATATGGATTATTCCAACGGTGGGCTGTATAAATTCTATATGCAATAAATTGGCAATAGACTTTAATGCTCAAATTAAAAGTGATGAAATAAATACTATTGCCTTTACACACCCCTATGGATGTTCACAAATGGGTGACGATCAGGAAAATACCAGAAAAGCTTTAGCAGCTTTAATAAGTCATCCAAATGCAGGGGGAGTATTAGTTTTAGGTTTGGGCTGTGAAAATAGTAACATTGAAATTTTAAGAGACTATATAGGCGAATATGATACAGAGAGAATAAAATTTATTCAATGTCAAGATGAAGATGATGAATATAGTGCAGCACAAAGGGAATTAGAAGAAATATTTAAAGTTGTAAGTAGAGATACTAGAGAAGAAATAGATTCCAGCGAATTAGTAGTGGGACTCAAATGTGGCGGTTCAGATGGTTTAAGTGGAATTACCGCAAATCCTTTAGTAGGAGAATTTTCTGATATTCTAATAGCAAAAGGCGGAAGTACTATTTTGACAGAAGTTCCGGAGATGTTTGGAGCGGAAACCAGTTTAATGGACAGAGCTGAAAGTGAAGAGATATTTAGTAAAGTAGTAAAACTTGTAAATGACTTTAAAATATATTTTCAAAATCATAATCAAACTATATATGAAAATCCATCACCAGGAAATAAGCAAGGTGGAATTTCAACACTTGAGGACAAGTCAAATGGTTGTATTCAAAAATCAGGAGATTCAAATATAGTAGATGTATTAGATTACGCGGAACAAATAAAAAAAGCGGGACTGAATTTGCTGAATGCACCGGGAAATGATCTAGTTTCATCAACAGCTTTAGCACTTAGTGGAGCACATATTGTGCTTTTTACAACGGGAAGGGGAACACCTTTTTCTTGTCCAGTGCCTACTATAAAGATATCGTCAAATACTGAGTTATTTGAAAAGAAGAGAAATTGGATAGACTTTGATGCAGGAAAAATAGTGAGAGATGTGGACAAGCATTCGTTAGCACTGGAATTATTTGACTATGTAAGTGAAGTAGCTTCAGGAAAAAAAATAAGTTCTGAGGGAAATTTCAGTCAAGAATGGGCAATATTTAAACAGGGTGTAACACTATAACTTAATTTGTATTTTAAAGGGCTTACTTATTAAAGTAAGTTCTTTATTTATTAATTTTACACAATTGATATTATTGAAAAGTAGAGTATACTATAGTTAAGACCTATAGAAGAATTAATTAATAAAAAGGAGGAGAGAAAATGTTACTATTTATTATTGGACTTATTATTTTAGTAGTGGGCGGATATCTATATGGCGCTTTTTGTGAAAAGGTATTCGGACCGGATGACAGAGAAACGCCGGCTGTAAAGTTAAATGACGGTGTGGATTTCGTTGTTATGAAGGATTGGAAGAACAAGTTAATAGAGCTTTTAAATATTGCGGGGACAGGACCCATACTTGGACCTATTCAAGGGATTTTATTTGGACCAATAGCTTTTTTAACAATTCCAATAGGATGCGTACTAGCTGGTTCACTACATGATTATTTCGTTGGAATGATTTCCATGAGAAATGGCGGAGCTCAAGTTCCAAAATTAGTTGATAAGTACATGGGAAGTGGAATGAATAAAATCTATAACGTTATAATTTGGATACTAATGTTACTTACCGGTGTTGTATTTATTTATACTCCCGGAGATTTAATCGTAAACGATATGTTGGGAATGGATGTAAATTCTAATATTATTTGGGTTGTGTATGCAATAATTTTATTATACTATGTTGTATCTACTATTTTTCCAATAGATCAAATTATAGGAAGAATTTATCCGGTTTTTGGTGCAATTTTAGCTGCTTCAGCAGTTGGAATTTTTATTGGAATTATAAGAGATGGTGGAGCAAGTCTATATAATATTACTAATACAGGACTTCTATTTTCAACTCATCCAGACGGCCAAAGATTTATTCCGGTATTCTTTATAACAGTTGCCTGTGGAATTATGTCAGGTTTTCACGGCTCTCAAGCCACACTAATATCCAGAACAGTACAACATGAAAAACAAGGTAGAGGCGTTTTTTACAACATGATGATTGCTGAAGGATTTATAGCTATGGTTTGGGCAGCAGGTGCAATGATATTATTTAACAGAGGTACAGATATTACAACTGGTGCTACAGCAATGGTTGGAATAATTTCAAGAGAATTAATGGGAACAATTGGAGGATTTTTTGCAGTAGCTGGAGTTATAGTTCTTCCAATTACATCTGGAGATACAGCTTTTAGAGCACTAAGACTTATGATAGCAGAACAATTCCACATTGATCAAAAAAGTGCCAGCAAGAGAGTTGGATTGTCACTAGTAATATTTATTCCTGCACTTTTAATTTTATTCTTTGCAAAGAGCAATGCAAATGGATTTAATTTATTGTGGAGATATTTTGGATTTACCAACCAATTAGTTGCAGTATTTGCTTTGGCAATGATAAGTGTATACTTAAAGACACATGGAAAAAATTATTGGATTTCATTAATTCCAGGCTTGTTCTATACATTCATAGTTACATCTTATATATTCCATGCTCCAATAGGTTTTGGACTGGAATCAAGATTGGGATTAGATCCTAGTAGTTATGTGATTTCTTATACATTAGCTGCAATCTGTGTAGTGTTATTCTATGTTTTAATAAACAATATTAGCAAGAAGAGAAGAAACATTATAAGAGAAGCAGATGGAATTTAAATATTAATTAGAGGGGAGTGTTTTTTTACACTCTCTTTTTTGTTGTAATATTATGTAATATTATGTAAACTCCTTTAAATTTAAATGGTAATAAGTTATAATATAGTAGTATGGAAAAGGATTTAATGCTTATTATTTACATAGGAGGAGTTATATGAAAGATTTTATATTTGAAGTTGATACTAAGATTTTATTTGGAGAAGATCAACTGAAAAATTTGCCAAGTGAAATAAAAAAACATGGGAGTAGAGTTTTACTTTGTTATGGTGGGGGAAGTATTAAAAAAATAGGACTTTATGAAGATGTAATAAAATTATTAGAACAGAATAACATTTTTTATAAAGAACTAAGTGGAATTGAGCCAAACCCAAGATTAGAATCAGCAGTAGATGGAATAAAAATAGTAAGAGAAAACAACATAGACTTTATACTGGCTGTTGGTGGAGGTTCAGTAATTGACTGTGCAAAACTTATTGCAGCAGGATTTTATGTAGATGAAGACCCTTGGAATATTGTAACTGGAAAGAGTAGAGTAGAAAAAGCTCTACCTATTGGAACTATTTTAACACTTGCAGCAACAGGTTCTGAAATGGATGAAAACTCTGTAATTACAAATTTAAAAACAAAACAAAAATTAGGTTGGGGCAGTTCAAAGGTTCTTCCAAAGTTTTCAATAATGAATCCGGTATATACCTATACTGTTAATGCACACCATACTGCATCAGGTGTTATTGACATTATGAGTCACACTATGGAAAATTATTTTTCACTAAATGATGGATGTTATCTAGTAGACAGATTTTCAGAGGGACTTCTTAAAACCTGTGTAAAATATGGACCTATAGCACTTGAAAATCCAAAGGACTATGATGCAAGGGCCAATATAATGTGGGCTAATTCATGGGCTATTAATGGGCTCTTAAGTACGGGGAAATCTACTGATTGGAGCGTTCACCCTATGGAACATGAGTTAAGTGCATTTTATGATATAACTCACGGAATAGGCCTTGCAATTCTTACACCAAACTGGCTAAAGTACGTTTTAAATGAGCATACAGCAAGAAAAATAAGCTTGTTTGGCAAAAATGTATTTGAACTTGAATTAAGTGGAGATAATTTTGCAGATGCAAATAGAGCAATAGATGAGCTTAGAAACTTCTTTAATAGTTTAGGAGTTCCAAGTACATTAAAAGAAGTTGGAATAGGCGAAGAACACCTTGAAGAAATGGCAGAACTAACTATAAAACACAAGGGTAGACCAATTCAAGGGTTTGCTAAACTTGAGGCAAAAGATGTATTGGAAATTTATAAATTGAGCTTATAGTAATATGTCAAATAGTAGTAACTTTTTAAGTTGCTACTATTTTTATTTTACTTGTGAAAACAAGTTGTATATAATGGTATGAGATTAAAGTAGAGGACTGTGTAGATGATATTATTAAAAAATGTAAAAATAAAAAAAGATGATGAAGAGACACTTGTAAATAAAATCAAGAAAATTTTATGGATAGAAGATGATTTTAAATATGAAATTTATAAAAAATCAATTGACGCCAGAAATGGAATAACTTTTAACTATCAAGTGTTGGTAGATGTTCACTTAACTGACAGAAAACTTCAAAAAATTAAAGATGCAGAAATATATAAGGAAGAAAATTTTAAAATAAATCCACCTTATAGTGATAGCAAAGTGGTAATTGTGGGAACTGGACCATCAGGAATATTTTGTGGATATATACTTGCAAAATATGGAATTAGGCCAATTTTAATTGAAAGAGGAAAAAAAGTAGAGGAAAGAGTAGAAGATGTAGAAAAGTTCTTGGAGAGTTTTTCTCTAGATGAAGAGTCAAATGTTCAGTTTGGCGAAGGAGGAGCAGGGACATTTTCTGATGGAAAGTTAACTGCACGTTCTAAAGATAAAAGACTGAGAGAAGTTCTAAAGATATATGTGGAAAACGGAGCTCCTGAAGATATTTTATATGAGGCAAAACCTCACATTGGTACAGATGTCCTTAGAGATGTAGTGGCAAATATGAGAAAGTACATTGAAAAAAAAGGTGGGGAATTTAGATTCTCTACAAAAATGAATGATATTGAATTTAATGGAGATAGAGTAACTTCAATAGATACTACAAATGGAAAAATTGAGGCAGATAATTTTGTGTTGGCACTGGGAAACTCTGCCAGAGATACTTTCTTTAAACTTTCAGAAAATGTAAAAATGGAAAATAAACCCTTTGCAGTTGGATTTAGAATAGAACACAAGCAAAGAGATATTGACCTTGCTCAATATAAAGTTGAAGACAAAACACTTCCTCCTGCAAGCTATAATTTAACTTATAGAGATGAAGATAGCGGCATTGGAGTATATACATTTTGCATGTGCCCCGGAGGGTACGTAATAAATGCCTCATCTGAAAAAGACCACCTATGTGTAAATGGAATGAGCTTTCACAGTAGAGACAGAGAAAATTCTAACTCTGCAATTATTGCTACAATTGATGAAAAAATTTATGGCAGTAACTTACTTGATGGAATTAGATTTCAAAGAGAAATTGAAAAAAAAGCCTATGAACTAGGAGGAGAAAGTTATCTTGCACCGGTTCAAAAAGTTGGCGACTTTTTAGAAAATAAAGAGACAACAGAATTTGGAAAAATTATCCCAACAGTAAAACCGGGATATAAACCTTCAAATTTAAGAGGGATTTATCCTGAAGCAGTTGAAGGAGCCATAGCTAATGCAATAAAGTACATGGGCAAAAGACTAAGGGGATTTGCAGCAGAAGATGCAATTTTAACAGGAGTTGAAACTAGAAGTTCCTGTCCAATTAGAATTTTAAGAGATGAAAATATGAAGTCTTTAAGTTTTGAAAACTTATATCCAATTGGAGAGGGCTCGGGATATTCAGGAGGAATAGTTTCATCGGCAATAGATGGAATTAAAGCAGCGGAATTGATTTTAAAGGGAGAGTAACATGTCACTTAATATAGTTTTTTATGAACCGGAAATACCATTTAATACAGGAGCCATAGCAAGAACTTGTGGACTTACTAACACCAGACTGCACTTAATTGAGCCACTTGGTTTTTCTGTAGATGACTCTCATTTAAAAAGAGCAGGATTAGATTATTGGCACCTTGTAGATATTACAATATATAAGAACTTTGATGAACTTAAGGAAAAGTATCCGGACAATACATTTTACTATGCAAGTACAAAGTCAAAGAAGAAATATACAGACGTATCCTATAAAGATGGAGACTTTATAGTGTTTGGCCCTGAAACAAGAGGACTTCCGGAAGAATTAATATTTGAAAATTATGAAAATGCCATTAGAATTCCGATGATTAAGGACTTTGGAAGGAGTTTAAACCTTTCAAACTCTGCAAATATAATGCTCTTTGAAGCACTTAGACAACTTGATTTTTTAGATTTGGAATAAATGTAGAATAGTAAAAAGCTTGAGATAAATAATTGTCTCAAGCTTTTTATATTCGGCATTAAAGCAAAGTATATATTTAGTACAAGTAGAACGTTGTCATTTATATAGAAAATAGTTAGAATATAAGCAAGGAGGTGAAAAAAATGAGATTAGCAGTGGATTTGCTACTAAAAAATAATAAAATAGATAAAGATAAAAATAAAATAATAATGCATATTATTAAGTTATTATTGGAAAAAGAAAGCAATGGAATATTTAAAGAAATATATGCAGAAAATGCAAACAGACCTAAGGATATTAATTTTTCAATGTATTTAGGTCGAGATGTAAAATTTTTAAGAGATGAAATAGAAATTCCATCACAAAAGATTATAGTTAACTTTTCAACTTATGATCCTGTAATTGGAGTATCATTGTATAATTGTTTCTTAAAATATAAGGGACTAGAAATACCAATAAAAAATAATACAGTTTTAATTGATAAAGTTAGAATTGTTAGGCCAAGGCCAATTACAAGTGATAAAATTAGATTTCTATCAAAGAGTCCCATAGTTATTCGTGAGCACAATAACGACAACAGTTCAACATTTTACCATAGTATTTCAACTAAAGAAGGTAAAGAAATTTTTATTAAAAATTTAAAGTATCAAATAAAAGATACTTTTCCTGAAATTAAAGAAAGAGACTTAGAAGAAATCAGCTTTGAAATTTTGTGGAATAGAGATGTTAAGGTAAAACACTATGGAATAGTAGTAGATAGTAACTTAGTGGAAATAGAAATTAAAGCCAAGCCATATATATTAGAATATTTGTATTTAGACGGAGTAGGTAGTAGGAAAAGTCAAGGATTTGGGTATTTAGATTTAGTTGAGTAGGAGGTGATAAAGTGATTGACTTTAAAATGGGTGACTGGAGAACAAACGTCTCTATTCTAGGTTTGATGAATATTTTAGACCATAGTAATTTAAAGTATGATTTTTCAAAAGATAAACAAAGCTTATTAATAGAAAATGAAATATTTGAAAATTTTGAAAAATATTATTTTTCGTACTTTATAGATACTTATGAAAAATTTATTCCTTGGTATAGAATTGCCAACTATAAAGATAATGTAGAGGAATATTTAAATAATTTATCTGAGTTTGATGAAGCTAAGTTAAAAGACTTAAATAATCAAATAGACATAGTTAAAGACTATATGCGAAGAAAAAATTATATTAAGGTATATGAATTAATAGATGAAAATATTGATATAGAGGAGCAAGTTAAAAATTTAAATAAAATTAATTTAAAAAAGGGTGAAGAATTAAAAGATAAACTTGAAGAAGTAGAATTAGAACTCAATAAATTAAAGGAAATAATTAAATATGTAAGTACAGATAGAGCAAGAGACTATATGGGTGCTAAAGGTGTTATTTATAGTTACATAAATAGAGGAATTGATGGAGTATCTTTTTTGTTTAGACAGACAAAAGAAAGGGATATTTTTATTGATTATAAAAATTATTTTATTAAGCCACTAGAGGAATATTTGGATGAAGACAAGGAAAAATATAAATTTGAATGTTTTTCTTGTGGCTCAAAAATTAAGAATTTGTCTATAAATATGAATTTAGTAAAGAATACGGGATTTGACAGTGCCAGAAAAACTTCAAATATATGGAACCATGAATCTGATTTTGCAATATGTCCGAAGTGTCAATTTTTATATAGTTGTCTTTCTGCAGGTTTCTTTTATTTTATGAATGAGGGTATATTTGTAAATTACAACTTTGATTTAGAAGGGCTACAAATAATTAATAATAATTTAAAAGAAAATGCAATTGCTGAAATCAATAGACCTGAAAATGCGATTTCCTATAGAACCTTAATTAGTACAATAGAAAAACAATATGAAAGACATGCTAGATTTGAATTAAATGATATACAAATTGTAAGATATATTGACGATAGGTATAAATTTAATATATTGTCAAAAGAAGCACTAAAGATAATTATAGACTCAAGAGCAGATATAAATTATCTTGTGAAAGCGGGATATAGAGATGGAAGTACAAATTTTAGTATTTATGATTTAGTAATAGATAAAGTATTTAACAATCAAAATTTATATTCTTTAATTCACTTTTTAATAGTACATTTAATTTCTGAAGGAGCTGGATTTCAAAGATTTTATAATATTCATCACATATCTAGAATTTTAAATATTAATAGCAGAATTATTAGGGAGGAAGAATTTATGACTGTTGAAAAAGATAGAGGTAAACTAACAGATCTTTCAAAAAATGCAGGATATCATCTAAGGAAAAATTATATGGACAACATGAAAGATGAAAAAAGAGTAAATAACAGAATGAAAAGCATAACCTATAAGATGCTAAATGCATTAAAAACGAATAACAGTGGATCATTTATGGACACTTTAATTAATACTTATGCCTATGTTGGAAAACCCATTCCAATATACTTAGTAGAAGCGTTAAAAAGTGATGATGGGTTAAGAATAGTTGGATATGCATTTGTAGCAGGAGTAAATTCCTATGATGATAGAAAAAATGATGGAGGAGAAGATAATGATAAATAAGGGTTTGACAATATCTATTATATTTCAGGCGGAAAGTGCCAATTATGGTGAGGGAATAGGAAACGTAACATCACTTAAGAAACTATCTAGAGGTGCAGGAGACCAATATACATATATTTCAAGGCAGGCCCTTAGATATAATATAGTAAATCAAATGGGCGTTGATAACACTCCAATAGGTGTTGATGGCTCAGTACTTCAATTTGATAAAGAAGCTATGATAGATGAGTATCCAGAAATAGATTTATTTGGATATATGAAAACAGGTAAAGATACTAAGACCAGGTCTGCAATAGCCAGACTTTCAAATGCAGTTTCATTAGAAACATTTAAAGGTGATTTAGATTTTTTAACTAATAAAGGCCTTTTAGATAGATATACAAAAACTAATAAAAAAGATGGAGGAAATATAGCGCAGTCAGAAATACATCGCTCTTACTATGCCTACACTATAACTGTTGATTTAGACCAAGTGGGAATAGATAAAAATGAAGATATAGAAATAGATAATGAGGAAAAGGCAAATAGAATTGAAAAACTTTTAAATACAATTAGATATTTATATAGAGATATAAAGGGAAGAAGAGAAGATTTAAGTCCATTATTTGTAATAGGAGGAGTATATGATATAAAGAACCCTCTTTTCTATAATGCCTTAGATGTAAAAAACAATGAAGTGGTTTTAGAGAGAATTAAAAGCGTACTTTCAGATGCAAAAATTAAAGAACAAACTCAAATTGGTTTAGTAAAAGGTGTATTTGATAATACAAAAGAAATAGAAGACAGTTTAAATACCATTGAGATTAATGAATTCTTCTCAAACTTAAAAAATAAAGTTAGGCAGTATTATGAAAGCAATTAGATTTAAAGTTTATCAAAATATGCCTAATTATAAAAAACCAAATAGTTTTCAATTAAAAGAAACCTATCCATTGCCACCACCTTCAACTGTAATTGGAATGATTCACAATCTTTGTGGATATGAAGAATACAAGGAAATGGATGTGAGTATTCAAGGTAAATACTATTCAAAAGTAAATGACCTATATACAATGTATGAATTTGGAAATATGGAATTTGAAAAGGGACGTCACCAACTATATGTAAAAGACAATGAGAGAAAAGTTGGAATAACTAGGGGAGTATCTACAGTTGAATTATTAGTTGATGTAGAGTTGTTAATTCATGTGAAACCAAAAGATGAAAGTTTATTTGATGAAATTTATAATGCATTAAAATATCCAAGGGAATATCCTTCCCTTGGAAGAAGAGAGGATATTGCATTAATAGATGATGTTAAAATAGTTGAGTTAAGAGAAGTAACGGGTAGAGACTTAAAAGATGAATATTTTAACAAATATATACCTATGGATATATTTGAAAAATTAAAGACAGAAAAGATTGAAGGTTACCAAGTGGGCTCAAAATATACTTTAAATAAAAACTATGAATTAATAAATTTTGGGTCTGGAAAAAAAGATAAGTATTTTAGAAAATGGAATAGAGTTGATGTGGCTTACATAAAAGATTTTAAAAAATTCAATTTAAGTATTGCTGCAGACTCAGATAATATTCCTGTGTTTTTATTATAGTAGGTGATTAAATGTTTTTAGCAAAATCAAATCCCGAAGAAAGCATAAAAAAGCATACAGATAATTTATTACAAAACTATGATATATTGAAGAAAATATATGGTGAAGAGATAGATATAAATTGGTCAATTTTAAAATTGGCCTGTTTATATCATGATGTCGGAAAAATAAATAATGCTTTTCAAAACAAGTTAAAGAGAACTCAAAAAAAAGTTGAGATAAAAGAGATACCGCATGGATATTTAAGTGCTACTTTTATTGATATTGATAGTTTAATAGATAAATATACTGAAGAAGAGGTGTGTATTTTAGTTACAGCAGTAGCAAAACATCATATTAGAAAATTTGAAATAGAAGATATGCGTGAAGAAATAAGAAAAGAAGTTGAAAGTTTAAAAGAAGTGTCCAAGGAATTTAAATCTGAATTTTCATATGATGAAATTCCGAATATATCTGAATATATAGATGAATATTCATTGGAGGCTCTCTATAACAATGAGTTAAGTGGTTTTTCTAAAGAAGAAGATAAGATAAATTATATTTTAGTAAAAGGTCTATTAAACAGAATAGACTATGCTGCTAGTGGATATTATCAAATAGAATATAAAAATGATTTTTTGACAGAGGCTTTAAATGAATATAAAAAATCTTGGGGAAAAAATGCAGATTTCAATGACTTACAAAAATATATGCAAGATAGTCAGGATGAAAATGTAATAGTTGTAGCAGAAACTGGATATGGAAAAACAGAGGCGGGACTTCTGTGGATAGGAAATAACAAGGGAATATTTACACTTCCTATAAGAGCGGCAATAAACTCAATTTATGACAGAATACGAAATGAAATTTTAAAAGAGAACAACAATAATTTAAGCTACAAACTAGCCTTGCTGCATTCAGATTCATTAAGTGAGTTGTTTAAAAGAGTAGAAGCAGAGGAAGATAAATTAAAGTTAGAAGATTTAGAAATACTTGACTATAACGATAGAGCTAGACAAAAATCTCTGCCTTTAACAGTATCCACACTAGATCAAATTTTTAAATTTGTATATAAGTATCAGGGCTTTGAGCAAGATTTGGCAACACTTTCTTATTCAAAAATAGTAATAGATGAAATTCAAATGTACTCTCCGGATTTACTGGCATATTTAATAGTTGGCTTAGATATGATTACAAAAATTGGAGGTAAATTTGCAATTATTACAGCAACACTTCCTCCGTTTATAGTAGATTTACTTAGAAAGAGGAATATAGAATTTAAAGAGCCTATAAATAAATATACAAAGAAAAATAGAATTAGACATGAAATAAAATTGCTAAAAGAACAACTAAACTTTGAATTTGTAAGAGAACAATTTCAAGATAACAAAGTTTTAGTCATAACAAATACAGTTAGAAAAGCCCAAGAAATTTATGATGGTTTAAAAGATGAATTAGAAGAAAAAATCAATATATTTCATGGTAGTTATATAAAAAAAGATAGAAAAAGTAAAGAGGATCAAATAATTAAATTTGGAGATAAAAACAATAAAGATACAGGTATATGGATATGTACTCAAGTTGCAGAGGCATCTCTGGATATAGATTTTGATATATTGGTAACGGAACTTTCGGATTTAAATGGACTATTTCAAAGAATGGGACGTTGTTATAGAAATAGGAATTTAGAAGAAGGAAAGACTAATATATTTGTATTTGATGGAGGAGATGAACTATGTACTGGAATTGGATTTGTAAACGATAAAGGTATTTTTGAGTTTTCAAAAAATGAACTTAGAGAAGAATTTAAGAACAGAGAAACTTGGAGAATTTCTGAACTAGAGAAACTGGACTTAATTGAAAAAGTATACAGTACGGAAAAAATGAATAGTACAGATTACTATAGAGAAGTAGAAGATACAATAAAGTATTTAGACAGCACATTTATCTACGAGAAAAGTAAATCAGAGGTTAGCAAAGTATTTAGAGCAATAGATAATATTGATATAATACCTAGTGAGGTTTACAAAGAAAATGAAATAGAAATCAAGAAAAACATTGAGATTATTAAAAGAAAATATACAGATAAAAAAGACTTGAAAACTACTGAGAAGGAAAGACTGGAGAAAATAAAAGCAAGGATTGCGATAAATGATTTAACAGTGAGTATACCCTACTATTTTTCAAACTACGATAATACTTATCGTGAGGAGATAAATGACTATGAATCCATTAGTATATACGAATGCGAATATGATAAAAAAGATGGTTTAAGACACATTAAAGAAAAAGTAAAAAAAGAATATGAAGAAGATATAGTAAATATTATTTAGGTGATACTATGAAAAAAATTACCGGTATTATGGTGTACTATTATTTTATCTGTCATAAAAGACTTTGGTATTTTGCTAAAGGTTTAAATATGGAACAGGAAAGTGAACTTGTTGAAATAGGAAAGTTAATAGATGAATACAGTTATTCAAGAGAAAAAAAGCACTTAATGATAGATGAGAAAATTAACATTGATTTTACACGTGGGTGGGATATAATTCATGAAGTTAAAAAATCAGATAAGTTAGAAGAAGCATCTATTTGGCAGATAAAATATTATATTTCAGTCCTTGAAGAGCAGGGCTTAAATATAAAAAAGGGAGTATTGGATTATCCAAAATTAAAGAAAAAGACTGAAGTTTATTTTTCTGAAGAAGACAGAGTTAAAATTAAAGAAATTTTATTAAATATAGAAACCATTATAAATAGAGAAATACCACCAAAAGGAAAGAAGGTAGGATATTGTAAATCATGTTCATATTTTGAACTCTGTTATATTTAAGAGGTGAGTTATGTCTAACTTTTA
Source organism: Anaerosphaera aminiphila DSM 21120 (assembly GCF_900129925.1). GTDB lineage: Bacteria > Bacillota > Clostridia > Tissierellales > Peptoniphilaceae > Anaerosphaera > Anaerosphaera aminiphila. Next base: position 1,537 of record NZ_FQXI01000014.1, on the reverse strand, counting down.
TATATTTAGTAATGGAGAGTTAATAAGAAAAGACAACAATATCTCCATAATTGTAGATGGGGAAAAGAAAGATTTAAAATCGGAAGTTATTGAAGATATATATTTATTTGGAGAAGTTAGCTTAAATACAAAGCTGCTAAACTTTGCAAGTCAAAAAGACATTACAATCCATGTATTTAACTACTATGGGTTTTATAGTGGAAGTTACTATCCAAGGAAGACAAATGTCGGTGGATCTCTTTTAGTAGAGCAAGTGAAAAACTATCTTGACTATGAAAATAGACTATACATAGCAAAACAATTTATATCAGCTGGCAGTTTTAATATTTATAGGAATCTCAGGTATTACAATTCCAGAGATGTGAAATTAGATGAGGAATTAAAACAAGTAGATATTTTAATAAAAAAAATTGAAGATATGGATACAATCCAAGCACTAATGGGATTAGAGGGAAATATAAGAAGAATTTATTATTCTACTTGGAATAAGATAGTGAAGCAAGATATAGATTTTCAAAAAAGAGTAAAAAGACCGCCTGATAACATGATAAACACACTTATATCATATTTAAACTCTTTAATATACACGACAACACTAAGTGAAATATATAAGACACAATTAGATCCTACAATTAGTTTTCTTCATGAGCCAGGTGAAAAAAGATTTTCTCTATCATTAGACATATCGGAAATATTTAAGCCCATAATCGTGGATAGAATGATATTTTCAATGTTAAACAAAGCGGAAATAACTGAAAAAGATTTTGATACAGGTTCAAATTTTCTTTATTTAAAAGAAAGTGCAAGAAAAAAAATAATAGAAAAATATGATAAAAGACTAGCTACTACTATAAAACATAGAGATCTTGATAGGAGTGTGTCTTATCGCTATTTAATGAGACTTGAAGCATATAAGTTAATAAAACACATAATAAGAGAAAAAGAGTATGAAGCATTTAGGATGTGGTGGTAATTATGTATATATTATTGGTGTATGATATAATTTCTGATGAAGAAGGAGCAAGAGTATCTAGAAATGTATTTAAAATTTGTAAAAAATATTTAACTAACATACAAAAATCTGTATTTGAAGGAAACTTAAAAAAATCCGAATTAATTAAATTAGAATATGAATTAAAAAATTTCATTAGAAAAGATAAAGATTCAATAATAATATTTGAAAGTAGATCAGAAAACTGGGTAGATAAAAAATTTATTGGAAAGAAAGATGATAAAACATCAAATATTTTTTAATCTGTCAACCTGGAATAGTGTAAAAAATACCAGGGATTGACAAAGGTCTATATATTAAGCTTAGCAGACAAATAATTGGGAAAATCAAAAATATATCTGTATACTTATTGCTGAAAATGATAGAATGACAATAAGTAGCAACATAGACTTGTAAAATACTGCATTACAAGATGCAGGACCTTAATAGAACTAAAGTAGAATGTAAATCAACAACAGAAGACGGCGAATCATACATGATAAATGGTACCTTAATAGAACTAAAGTAGAATGTAAATTAGATTAA
>NZ_FQXI01000020.1 GCF_900129925.1 Anaerosphaera aminiphila DSM 21120 | reverse complement strand
AGCATTTTATTTACCATTGTTGCTACTTCTTCTCTTGATATGTCTTTTTCAGGCTTAAATGTTCCATCTGGATAGCCATTTATCCAACCCTTGTTAGTAACTGAGCCAATATAACCTGCTGCCCAGTGTCCTATTACATCTTCAAATGTTGAAGTGGTATCTGACAAGCTGTTATATCTTGCTACTACTGCTGTAAATTCTGCTCTCGTTATTTTGTCATTTGGTTTAAAGCTTCCATCTTCATAGCCTTCCATTATATTGTTATCTGTTACAAAGGCAATATATTTAGAATACCAATCACTTGGATTTACATCACTATAGTTTGTTGTTCCACTTGGAATATTTGCCTCTCCTACTTTTAGTCTTGAAAATATTGTTGCAACTTCTGCTCTTGTAATACTGCCCTGTGGTCTTATTGTATTGTCAGGATAGCCATTTAAATATGCCATGTGAGTTAGTACTTCTTCAGTTTTTGGACTTTCTTTACTTGCAGTTGATGAATCACCACTCCAAGTCCAGCCTGTTCCTGAGTCTTCGCTGTCTTTTTGCCATATTGCATAAAGTGTAGTATTTGCTGTTATCTTAAATGTGTCCCCAACTTTATAAGATGTTCCACTTCCATCAATTTTTGTGTTCCAGCCTTTAAAAGTGTAACCTGTTTTAGATAAATTACCTTTTGGCAACACTGTTACTTCTGAATCTTTTGCATATGGATTATTTGTATCTACTGGTACTGTTCCTGAATCGTTGGTATTTCCATCATAGGTTACTCTATATTCTTCTGTTGGTACTATTTTTTTATTTGTTATTGTTATTTCTTTTACATCTGCTTCATCATTTATTGTCACAGTACCATTTACTACTTTTATAGTATATTCCTTATCTTCTTCTAGGATATATCCTTCAGGTGCCACTATTTCTTTTAAAGTATATGTTCCATCTTCTAAATTTTCTATTGTTACTTTACCATCTGTACCTGTGGTAAGCTCTTTTGGAAATTCTTCTACAGGGTCATTTTCTATTGGATTATTTTCTGTAGAATCATTTTCTTCTTTAGAGTTCAATAGCTCTAATTTTACTTCTAATTCTTTTATTTCTTCTTTTAATTTTTCTATTTGTTGTTCTATATCAGGTTCTTGTCCAATAGGTTCTTGTCCTGTAGTGTTCTCTTCACTAGCTTTTTCTGGACTCTTAGGTTGTTGTTCAAAAGCTTTCTCTTCACTAGATTTTTCTAAACTCTTAGGTTCTTCGTTAGTACTTTCAGTAGCAATTTTTTCTCCATTTTCTTCTAATGGTGTTGCCAAAGTATTTAATTCTGTTGTTTTTTGTTCTAATTCTGCTTCTATTTCTGCTATTTCTTTAGATTTATCATCTAAAACAACATCGTCTTTTTCCTCACTAGCTTCTATTTCTTTATCTAGCTTAAACGTTGCTCCTTCCAGTCCTTTTCCTGTTTCAGCGTCTACTTTATTTACTAAAACACTACCTGGAGTTGGTGCTTCCCAAATAGCATATAATGTGATTCCTTCTTTATTATCTGAAGCATCTATTTCCTTAATTAAAGCTTCATTAAATTCTATTTTACCATCTGGACTATATGTTGTGCCAGTTCCATCTGCCTTTGTATTCCATTCTTTAAATTCTAATTCACCATTTACTAAATCACCTTTGTCCATAACAGTCGCTTCACCATCTCTACTATATGGACTTTTTTTATCGTCTGGAGGTGTTCCTGTAGCATCTTTATTTCCATTATAGGTTATTGTAAATACTCTGTCATATAGGAAGATAATATCGACTGGACTCTCTTTATTTAAATCATACTCTAAAATTCCAGTAGGTAAACTTCCTTCTTTGCTTATAGAATTAAATATATATATTCTGCCATCTGTATCCTTATAGTCATATTTATCATTTTCATTTATAATTGGTGATATTTCATACGGCAATCCTACTTTATTATCCATATTTGTTGGTATATCACTAACTTTATATTTTGATACTTCATCTTTAGTATACTTATCTATATAAACAGCATTACTATTGTATTGCGGCGTTGAAAGTGTATAGTCAATTTTTATAATATCTATATCATTTTTAAATGTTCCAGACAATACCTCACTTCTAAGATTTTCACTTTCTTTTGTCCAAGATGGAGTATTAATATTTACTTTAGGAGTATCTCCATTTAAAATGTATTTATCGTATCGCACTTGCCCAATTTCACCTTTTGTACCCTTAACGACTATAGATTTTTTTGTTCCTCCAGGATACATTGGATCATCATTCACAGTAGGAGAATTTAGAAGTACTATTACTGAACTATTTTCATCATTCTTATACACTGGATTAAATTCATATTTAATTGTAATTACTTTTGGAAAACTTTCATCATATGTGCCTGTAATTGTTTCCGAATCAATTGGAGTCCAATCTGGAATTTCTTTTGGACTTATTTCATATTGATTTCCTATATAATTCATATAGTTTGTTGGCGGTGATATTTCATATTCTTTTCCATTTATATTGCCCATATGTTTTACTTGAACAAATCCTTCTATTTTTAGATAATAGTAATTTACCACCTGTTCTGTATCTGTAAATACTCCTGTAGTTGCGCCATCTGAACAATTAAAAAAATATTCTCTGTTCATTACATCGGGAATATTCTTATATTTGGGATATAACCCTTGTGTGGCATAGGTAGTTCCTATATCACCTGTTAGCTCAACAGATTCAAAACTTTTTTTGTTGTCTTCATATGTTAAAGGAAATCCTGACATATCTAGATAATTAACTGTTACTTTACCCGTGCTTTTAACATCTGGAGCTAGCTCATTATTTTCAGCTGCAAATGATGGTATTGTTGAAAATATAAAAGTAAATACTAATAATAGACTAATTATTCTCTTTTTCATTTCTACCTTCCTTTCATTTATAAAAGTAAATAATACCTTTTATTTCAATTACACTCTATTTCTACATCTCAATTTAAAATATCACCACCTATGTTATATAAACTGTTATTAACAAGTTCATTATCTAATTTAATTTTTAAATAACTTCTGCTAAAATTTATATTTTTTACAATGCTACTACGCCGATATTTTTATTAAAATTTATTTTAAAATCTGTTACTTCTTATTAGTATTGGATAAATCAAATAACTTTCTACTAATTAAATACTTAAAATAAAATTTCAGTTATCACTTACCCTTAAACAGTTACAGACATTTTTCAAGTGAACTAACTTACTTTTATATTAACTTTTTATTATCCTTTCACATCTTCTATTCTTATTTTATCTATAAATAGTTTTGTTTTCTGTTTTACTTCTTTAGCATATATATTTTATAAATCTTGGAATTTAAATATTAAGCTAAAATATTTTATTGCCCTTATAATTTTTAATTATTATATAAATTATATTCTTTAATTTATCCTACTATACTATAGTTTATATTATCACAATTTCCTCTTGAATTTACTTCTTTTAATAATACATCCTACATTTTTAGTTATACAATACTTTATTATTTGAAAAACATAGTTTTAAATTATATATTTCTACAATATTTTTTAATCTATTTCTTAACAGAATTCAAACTATTTAAAATTAAAAGCCACTTAATTTAAGTTAACCTTAAACTAAGTGGCGCATTTGAAACTATAGTAGTTCTTTCCAGTTTTCCATAATATCGCCAAGTGTTCTTCTCACTAATTTATGAGAATTACTTGCTTCTATCATATCAAAGTATGACCAACTATTTTCATCTAAGTCTGTAAAGTTTTTAATAACTAGGTTATTTAATCCATCTTTGTCTACTTTTCTATCTAGCATTTTATTTACCATTGTTGCCACTTCTTCTCTTGAAATGTCTTTTTCTGATTTAAATGTTCCATCTGGATATCCATTTATCCAACCCTTAGATGTCACTGCTCCAATGTATTTTTCGGCCCAATGTCCACTTACATCTTCAAAGCTAGACTCTACATTTACAAGAGAACTATAGCTTGCTACTACTGCTGTAAATTCTGCTCTCGTTATCTTGTCATTTGGCTTAAAGCTTCCATCTCCATAGCCTTCCATTATATTATTGTCTGTTACAAAGACTATATATTTAGTGTACCAATCGCTTGAATTTACATCGCTATAGTTTGTTGTTCCACTTGGAATATTTGCCTCTCCTACTTTTAATCTTGCAAATATTGTTGCTACTTCCGCTCTCGTAATACTTCCCTGAGGTCTTATTGTATTGTCAGGATATCCATTTAAATATGCTATGTGAGTTAAGACTTCCTCAGTTTTTGGACTTTCTTTACTTGTAGTTGATGAACCTCCACTCCAAGTCCAGCCTGTCTCTGTTGATGGTTTATCTACCACTTTTGTTTTTTCGCTTATTTCTTCTATTGGCTCTTCTGGATTATTCGGATCTACTACTGTTACTGTGTTTGTAAATCCTTTTTCCAAGTCAGCGTCATTTTTTACGTTACCTTTTACGGTTAGTATAATTGTTTCACCAATTTCTACATCAACTTTTCCTGATATTTTATTTCCAACTGCTTTTACACCACTGTTACCTTCTACTGTTACATTTTCAAGTTGACTTGGCACTTCATCTTCTACTTCTATATCCTTTAATTTACTTTCTCCAGTATTTTCTATAGCGATTGTATAGGTTAATTCTTCACCACGAGTTACTTCCTTTTTGTCAGCTACTTTTGTTACTACTGGATTTCCTTCTTTAGCTATTACTTTTGTTTCCCCACTTGTTGGTGTAATTGGAATAAGAGGTTCACTAGGATCTGTAATAGTTAAAAAGTTGCTAAAACTTTCTCCAATCACTGTATGTTCAGCAATAGTTCCTGTTATTATTAAAGTCTTTTCTTCCTTAGGTTCCAAATCAACATTTACCTTTACCATTCCTTCGGCAATTGTAATATTATCAATGCCTGTTGCAGTTAGCCCTTTAGTATCTATTGCCAATGGAATATAATCTATTACTTCGATATTCTCTAGTTTGGTTTCACCAGAGTTTTTTAATTTTATAGTATAAGTTAATTTTTCACCACGTTTTACTTCTGATTTATCAACTTCTTTTGTTGCCTCTAATTTACCAGGTTTTGGAATTACAGTTACCGATTCACTTGTGAAGGTTATTTGTTTTACTGGATCTGTATATTCATATATCGTTATGGTATTTACAATTGATTCTCCAGACTCTACTCCTTCTTTTAATGTTCCAGATATTTCAATTGTCTTTACCTCTCCTGGATCTATCTCCAATGTTATTGAAACATTATTTCCTTCAACTGTATAAAATTCTATTCCTTTAACTTTTATATCTTCAAGATATTCAGGCATTTCATCTACTAATTCTAATTCTATTAGCCTAGTTGTCCCTGTATTTTCCAAGGTAATGGTATAAGTTATCTCTCCACCAGTGGTTATCTCTATTGTATTTACTTCAATTTTTCCTTCTAAATCCTCAATACCTGGTAATATTTTTGTCAATTCTGATGTTACATTTATTGTTTTGTCATCATCTGGATTTGTTATTGTTGCTGTATTTAAAAAACTTTTATCCGTTTCAACATTTATTTTTACTTTTCCTGTAATTTCAATATTAATCTCGCTTTTAGCTTCTATATTAACCTTTCCGAAAACTTTATTACCATCAACTGTTAAATCATTACCAGCTGTCACATCTTCTAATTCTATAGGTACATTATCTTCTACTAATAGATTGTTTAAATCCGATTCACCGGTATTTTTTATCTTTAGAGTATAATTTACTTCATCACCAGGGTTAACTTCTGTTTTATCAACGGTTTTTTCTGCCGTTATTTCGCCACTTTTTGCAGTTACTTCTGTTTCTTCTGATTTTGGTCTTTGTGGATTGCCTGCTTCTAATGGATTTGTTACCTTAGCTGTGTTGGAAAACTTTGTTCCAATAACTGCATCACCTTTTATAGTACCAGTTATAAATATAATCTTTTCTTCTCCAGCTTTAAGATTTGTTTTTCCAGTAATTTTGTTTCCATCTACGTTTAAATCCTCTTTTGGTATTTCATTGGATATAGCATCTATCTTTTCCAATTCTTCTGGAACAGTATCTTCAATTTCTATATTTTCTAGTTCTGTTTCGCCGGTATTTTCTAAAAATAGATAGTAGGTTATTTCCTCTCCTCTTGTAGCCTCTGTTTTATCAACTATTTTTGATGATTCTAACTTTCCAGGTTCTGGTAAAATTTCTTCCCATATTACATATAATGTAGTATCTTCAGATATATTATCAATGGTTGTTACTGGTTCTTTACTATCTTTAGCAAGAGCCCAACCTTTGAATTCATATCCTTCTCTTAATAAAGTTTCTGCATTATTTACTGCTACATTTTCACCATTTTTATAATTTCTATCATCTTTTGGAAGATTTCCATTAACTTCACTTGCAGTGTTTGCATCATAGTTCACCTTATAAACACGCTGTAATTTTAGTCCAGTATAGTTTACAATATATTCTAAAGTTTCTGTAGATGAACTATTAATTTGAATTGTTAAAGGACCACCTATGTATTCAAAACTTCCATTAAGTTCTTGAATTTTGCCTTCATTTCCATTTGCATCTATTGCATTTATATAAACTACTTCATTATTTTTATCTCTAATTGTTACTGAAGCATTACCTGTTCCCAAACTTGCCTTTTCAATATGAATTTTACTACTTACTTCATAAGTCTTTCCAACAACCATATCCTTTATTTCTATTTCCTGTTTAAACCAACTATTTCTATTTCTAGCTTTATTGTCTTCCATAATAGACTTAAGAGCAATTCCATCTTCTATTGGTTTATATTGTTCTTCCCAAGCAGAATCGCCAATATTTGGTGTGTTAGGCCATAAATCGTTATACCAACCATCCTTTTGAAGCTTTGATGGATAACCCATAGTCCACCCATCTACATTATATTCTCCCTTTGAACCCAGTCCTGTAACTTTAAATTCAGGATTTTTTATTAAATTATCTGGCTCGCTACTTGCGCTTGCAATATTTGCAGGAAAAATTCCCAGCAACATTACAAATGCTAATATACATGAAATAACTTTCTTCATAATACACACCTCTTTTTAAATATTATATAATTTACTTAATTACATTATATCAAAAAATAAACAATGATACTTCCTATATTTCGTTTATATTAATAATTACTTTATTTTTATTTTACTTATTATATGTAAATTTTTTCCAAATAAAAGTTCCCTGCAATCTCTTTACAGGGAACTAACTCTATTTATTCAACTAAAATACTTTCTTCTAAAAGCGGTTCTTCTACAATTTCCGTACTGTTTTCTAAAAAATCACTCATTAATTTTCTGGCTTCTTCTACACTTACGTTGTAAATACTTACTTTGTCTTTTCCTATTACTGTACTTCCATCTGTTCCCTCAATTGTCGCTGTAAATATATTTTCTCTGTCCAATGTTAAACCGTAGTGAGCTAAATAAGAAATTTCACCATAGTTTAAATCCGTCTCAACATATTTATCTATTAAATCTAAAATTTTTGGCAATCTAAATATTGTGGCAGGAGTTTTTAACTTATCAAACATCTTCATTAAAAAGTCCTGTTGAGCAGATATTCTTCCAAGGTCTTGATCCGCATATGCCTTCCTAGTTCTAAGATAGGCAACTGCACTTTCTCCATCTAAGTGATTTGTTCCCCTCTTTAAGTTGATTTCAAGAGGTGGCACAACCCAATCATCTCTATATGTATAGTCAGCTTGATTCCACTCTATGTCTATTCCTCCAACAGTGTCGACTATTCCCACTACTGCCTTATAATCAACTACTGCATAGTGATCTATTTTTACATCTAAGAAGTCTTCAATTGTCTTTACAGTAAGTCCAAGTCCGCCATCTGGATATACAAATTCATTAAATGCAGCATTTATTTTATTTTTGCTATAGCCATGTATCTTTATATATGAATCTCTTGGAATTGACAGTATTTGAACTTTGTCATTTTTTGGGTCTATTGTAAATACCATCATGGTATCTGTTCTCATTCCATTTTGCTCTTCTGTCATATCCTTAGTTGCCGTCTTATCTACCCCTAAAACTAAAACTCTCAGAGGTTCCTCTCCATTAAACACATTAATTTCTTTCTTTTTGTCATTTTCAAATGCCGTATTTGCATCTTCATTTTCTAATATATTTATACCTTTATTGGCAAATTTCGGTTTTACAGAGTAAGCCAGAACTACTACTCCCGATAATAGCATTATACTTACAACTATAAATATTCTATACAAATGCTTCAATATTGCACCCCACTAAATAAAAAGTTTTAATAATATCAATACTATTACTGCCGGAAGTCCAAAAAATCCCGTTAAAAAACATGTAAGCGGATTTATTACTATAACCAATCCAAAGTTAGCACCAATAATATTAAATAAGTAAAGAACTATAGCTCCTCCAATTATATTTAAAATTACCTTGAAGAGCGTTGATAGTGATTTAAATACAATTAATACTATGGCACAAATTAAAATTGCACCTATTATAAAAGACGGTTCCATTTTTTCCACTCCTAATCATTTATTATAACATTAAATAGACTATAACAAAACAAAAGTTGAATTTTGTAGTATAATAATTTTGGTGATGTTATGAAAGTTTTTTTAGATGCCGATGCTTCTCCTGTAACTGATATTGTAATAAAAGTATGTGAGAATTTGCATTTTGAATTAATTATAGTTAAAAATTTTTCTCAACAAATTTATTCAGATTATCCAACTATTGTAAATGTGGATATTTCTCCGGAATCAGCTGATTTATACATAGTCAACCACTTAGATCCCTTTGATTTAGTCATAACTCAGGACCGAGGACTAAGTGCACTATGCCTTTCTAAAAGGGCATATGTCATGGACTTTTTTGGAAGTTCTATTGATGAAAGTAATATTGAGCTCCACTTGGCAACTAGACATGCAAATAGAGTTCTAAGAGATCAGGGGATATATTCTAAAAACAAAAAGCGAAAACAAAAAGACAATAGCGCATTTGAAGTTAATTTTAAAAGATTTTTGGAGGATAAGACAATATGATAACTCTTTTTATTTCAAGTAAGTGCCCTGAATGCCCTGAGGCTGTACAATCATTTAAAGCAAGTGAATTAAATTATAAAACTGTAGATATTACAGAAAGTATGGATAATTTAAGGTTGTTTCTAAAGTACAGAGATTCAAATTCTTTTTTTGACAATATTAAATCTTTAAATCAAGTTGGAATCCCAAGTATTATGATTGGTGATGGAAAGTCTTTTATCTCCTATAAAAGTTCCCTTGATTTAAGTAAACTAAAAGAAGAATAATTTTATTTTAAATTATTCTTTTTTAGTTGAAGTCTTTATTATTAAATCTGCTATAAATTCATTATCTATTGAAGAAGAATTTATACATAGGTCATATTCATTGGCACATCCCCAATTTCCACCTGAAAATTTATTGTAGTGATTTTTTCTTCTATTGTCTTTTTTCTTCATATGGGATATTGCCTTTTCTTCATCTACTTTATTTACTCTCATAAGTCTCTTAATCTTGTATTCTCTATCTGCACATATAAACACATCAAAGGTCTTCTCGTGTCCTTTTAATACATAATTAGCACACTTTCCAAGTAATATACAACTTCCCTGTTTTGCCAAGTCTCTTATTGTCTTTGAGTTTGCCAAAAAAGAGGCATCTATATTTGTTATGTCCTCTTGTGAATAGGAGTAGTTTTCTCTATATAAGTCCTGTATTGTGCCCTGTAAAAAAGAATCGTCTTTTTTTATATTTTCCGGGTTGATACTACTCTCCAACATTTTTAATTCTATTACGTCTTCATCGTATACCGGAATATTTAATCTTTTCCCAATTATACTTGCTATTTCAAAGCCGCCACTTCCATGTTCTCTATCTATAGTTATAATTAATTTATCTTTTTTATTTACACTATTTGAAAAAAACTTTTTAAAAAATCCAAATTCATTTTTCATATTCTCACTTCCCTAACTTTATTATGCCACATAATTTCTTTTTATTTGTATGATTTTGCTGAAAAAATCAAAGATTACCTTAAGATTTTATTAAATAAGCTACTTTTTACATAAAAAATAGCACCTACATAAGTAGATACTATTTTTGTTATATTATTCTCAACATAGATATTTTTAGAAAAAGTTTCCGCCATATTGTACAAATAAAGGAGCGAATACTAAAGATACAACTGTTATAAGTTTAATTAAAATATTTAGTGATGGGCCTGATGTATCTTTAAATGGATCTCCAACTGTATCACCTGTTACAGCTGCCTTATGTGCTTCTGATCCCTTACCACCATGTGCTCCACCTTCTATATACTTCTTAGCATTGTCCCATGCGCCACCGGCATTAGACATAAATATTGCCATTAGCACTCCTGTAATTAAAGCTCCTGCTTGAAGTCCACCTAGAGCTTCTACTCCTAGAATTAGTCCTACAACTACAGGCACTATTACAGCTATAAGTCCTGGAACTACCATTTCTCTAAGTGCTGCTGTTGTAGAAATATCTACACACTTAGCATATTCTGGAGTTGCTTTTCCCTCCATAATTCCAGGTATTTCTCTAAATTGACGACGTACTTCATCTATCATTGCTGAAGCCGCTTTTCCAACTGCGCTCATTGTAAGTGCTGAGAAGGCAAATGGTAACATTCCTCCTATAAAAGCTCCTGCAATAACTTCTGGTTTTGAAATGTCTATTCCGCTAAGGCCTGTTGCCTCTATATAAGAAACGAAAAGTGCTAAAGCTGTAAGTGCTGCTGAACCTATAGCAAATCCCTTTCCAATTGCTGCTGTTGTATTTCCTACAGCGTCAAGTGAGTCAGTGATTTCTCTAACTTCTTCAGGCAAGTCACACATTTCAGCAATACCGCCTGCATTATCTGCAATTGGTCCATATGCATCTACTGCAATAGTCATTGCTGATGTTGAAAGCATTCCAACTGCTGCAAGTGATATACCGTACAATCCTAAAATTGCACTTTCTGAGCCACCTGCTCCTACATATGCTGCAATAATACCTATTGCAATTACCACTGTTGGCCAAACTGTAGACATCATTCCCACAGAAAGACCTGAGATAATATTTGTTGATGCGCCAGTTTCTGACTCTGCAGCGATTCTTTGAACTGGTTTATATTGTTCTGATGTATAGTACTCAGTAATTTTAGAAATTATTAAACCTACTGCTATCCCTACAATTACAGGAATAAAAGGTCTCATACTTCCGAAAAATTTATTTGATAAAAATGCAGATACTATAACAGTAACTACAGCTGATACGTACTCTCCATTATTTAAAGCCTTTTGTGGGTTTTTGTCACCCTTTACAAAAAATGCTGCAATAATTGTAGCTACTATTCCAACTGCTGCTATTGAAATACCGTAAGATATTCCATTTTCTCCATACGCAACTACACCAAGTGTAATCATTGAAAGAAGAGCCCCTACATATGATTCAAATAAGTCTGCTCCCATTCCTGCAACGTCTCCAACGTTATCTCCAACGTTATCTGCTATAACTGCTGGGTTTCTTGGATCATCTTCAGGAATTCCCGCTTCTACTTTACCTACAAGGTCAGCTCCAACGTCTGCTGCCTTTGTGTAAATTCCTCCACCAACTCTTGCAAAAAGAGCTATTGATGAAGCACCAAGTGAAAATCCGGTAACGATAGTAGCATCTTTAGTTATATAATAAGCTATTGATATACCAATAATTCCAAGTCCTACTACTGTCATTCCCATTACAGCTCCACCTGAGAAAGCAATGTCAAGAGCTTTTCCAAGTCCTGATTCCAAAGCTGCATTTGCTGTTCTTACATTTGCCTTAGTTGCAACTTTCATTCCAACATATCCAGCCACTACTGAAAAAATTGCTCCTACTAAGAAGCAAATAGCTGTCTTTATGCTAAGTGTAAGTGCAAGTATAATACCTAAAACTATTACAAATACTACAAGTGCTTTGTATTCTCTTGATAAAAATGCCATAGCTCCATCTTCTATATATGAAGCTATTTCCTTCATTCTGTCGTTTCCAGCTTCTTGTTTTGAAACAAAACTAGCTTTATAAAAAGCAAATAGTAGGGCCAGAACTCCTACTACAGAAGCTATTATTAAAATATTTTCCATAATTCCTCCCTAAATTGCTGCTAGCACTAAAAGTGCTATCCCGAAAACAATTGAAGATATAACTACAATTCGATTTTGAATATCTTTTTTACTATTTCCTTTATGTTCTCCCCAAGCGGAAGTTTCTTCTCCACTAAGTGTTCCAAGACCGGCTTGTTCACTTTCCATTAGAGTCACAGTAACAATCATAATTAATGCTGCAACTGCTATCACAATTGATAAAAAAGTTTCCATGTGCACATTTCCTCCCTTATTACTTTTTCCATATCTATAACATTATAAATTCTACCATAGGAATGTCGTAAAATCAATGATTAAAAGCTTATCAAAACAATGTTTATTAATCATTTTTAACTAAGTTTGACTTATTTTAAACCTGAAATAAAATATGAACCCAAAACTACAATTCCCAAAATTATCCTATAGACGCCAAATACCTTAAAGTCATGCTTCTTTATATAGTCCATAAATTTAACTATTACTACATAGGCCACAACAAAAGATACTACTCCACCTAACAATATTATTAGCCATTGATGTAAACTAAAGGCAAATCCCATTTTTAAAATTTTTAATCCCGTTGCCCCAATCATCGTTGGAATCGCAAGGAAAAATGAAAACTCTGCAGCTGTTGTTCTGGAGCAGCCAAGTAACATTGCTCCAATTATAGTTGCAGCAGATCTGGATGTTCCCGGAACCATTGCCAAACATTGGAAAAGTCCTATAATTAAAATTATTTTAATCGGTATTTCATCAATACTGTTATAAGTAAATGTCTTGTTTTTGTTTTTATTTTCCATGATGATTATAATTATTCCATATACTATTAAAGCTATGGAAACTGTCACTTTGTTAAAGAGATACTTATCTATTATGTCATCAAATAAAAGTCCTAAAACTATGGCAGGCAACACCCCAATTATAATCTTTGCCAAAAGTCTCATAGTTTTTCTATCTCTTAAATCCCATTTTCTCTTTAAGCTCACAGCTCCACTTGCTCTGTGAGAAGCACAGTTGTTCCCACCAATATTTACTTCTACTTTGCTCTTGGCAAAGGGATTTAGTTCATTAAAATAAATTACTACAACTGATAAAATTGCACCCAGTTGAATTATTATATTAAAGGCATTATCAAAAGATTTAGGGCTAAAGAAAATAAATTCATTTGCTAAAATTAAATGACCCGTTGAAGAAACGGGTAAAAATTCCGTCAATCCCTCTATTATTCCAAGTACTATTGCTTTTATAAAATCCATTATAATCTCCTATCTAGAAAAAACTTCTACAAAATTTGAAAATGGCTCTATTAAAATATCGTTTATTTCCACTCCATTTTCAATTTTATAATTTCCGTCTACTTTTACTAATTTTAATTTTAGCGTTCTCGTCGTTTCAACAGTACATGAATCTAATTTATTGTTTAAGTCTTCAAAGTAACTTTGAATATCTTCTTCTGAATTGGTGCTGATTGTGGACAGCTGACTTTCATTATTTTCAAGACTCTCAATAAATTTTTCTCCATCCAGTACATTTAAGTTAACTGTAACTTCTACTCCACTATTTGTCTTAACTTCCTCTACAATTTCATAATTAAAATCCATAGATTTTTCTACAGCTTTTTCTATATATTTTTTTGCCAAACTTAATATTAACTCTTCTGATTTTTCATCAGTTCCCTTTAAATTTACTCTTTTATATCCTTCAAAAACTGAATCAGCAAAATTTTCTACACTAAAGAAAGACTTACCATTTACCATATAAGTTTTTGTACTTTCATAGTCCATTGACTTTAAACTCTCTAGATAATTTTCAACAACTTTTTTTGAAGAGTCATTTGAGCATCCTACTAAAAGCAGGAGTGTTAAAATTATTGTAATTACTTTTTTCATCAATTCTCTCTTTCCATATTTAAAAATTTTGTATATTCTTTTTTGAAGACTAATTCCACAGTTCCCGTTGGTCCATTTCTGTGCTTTGCAATTATAACTTCACCAACATTTGGTTTTTCGCTCTCTTCTTTCGTATAGTATTCATCTCTATATAGAAACATTACTATATCAGCATCCTGCTCTATAGCTCCGGATTCACGAAGGTCAGATAAAATAGGTCTGTGGTCAGTTCTGGTTTCCGGCATACGTGACAACTGAGAAAGTGCTATTACAGGGACTTCCAATTCCTTTGCTATTGCCTTTAGTGACCTCGATATAGAAGAAATTTCCTGTTGTCTTGACTCTACTCTGCCGCCCATTTCCATAAGTTGCAAATAGTCTATTACCACTAGATCCAGTCCTCTTTCAATTTTTAATCTCCTGCACTTAGCTTTCAATTCCAGCGGAGTAATACCTGCCGTATCGTCTATTTCTATCTTTAACTCTGAAAGTATTGGCATTATATTTATAACTTTTAGCCATTCGTCTTCATTTAAATTTCCACTTATAATTTTTTGTAAGTCCACATGTGCCGTTGAAGCCATAATTCTCTGAACCAGTTGATGTTTACTCATCTCTAAAGAAAACATAGCAACAGATGCCTCACTTTTTAAAGCAGCATTTGTTGCCAAGTTTACCATAAGAGCTGTCTTACCCATTGAAGGCCTTGCAGCCAGAAGTATTAAGTCAGACTTTTGAAATCCTGACAACTTGTGGTCTAAATCACTAAACCCTGTTGTAAGTCCTGTGAGACCTGTAGGATTTTGCGATCTCTGCTCCATTTGAGCAAAGGACTCAAGCAAAACTTCCTTTACTGGAACTAAACCAGTTCTGTGAGTATCTTGAGTTATATCAAAAATATTTTTTTCTGCACTTTCAATTATTGAATCAACTTCCGCCTCTGGAGAATAGGCTTTTGAAATAATTTCATCACTTGTAGATATTAACTTTCTAAGTGTAGATTTTTCTTTTATAATGTCACAGTAGTACTTTGTATTTGAAATAGCTGCAACTGAACTTGCCAATCCCGCTATATAACTAAGCCCACCAATTTCATCTAATGTTGTACGCTTTTTTAATTCCTCTGACACTGTAACTATGTCTGCAGGATTATTTCTGTTGTATATTGAAATAATTGCGTTGTAAATTTCTCCATGAGAATCAGAATAAAAGTCATCAGCTCTTAAATTTTCAACAGCTGTAGTTATTGACTCCTTAGAAAGTAACATTGCTCCCAATACAGATTGTTCAGCGTCGAGATTGTGAGGAGGAATCATTAAATCCATATTATTTTGCCTCCACAACTACTTTTAAACTTGCTATAATTTCAGAATATAATTTTATATCAACTTCAGACATTCCCTCTGTCTTTATATTCTCTTTTAAATCTATTTTCTTTTTATCTACATCTAATTTAAGTTGTTCTTTTATAGCTTCTTGAATGTCCTTAGACGTTATTGCACCAAAAAGTCTTCCACCTTCTCCTGCTTTTGCTGAAAGTACAACTTTATTTTTTTCAATTTGTTTTTTTAGCTCTGTTGCATCTGCTCTTCTCTGTTTTTCTTCCTCAGCTTCAACTTTTTTTTGCTCTTTCCAATTTTCTAAATTCTTAGTTGTAGCTTCAATTGCAACTTTTCTTGGAATTAAAAAGTTTCTTGCATATCCATCTTTTGCCTCAACTAAATCTCCGGCTTTTCCCAAGTTTTTATCGTCTTTTAAAAGTATTACCTTCATTTTACTTCACCCTCATCTAAATATTCTTTTATTGCCTTTAAAAGCATTTCTTCCGCCTCATCTAAGTCTAAAGTATCCAGTTGTGCAGCTGCCATGTTTAAATGTCCGCCGCCTCCAATTTTCTCAAGGATTAGTTGAACAGAAATGTCTCCTCTACTTCTTCCAGATATGTGTATCTTATCTCCTGAAAGCGCCAATACGAAACTGGCTTTTATTTCATTTATATCTAAGAGCTCATCTGCCGATTGAGCTGATATTAGAACTGAATTTTCAGCATTTTTGTCAAGTCTTGAAATTGCTATATTGTCAAACACAACTCTCATATTGTGTATTACTTCAGCTTTACTTAAAAGTGTATCTAAGTCGTCTTGAAAAAGCTGCTTAACTTTCTGCATATCTGCTCCCGCACGTCTAAGTGTTGACGCCGCTTCAAATGTTCTAACTCCAGTTTGTGACGTGAAATTTTTAGTGTCTACTACAATTCCACTCATCAGTGCATCTGCCTCAAAGTGCGTTAAGTTTAAATCATCATTCATATAAGTTAGCATTTCAGTAACCAGTTCACTAGTTGATGAAGCATAGGGTTCTATATATGTTAACACTGGATTTTCAACAAACTCAGCTCCCCTTCTATGGTGGTCAATTATAACCACTTGAGGTGTCTTTTCTATTAGTCCCGGTGCCTCTGTGAGAGATGGTTTATTGTTATCTACCATTATCAATAGAGACTTTGGCGTTATTTCACTTAGTGCAGTTTCTTCACTTATTATTAACTTATAGAGTTCCTCTTCTTCCTCTTTCATTCTATTAATAATATTATTAATAGACGGGTTTGGTTTATTTAAAACTATATAGCCTTTCTTATTTCTATTTAATACGGCTCTTAACACTCCAATTGCAGAACCAATTGAGTCCATGTCTGCATTTTTGTGTCCCATTATAAATACGTCGTTTGCTCCATCAATAAGTTGTTTTAACGCCACTCCCAGCACTCTTGCCTTAACTTTATTTCTCTTTTCAACCGCCTTGGACTTTCCTCCAAAGAACTCGTAGTTATCTTTAACTTTTACTACAGCTTGATCTCCACCTCTTCCTAGCGCAAGGTCTAAACAGGTATCTGACTCTATATAGGAGTCTCTTAAGTTTAGTCCAAAAGAAGACACCCCTATGGAAAGAGTAATGGGTATTGTATTACCCTTATCTAGTTCTCTCAAGTCATCTAGTAGGTCAAATCTCTTATCCTTTATCTGTTTTAGTGATTCATAACTTATTATAACTAGATACATCTCATCATAGTACTTTCGCACAAGAGCATTGTAGTCTTTAAAATAGTTATTTATAATTGAGTCTATTTCTGCTCTAAGTTGTGGTTTATTATTTGATGGAGTAGAGTCCATTGCCTCATCAAAGTTATCTACTTCAATTTTTACAACTATTGGAAACTCCCCTACATATTTTTCATATATTTCTTCGTATTCACTATTGTCTACAAAGTAAAACATAGACATCTTATTTCTATCAGACTGTGTCTTACTAACGTCTACAACGTTAAAGTAAGTCTTATAGTGAGTCTTATTTATTACAATATCCAGTTCGCCATTTTCCATTTTATCTAAAATTGAATTTGTGTCAATTGTGGGAATTAGCAATGAAAGATTTTCATCCATTATCTCTTCTGTTGAAAATATATTTAAAAACAGTGAATTGTACCAAACTATTTTGCCATTTTCATCTGTTATTACCAGAGGAAAAGGCATATTAAATATTGCATTTTTTGTAATAGATTCAAAATCCGCATTTATATTTTCAATTTCCTTTACAGAATCTATCTTTCTCTGTTGTATGTCTTTTGCACTTAGATAAATAAAATACGCATTTACAAATAGTGAAATTATCCCAATGATTGGAGAAAAGTAAATTAAAAATAATACTATTACTGTAGAAAATATGAAATATAGTTTTAAATCTCTTAAATCATACTCTTTATTCATATTAACACCGCCTTCTTCAATTAGGTAATTTCCTAAAATTAAATAAATAATCTAAAAGTCCCAAAAATATTAATGCTATTTGAAAAAATGGAATTATAAAAACACTAACATAAATTACAAACTTTAAAATACCTCCAAATTTAAGTTTATTTAATAAATACATTAAAACACTAAATCCAAGTACAAATAAAATAAAACTAAATATCAATACTATGTTCATCATCATAATTGAATAGATGCTTCCAATTGTCCCCTTTAAAATATATATTAAAAACATACTTATAAACAGCGCCAAAGGCAATCCCTTAGGTACTCTAAAGAAGATAAAACTAGATGGCTGTATGATTATCCCACCTCTTTTTAAGATTGACTTGCCTACTATAGAATAAGTGCAATAGGAAACTATTAAGGAAATTATAATTAGCACTGAGGGTATTATTTGAATAGTCAAATTGTAAACTTGTGTTAAATAAGCATTTGACAGTTCAACTTTTTCACCCATAGAACTCATTAAATTTCTCTCAACTTCTATAAATGACTTCACATTTTCAGGAGAATTTAGCACTTCCGGTGTAAAACCCACCCAGTAAAGCCCTACAATTAATGAGATAAAAAATATAATTGAAGTTACTATAATTGTAGTATTTACACTGTATTTATTTGAAATCATATAGTGAAATGTCAGTATTATAGGTCCAAATACAACGAACATCATCACTCCTATTAATGGAGACATCAAAAGTCCCACGAGGAAACAAACTCCCATAAAAAATGAAAATATTTTTACTATTCCCGAATAAACTGACTCAACTACAAACATTGCCGGTATAAATATATATAGTACTGGAAATATCATTCCTCCTATAGATAAAAAAAGCGACTTTATAATTAGAGATAATATATTGTTCTTTGATTTGTTTATCAAAACTATCAACTCCTAGTTACACTATTTTACCATATCAAGATTTAAATTTATAGGTTTTTGATAAGTCTATTAAACTATAGTTCCTGAATGTTGGAATTGGTTTCCACTTTGTGGTATAATTAACTAAAATATACTAAGGAGTTATTAATATGATACAAAGCATAAGAAAGGCTGCTAGTATTTTAGAATTTATGAAAAATCATAACAAAGAATACAGTATTGCCGAAATTTCCGAGTCAATAGAATTTCCTCCAAGCACTACTCACAGAATTTTAAACACCTTAATAAACTGTGGCTACGTTGCAAAAGATGAAAGAACACATCTATATAAACTCGGCCCCGGATTAATTGCACTGGGAATAGCAGCAGTTTCAAATATTAATATTCAAAGCGAATCTGCTCCTATATTAAAACACTTATCTGAAAAGACACAAGAGGATTCATTTTTAATTGTAAAGTCGGGAAATAACGGAGTAATTATAGGTAAATCTGATGGTCCTCACCCTTTAAAAATTGTAGAAAACTTTGGAATAGAAATCCCTCTACATAAAGGGGCTATAAGAAAAGTAATTTTAGCTTATCAGCCTAAGGAATTTTTAGATGACTATCTTCAAAGGGATTTAGCACCCTATCTTGAAAATACAGAAGTTGACAAGGATAAATTAATAGAAGATCTTAAAAAAATAAAAGATACCGGTATTTCACTTTCAATATCAGAATATATTGAAAATGCTGTAGGAATTGGAGCGCCAATATTTGACTACAAAGGTGAATTTGTGGCTTCAATTGGAATTGTAGCGCCACTATCCAGAGCAGAAGATACAGGACTTGAATTTATAGAAAACTCTATTCGAGAATCTGCCGACCAACTTTCAAAAAAATTAGGCTATATGAAATAAAGCAGAAAAGTAAATTTACTTTTCTGCTTTATTTTTATATTTTTATATTTTTAAATGTT
This sequence comes from Anaerosphaera aminiphila DSM 21120, assembly GCF_900129925.1. Classification (GTDB taxonomy): domain Bacteria; phylum Bacillota; class Clostridia; order Tissierellales; family Peptoniphilaceae; genus Anaerosphaera; species Anaerosphaera aminiphila. Next base: position 2,624 of record NZ_FQXI01000020.1, on the reverse strand, counting down.
GTCTTTATTTCTTTGTTTGGAAAAGTATTTACAAATACTTTGTTAAACTTGTCTACATCTCCCGTAATTAAAAAATCTACACGTTTTGTATTTAAATCACCTAAGCTGTCTTCTTTTGATAGAATTGACTCCAGTGAAAGTACTGTACTATATGCAGGATCAACTAGCCTAATCTTTCTATCATAGTTATAATTTTTAATTACTCTTTTAAATGCATCTCTTGCCAGTGGATAGTGGGTACACCCCAAAATTAAGGTGTCATATTCAAATCCATTGAATTCATCTAAATAGCCCTTAATAAGCTCTTCAATATATTCATCATCAGTATGACTCTCTTCTATAGCTAATACCAAATCTGGTGCTCCTATTGACTTTAAAACAACCTCTGAATCCATGGCTCTTATATATTTGTCGTAGATTTTACTATTCACTGTTGCCTCTGTTGCCAACAGTGCTATTTTTTTATTTTTTGTAAGTTCTATTGCATCCATACACGCATGATCTACAACACCGATAATCGGAATGTCAAAGAGTTCTTTCACAGCATCTAATCCATAAGATGTTGCTGTATTACAAGCTATTATTAATGCCTTTATATTTTTATTGTAGAGATATGTTACACACTCTTCTGTATATCTCTTTATTTCCTCTGGGCTTTTCGTTCCATAAGGTATTCTAAAAGTGTCAGCCATGTAAATATACTCTTCACCTGGTAAAACTTCTAATACTTTTTTTAAAACTGACAAGCCACCAACACCACTGTCGAATACTCCTATTGCTCTATTATCCAAATCTTTCACACTCCTATTTGATAGGATTTATAATCAACTATATAGATTATACACAAAAAAATAATAAATGGTTACTATTAACAGTAACCATTTATTATTTTACACTATATTATAATTATATTCATTTTTTATAAAAATTCAATTAATAATTATACAAAGTTTGAAAAAACTGTTATAACGGCAACATTTATAAAATCTATAAAGAATGCACCAACTATTGGAAGTATGAAGAATGCCCTTGGAGCTGGTCCAAATGCCTCAACTACTGACTGCATATTTGCAATTCCATTTGGAACAGCACCCATACCAAATCCACAATGTCCTGCAGAAAGTACTGCTGCGTCATAGTCTTTACCCATAACTTTAAATGTAATAAAGTATGCAAATAGACCCATCATTAATGTTTGAGCTATTAGTATTATTAACATTGGACCTGCAACTGCTGCAAGTTCCCAAAGTCTTAGTTCTATTAAAGCTATTGACAAGAAAATATTAAGTGCAACATCACTAATTAAATCAGTAGTTTCCTTGTCTATGTGTAATTTTCCTGTAGCTTCTCCAACGTTTCTAAATATAGCAGCAATAAACATTGCTATTACATAAGAAGGAATATTTATTGGAACAACTGATTTAATACCAACTTCCAACACTGCTCCAATACCTATAGATATAAAAATTATAGATATATGCTTCATAAATCCATCAAAGTGAATTTTTCCAACTTCTCCACCTACTACAGAGTCTATATCATATTCATCAGAATCTCCTGCACTTTTTAACCCTTTTTTAGTAATTAGGGTACGTCCTATAGGACCACCTATTAGTGAGCCCATTACAAGTCCAAAAGTTGCTGCTGCCATACCTATTGTTGAAGCTCCTGTAAGCCCATATTGAGTTTCAAACGTTGGACCCCAAGCTCCTGCTGTACCGTGTCCACCTGTCATTGTTACTGAACCACATAGAAGTCCAAGTAGCGGATTTGCTCCTATTGCCTTTGCAAGTCCCATTCCAACTACATCTTGAAGTATAACTAATACTCCTGCCAATAATGTAAATAACAAAACTCCAAATCCACCTTTTTTAATAAGGGAAACACTTGCTCCAAGACCAATTGTAGTGAAGAACACCATCATAAATGGATCTTTTAAAGTTGTATCTAGTGCAAAAGATACCACACCAAATTGCTTTAAGATTAAATGTAGTACTGAAAAAATAAGTCCGCCTACTACTGGTGATGGGATACAAAATTTTTCTAAAATATGTACTTTAGTTTTTACCCATCTTCCAAGATAAAACATACAAACTGCTAATGCAACTGTTTGCATCATATTAAGATTTAATTCTAACATTTAAACACCTCTATATTTTTATTTGGCACTTGTGCCAAAATTAAATATAACAGAAAATGTACAATAAAAAAACATTTTCATGTTATATTTTTCACCATCTATATTCCTCTTCTTGGAATGCATTCCTTCATTAATAGACTTTTATGTAAACCGGCATCACCTACTCTCCCAGGTCGTTACCAACCAAGTACCATCGGCGTAATGAGGCTTAACTTCTGTGTTCGATATGGTTACAGGTGTGTCCCTCTTACTATATGCACCGGATTAAACCACAACAACTACTTATATATATAACTTCTTTTACCTACTATTCCTAGTTAGGTTATTATTGGTCAAGTCTTCGACCTATTAGTACTCATTAGCTTCAAACATTACTGCTCTTTCACCTTGAGCCTATCTACCTCATTTTCTTCAAGGGGTCTTATCTTTCGAGGGAAATCTCATCTCGAGGGGGGCTTCGTGCTTAGATGCTTTCAGCTCTTAT
>NZ_FQXI01000031.1 GCF_900129925.1 Anaerosphaera aminiphila DSM 21120 | reverse complement strand
AAGACAAATCAGCATAAAAGAGTACCACGGAGCACGAGAAACTTTGTGGGAATATGGGAGGACCACCTCCTAAGGCTAAATACTACTTGGTGACCGATAGTGAACGAGTACCGTGAGGGAAAGGTGAAAAGAACCCCGGGAGGGGAGTGAAATAGAATCTGAAACCTAATGTTTACAAGCAGCGAAAGAGGACTTGATCCTCGATCGTGTACTTTTTGTAGAACGGGCCAGCGAGTTATGATAATTAGCAAGGTTAAGATATGAAGTATCGAAGCCGAAGCGAAAGCGAGTCTTAATAGGGCGAAAGTTAGTTGTCATAGACCCGAAACCGTGTGATCTATCCATGGGCAGAGTGAAGTTCAAGTAAAATTGAATGGAGGCTCGAACCGGGTAACGTTTAAAAGTTATCGGATGACCTGTGGATAGGGGTGAAAAGCCAAACGAACACGGAGATAGCTGGTTCTCCTCGAAATAGCTTTAGGGCTAGCCTCTAGTGAGTATCTGATAAGGGGGTAGAGCACTGAATGGTTGCGGGGCGCATAGCGTTACCAATACCTATCAAACTCCGAATACCAAATCAGACACTAGGGAGTCAGACAGTGTGGGATGAGCTTCATTGTCGAAAGGGAAACAGCCCAGACCACCAGCTAAGGTCCCAAAATTATAGTTAAGTGGGAAAGGATGTGGAGTTACTCAGACAACTAGGATGTTGGCTTAGAAGCAGCCATACATTTAAAGAGTGCGTAATAGCTCACTAGTCAAGTGACTCTGCGCCGAAGATAACCGGGGCTAAACTATATACCGAAGCTGTGGGATGTATTAATACATCGGTAGAGGAGCAATGTGTAAGGGATGAAGCATAAGGTGTAAGCCAATGTGGACTTTACAGAAGAGAGAATGCTGGCATGAGTAGCGAGAGGTGAGTGAGAATCTCACCCGTCGAAAACCCAAGGATTCCTGAGGAAGGCTCGTCCACTCAGGGTAAGTCGGGACCTAAGGCGAGGCTGAAAAGCGTAGTCGATGGACAACAGGTTGAGATTCCTGTACCGATATATGTTGTTAAAAAGTAAGTGGGGACGCAGTAGGATAGTAGAAGCGCCCAGTTGGTGAGGCGTGCAAGCACAAAGACTGTAGTATAGGCAAATCCGTACTACGTGAAGGTTGAAGTGTGATGCGGATCGAAAAACAAGTAGAGAAGGATATGACTCCACACTGCCAAGAAAAGCCACTATCAAGATATATATCGCCCGTACCGTAAACCGACACAGGTAGGTGAGGAGAGAATCCTAAGACGAGCGGAAGAACCTTTGTTAAGGAACTCGGCAAAATGACCCCGTAACTTCGGGAGAAGGGGAGCCACAGCAATGTGGCCGCAGTGAAAAGGCCCAAGCGACTGTTTACCAAAAACACAAGTCTCTGCGAAGTCGAAAGACGAAGTATAGGGGCTGACACCTGCCCGGTGCTGGAAGGTTAAGGGGAAGAGTTAGCGCAAGCGAAGCTTAGAACTGAAGCCCCAGTAAACGGCGGCCGTAACTATAACGGTCCTAAGGTAGCGAAATTCCTTGTCGGGTAAGTTCCGACCCGCACGAAAGGTGTAACGATTTGGGCACTGTCTCAACAAAGGATCCGGTGAAATTGTAGTAGCGGTAAAGATGCCGCTTACCCACGACAGGACGGAAAGACCCCGTGGAGCTTTACTGTAGGTTGACATTGGATTTTGAGGTTAAATGTACAGAATAGGTGGGAGGCTAAGAAGTTAGTACGCCAGTATTAATGGAGCCGCCGTTTGGATACCACTCTTTTAAGCTTAGAATTCTAACCTACTCCCTTGAATCAGGGAGAGGGACACTGTCAGTCGGGCAGTTTGACTGGGGCGGTCGCCTCCGAAAGAGTAACGGAGGCGTTCAAAGGTTCCCTCAGCACGGATGGAAATCGTGCG
>NZ_FQXI01000017.1 GCF_900129925.1 Anaerosphaera aminiphila DSM 21120 | reverse complement strand
GATTGCTGCAGTTCTATCTTTTGCTGCTTGGTCGATTTCTGCTTTAGCTTTGGCTTTTGCATCTGCTAATTCTTCAGCTTCTGTTTTTGGAGTAACTTTGTTTATTTTGTCTATTGCATCTACTTTTACTGTTCCTACATCTTCTATTGTAGTTGCTTCGTCTACTGCTTTGTTTCCTGCTGCTCTTTCTTCTTCTACTTTTGCTACTGCATCTTCTATTGCTTTATCTGATACATTGTCCATTGCTTTGATTTCTTCAGTTCTATCTTTTGCTGCTTGGTCGATTTCTGCTTTAGCTTTGGCTTTTGCATCTGCTAATTTTTCTGCTTCACCCTTTGGAAGAGCTACTTTATTAATTTTATCTATTGCAGCATCTTTTGCTGTTGTTATATCTGCTGTTGTTTTTGAATCATCAATTGCTTTAAAACCAGCTTCTTTTTCTGTGTTTACATTAGTTATTGCAGCTTGTACTTCTTCAGGGTCTGCTCCTACTACTTTATTGATTTCTCCAATTTTCTTATCTGCTGCAGCTTGTACTTCCGCTTTTGCAGTATTTCTTGCATCTATTATTTCTTTTGCTTCTATAACATATACTGTGTATATGCCATCTTTAGCAACTTTAATTTCGTCTGTTTGTACTTGTCCTTCTTTTAATTCCTCTGCTGATGCATAGTGATATCCATCAGGAATTTTATCTGTATAGTTACTTTCACTTAGTTTAATAGTTACATCAACATAATCATTAAATGCAGATGTTCCCACTGCTTCACCTGTTAAAACATTTACGAAATTCACTGTATAATCTACTTTATCACTGTGAACATAAATATCTGTTATTTTAGGATCCTCAACACCTTTTTCGCCTGCAATGGCATATTCCGGTTGAGTTTTTCCCATTGCTATTAATTCTTCAGCTGTTGCATAATGATATCCTTCAGGTATTGCAGGGTTAGTTAATAATGCATCTGGAATAACTATATTATCACCTGGATAATATGCGTCTTTATCTGCAATTGGAATTATCTGTTGCTCTCCTACAACTTCACCAAGTTGGTTAATATATCTTACTCCAACTTCTCCTATAGGAGTTCTTTCCACAACGATTCTACGACTATTATTTGTAGGATTTCCTTTGAAATAATTAACTAAGTCTGCATTATCAGATTCAACAAGATTTATTTGAATTCCTGATCCACCTATTAATTTAGCATTTTTAACTCCCTCAAATTTTGCACTTTCAGTATCTGACATGTTTCCTACATTCCAAGTTTTCATAGTTACATTTGCAAATTCAACATATGAATTCCATATCCTGTTGACTGTAATTTTATACTAGAACCTTTCCCAAATTCTACGTTAGCTTTTACAAAAGTAAATTTAATACTATAGGATGAATTTTTGGCCTCAATCTTAGCTCTTTCCCCAAAAATTACTTTTTGAGTAAAATTACTGCTACTGGCTGAATTACCAACTAAACTTAGATAATTCTCTTGGTACCATTCAACATCATTACCTATTGTCATTTCTTCCCAGCTGCAGGTCTTGGTGATACATAAATCCAATCAAATCTTCTTTTAAAAGCAGTATCCATTGGAAATACATTTTGATCGTTTGTGTTTACACTACATAAAATATTAAAATTGCTAGGAAACACAAGTTGATCATCCGTAATTTGAGGTATGTGAGATGTAATATTTTCATTTCTAATAGGATATTCACTTTCAAACTTTTCATTTCTGTCTAATAATTGAAATATATCGCCAAAGATAGCAGAAACATTACCTCTTGATAATTCTTCTAAAACCAAATATACATCTTTCGATAAATCTTCATATGCTTTCATCAATGCCAAGGTTAGTACTCCCGGAAAAAACTTAAAGCCAGTACCATTAGAATCCTTGTAAGGTAATAATTGCCCAATAAAATCAAGATAACTATACTCTGGATGTATAACTACTCTAAATATTTGACTATTGGGTATATTGGCTAATTGTTTATTTATTTCAAAACTTTTACCTGTGCCTGGAGCACCAAAATATATTTTTTGATCAAACATCAAAATACTCCTTCCCCTTTTTTAGCTTCTCTAAATATTCGAATAATATTTGAGTTCTTTTAAATTTACTTTGATTTGTAATCTCATTAGAATACTTATTGTTAAAATCATTAATTAAAGATAAGTCCACCATTAAATTAGAATTTATTGCTAATAAAGTCAATCCTAAAGCTCTTATCCAATAAAACTTTTCATTACTGCCTTTTACTTTATACTCTCCATCTACCTTTTCAAGTCCGGTATTAAATCTATCTAATTTCAATACAAAATCGTTTTTAATGCTATTGTACTCATATATATCATCAAGATTACTTCCGTGAAAAATTTTGTCAAAACTTTTAAAGTTTTCTATTACTACAGAATCATCCATCCACTCATTAAAAATATTGACAATTTCAATTCCAAATAACTTCATTAGATACAGCTCTTGTAACAAATAAGAAGCCTTGATCTCTGTAGCTATTAGATTAATTAAATATATCGGCTTATTTGAAACCTTGAAGTTTGGACTATCAAGACTGTCATTTATAATTGTAATCAATTCTGGAAAAATAGTTTGCGAGAATAATGCACTCCTCGAAACCTCTTCATTATTAGATATAAAAATATATCCAAATATTTTATAATAGAATTCCCCTTTATCAAGTTTTAGTATAGGTAGATCCATTTTCACAACATTAATATCAATAATATCCAGAATAAGTCCAAAAAATTTTCCAGAATCTTTTAAACCTGATGTTGCTTTAACATCACCATATTCTATTGATTTAATGTTTAACTTAAAATTATATTCATTTATTTTGTCCACAATCCTATTTTCAATATTAAAAGAATTGTTATTTTTATATATTGGATGTTTATAAAACAAATCTGGAAAAGTTTTATCATTTAGATATAATATTCTTTCCATATGATAACCTCCTAATAGTTTGTAACCAAAACCTCTTTCCTCGGATATTTTATTCCAGTCTGACCAATACTATGAACAGAATATCCATGACTCTTTATCCATTCTATTAATATGTTATGAACTTTTCCATTATGTTCCACTACATTGGATAGCATAAATTTTCTACCTGACTGATCAATATGATTTAAAAAATCTAGCAATTTTGATTCTTCATCTGAATCCCAACCTTTAAAACCTCTTTTCCCATCATTATACTCAGCTTTGGTAATAAAATAAGGAGGATCAAAATAAAAAACAGTATCAAGCGGATAGTCTTCAATGTCTATATCCTCATATGATTTATTTAGTAATTCTATGTCTTTAGTTTTAGGAATAAAGCCTAGAATTCTTTCTTTTATACTTTCACAATATTCATTATTACCAACTGGTGTGTTCATTTCATATGAATTATTAAACCTAATCATATTTTGAAAAGCATAAATCTGCAATACAAATAAATTTAAAGGGGATTTATCTTGTTTGTTATAATGATCTCTAAATTTTATATATTCATCCTTATGTTTTTTCTTTAAATTAAACTTTTTAACTGTTTGTTCAATGTCAGAAATTAAAGCTTCTGGTTCAGATTCTAAAAGCATTTTTATTATCGAATAAATAAAAGGATTATATTCATTATAAACAACCTTATCCATGGCTTGAATATTAGCGCCAATGTTAAATGCTCCACCCATAGCATCTACAAAAACAGATACATGATTAGGTAGATACTTAAATATTTTATCAGCCACTTTATCTTTGCTGCCTGAATAATTCAATGGTGACTTATTTATGGTAAAATCTTTTTCAAAATAAATAATACACTCTTTAAGACTTTTACCATTTCCCTTCATGCTTAAATTATTAGTAGCATATTCTCTATAGTGAACTTTTTCAACATATACTTTATTGTTTTTAGCAAATTTAGAAGCCAAATTTACCATTTCATCAATACTTAGAATCGATTGATTGCTATAGCTTACCAAAATATGTTTGAATTTTATCTGTCTAAAAAGATCCTCAAAAGCATATATGGCATTAGTTTTATTTGAATAGTCTGAAAGCTCTCTTTTTTTTCTTCTTCCAGTTTTCCCAAATATTTCTGGATAATCATACTTAGCAATTGTCTCTATTAGATGATATGAATTAGTATATTGATTAATTGTATAGGGAGGATCTAGGTAAGCAATATCTCCTTCAATCTCCCTAACTAATTTATTAGTGTTTTCACAAAATATAGTGTTATCTTTTATTTCTTCAACACTATTTAGTTCTAGAGATGTTAATTCAAATTCCTTTAAAGACCTAGATTCCCAAAATTTTAAAAATGCCTGATACGTTCCTGTTGTGTTTGATACTTTCATTACGCTTTCAAAAAGAGAGGCTAAAAGAAAGCAGTATTCTGAATAATCTATATCACCATCTTTATAGAATTCTTCTATATCTAATCTCATTCCATCTATCTTAATTGCATTTGATTCGGTAAGGTACATCCTATTTCCAACTGGAGTGTAATTGTTATAAATATAAAAATTTTTACCTGGTCTATAACTTCTATTATTTAAGTATATAAATGGATCTTCATCGTATTTATTTATAAATGATGAAAATTTAGGTGCTGTAGCATTTAATAATTTTGCCTCAGCTATAATTTTAGAAAAATACATATAGTCATTAGCGATTATTTTATATTTATCTTTAAAGTAATCTCCTACAGAACAAGTTCCTGAAAACAAGTCAGCAAAAACTTCACCTTCTATATTGTGTTTTTCTATAACTTCTTCTATAAACCATGTTAGTTTTTCTTTGTTTCCAAGGTACCTCATAATTTCTTCTCACTTTTAATATAATTATATTCAATAATATCTCCAATATCACATTGAAAATACTCACAAATCTTTCCTAATGTTTCCAAACTTACATTTTCGTCTCTTCCCATTTTTGCTATTGTCTTGGGTGTAGTTGCTATTGCACATTGTAAGTCTGTTTTTTTCATATTTTTATCTATTAATAACTTCCATAATTTATTATATGAAAATCCCATATCATTCTCCAATTCTATATTTTACCTTTCTAAATGTATAGATTAACTACCTAATTATAGCATATAACACAGATTCCTTTCAATTATATGATTTACTTCGTTAAAGTGATCAAAAAAATAAAGGCAGTCCGAAGACTGCCGATATTTATCTCTCTGTATCTTTGCTATGATCTTTCTTATTTGATTTAGTTTTATCATCTGTCTTAAAGCTTTTTATTTGCCCTAATATAGACTTTTTATCCTTGTCTTGACTCTTTACTTGTTCTTTTGCTTTTAAGAGCTTAGAAGACAAAATACGGACATTCTTATGTTCCTTTCCGTTGTTGTCAATGCTTGTTTTTACTTGTCCGAATATTTTAACAAAATCTCCTTGTTTTAGGTTCTCTAAATCTTTTGTCTTATCTCCATAAGCTGAACAATTGGTATAAACTTTATTTCCATCGTCATCTTTTGAAACAAGAGAAAAATTACTTACTTTGAATTTTTCTCCATTTGCGTTTTCTCTTTCAAGATTTTCTACTTTTCCAGCTATATTGCCAACGAGATTTATAAGATCATCTTTTGCTTCAATATCACTGACATTTTCAACAATCTTACCTTGTTCTTTCATATCATCAATCATATAGTCAAAGTCATCACTTAGTAGACCCGTTGTGTCATTGTTCATATATAAAACATAGACTTCTTCAAGTGCCTTTTCATCATTAACACCTTTTTCTATGCTCACAAGTGCTTTTATAAAATCCTTGTAATTATCATTCATCATTTCTTCTAAGTTTTCTCTAATATCTTTATATTCCATATTGTCCTCCTTGTACTAAATAAGGAGAGCCTTTCGCTCTCCTCTATCTTTCTTGTGCTTTTTCGTTTTTTTCTTGATTTTTATCTTTTTCTTCTTCCGATTTGAATTTTGATATTTGTCCCAATATTGATGGTTTCTCTTCCCTTGCGTGAAGATTATCCTCTACATCATAAGTTGATTCAAAGTAATCACTATCTTTAAAATCATTGTCATACCTATCTGGTATTCCGTCATTATCAAGATCTTTTGCCAGTGGATCATAGAAGTTTCCATCATCATCTATTTCTAGTCCTAGAGCTTGTTTTAAATCTTCTTCATCTACTGATACCAGATCATCAAAACTTGACATCTTTATGGCTTCAGTCATATCTTTAAGAGCTTGTGAATTAGATATATCTTCTTCTACAAAAGATTCTGTTCTAATAGCTACATCATCTACATACTGAGTCCATGTTTTTTCTTCCAAATTTACCTCATATTGAATCGTGTGCTTACCATCTGATGTTTCTGTATAGGCAAGTCCTATATGGCTTAAATCAGGATATAGTTTGTCAAAGTCTTCATAGCTATTAGACTCTGAAAACTCGTAGTTAGAATAATCAACTATCGCCCTCTTTAAATCTTCTAATAGTGGTGATTGGTTTTCTAATTCTTCCACTTCTCCCATATCTAAAAGTTTATTAATTTCAGCTAGTCTTAGGGTCTTATCCCTTAACTCATCTGCTTTTTCAAATGGTTTTGTCAATTCTACTTTGGCATTTTCTAAAGATTCTTTATAATTTTCAAGGTTTTGATTTAACCTTTCAAGTCTTGAAGGCATTTTTTCAATGGCATTATCAAGCCTTGTTATATTACCATCAGTAGAGTTTGAAAACTCTCCGAAGTATTCTGCTTTTCCTAGGAGTTTAAAGGTGTGAGTATTAGTCATAAAGTTATATGAAACTTGTAAGTCTAAATTTCTATATTTACCTATAACTTTGTTATCATTTATCTTTACCTTTTTTATTTCTTCTAATAGCTTCTCTCCAGCTTCTTTCTTATCTAAAATTTTATTTGTCCCAAGACTGATTGAAGTGAATTTGCTATCTCCTTCTCCTAATTTCTCAACACTTGCAATATCTTCTTTAACTGCTTGTATTTCCATTTCAGTTTTTAAAATACTTTGAGGATAAATTTTATTTACCTTATCTTCGAGCTTGTATCTATTAGACTTATAGTTTGCTTCAAGCATTTTTAATTTTGTAACATCGTTATCTAAATCCATCTTTTCTTTAATTAGAGGGTTTCCAGTAGCTAAAGCCTTAATTTCTGAATAAGATAGACTTGCTTCATCAACATCTTCTGCAACACGCACAGGCGTCTTGCTTGTCATTATTTGGGATATGAATTTCTGCTTATTTTCTATAGTCTGCCATAAATAAGCATCAAAGGTATTTTCTGTAACATATCTAAAGATATTTACCTTATCATTTTCATTACCTTGACGAACAATTCTACCACTTCTTTGCTCTAGGTCAGACGGTCTCCACGGAACGTCTAAATCGTGTAAGGCTATTAGTTTGTTTTGTACATTTGTACCTGCTCCCATTTTTTGAGTAGAACCTAATAATACTCTTACTTCTCCTCTTCTTACCTTAGAGAACAATTCATCTTTTTGTTTGTCTGTATCTGCTTCGTGGATAAAGGCTATTTCTTCTTTAGGTATTCCCATATTCACTAGCTTATTTCTAATATCATCATAGATATTAAACTCTCCATCTCCTTTTGGTGTAGACATATCTGAAAATACTAATTGTGTCGATGAATTTTCTTTTGTCTTATCCCAGATCGAAAAGATATTTTTAACACATACATTTACCTTTGAATTAGGATCATCGGGAAGTAGTGGATTTATTAATCTTTGGTCAAGGGCAAGTTTTTTACCATCATTTGTAATCTTTAGCATATTATCTTCTGTTGGCTCGACTTGATTATTTCTAACTGCGTCAGCTCTTTCTGAAATGGCTTCTAATATTTCTTTTTGTTCCTCAGTAGGTTTTGTTTTAATAACTTCAAAGTTTGCTTCTGGTACTGGCAAATTTAACATATCTGAAGTCTTTATATCTGCTACTTCTTTAAACATGGACATCAACTCTGGCAAGTTATAAAACTTTGAAAATCTTGTCTTTTGCCTATATCCAGTGCCTTCTGGAGATAATTCAAAAGTGTTTTCTGTTTCTCCAAAGGTAGAAGCCCAAGCGTCAAAATGTTCTAATCCTCTTGCCTTTAAATCGTCATATTGAAGATATCTTTGCATAGTATAAAGCTCTGTCATTGAATTTGATATTGGTGTACCAGTAGCAAATACAACGCCCTTTCCATCTGTCATTTCATCCATATACCTACATTTCATATACATATCCGAAGACTTAAAGGCTTCACTCTGACCGATACCCGCAACATTTCTCATCTTGGTATGCAAGAATAAGTTTTTGTAATTATGAGCTTCGTCTATAAATAACTTATCTACTCCTAGTTCTTCAAAGGTTATTACATCATCCTTTTTAAAGTCATCATTTAGTTTTTCCAGTCTTACCAAGAGTTTCTTCTTTGTCTTTTCCAGTTGTTTTACAGTGAAATTTTCTCCTCTATTTCTTTTGTTCTCATCAATAAAGGAAACTATATCATCTATTTGGTCTTGTATATGCCTTATCTGGTATTCCTTTGACATTGGTATCTTTTCAAATTGAGAGTGTCCTATGATAACTGCGTCATATTCTCCCGTTGCAATCCTACCAATAAATCTTTTTCTATTTTTAGGTTGGAAGTCTTTTTTATCGGCCACCATAATATTTGCAGACGGATATAATTGCATAAACTCTCTACCAATTTGAGTGGTTAGATGGTTAGGAACTACAAATAATGACTTACTTGCAAGTCCTAATTTTTTAGATTCCATAGCAGAAGCTACCATTTCAAAAGTTTTTCCTGCTCCTACTACATGGGCAAGTAGTGTATTTCCACCATAAAGAGTCCTTGCTATGGCGTTTTTCTGATGTTCTCGAAGTCTGATTTCAGTATTCATTCCATCAAAAGTTAAGTTAGAACCATCAAATTCTCTATTTCTAATAGAATTGAATTTTTCATTATAAATCTTTTCTAGCCTATATCTTCTATCAGGATCTTCAAATATCCAATTCTTAAATTCTTCTTTAATTAGCTCTTGCTTTTGACTTGCAAGCATAGTTTCTTTTTTGTTTAATACAGAGGTCTTAGAACCATCATCATTTATTACTTGGTCAAATACCTTTGTATCTTTTAGATTAAGAGCATTTTCAATTAGCTTATAGGCATTCACTCTACTTGTACCATAAGTCATGTTAGCAAGGTCATTAGTCGAGTCAACACTTTTACCTTCAATGTTCCATTCACTTGTATGTGGCGAGAACCTAACATTTATATTCCACCTATCATAGCCAGGTGTTTTTAAAAGGTTAAAAGTAAAGTCTTCTATATCTTTTTGAGGTATCCAAGTTGCTCCTAACCTTACATTTATATCAGAAGCAGTGAGTTCTTCAGGCATAACTTCTTGTAATTTCTCTCTTTGATATTTGAGTTTGCCTAACTCGTTTAATAATGTATCTTTCTTTTCAGAAGGTGCTAAATCTATTACATTTTCAATTTCTCCGATATATGAATTGAGGTAACCAATCTTTTCTCTAATATTGCCACTTAGATACTCATCGGCCGATACATATGAAAAATGAAATGGATCGTCATTGTTAAAGTTTTCAAAGGGCATTCTGTTATTTATTAGGTCTGTATCCCTAATATCTAAAAATATCTCGCCCTCAAGTTCACCAATTAAGGTGTCCTTATCTTTACTTGTGATAGATTCCATATATTCAAAATCTACATATCCCTTTTGTGAAACTGATAAAACCAAAGCTTCAAGAGAAGTGTCTACATGGTCTACTACTTTTGCCTTTGTTATTGTTCTTTTTGAGAATATATCACTCTTAGCTTTGAAATTATCCTCATCATCAAGTATTTCTATTGATGAAACCAAAGGAAAGTTCGAGTCTTCCTTTAAGGCTCTAGTGTTTGATAGGGAGTTAATAAAGCCATGTTTCTTTGAAAAGTTATCATAGACTTCATTTAACTTTGCTTGTGATTCTTTTATTTCTTCATCAGAAAAATCGTCCTTTTGTTTTTCTATTACATTTTTTAAAGCATTCATTACATCAAGGTAATCTTTTATCTTTTCTTTGTTTTTATCTGATATATTCTGCTTAATTAAGACTGAGTTTTCTCTTAGGTAGACTTCTTCATCAATAATAGTGTAAGAAAAATTTTTAACATCATCTGTCGCTGGAAGACTTAATTCTTCATCTTCCAATAATTCGACCTCTTCATATTTTGAATTTGAAGATATTTCCTTACTTGCAAGATCCATTAAATCTTTTAAATTTTCATCTTCTTTTTCATCACAAGTAATGGTATTGCCAAATCTGCCAGATACTTCTTTCATATCCCCTAATACCATCTGAGGATTATCTACAAAGTATTTATTATAAGTCAAACCCTTTTTATCAGTTGCTAGATGAATCCAATCATCATCTCTTTCTATAACTGAATCTCTCTTTTTTAAGAAAATAATATCTGAAGTAACTTCTGTACCAGCAAGTCCTTTAAATGTTGTATTAGGTAGCCTCATAGCTCCTAAAAATTCACACCTTGCATTAATATATTTTCTAACAGATTCATCTTTTTTATCCATAGTTCCAGATGAGGTTATGAAGGCAACAATTCCTCCATTTCTTACCTTATCTATTGACTTTGCAAAAAAATAATCGTGAATCAGAAAGTTATTTCTGTTATATTCACGATCGTTTACTTTAAAATCTCCAAAGGGAACATTTCCTATTACCAAGTCAAAGAAATTATTTGAGAAGTTTGTTTCTTCAAAACCTTTAATTTGAATATTAGCTTCAGGATAAAGCTCTCTTGCTATTCTTCCACTAAGGCTATCTTTTTCTACTCCATATACTTTAGAGCCTTGTATTTCACTTGGCATATTACCAATGAAGTTACCAACTCCTGCAGATGGTTCAAGGATATTCCCAGTCTTAAAACCCATATCTGTTAGGGTCTTATATATCCCATCCATTACCTCTCTAGGTGTATAAAACGATGTTAAAGTAGACTCTTTAGCATTCAAATACTCTTCATTCGTTAAATTTTCTTTTAAAATATTTCTTGCTTCAAGCCATTGTCCTCCTTTTTCTTCATCGAAGACATCGGAAAGACCTCCCCAACCCAGATAATCAGCAAGATAAGCTTGTTCATACTCTCTTGGACTCCTATTTTCATTTTCAAGTCTTTTTAGCATTTTAATAGCTTTGATATTTTTATCTAGCTTTTCTGAGGGTGTTAGGTATTCTGAGTAAATATGATTTTTCAAGTCATAATTTCTAGCAAAACTTAGTCTTTCCTTATTAGGTTCATAACTTAAATTCTTTAAATCTTCTTTACCTCTCAATAAGTTTTCGGATGCTTCTCTTGGCTCGTTTATCCTATCCATCATTTGGTCAATTTCAGGATTGTAGTTATCAATAAAGCTTTCTTGCTCTACTTGTCTTTCAATTTGATTTTCATGCTCAGATAACTTGTATATTTCATAATCTCCACTATCTAAAAGGTCATCAATCTTTCTACTTTCTTCAAATGTTTCACCCTTATATAAAGGAAATTCTTCTCCATTAACTTCTACCTTAGTTCCTGTTTCAATTAAGTTAATTCCATCAAAGGTATTTTCATCTTCTAAAATAAATTCCTTACCAACCTTTACTGCTAGTTTTTCTGATGTTTGACTTAGATTTTCAAAGATTTCTTCAAGGTATGAATCGTTTCTATATGGAATTACTTCCGAACCCCTAATCATACCTCCCATATATTCCATATTATCTCTAATGGTTACAGTTTTAAGTCCTCCACTTAGTTCATCAAAGTCTGTAATAGTAAAGTCCTTATCTTTATATCTAACCTGATCGCCTATCTTAAATTTAGGTTCTATCTTTTCCTTTACTTCTTCTTGTAAAGATTTTTCCTCGCTTATTGCAACTTGTTCTTCTAAATATGAAAATTCACGCTCATTTACTTCTTCACCATCACCAAGGTCAATCCTATAACGCTCGACAACTTCGCCATCTACATAGTGGTCAAAATAGAATTTGAAATATCCGATATAATCATCAGTCATTTCTCCAAATTCATTTTCTCCAAGAGTTTGATTATGGTCTTTAACATCTATATCCTTTTGTCTTAGGACATTAATTAAGTCTTTAGTTACTATCTGTCCACTATAATCAGGAACTAATTCGTGGTTTTCATTAAATTCTACAATCCAGTAATTTTTTCTATTTTCAGTGTTTTTGTCACCAAAAAAAGAAGCTTCATCAGCTTCCTTTTCTTGGCTTATTTCATTTTCTAAGCTTCCACGTATTCCTTGATTGCTATTCTCTTCACTGTTGCCATCAAGTTGTTCATCTGTCCTTGGTATTCCTCTGGATTCTCTCTTTTCATCTTCTCTGTCAATCCTTGGGCTTTCATCATCTTGACTTTCTCTCTCTTGATAAAGTCCACTGCCTGATTCTGAATTTCCTTCAGATGGTTCAAAAGTGTTTTCTCCTCGTACATTTCCTGAAGTTTCTTCCAGTTCTCCATGTCCTCGCTCCCTACCAGGTAAGACAGTCTCAGAACCGCGTAAGTCGGATTCGGAAATCTCTCCATAAATTCCATATCCTTCTCCATCATGTCCAAGGTTTTCTCTTCGATCTTCATCGCTATTTCCTCTGTCGCTTCCATCTGTGAAAACTCGTCCATCTCCACTTCTTGACCTATCATCTCGTCTATATAAATCATTTTGACCTCCTCTATTATCATTTATATTTTCTATATCTCTATTATAGTCGGCATCGGCCCTTTCTGTCAGCAGCCTAGCACGATCCATTTCCTTAGATTTTTCTATTGTGCTATCTATAATATCTTCACTAACCCTTGATATTACAAGACCTATCTGTTCTAAAGAAATTGTATTAATCCTCAAGAAATTATTTTTTAAATTTTCCATATCCATAGGATAGACTGTATTAAACCTATTAGCTACCGCATAGGATATTGAGTCTCTCATAAACTTTTCAAAACTCAGTCTATCCTCTATATCTATCCTTAAATCAGCAAGAGCCAAATTAATATATTCATCTCCATAAATTCGACTAAGAGAAAATATATTTTCATTAAGTGAATCACTAGCTTCAAATGAAGAATCTCTTATAATTTCTTTTAAAGCCTCGTTATGATTTTCGTGGTCAAACTGCCATAAGCTAACCTCATTAATATTCCTATCCATTGATGTGGTCTGACTAATATCAAAGATATATGAAACTCTTTGACTTACATCACTTCCAACTAAAATTGGAATACCCTTTTGACCTCTCATAACAACTCGACCAAAATATTTCTTCCACATATCAAAGGTTGCACAAGCTCTAGCTTCAGGTTCTTTGTTGTATATACTTAGTTGGCTTGAAAAATCATATTTTTGATTGTTACCTATAACTTTTAAGAGTTTTAAATATTCTTTTTCATCTTGCAAAACTTCATACTTTATTGCTTCTTGTATATTCTTAAAATCATTTACTTGCATTTCCTACCTCCATTCTATGAATTTCTTTTATAATAGCCATTAAAATATCAACCACAATAGAATTGCCTGCCTGCTTATATAGTTTGCTTGAAGTGCAATTTTTTCTTCTTGGATGTACTTCCTCTAATTTATCTATATCACTATCATCAAAACCCATGAGTCTTAAACATTCTCTTTCTGTTAAATACCTATATTTACCATTTCCAATATCTATTATTCCAGAATTAGGAACTCTCATTTGTTTTGTAGAAATAGTATAAGAAAAAGCTTTAATCACTTTTAATCGCCCTCTAAAACTGTTATCTATGCCTTTATTTAAAAATTTCAGCATATAAGGTTGGGTCATTGTATAAAGTTCACTTACATCCTTTTCTAAAAATTCACTTAGTGGTCTAGTTTCTTTCCTCTCCAATTTATTAAAAGAAAAGTTGTTTTTTCCAAGACATGAAACAACAAATATCCTTTCCCTTTTTTGAGGTATGCCAAAGTCCATTGCATTTAAGATTTTATACTTGCTTTCATATCCTAGGCTCTCTAGCTCTTTTAGATAAATAAAAAAGGAGTCCCTCATATTTCTATCAAGAACTCCCTTTACATTTTCCCAAATTATCCATTTAGGTTTTTCTTTCATTTCTTTAATTATTCTAATTGTTTCAAATAGTAAGCTTGATCTAGTGCCTGAGTTTTTTACTCCTCCCTGCTTTTTTCCAATTCTTGAAAAGTCTTGGCAAGGACTTCCATGCATAATTAAGTCTATCTTTTCATTAGGAGCTTTATATCCTACTACTGATTTTGCTCTATATTCTCCTCCATAAAGAGCGTTATATGATTTAACACAAGCCTTATCTATTTCTACATAATCAACAACTTCATAAGGTATCTTCAAATTAATAAAAGCCTTTCTAATAGCACCTATGCCACCGAAAAGCTCTAATATCTTCACCTTATTCATTTAGATTATTCTTGTACCTATCTACAAGCTCCCTTATATTATTTTCTATTTCTCTTAAAAAGTCTTCTTTATCTACTTCTCCAGAGCTAATCTTTGCAAGTTTCATTTCCCATTCAGAAGTTGTTTCTGCTGATTTAAACTTATCCTCTACAATCGATACAAGCCTATTGCCTTTTTCTGTTACAAGTAGATTTTTCTTATTTCTTCTTATAAGGTCCTTATGGATAAGATTTTCAATAATTCCTGCTCTTGTAGCTGGTGTTCCTAAACCTTTCCTTTCTACTTCTATGTCTTTATCCAAAGATTCAATCCCTGCATTCTCCATAGCCTTTAAAAGTGTATCTTCATTATAATGACTTGGAGCTTTTGTAAATTTCTCCGATATATTTTTAGAAGTTAGCTTAATTTTATCTCCAGTCTTTACATCTGGTAATTCATTTTCTTGTTTTTGTTTTCCATAAGGCTTTAAATACTTGGCATAACCTTCATCGATTATAGTCTTGCCACTTGCATTGAAGTTAAATTTATCATATTCATATCTGATTTTTCTACTAGATTCCTTTAAGTTATCCGAACATGAAGCAAGTAATTTATTCTTAATTAGATTATATACTTTGCTTTCTTTATCAGATAAATCTTTAGCTTTTTCAATACCAGATATAGTAGGAATAATTGCATAGTGGTCTGTAACCTTAGATGAATTAAAAATAGACTTAAAGTTTGATTCATTAACCCTAAAATCATCTTCAAGTCCTTCTAATAATTCTTTCATAGTAGTAACCATATCATCGGTTAGATACCTGCTATCTGTTCTTGGGTATGTGATTAGCTTTTTTTCATACAAACCTTGTGCTAGATTTAAAGTGTCATTTGCTGAATATCCAAAATATTTATTTGCTTCTCTTTGTAAGGTAGTGAGATCATAAGGCTTATCTGGTTTTGTGCTTATTTCTTTATCCTCTACCTCTGTAATAACTATTTCATCTTCTAGTAGATTTAATAGTTGTTCTGCAACTTCAATTCTATCAATCCTATCTGATACAAGTTTTAATTCTCCATAAGATAGGTCTACCGTATAATATTTTTGCTTCTTAAATAGGTTTATTTCACTATCTCTTTTAGCAATTAAATATAGAGTTGGTGTTTGTACTCTACCAACTGAATATGTTTCCTTGTAAATGCAAGAATAAAGCCTGCTTAGATTCATTCCTACTAACCAATCCGCAATAGATCTTGCACTTGCCGATCTATATAAGTCTTCAAAGTTTTCTCCGTCTTTAAGATTTCTAAAGCCATCTTCAATAGCTTTGTTTTCCATTGAAGATATCCAAAGTCTTTGAATCTTCTTTTTACATTTAGCTTGATTATATACAAGCCTAAAAATAAGTTCTCCCTCTCTTCCAGCATCACAAGCATTTATAACTGTGTCGATGTTCTTATCGTTTAAAAGTTTCTTTAAAATTCCATATTGTTTTTTAGTGCTTTTAGATACTTCATAAATATATTCTTCTGGGATTATAGGAAGAGTGTCTATTGTCCATTTCTTCCATTTTTCATCAATCTTATCTGGACTTGCCATTTGAATTAAATGACCTACACACCAAGAAACAATGTATCCATTCCCCTCATAATATCCGTTTATTCTTGTTCTTGCTCCAATTACTTTTGCAATTGTAACTGCTACACTTGGCTTTTCTGCTATTACTAACTTCATTAATACCTCCTTAAATTAAAAAAAGAGCGAAAGATTTCTCTCTCGCTCAAGCTTTTAAAAATTATTATAATAGTTCATCATCTTCATCTAAAGATTCTTCGTGAGTTTCATCATCGTCATCATCTTCTGACTCACTAATATAATCCTCATCATCTTCTTCAAAGTCTTCCAACATTCTATCTTCTTTTGCTTTGACTACTTTAAAATAATATCCTGCTCCTATAACTCCTCCAATTACAAGTGCAATAATTAGAAATGAACCTATTCCACTTTTCTTTTCTTCTTTTACTGGAACAACAGTAGGTTCTTCTTTTTTTACTTCTTCTTTCTTAGGCTCTTCAACCTTTATAGTGTTTTTATCTTCTGATTCAATCATATTAAGTAGGTCTTGCTCTCCTACTTCTGTTAATAGCCTTACATTATCTTGATTTGATGAGTGATCCACTATTAGGTGCATAGTTTTTCCACTTTTAGTTTGAAATGTTAAAAATTGTCTTACATCTACTGGATTTTCTTTATCTTTTTCTGTGTCTCCACTTGGTGTAATATCTTTTCCATTCCTATCTACATTTTCAATTACTGAACCTCTCGCCTTATTTTCTTGTGTCGCAAGATTATTTACTGCCTTTGTATTACCACCTTTTACAAGTGGTGTTTTCTTAGGAGGATTATTTGAAGGCTTAGTTGCTTCACTTGTATTTCCTGGTATTCTTGGAACATCTTGATAAGGAATTTCTTCTTTTGATGGTGTAAAAACATCATCTTTCAACATTTTTTCAAATTCTTCTTTTTGTGGTTCATATATTGATTCACTTTGATTTTCGATTTGTCCTTCATTTGTCATCGCAAATGTAGTTGCTGGTACTGTAAATGTAAAAAGGAGTAACGCTATAGCTACTCCTCGTTTAATGCTCATATTCATTTTTCTATCCTTTCTTATTTTACATTTTTAAATACATAAACTGCTTTTCTAGCATTGTCCCATTCTATTGTTTGATTTTTACCATCTTTGATATCTCCATGACTTGCTCCAAAAGCTTTGGCAATATTTGAAATTGAAGCATGAATTCTTCCATTTATAATCACTGGCTTAACATCTGAATTGTAAACTTTTCCATCTGAATCTTTCATAACACCAGTATCAATATTTAGTCTTAATGTCTTTTTAGCTAAGATATTATTCTCTTTGTTTGAGAAAATAGCTTCACGAGTAGAGTTGTCATACTCAACATTAAAACCTAGAGTATAGGCAATATATCTAACTGGAATCATAGTTCTTCCTTGATCCACATAAGTTTTTACATCCATGTAGACTGTTGTTTTACCATCTTTATTGATAATGTTATAAAAGTTTTTGTCTACTTGAAAAACTGCAAATTCTTTTTCATCTTTAGCTTGTTTTTTGTCCAATTGTTTATCTTGCTCTTTCATCTTGTTAAGATCAAATTGATTTAGGATATTCTTGTCATCAGCTTTCAAAAGTTCGTCCCACTTCTTATCTTGAGATTTCTTATCTTCTTTCTTATCTTTGTTTTCTTTTTGGAGTTTTAGAAGTTCATCTAATTTCTTAGATAAGTCTTGGTTTAGATTTTTTTCTTTTTCATCTTTAGCTTGTTTTTCAAGTTCTTCTTTCGCTTTTTTATTTGCTTCCTCGATTAGCTTCTTTGCTTCTTCGATTTTATTATCTAATTCTTCTTTTAGCTTTTTAATTTCTTCTTCAGAAGCTTTTTGTTTTTCTTCTAGTTCTTTAATTTTCTCTTCTAATTCTTTTTTTGTATTTTCAGAAGATTCTTTTAAACTATCAATAGCCTTTTGAAGCTCTTCAATTTTCTTACAGCATTCTGACTTAGAATTTTCTGTCTCTTTCTTTTTAGACTCAAGGTCTTTTATCTTAGCATCTTTTTCATCAAGAGCTTTTTCTAAGTCCTTAATTCTATTGTCTTTATCTTCAATTTCTTTAGTCTTCTTTGCAAGTTCTCCTTCTAAAGACTCGAGCTTTTCTTGCATTTCTTTGATTTTATTTTTGTTTTTATCGGCCTTTTCTTTCTCAGCCTCTAACTCCCATTTTGTAGATGAATAATCTTCTTTTAGTTTTGCATTTTCATCTTGTAATCTTTTTAATTCATCTTTAAGCTGAGTAATTTCTGCTATTAGTTCATCATTATTGGAGTTTTTAAGATCCTCAATTTCTTTATTCAATTGAGCAATCTTATTATCTTTATCTCTAATCTCTTCTTCTAGCTTAGCTTTTTCTTGTTTTAAGTTCTCTCCATTATCTTTGCAAGATTCTAACTTTTTCTTTAATTCATCTATCTTTGATTGGTATTCTTGTTTCTTATCATTTAAGTCTTTGATCTGATTTTCTAAATCCTTAATGTTTTTAATTAAATCATCAATCTTATTCTCCTTTTCATCAATATCTTGTCCTGTCAAATCTGTTTGAGTATCAATGGAATATTTATTTGGATTGTAAATCTTGATAGTTCCTGAATAGTAGTATCTTGGAACTGAAAAGTCCAATTCTACCATGTCTACATCTTTTGGAAATATCAATCCTCCATCTTCATCTTTGATTAGATTTTTGTAATTAGAAATTCCAAGTTCTCCATTATATCCTAGATTATTAAGATAGAAAGGATTTTGTTTTGGTCTATATTCTACAACTTGATTCCCTATTAACTTAGCTCCAGTATTATTAAGTTTAGGATTGCTTGGTGCATTAATTCTCCTTAATGCGTTCTTATAAAAAGCTCCACCTTCAATAACCTCAACACTATCTGGTATTTCAATTTCTTCTAGTTCGTTCTCAAAGAATAATCCATCTTTTATAACCTTTAAACCTTTTGGAAGTCTAGCTATTTTTATCTTATTTTCTCTAAAGGCAGCACCACCAAGGTTTGTTACTGAATCAGGAATATAGATTTCTTCTAAATTTGTATTGTTAAATGCCCAACTTTCAATTGTTTTTAAATTGCTTGGCAATTTAATTTCTCTTATCGGGCAATATACAAAAGAGTTGCTCTTAATTGTTTCTAAGGATTCTGGTAGAGTAATCTTCAAATCTTTTAACTTTGAGATTCTTTGAATATCAAACATATTTTGTGAGTAACCAGAACTATTTATATATCCAATAGTTTTAGTACCTTCTAAAAACTTAATTTCTTGAGTTTTCTCTGCTTTTTCCCATCCTGTTTTACTTAGTCCTGCTACATGAGTCTTATCTCCTTGATGGTATATAAAATCATCTTCCGTCCAAGTAACATCAGACTTTGCAAATGCACTTGTATGCACAGTTGATGTTAAAACTAATAAAAGAGCCATAAAAAAGGCTCTTAGTCTGTTCGTATTAAATTTCTTCATTATGAATGTTCTCCTTTTCTTTTAATTTTTCTTCTCTTTTTCTATCATTGATTTTCTCCATTAATTCTTCCAAGCTAATATTGTTCCTCCTAAGAGTTACAATTATTTCTTCATTTTCAACTTGTATTTCTTCATCGCAAATTTCCTTGTATTTTGCATTTAAATCTTTTAACTTCTCTTCTATTTTTTTCTTTTTGTTCCTAATACTTACAAGCTTTCTGTTCACATAATATCTCCCTTCTATCTTGGTCTTCCAAACCCATAAAAGTGTGATTTCCAATATTTTGAATTTATTGATGTGTATTGAATTGGATCTCCTGCGTGAATCATCATTCCGTTACCTGCGTATATTCCTACATGAGATATTGGAGTTCCACTGTTATATGTTGAGTGGAAAAATATAATATCTCCAGGTTGGGCTTCACTTGGACTTACTGGATTACAATAGTCTTTGTATATTCTCCATGCAGTTGTTCTTGGCATTCTCTTTACACCAGACTTTGTAAATGACCAACATACAAAACCTGAGCAGTCAAAGTTAGATGGTCCACTTGCTCCAAACACATATCTTTTGCCTATATGTTTTTCTGCTTCATTAAAAAGAGCCTTTGCAGTAGCTGAATCAAAAGCAAGACCAGGATTTCCAAAGTTTGGATTATCTACTATTTCTCCTAAGTCCCCATTACCTGATCCAAAAACATCTCCCATATTTCCCTTAGCTTCAAGAAGAGCTTCATAATGAACTACATTGTCTGGATAATCTTTAAATATTTCCCTAACAACTTCATCCATTTCTTTTTTCTTTAAAGTTACAATTAACTTTTTATATTCGTACTCTTCTTTTTCATAGCTAGTATAAGGATTACCACGACTATCATATCTTGTTATTGCTACTGTTCTTGTTCTAATTTCAATTTCTTCCTTAAAATCAAGCTTATACATCTTATCGAAAAGATCTTTTAAAATTCCTTTTACTTCAGATGCTGATTTTACTTCTCCACATCTTGAAGTTATATAGGATAAAAGTTCATGGGTATTATGACCAATTTCTCCTTCTTTGTTTATGATATATTCGTCATATCCAGGGTGACTTGTCTTTACACTTTCGATTTGTGATTGTAGGTCATACTCCATTGATGAAAATTCTTGATTAACTTCACTTAGAACTGTATCTTGTGATAGGTATGTTGTTGTCATTACTGAGTTAACAGAGTTACTTAATCCACTCATACCAACACTTCCACCACCAATCATGATTGATAGCATAAGACCTATTCCTATTACTAGAAATAGAACCATCTTACTTTTTCTTACGATTAGCTCTTTAGAAGCCTTACCTAAACTTAAAATAGCTTTTTTAACTCTATCCACAAGTCTTGTTTCGTGCTTTTTAGCTATCATGCTTTTCATTTGTTTTCTCTGGTAAAACTTCTTAAATCTATTTTTCTTTATATAGGCATCTGACTTTTTTAAATCTTCCAAGCCACTTTTAAACTCCAACTTGCTTTTTCTCTTTTTTATTTTTTTATCAAGTTTAGATAGCTTTTTTAAGGACTTTTTCTTTTTGTCTAACTTATACTTCCTTATTCCATGCTGGAGTTTAGAGCTTACATTAGCGACTTTTTCTCCAGATTCTACACCAGTATTGTCAGATCCTGAACTTAGATAATCTCTCACTAACTCTGATGACTTAGCTCCAGATAATAAAACCCCAGAAGATAGACTTCCTTTAGTTTTATTCTTTAAAATATTATCCTTTAGCTTGCTTTTAGACTTTTCAAGCTCTCCAATCTTTTTATCTGATATAAAGTCTTTAACATCTTGTGCTTTCTTAGAATCTTTCGGTGTAACTTTCTTAGATTCATTTTTTAAGTCATCGATTCTCTTTCGAGTAAATTTATCACTTTCATAATTTTTTCTCTTGTAGTAAGTCTTCTTTTTATTAACTTTCTTTTGTTCTGAAGGTTTAAGGCTTGTTTCTTTTTCATCTTTTATAAATTCTTGATTATTGTCTTTAAGCTCAGAATTATCAAAAGTTTTATCTGTATCAACTTCGCTTAGCTTATTTTCTTTATCTATCTCTTTAGAAATTTTTTCCTTATCTCTAAACTTCTTTTCTTGATAAAGCTTCTGCTTTTGCTTCTTATCGATATTAGTATTACTCTCGTTCTTACTTACTTCATCTTTAACAAGCTTATCTTTTCTGTATATTCTCCTACTCTTCTTTGCTTCGATAGGTTTATCTTCGCTTGTGTGGATTCGCTTAGACTCTCTCTCGTTTATTTTGTCTTGGAATTTATCCTTACTATGGATAAGTTTATCCTCGTAATTTTTGATAACTTGTCTTTTACTTGATGCCTTCTTATTACTTATTGGTTGAGCCTTAGCTGAAATATCATCTGTTGTTAATTTATTAGAATTAATATTTCTACTGTTTTCACTATCAAAATTCACCTTTTTAAAGTCTACATCTAACTCTTCATCAAGTTTAAAGCTTTCATCTGTCCTTATTTCAAGATTAGTCTGTTTAACTTCATTAGCCTTATCCTTATTTTCTAAAACTTCTTTTCTGATTCTTTCCTTGTTTTTAGCCTTCTGAAAATCTTTTAGTTTATCTTGTTTTTGATCTTTAGCTAATACATTCACATGAATAAGTTTAGATTCTTTTTCTGAAATTTTATCTCCGAACCTATCCTTAGTCTTAATAATCTTATTGGTATAATCATCTGAATGAACAAGTTTACTATCCATATTCTTTTCAGGAGCGTCCCTATTTCGTATAATTTTCTTTTGAAAATCTTTTTTTAGTTTTTTATCCATGTTACACCTACTTAGCTTCTTCTGGTTTTGTTGTCATTAGCTTATATAGCATGGTGTCTTTAGGAAACTTATCTATAAATGGAACAATAGTATTTCCAAAGAATAGTAATCCCTCACCTGCGTTTGAATTAGTTATATAGTTTAACTGATAAGGTGATATTTTTAATTTCTTAGCAAGAATATCCCTATCTCCAGATGCTTGATTTAACATTAGAACAAAGTCTGTATTATCAAAGATATTTTCAATTTCCTGACTTGTTAAAAGGTCTTTTACGTTTTGAGTTATACCTGTTGGAATACCACCCCATTTTCTAAATCTTTTCCAGATTTCTACTGAATATGAAGCAGTTTGTGGGTCTTTTAATAAAAGGTGGAACTCATCTATATAGTATCTTGTAGACTTGCTTCCTCTATTTAGGGAAACCTTGTTCCAAACTTGATCTTGAATTACAAGCATACCTATTTTTTTAAGTTGTGTTCCTAGCTCTTTTATATCAAAGCAGAGCAATTGCCTATTTAAGTCAACATTTGACCTATTATTAAAGACATTAAGACTTCCCTTAACATAAATTTCCATTTCTGTTGCGAGCTTCCTACCAACTCCCTCTTCTTGAGATAGGAGCATATCGTATAAATCTCCTAATATTGGCATATTTTCTGGTTTTGGGTCTTCAAAATATTTTTGGTATATCTTTGGTAAGCACCTATCTATAACAGATTTTTCTGCAGCAGTAAGACCAGATCCTCCTACTACAAGTTCAAGCATAGACATTATGAAGTTTGCCTTATCTTTTAAAGGTGCGTCCCCATCTCCATAGTTCATATTAATATCTAATGGATTTAGGTAGTCCTTTGATTTTGCCGAAACTTTAATAACTTCTCCATTAAATTGTTTTACAAGGTTTGAATACTCGCCCTCAGGATCACAAATAATTACATCATCATCTGTTACAAGAATTGCATTTGCCATCTCTCTCTTTGCTGAGAAAGATTTACCAGAACCTGGTGTACCTAATATTAATCCGTTAGGATTCTTTAGTTTCTTCCTATCTGCCATTATCAAGTTTTGACTAAGGGCATTTAAGCCATAGTACAAAGAATTTGCCGAATCAATAAATAGCTCTTCTGTTGTAAAAGGCATAAATACTGCCGTTGATGATGAAGTTAAAAATCTTTTTATTTCGACTTGGTTAACTCCTAGAGGTAAGACAGAAACAAGTCCTTGTTCTTGTTGATGAGATAATCTTTTTACCTGACAATTATGTCTGTTTGCAATCGATGATATTTGAGCAATAGTGTTTTCTAATTTTTGATTAGTTCTTGCAAAATTCATCATTACTATGGTAACTACAAATAGCCTTTCATCTCTATTTTGTAAGTCAGATAACATGGACTTAACATCAGCCCCAAAAGTATTTATATCTGAAGGAATAATATCCATATCATATCCAGCACGAACTGCTTTCTTTTGTTCTTCAATTTTCATTCTGTCCAGGTCTGTGTTTTTTCTCTTAATGAGTTTAATAGCTTCTGCTTGTTCAACTACATCTATATGAAAAGCTACATAAATATTGTCATCAATATCTAAAAACTCAGATAACATTCTGTCTGATAACTCACTTGCAAGTATTTGAAAATGGCTTACTGCTCCAATGAATTTCCCAAATTTAAAATTATTTGCTGGTGCAAAATTAAAGATATTGGGAGTTATATGTGACTTTGTAGACTCTTTCTTCTTCAAATCTTTATATGAAAAATCAAAGTTCTTGTCTGGATTTAACATATCGTGAACAAGTCTTAATCTTTCTTCGCCATCAAGGCTTTCTGCTCTTACTCCCATAGATTTAAAGTTGGATAAAATATCTACTTCAAGTCTATTTAACTTTGCTCGTGCTTGCTCTAGGTTATCGGCTTCTGTTGTAAAGGTTATATACTTCATCTTTTTAAGTCCGTTATTCCCCTTTGCAAGTTGAAGCTTTAACATCTCCCTAAACTCTTTTCTTACATCGTCATAGAAGTCTCCCTTATCAGCAATTTTAATTGCATCTTGTAGGTCTTTATTTCTTCCTAATTGATTTACATACGAAAGTTCAATGTGGACACTTGGATCAAAAGAATTTAAAAAGTTGGCAAATTGGTTAAAGATTAAATCTCTATCTTCTTCCAATGCCAACTGGTAATTTATATCTTGAAAAGAAATTGTCTTTGAATAATTTTTTTCATCTAACTGGCAAATGCCCTCTGGTAACATTCTTATATATGGAATTGTATCCTCAACAGTAAATCTCTTCTTCTCTTTCTTTAAAAGTACACTTAGAAGACTATTTGTTGGATCTTTCTTTGTTTTTAGCCTTCTTACTTCCTTTCGGTCTTTTTTTAATTGTTTTTCCCTTAGATTTAAGTCGCTGATTTGCTTTTTTCTTTGCTTCAAGGTATGCCTCCTTTCTTATTCTCTTAGTTGGTTGATAAAACTTATGAAGATAGAAAAATTTAAAATACTTTTCAAAAGTTAAAGTGTCTTTTTCATATAAGGTTATAAAAAAGATTGGCAGGGTTACTATTAGCATTACAATGATTGAAACATCATTAGGTAGATATTTCTTCATAAATAAATAGGTTGGTATGCCAATTAGTCCTGCCACAGAAAAACCTATAAGTTGTCTTTTAGTTAAGTTAAAGGCAACCTTTGTTTTAATCTTGTCCAAATCTTTTGGTATTGGTACATACGCCATCTTAATCTCCCTCTACTTCTTCTTTGGAAAGTTCAAGTATATGGTCATAATTAGATGTTGTTTCTTCTTCTAGGTAGCTAATTCTTTCTTCTAATTCTTCTTGTTTTTCTTCATTTCTGTCATTGTATTCTCCTTGATACATAACAAATTCATTGTGACATCTTCCAAGTCTATTTATTCTCCTCTTTAAGTTTCTAATCTCTTCATTTCTTTTTTTCTCTTTTAAAATTTCATAAGTTCCTCCCAATAAAATTCCAAGTCCCAATAAAACACAATTTTTCTTTTTTAACATTTATTCCTCCTAGTGCGTATTCATAATACTTTTTGCAACTGTTCCACTCTTAAACATCATAAGCCCAAGTAGTAGAGCATATCCTAATATACTAAACAAGCTTGCGTGAATATCTGTAACCTGTACCGTCCTTATTAAAACGGTGTAGATACCTAAACATACCATCAAAAACAAACCTTGTAGTCCCAAGGCAAAAAGTCCCTTGATATAATTTGTTCCAATCTGACCCCATTCTTTATTTCCCATAGTCGCAAATGGTATGGATGATACTGATGAGTAGACATATATTTCAAACATACGCCCATATACTATTAATGTTATAACTAGTGATATTCCTTGAATTGCAATCCTTACAAGACTTGTTTCAACTAGTATCATTAAAAGCTCACCTATTTCTTTTTCTTTTAATACATCAACCATTGCAACTATCTGATCTCCTGAAACAGTGGCAGAAGTATTGATTACCCCTGCCGCTTTGTTTACAAGATTTTGTGCCACATCAAAGACTGCCATTGAAAATTCAAAGGCATGGCTTGCAAGGTAGACTGCTATAAACATCTTTATAATGTATTTAAAAAACTCAAAAGTATCTGTATCATGCATATTATTCTTTTGCATAACCATATTTATGAGTTCAATACATAATACTGCTGTTATGATAAGACCTGCTATTGGAACAATTACATTGTCATTAATGTTTTTTATGAAGTTATATACTTCTCCATTCCAACCCATTGGTGTCTTCCCAACATCAGTTGCAATAACTCCTACCTTGTCGTTTATATCTAAGAACATGGACTCAAGATTTGCTTTGATACCTCCGAGTAGCATATCCTTAAAAAATTCAGTTAGCTTGTCAAAGATACCAAACATAGACTTTCTCCTAATTTAAAGCATTTGCAAGTAGTGGAATTAATTTAATACCGATTAGTACAATTCCCCCACCAGCCATAAGCTGCTTAATACCTTGAGATTTAGCACCAGGGTTATCATTACCATAACCTTCCATCAAGTTAATAACTCCCCATGCTCCTAAACCTGCACCAATTGCAGTTACAAGTGTCTTTAAAACTCCAACTCCAGCTGTAAAAAATTCCATATTATTCCTCCTCGTTTTCTTTCTTATTTTCTATTTTGTTTAGTGATTTAACTATAAAATTCTTGTAGACCTTATCTCCTTTTTTATTTTCTTTGAAATATCCAAAGACATGGATTAGATCTCCTTTTTCAAATTCTTTTACAATTTCTACCTTTTCTCCATATACTGAGCAATTTGTATATTCTTTGCCCTTTCCATATTTTTTTACAAGAGCAAAATTTGCTACTTGAACACTTTCTCCATCTTTTTCAAATTCTGAAAAAAGAGCTTCCTTAACTAAATTTGCATTAATATTTATCATTTCTCTATCCATTAATTTCTTCTCCTTAATCTATAAATTTCAATTAAAAAAGCGACTGAAATTATATTTCAATCGCTAAATGTCTTATATATTAAATTATTTTAAGTGGGACTTCTTATCCTTACCATCTTAACCTCCTATTTTTGAGTATAAAAAAAGACGATAGAGTTTTTAATTTCTATCGCCTATTAATACCTTATTTCTAATCTTCTAAAATCGATACTTCAAGGTCTATCGCTTTAAATGTAACAGTTATTCCTACTTCTTCTTTTACTGTTTTTTCAAATAGCTCAGCTATATCATATGGGGACATATCATATATATCTTCATACCATTCATTACTTTCATCGTACATTGTCTCACATATTGCTTCAATATAATTTTTCTTATCCATTGTGAGTTCTGTATCACTTTCCAAAATAAACTGCTCACCATTTATATTTAATATAATTAAAGATGATTTTCTATTTTCACACATTTTACTTTCTCCATAAACTCAAATGTTTAACCTATTTATTTTATAACTTGATTTTAACTTTACCTTATCTCTACTTGTTAGATAATCTTCCACATCAAACAAGTTTCTCTTATCATAATCTTCCAATAACTTGTAATTCTTATGCTTTGTAATATCAAATTTATCTGACAAAAAAGGTCTTACTCCTCTTAGTTGGTATATACATTTACCACCATCCATTACAGTTATTTCATCTTGACTCATAAGTTCCTTACCAGTTTTTTGGTAATTTAGACCAAAAGATTTTTGGTTGGATCTTGTTTCTGATGTGTTATATAGGTCTATGGTTTCTTTTCCTAATGTTTCTGATAATTCTTTTACTGTTGTTTTTTCTTTTCCTCCTAGAAAGAGTGTAGAGTCACAGTTACCAACTATTGTATCTGCATGGTCTTTGTAAATTGCTTTTAATTGAGATTGTGCTTGCAGAATTATACTTGCTGATATTTCTCTAGAACGAATTGTCGCTATTAGTTTTTCAAATTTAGGAATTAATCCTATATTTGCAAACTCATCAAGTAGACACCTAACATGAACTGGAAGTCTTCCACCATACACATCATCTGCCTTATCACATAGTAGATTAAATAATTGAGAATACATTATTGAGACTACAAAGTTAAAGGTATCATCTGTATCTGATATTATTACGAATAAAGCAGTTTTTCTATCTCCAATTTTATCAAGCTCTAATTCATCTTCGCTCATTAGTTCTCTAAGCTCTCTTATATCAAAAGGTGCAAGTCTTGCTCCACATGATATGAGAATTGACTTAGCAGTTTTTCCTGCTGCCAGCTTATATTTCTTATATTGCTTAACTGCAAAATGAGTAGGATCTTTCTTTTCAAGAGCTTCAAAAAGCCTATCAATTGGGTTCATATAGGTTTCGTCATCTTCTCTGACTTCACTTTCGTCAATCATATCTAAGAGTGTTTTAAAATTCTTTTCTTCTTCAGGTGCTTCATAATATATATAACCGATGAGGGCAGTGTAATATAGCTTCTCAGCCTTTACCCAGAAATCTTCTCCTGCCTTTTCTCCATCTCCCTTGGTGTTAGCAATTATAGTTTGGACAAGCTTTAAAATATCTTTTTCACTTCTCAAATAAGCAAAAGGATTGTATTTCATGGACTTTTTGAAATTTATTGTGTTCAAAATCTTTATGTCATATCCATTTTCATAAAGCATTTTTCCACACTCTAACACAAGTGTGCCTTTAGGGTCTGTTACTACATAGGAAGAGTGCATTTGCATTAGATTTGGCTTTACATAAAATCTCGTTTTACCTGATCCAGAACCTCCTATTACTAATACATTTTTATTTCTAGCGTATTTAGGGTTTTTAGGTCTTGAGTTCATTGTAAGTCTTTCAGTATTAGTTATGAGAACATTATTTTCAAACTTAGGGTCAATATATGGAGCAATATCCTTGTTTTCTCCCCATCTTGCAGATCCATATTCCTTACCTTGCCTATATTTCTTTTTATTTTTTCCTTTACTGTAAACAATTAGCTTAACAAGACCAGCAACTGAAATACCTACTAACAAGTCCCTTGGATTAAGGCTTGGTATATAAGATAAAGTTCCTATATCAGAAATTCCCACCATTAATCTATCAATAATATCTCCTCCAACATAAGAATTGATGTGCTTAGAAAAAATATTTCCAATGTAGAAGAATGATAGATAAGGAATGTTTGATAATATAAATTTCTTTGGGTTGTCTATTTTAATTAAGTTTTTAATATCAGAAAGAATAGATTCTAATACCTTATTCATCGTAGAAACCTTCACTATCTAATAAAATTAGTAGGTAGTGTCTTCCCTTTGGTGTTATAAATGTTTGTATTCCTACAAGTGTACCTAGTGGATCAACCCATTCTTTTACTTCAAAATATCCCTTGTTCTTATCTGCATAAGGTAAGAGTTTCTTTTTCTTATCTCTATAAATTAATCCTTTATCCATTAAAAAACTTATAAACTGGTTTTGTGGTATTCCTAACTCTTTGGCAGTATTTCTAAAGTTTGTAAGTAGGTTATAATCTACTAATTTGTCATAATAATCTGCCTTTGGTCTTAATTCTTCAATTTCTTCTTCTCTTTCGGCAATAATTCTATTGGCTACAAGAATTGCATCTGCAAGTAACTCTTCATTAGTTTTCTTTTCTTGACTTGCTATATATCCTCCGTTTTTTCTAATGCTCGGTAAGACTTCTCTAGTTACCCAAGTTTTGAAGATTTTTGCTTGTGGTAGTTTTGATGAAAGGATAAGTGAATACAATCCTGATTCGTTAATTATTGAAATATTCTGTATTCCTCCAGGGGTGTTCCATTTCGTTACACCCTTATCTTCTTCATCTACATGGTCATAAACAGCTTTTCTTGGATTGACATATCCTAGCATAGTTGCTACTTCATTTGCTATAAAGAAAAACTCACCGTCTTTTTCTATAACAGTGAGTTTCCCAAAATTCTTATTTTCAAATGTTTTTAAATTACTTATCATAAGCTTTGCTCCTTATGTTTATTTTTAACTTTATCTTTACTGATAGTGTCCTTAGCCATATCTTTAAACTTATTTATAGTCTTCGTTATTGAATCTTTTCTATCGGCCTTTCTTTCAGAAGCCTTAACTGCTTTTTTAAAGGCATGTTCCATTACCTTTATATCCTTAGATTGAAAAAACACAGAGTGATTACCAGTTTCCTTATCTTTCATAACAGAAAACTTCACTCTGTGTTTATTTAAAATTTTCTTTAGTTCTTTTAACTCAGTATCTTTTAGATTAATTTCTTCTAACTGTCCCTTTTTAACCATATCCTTTAGTTTTACTTCTTCTCCATTATTTTTTATTACATTTTTTAAGCCTCCTTGTTCTTCTATTTGCTTGTGTACTTTCTTTAAAGCATCAAGAATTGCTTTACTTGTTGCTTTTGCAAGCCTTACTTCAAGATTAAGACTTGACCTAGATACTTCTTCATTAATCATCTATTCCACCTCCATATAAAAGTAACTCTTTGTATTTTCTTAACTTCTCTTGATGGATTTTTCTTCTAAAATCTTCTCCTATAACTTTAACTGGTATTGTCATTTCAAGTATTCTTGAATATATCCTCTGATACTCAAGGTCAATATTAGGATTTTGAATAATTTCTAATGATAAGTTTGTAGTGAAAATTGTCGGCCTACCCTTTAAGTATCTTGAGTTTATAATGTTATATACTTGTTCTCTTGCATAGGATGTGTCCCTTTCAATTCCAAGGTCATCTAAGATTAATAAAGGAATATTAGATAGGTTATTTATAATTTCGTTTGAATCTACCTTAAATGCTGATTTTTGTATTTGATTTATAACCTGGGATAAATTCATGATTTTAACTCTAACTTGTTTTCTTTCAATTAATTCATTTGCAATTGAACAAGCAAGATAAGTTTTTCCACTACCAACATCTCCATAAAATAAAAGTCCAACATTGTCTTCTTTCATTTGTTCAAAGCTTTTGGCATAATTATAAGCAACTTTATAAGCTTGACCTTTTTCATTTAAGTATTTCTCAAAATTATATTTGTGTTGGATAGGTGATGAGAAGCAATCTCTTTTCAATGTCGATATTCTCATCAGTCTTTCTCTTTCTTCGTTTTCCTTATCTCTTTTTATTTCACATTCACATTTAATTCTAGGAATAAACTTTGTAAATCCAAGGTCAAGTAATTCTCCATCTACTCTTGTACCACATACCTTGCAATAGATATGTCCATTTCTTTCAATATCATTTTCTCTTAATACAAAATCTTTTAAGTTTTTCATAAACTCTCTCCTATATCGTAATTCATCTTTTTTGTTGAATTTTCATTAATATTTTTTGCCTGATCATTAAGATACCAATTAATTATTGTTGCCTTGTGATCTTGATAAACTCTGTTATTTGCTTTCATATAAGACGAAAGCCTATCAATGTATTCACTAATTCTGCTTCCTAACTCATTCGTTAAGTCCTTGTATTCTTCATCAGTTAAAAATATATTTTTATATATTCCATAAGGCTTTTGCCCTTTACTAAAATCATTATTTCTTAACTTATTATTACTAATATTGTTATAGTTACCTTCCGATTTTCGAAAATCTTGACTTTCGATATTCGAATCTCTTGAATTTCGATTATCGAACTTCTGGAATTTTGTTTTTCGAACTTCTTGATTTTTTAATTCCATATTATTAAATATGCTCATAAAGTCTTTAACATAAATTCTATTAGGCTTTCCAAGTCCTTGTCTTTTCTTTTCAATTAGTCCTATTCCTGACTTAATATCAAGCTCAGCTATTAATTTATTTGCTTTTTCACTTGCACAATTAAATTGATCTTTTATACTTTCAATTGTGTAATAAATAAAAACTTTTCCATCTTCATCTATCCACCCATTTTTATATGAAAGACCCATTCGATTAAGCATATATGAATACAAAACTTTAGATTCAATAGAAATACTCTCAAAAATTTCATCTTCCATTAATACCATAGGTAACCTAATGAAGTTATACATCTCAGATTGCCTATTATAGAAATAATCAAAATTCATCTTTACCTCCTTTCTGTGAAATAAAAAAGACGACAGAATTATTACTTTCTATCGTCTAAAATTTACATATTAAATTTTTACTAAAACCATTCTTTGTGCATTTTTTCTAACGACTCTTTTGTTAGTGGATATCCAATAGATTCTACTATCACAGAGTCAATCCCACAATATGGACAAATAGCTGTCCAATCTGGTTCATCTTCACACCAATCTTCTATTTCACTTGGAGAAAAGATTTTACAACAATAAAAACAACCACACTTCTTTTCATTTTTAAGCATAGTTTTATTTGCAAAAGAATACTTATGAGCTTCTATACAATCCATAAATCCTCCTTATAAAATTTATAATCTTTATTTATATTGGTATGCTATTTACAATACCCATTATTAAAATGGATACTCTAAGCAGCACACCAACTATTTATTTTTTGAGTTTTAAACTTTGGTAGAAGTCTTGAACTCCTTATATTTACATAACTATTTGCCTCTATCACTATTATGACACGAAACCCAGAAGTTGGGTCATATATTTTGATTTTCTCTCTGCCTTTGAGTTCTTCTGCTATAATTTCAGACATTAAAACAGATACTTCATGAGGTGTGTAGAATTCTCCTGCTTTTTTACCAGCATTTGCGGCAAACATAGAAATCAAATACTCATAGACAAAACCTAAAACATCATAATCTTGACTTCCATCCATCGGTATTCTCTTTATTAAATTAATAAGAGACCTTGCTGCCTTTGTTTGCTTTTGTGCATTTTCTCCTAATTTAGATAACCCGCCACTTAATGTTTTGAAGATATTTTCAAATAATTTTTTGTAAACACTGTCTATATTTCTATCAAACGCAGATAAAGCATCTCTTACATTGGCAATTTCAAAGTCTCCTCCTTTTTTTACCCACGTTGAAAACAAGTGTTCATAGGAAATAAAATAACCTATGTTGTTTCTTACATATTCTGCATATTCTTCGTCATCTTCATTAATCTTTGTAATATCTTCCTGAGATAGACTTTTGCTTTTGAAAAATCTTACTTCTTTCTCCGATAAATATTTATAAAAAATAAATCCCAATATAAAATCTTTATACTCACTTGCCTCTATTTTTGAACGCATCTGATTTGCTGATTCCCAAATCGTGCTTGCTAATTGTTGTTTATTCATTTTTACTTTTTCCTCTCTATATAATTCAGTTCTATGTCAAAACCTAATTCTTCCATAATATCAATAAAGGTTGTATTTATAAGTCCATCGCCTTTTTTAACGATTTTATTTACTGTCTGAGCACTCTTATCTAGCCTTTTGGCTAATTCTGCCTGTGTAATATCTATGTCTAAACACTTAACTTTTATGTCTTTTTCCAGATTATTAATTAGCATCTGATATCTCCTTTTATAGAATTATACGATAATTAAATATAATTATATCCTATTTAGTTGATTTCTTCAATATTTTAGTTTATTTTTATAGTTATCCATTCTGTCTACTCCACTCCAAATAACCATACTGTCTACACACCCTAGAAAATTTCAATTTCGACCAATTCCCTAACAGCATTTTCAAGAAAAATAGGGCTTTCAGGATTTACTCAAAAATCCTAAAAGCCCTTAATTTCAGCACTTTTTTAAGCCTTTATTCTATTTTCTTGACATCAATACTACCGTCTCCACGTGCATATCTTTGTCCCACAAAAGTTCTTGCACTTCCTGACCGTCCTTATATACAGGAAAATTAAAGGAAATAGACTTTAACGGCACTTCTGTTTCACCACGTGGATATATTTGAATTTCTTTAATTAAGGAAGATACTAAAGCTTTCCGTTCTTCATCATTAATTTTATCGTACACCTTTTCAAAATTAATCATTAGTTTATAAACATTATCCAGTGTAATTGCATCTCTTTCAACTGATTTCCGTCTTAGTTTCCCATCCTCAATCTTTTCTTCTAACTCAACCATTATATCATACAGGTCATTTAAGCGAATAGTCATATCATGTAACTTTCTCTCACGATGCCGAGCATCCTCTGGTAGGGTGTCGATTTCATTTTCTAAACGGGATTTATTCAAATCTACCTCCCGGAGTTTAGATTCGTAATTTTTTATTTCGTTATCAATTGTTGTAGTGTCAATTTGAGTACCTATTCTTGCTTTAACTTCCTTTGCAAATGTTTCATTACTGACCAATTCCCTAATAGACTCAATTACAAGAGGTTCTATTGTTGTTTTCTTCAGCATTGCTTTATAAGTACAACTTCTACCTGTAACTGCTCGTTTACGGCTACATACATAATAATACACTTCTTTGTATGTACCGTCTTTATTTGTCCAGGCATGTTTATTGGTGTACATAGGTCCCTTACAGATAGGACATTTTAATATTCCTGATAATAAATGTACCCGATCTTTACCTATTTTTGAAGGTTGCTTTATTCCTGTTTCTATACGCTTTTCACGAACCTTATTCCATAATTCTTCACTTATTATAGCTTCATGTTTTCCATCAGCTAAAATATAATCTTCCTGCCAAGCTTGGCGATATTCATTTTTTGTACCTTTTATCTTTTCTCTTGCCCTTCTGCCAAA
This sequence comes from Anaerosphaera aminiphila DSM 21120, assembly GCF_900129925.1. GTDB lineage: Bacteria > Bacillota > Clostridia > Tissierellales > Peptoniphilaceae > Anaerosphaera > Anaerosphaera aminiphila. Next base: position 2,795 of record NZ_FQXI01000017.1, on the reverse strand, counting down.
GGCAATCTTTCCATAATAAACAGGGTTGTCTAAAATCTGCCTTACAAAACTGCCACTCCATTCTTTAAGTTTTCCATTCTGTCTTTGAATCTTTTCAATACCTTGAAAGTTAAGATATTGTGCTACTCCACCATACCCCATATCTGTATTTGCAAATTTATCATATATTAGGCGAATAGCCTCGGCTTCCTTTTCTTGAATAAAAAGCATCTTATCCTTTAAATAATAACCATAAGGAGCAAATCCACCATTCCACCCACCTTGCCTTGCTTTTTCTTTACGTCCATTCATTGTCTGCTCAATGATATTTTCTCTTTCAATTTCAGCTACAGCAGAAAGAACTGATATTAGTAGCTTTCCGCTTGTCTGTGATGAATCAATCCCTTCTTCTATACATATTAGGTTTATTCCATAAGATTGTATGAACTCTAAGGAATTTAAAATATCAGACGCATTTCTTCCAAAACGTGATAGTTTATATACTAATACATAATCTATCTGTAACCCATTTTCGATATCTGATAGCATCTTCTTAAAAGCAGGTCTAGCCTCAATGGATTTTCCTGACTTCCCTGCATCTTCATAAATATCTACCACTACCATTTCTTCTCTGTCTGCAAAACGATTTAAACTGGTTAGCTGACCATCTAAACTAAATCCATCAACCTGCATCTCTGTACTGACACGGGGATATAAAACACATTTCATTCCACTTCTACTCATAATCAAAACCTCCTTTTATTTAGGTAAACAGATGGAGAGTTTTCTATGTAATGTGCTGTTAAATTACACAGCACAATCTATTTCTTCTAAAATCTCAACTCCGTACTTCTCCACCACAGTTGCCAGTATGTTAATGAAAGTGTCATATTCTTTTGATTGCGAATATTTGGTTGCTTTTTTCGGAGAAGGATTTTTTATTTCAGTCCTCTTTTGTTCAGGTCTAATATTTTCCATCTGTAAACACCTCCGTGAATACATACCTCCAGTATAAATAGGTTCTGACTTTATGTGAATTGTGTCGATTTTCTCTCCAATCGCATCCAATTCTATATATTGATAAAAAAGAGTATATTTATAGGCCCTCCAATCCTAAACTGACTGAGAGAGCCTTATTGATTAAGATAATTTCTTCTTCGCTAATTCTACCTGCATATTTTTTCAAACGTCTTTTATCTATTGTAATGATCTGCTCCAACAAGACCATTGATGGAATTGATAATGTAGGAGAGAGGTTTAGTAGACAATGGGTAGGTAGTCTAGCTTTGTAGTGAACCTTACCTGTGATTACTGCTACGATAACTGTTGGACTAAACTTATTACCCATATTATTTTGAATGATGAGGACTGGTCGGTATCCCCTCTGCTCTGAACCAATTCCATGATTTAGGCTGGCATAAAAAATATCTCCACGCATAACGCAGTCACTCATGCTTTTTCATCTCCTTTCTAGCTAAACTCTTTCTTAAAAACTATATGGTTAAACGAACGGCTATTGGCACAGCTCCACGGGAATTTCACCCTTTCGACGGTCTGCCGAAACCCTACCCATTGCCTGCGACGCTTTTAACGCTCGGACGGTGGCTATAGGGGAGTATCATTATCCCATTTATATGTCCTCGCCTACAAACTGCCATATTTGTTTTGTGGCTTGATATAGTTCGCTCGCTCTAAACAGAGGTCATGGCGTATCAGCCACTTGGCTCGATATAAATGGAATGTATCCGTTTTACCTTATACTGCAAAGCCGTTGTCTGACTTGCTTTCTTTGTCAAGGAACATTTATCTAATAACAAAACTATGGATAGGAAGTACGGAAAGGGGGAGCGTACTTCTCCATAGATTTATCTATTAAGCCGCATTAAAAGTTAAGATTTTGGTTATCAGTTTAGTTTCTAATCTACGGCGTAATACATCATCTACACATAAATGCGGATTGCCACCTTCGTCGTAAAATGTCCTCATAGACAATGCAGCGATGTACCCTTCATAATGTTTCAGAACGGCATTGATAGCATCTACATCGCCACCAGAGGCTAATACAATAACAGGGTAGGAAAGCAAATGATTATTTCTTTTCTTGTTGCTCATAGATATCTACCTCCATAAATTTTTTTAACTTCTGTAGGGTGCTTGTTCTTTGGTACTGAACAGTAGAACGTAGCATATTCAGCTTGTCCCCGATTTCTCGGTCAGATAATTCAAGGAAATAGGAAAGCAAGATAATATCTCGCTTGCGTTCTGGTAAATTTTCTAATGCACCTGCAATAACACAATCAGTAACAATAACATCAAGACCTAAAACATTAAAAACTTGTTCGATAACAAAGTATTTATCCTCTGTATATAGCTGTTCCATTTCCTTTGCTGATAAATCTGAAAAAGTTGTTTCTCGACCACGTTGCCGTTTCAGCTCATCGTAATAATCCCTTGCCTCATGTTTGAGTATCTTTTTGCAAAAGCTGTCAAAGGCATGTCGCTTGTCTTGCTCATGGCTGTTAGGTTTCACATTCTCACCCCCTTTCGGGTGGTGACTCCGCTGTTTCCCTTTCACCACTATTACGGTGAGAATTGCAAAACTGCCAAACTTTTGAGAAACTTTTTGAAATAATTTAAAAAAAGACGCAAAAATGCCCGACTGAAAATACAGTCGAGCATTGGTGGAGTTGTTTATGTTTACCAGGTGATGTGTGTGTTCATACTGATGGCAGTAATATACCGTTGGGGGATATGGGCTTTTTTTAATGGATAGAATTTATATGGCTTATGGTAATTAAAAAGAGACACGGCGATAC
>NZ_FQXI01000013.1 GCF_900129925.1 Anaerosphaera aminiphila DSM 21120 | reverse complement strand
GCCAAAGGGGACGGACTGTAAATCCGTTAGCTTAGCTTTCAGTGGTTCGAATCCACTCTCCTCCACCAAGAAAATTTAATAAATACATCATGCGGGTGTAGCTCAGTGGTAGAGCCCCAGCCTTCCAAGCTGGTTGCGAGGGTCCGATTCCCTTCACCCGCTCCAAATGCACCTATAGCTCAGTTGGATAGAGCAACGGACTTCTAATTCGTGTGCCGGGGGTTCAAATCCTCCTAGGTGCACCATAAAAAGTCGAAATAAAAATAGAATAAAAACAAATAGAAAATTTAATTTAAATATTATGCACCTATAGCTCAGTTGGATAGAGCAACGGACTTCTAATTCGTGTGCCGGGGGTTCGAATCCTCCTAGGTGCACCATTTTGGGGTGTAGCCAAGTCGGTAAGGCACCAGACTTTGACTCTGGCATTTCGTAGGTTCGAGTCCTGCCACCCCAGCCAAATTTTGACCCATTAGCTCAGCCGGCAGAGCACCTGACTTTTAATCAGGGTGTCGCGCGTTCGAATCGCGCATGGGTCACCAATTTAATACTGTGGAGAGGTACCGAAGTGGTCATAACGGGGCGGTCTTGAAAACCGTTAGGGTGCAAGCCCACGTGGGTTCGAATCCCACCCTCTCCGCCAAAATTCTGTAGTAAAAACTACAGAATTTTCTATGAAAAACGTAAAATTAAATATTTGATCCATTAGCTCAGCCGGTAGAGCACCTGACTTTTAATCAGGGTGTCGCGCGTTCGAATCGCGCATGGATCACCATTTAGAAGACAAATCAATTTATTGGTTTGTTTTTTTGTTTAAAACTATATTATTATACTTATAAAATATATTTAATTTAATAGTTGACTTTAGAAATTAAAAGTAGTAAGATTACATACAATATATAAAACTATATAAGAAGAAGAGTACTTTATTGAAATGAGCACAGAGAGCTTCGGTTGGTGAGAGAAGTAGAATGACAATAGGGGAACATGGTCTTTTTTTGGGAAGTGTCGAATTTATTTAGACATTTACGGGGGCGCCCGTTATAGCGATAGAGTATGAAGTACTTGAAGAGGTTATTATTGTGAAATAGTAACGAATAAAGGTGGTAACACGGAGTTTAACTTTCGTCCTTATTGGGATGGAAGTTTTTTTATTGCAAATTTTAAAGTGGAGGTAAAAAATGAAAGAATTAAAAGATTTAACAGTTGAAACGCTATGTGTACAAGGAGGATATCAACCTAAAAATGGTGAGCCGAGAATTTTACCGATTTTTCAATCAACTACTTACAAATATGATGATGCGGATGAGGTTGCAGCACTATTTGATTTAGAAAAAGATGGGCATATGTATTCAAGAATATCAAATCCAACAGTAAATGCCTTTGAAGAAAAAATAGCGCAAATGGAAGGTGGAGTTGGAGCCTTGGCCACTTCTTCAGGTCAAGCAGCGACTCTATTGGCTATCTTAACTATTTGTAGTGCAGGTGAACACATAGTTGCCATGAATAACCTATATGGAGGAACTTATACTCTTATTGGTTCTACTTTAGAAAAGTTTGGAATAAAAACTACATTCGTTCACTTAAATAATGTTGAAGAATTAGAAAATGCAATTCAAGATAATACTAAGTTAATTTTTTCAGAGACAATTGGAAATCCGGGAGTAGATGTTTTAGATATAGAATTAGTTGCAAATGTTGCACATAAAAATAACATTCCATTAATTGTAGACAATACTTTTGCCACACCTTATCTGTGTAGAGCTTTTGATTTTGGAGCTGATATAATAACACACTCTACTACAAAGTTTTTAGACGGACATGCTACAAGTGTAGGTGGAATAATTGTAGATAGTGGGAAATTTAATTGGAATAACGGAAAATTTTCTTGTCTAACTGATAAAGATCCAAACTATCATGGATTAAGTTATACTGAAACTTTTAAAGAGCAAGCTTATATTACAAAGGCAAGAGTAGTGTTTATGAGAGATTTAGGAACTACAATGAGCCCCTTTAATGCTTTTTTAACAAATCTTGGAGTTGAAACACTGGCTCTTAGAATGGATAAACACTCTACAAATGCTCTAAAAGTTGCAAAGTATTTGGAAAAGCAAGAAAAGGTAGATTGGGTAAATTATCCACTGTTAGAAGAAAATAAGAACTATGAGTTAAGTAAGAAATACTTATCTAAAGGCGCTAGTGGAATAATATCTTTTGGAGTTAAGGGCGGAACAGAGGAGACAAAGAAGTGGATTAATAATCTAAAACTTACAACTTTAGTAGTTCACGTGGGAGATATTAGAACTCATGCCCTTCATCCGGCTAGTATGACTCATAGACAATTAAGCGAAGAGGCACAAATTGAAGCAGGTATTTTACCAAACATGGTTAGATTATCTGTAGGAATAGAAAATGTAGATGAAATAATAGAAGACTTGGATCAGGCTTTTAAAAAAATATAGTAATGTTGTAAGGAGTTGAGAAAATGCCAGTAATAATACCTAAAGATTTAGTTGGAGAAGATGTTTTAGAAAGAGAGCAAATATTTATAATTGGTGAGAATAGAGCACAAACTCAAGATATTAGACCTATTAAAATTGCTATTGTGAATTTAATGCCCAAAAAGGAAGAGACAGAAATACAATTTTTAAGAATGTTGTCTAACACAGCACTACAAATTGATTTAGATTTAATACGTATGGGTTCACACCAATCAAAAAACACTGAAATGGAACACTTAAATAAGTTTTATAAAACTTATGATGAAATAAAAAATAATAAATATGATGCCATGATTATAACAGGAGCTCCAGTTGAAAAATTAGAATATGAAAATATCAAGTATTGGCAAGAGCTAAAAAATATATTGGAGTTTGCAAAGACTAATGTATATTCAACTATGTTTATCTGCTGGGCAGCTCAAGCAGCTCTTTACTACTACTATGGAATAAAAAATGAAGTAGTTGATGGAAAAATATTCGGAGTTTTTGAATACGAAAAACTAGAAGAAGATAAGTTATTAAAGGGATTTGATGATGAATTTTTAGTTCCTCAATCAAGGCACACCTATGTTAAGGAAAAAGAAGTTAGAAAACATTCAGATTTGAAAATTTTAGCAAGTAGAGAAGATACGGGAGTTGGGTTAGTTACAACTAGAGACAACAGATTTATATTTTCTTTTGGACATTGGGAGTATGATAGAGAAACTTTACACAGTGAGTATATAAGAGATTTAGAAAAGGGACTGGAAGTAAGTGTACCAAGGAATTACTATAAAGATGATACTCCTGAAAAAGGTATAAATGTAAAATGGAGATCAGCGGGAAATTTATTTTTTTCAAATTGGATAAATTACTGTGTATATCAAGTAACACCCTTTCATCTTGAAGAAATTCAACAGAAAAATGTATCAAAATTTGGTGGTACCTCTCTAAGTGATGCAAAGCAATTTTCAAAAGTTAAAAATATAATTTTATCTGAAGATGATAGGGGAGTTATTGTAGTATCTGCACCGGGAAAGAGAAGTAATGAAGATGAAAAAGTTACGGATTTATTAATAAAAACCAGTGATTTAAAAAAGAGACAAGAAAAAATAAATAAAATTCTAGCTAATTTAAAAAGAGAATTAAATATTTGTAATTTTGAAATATCAAAGGTACTTGAAACTGTAAAGAAGAGATTTGAAGATATTTCCTTGGATTTAAATTTAAATGAAGACATCTACTTGGAAATAGAAGAGTGTTTTAAAGACATAGAAGATTCTAGAGATCCAGATTTTATCATTAGCAGAGGAGAGTATTTAAATGCCAAATTAATGGCAAAATACTTAGATTATGAATTTATAGATGCTCTTGAGTTAATAGCTTTTGATGAAGCTGGAGAAATAAATGTGGAAGAGAGTCAGTCAAATATCAGAGAAAAGATAAAGTTAAATAAAAAATACGTAGTTCCGGGATTTTATGGTAAAGACTTAAGTGGAAATGTGAAAACATTTAACAGAGGAGGCTCTGACTTTACAGGTTCTATTATAGCCAGTGCTCTGGACTCAAATATATATGAGAACTGGACAGATGTAGACGGAGTAATGACTTCAGACCCAAGGAAAGATAATAATGCAAAAACCATACCTTCTTTAAAGTATAGTGAGCTTGCAAAAATTATTGACGATGGAGCAGAAGTCTATCAAAAAGATGCAATTGCTCCTGTAATGGAAAAAAATATAACTATAAAATTTTTAAATACAAATAGTCCCGATTCAAAAGGTACAGTAGTTAAAGATTAATAAAAAATTCTAGTAAAGTGCAGAAACATTTTACTAGAATTTTTTATATGCAAATTTAGCTTGATTAAAGTATTTAGTGTGGTAAAATAGAGCACAATATAAAAATCTTTATATACTATAAAATAGGAGGAAAGAAGGGAATGGAGAAAGCGGAGGGGTCAAAGAAAAATGGAATAATTATTTTATTTATTGTGTTATCTCTGTCATATTTTATTTCAAGTTTTCACAGAGTGGCATTATCAGTACTATCAGTACCTATTATGGAAGAAATAGACATAACCATAGATACTATTAGTACTTTGGGATCGGTATTATTTTTTATATACGCAATAATTCAAATTCCATGTGGACATCTATGCGACAGAATAGGGCCTAGAAAAATAATGTTAGTAAGCCTTGTAATCACATCACTAGGTTCGTTGTTGTTTGGATTAGCCAATAACTCAACAAGTTTACTCTTGGCTAGAATGGTGCTAAGTGTAGGTATATCAACTGTATATATCCCAGCTATAAGCTTTGTCCGACTGTTGTTTAAAAATGAAAAGCTGGGCACTTTTACAGGGGGACTACTGGCATTTGGAACTTTTGGAACTGTAGTTGCATCAAAACCTCTGCAAATTTTTATTGACCATTTTAGTTGGAGAATTTGTTTTTATATTTTTGCAGCCTTATCTTTAGTTTTATCTATAGTAATTGCAAGATTAACTAAGAACATTAAAATGGATACAGTGCAAAGTAAGTCAAATGATTTACAAAAATCAAAAGGATTGGGATTAAATACTTCCTTTGTACTCTTAATACTTATTTTTACTGCTTGTAGTGGAGCTGTTCAATCATTTCAAGGTTTATGGTTTATTCCATACTTTACAGAAGGATATAATTTCAGCTTTGAAAGTGCAAGTAATTTATTGCTGATGTTTTCCAGTGGATACTTTTTAGGCTCGCCAATAATGGGATGGATGTGTGACAGATTTGATACTAAAAAATTAGTTTCAATAGTTGCACTGTGCAATGCTTTTATTTGGGTGTTACTAGGAACAGAGTTAGTTCAGTCAAGTGGAGTTTATCTAATGCTTACACTATTGTTATTAGGATTTTTTAGCTCTGGAATGACTTCAATAGGATTTTATTATGTTGGAAAATATGCACGTTTAGACAAGAGAGCACTGATAACCAGTATCTTGGGCTTTGGTGGATATATGACTACTTCTATATTATTAAAGCTGATGGGAAGCATAATTTCAAGTTCAGGAGGAAACATGGGTAAATTGAACATGATTTTCTTAATTTATTCAGCTTTTATATTTGTTGCAGGAGTGCTATTTATAATTAATAAAAAAGAGAAAGTGTAAACTTTCTCTTTTTTATATTCTACAATGTGAAAAGTATTTTATATTTCGGGAAAAGACTTTACTTTTTGGAATACGTTATGTATAATGGAATTAATAAAAATAAGAAGGGAATGTTTTTTTGTGAAAGAATTTAGTACGTCTCAACTTGTTCTTATGGGAGATTTAAATCACCATGGAACACTTTTTGTAGGTAAGGCACTTACTTGGCTATCGGAAACTGGATTTATGACTGCTTCTATGAGTTATAAAAATCCTGATGAGCTTGTATTTTTGGCAATGAATGGGTTTAAGTTTTTAAAACCAGTTCCCAAAGGAGACATAGTTACTTTTACAGGAAAAATTGTCCACTTGGGAAATTCAAGTATAACAGTTTATGTTAAGGGAGTTTCGGCATTGACAAATGAAATACATGTAGAGGGTTTTATTACTTATGTTTGTATAGATCAAGTTACAAGAAAAAAGAAAAATCATGGTTTAATTATGGATGATGCATCTAGCACTGAAGAAATTAGAGTTAGGAATCGTGTATTAGAACATGTAAGTTAATTGCATAATTTAAATTTGGTGGTTAATAAATGTAAAATGCTATAAAACATACCTGATATTTAATAAAATATTGGGTATGTTTTATTTAAAATTTACTAATATTTTTAGCTAAATATGGGAATAAAACTACTTTAATAGTATATAATTAAGAGAGTTTTTAAATATATATAAATTGTGTTTTTTAGTTGTTTTAATGCAGTAAAGTGGGAATTGCTGGGGTATAATTTAAAATGAAGAGATTTAAGATATAGTAGACAAAAAATATTTAAAACGTTATGCTAATTTAATTTTAATTTATTAAAATCGCATAATGACTTTAAAAAAGTATATAATATAGTGAATAATGAGGGGTGGAAAATTGAAAAAGAAAATTGAATTTACAGAAACAATATTACGAGATGCACATCAGAGTTTAATGGCAACTAGAATGAAATATGAAGATATGCAAGGTGCTTTAGACCTTATAGATGAAGCGGGATATAGAGCGGTTGAATGTTGGGGTGGAGCAACTTTTGACTCATGTATCAGATTTTTAAATGAAGATCCATGGGAGAGAATAAGAAATATAAAGTCAAAGATGAAAAATACAAAGACTCAAATGCTCTTAAGAGGTCAAAACTTATTGGGTTATAAAAACTATCCAGACGATATAGTTGAAAAGTTTATTGAACTTTCAATAAAAAACGGAGTAGATATAATTAGAATATTTGACGCTTTAAATGACGTTAGAAATTTAGAAACTTCTATAAAGACTACTAAAAAATTTGGAGCAGAGGCACAAGTTGCTATAAGTTATACTGTTTCAGAAGTTCATACTATTGATTACTTTACAAAATTAAGTGAGACAGTAGCAGAAATGGGTGCTGACAGTATAGCAATAAAGGATATGTCAGGAATACTGACACCTTATGAGGCCTATGAATTAGTAAAAAATTTAAAGGGAAGACTTTCTATACCAATAGAGCTTCACACACATGAGACAACTGGTATGGGTTCAATGACTTATTTGAAATCAGTTGAAGCAGGAGCTGATATATTAGACACTGCAATTTCACCATTTTCAGGAGGAACATCTCAACCACCTACAGAGACACTTTATATGTTAGTTAAGGAAATGGGATATGACACATCACTAAAAATAGACAAGTTGGAAGAAATAGCAGATCACTTTGAAAAAGTTAAACAGAAGTATATAGAAGATAAAACACTTCCAATTAAAATGTTGTCAATAGATCCAAAGGGCTTAATTTATCAAGTTCCAGGTGGAATGTTATCTAATTTATATACTCAACTTGAAGGCTTAAAAAAACTTGAAAAATACAATGAAGTATTAGCGGAAATACCTAGAGTTAGAAAAGACTTAGGTTATCCACCACTAGTAACTCCAATGAGTCAAATGGTTGGAACTCAAGCTACATTTAACATAATACTGGGTGAGAGATATAAAATGGTTCCTACAGAAATAAAAGAGTATCTAAAGGGAAATTATGGAAAGCCGCCAGTAGAAATAGATGAAGATTTTAGAAAGTCAATAATAGGAGATGCTCCAGTAACTAAAGATAGACCAGCTGACCACTTATTACCTAGATTTGAAGAAGCAAAAAATGAAATAGGAAACTTGGCAAAAAGTGATGAAGACGTGTTGACTTATGCACTATTCCCAGAAGTTGGTAAAAAGTTTTTAGAAAATAGAAATATTTAAAATATTTTGTTTAATACACCTTTGAAAGTTAAATTTAACTTTTAAAGGTGTATTTTAATATCTAAGAAAAGGTTAAGTTTATGTAACTACATAAATTATTTTAAGCAATTTCATTGACTTTGTTTAATCTAAAAACTATAATAAGTATATAAAATAAATTACATAAAGAAATTTATACAAGTTACTTTATGTGTGGAGGTAAAAAAATGATATTAGATGATGTAAAAGAATTAGTAGCGGAAAACCTAGGTTGTGAAATAGAAGATTTAACTGAAAACACAAATTTAATAGACGATCTTAATGCAGATTCACTAGATATAGTTGAACTTACTATGGCAATAGAAGATAAATTTGGAGTTCAAATTCCAGATGAAGATTTGGAAAAAGTTAGAACTGTAAGTGATATTGTAAAGTATGTAGGAAAATAATGGATAAAGAGTTAAAAGATTTAATTAATTTATTTTCTAAGTCTAATTTAACTACTTTAAAATACAAAGATGAAGAAATTAGCTTAGAATTGGGAAAAGGAAGTACGGAAGTTAAAGAGAATGAGCTAAATATACCTGATGAGAGCATTCCTGTTAAAAGTATAGAAGAAAAGAGAGATTCTAATTCTAATATTGAAAGTCAATCGTATTATAAATTAGAATCTCCTCTTGTAGGAATATTTTTCTCAAGTCCATCGCCTGATAGTCCCAGCTTTGTAGAAGTGGATAAAGAAGTAAAAAAAGGTGACGTTCTCTGTATTGTTGAAGCTATGAAAATGTTTAATGAAGTAAAATCTCCAATGGATGGAATAGTTAAGAAAATTAACTTTAAAGATGAAGACTTAGTCCAATTTGGAGATATTATTTTTGAAATAGAGGAAAAATGATAAAAAAATTATTAATTGCAAATAGAGGAGAAATTGCTCTTAGAATTATTCGATCTGCTGAAGAGTTACAAATTAAGACAGTTGCAGTTTATTCTACAGAAGATGCGGAACAACTTCATGTTAAATTTGCCGATGAAAGTGTATGTATAGGTCCTGCTAAGAGTAGTGAGAGCTATTTAAATATAAATAACATTATTTCAGCCGCTTTGGCAACTAAGTGTGATGCTGTTGCTCCAGGATATGGATTTTTATCAGAAAATGCAAAATTTGTAAGAGCTTTAGAAGAAGCTGGTCTGAAGTTTGTTGGTCCATCATCAGAAGTAATTGATATGATGGGAGATAAAATTGCTGCAAGAGACTTGATGAAAAAAAATGGAGTACCCGTAGTTCCCGGTTCAGATGGTGAAGTTGTAGATGTAGAAGAAGCTTTTATTATAGCAGAAAAAATAGGATACCCCGTACTTATTAAAGCCTCTGGCGGAGGCGGCGGAAAGGGTATGAGAAGAGTATATAAAAGTGAAGATTTAAAAATTGAATTTGAATCTGCCAAGTCTGAAGCTATAGCGGCTTTTAACAATGGCAGTATGTATATAGAAAAACTTATAGTAAGCCCTAAACACGTTGAAGTTCAAATATTAGCTGATAAGTATTCAAATATTATAGCTCTGGGAGAACGAGATTGTTCCATTCAAAGGAAAAATCAAAAGATGATAGAGGAAACACCTTGTATTAGATTGACAGAAGAAAAGAGAAAAGAGCTCTATAGTGCTGCAATTAAAGCAGCAAAAGCTTGTAATTATGAAAATGCCGGCACAGTTGAATTTGTTCTAGATAGAGAAAATAATTTTTACTTTATTGAAATGAATACTAGAATTCAAGTTGAGCACCCGGTAACTGAAATGGTAACTGGAGTTGATTTGGTAAAAGAACAGTTAAAGATTACATCGGGATTAAAGTTAAAAATTAAGCAAGAAGATATTAATATTAATTCATATGCAATAGAGTGTAGACTAAATGCTGAAAAGCCTTTGGAAAATTTTCTTCCTGAATCTGGAAATGTCAACTTTTTTTATGCACCAGGAGGAGTCAATACGAGAGTTGACTCATACCTCTATAGTGGAGCAAAGGTAAGTCCCTACTATGATTCAATGCTTGGGAAAATAATTGTAAAAGATTCAACTAGAATTGGTGCAATTAGAAAGATGAGAAGAGCATTAGAAGAACTGATTATTGAGGGAATTAAAACCAATCAATATTTACTTTATGCTATATTATTTGACATGGATTTTATTAGGGGCAATTATTCAACTTCTTTTATTGAAGATAAATTGGAGGAATTGCTTAATTTAATGGAGGCATATAGATAAGATGGATTACTTTAAAGTAAATACAGACATATTTAAAAAAGTTAAAAACTTAAGGGACAGAAGAGAAAAGAAAATTTTAAAAAAACTGGAAAAGAATCAAGTAGAATTTATTCAATGTAAAAAATGTGGTTCTACAGTATTGAAAGAAGACCTAGTTGAAAATGAATATATTTGTCCAAAGTGCAATAAACACTTGAGAATGCCTGCAAAAGATAGATTGAATTTAATTCTGGATGAGGGATATGAAATAATAGAATCTGAGGAGAAGACTTTTAATCCCCTTAGATTTTCAAATTATGAAGAGAAGATTAATTCTCTTAGAGAAAACGACGGATTAAATGAAGCTGTGGTTCTTGCAAAGGGTAGCATTTATGGAAATAAATGTTACGTTTTTGTTATGGACAGTAATTTTTTAATGGGTAGTATGGGGCTTTACGTTGGAGAAAAAATTTCAAAGTGTTTTGAACTGGCTAAAGAAGAAAATTTGCCTGTAGTTTCATTTTCAGCAAGTGGTGGAGCGAGGATGCAGGAGGGGATTTTTTCTCTAATGCAAATGGCGAATACAACTTTTTCTCTTAGAGAACACAGCGAAAGTGGCAACCTATATGTGTCAGTTATGACGGATCCAACATCTGGAGGCGTTACTGCAAGTTTTGCAAGCTTAGGAGACATTATTATAGCAGAACCTGAGGCTCTTATTTGTTTTACAGGAAGAAGAGTAATTGAGCAAACTATAAAAGAAGAATTGCCAAAGGAGTTTCAAAGTGCAGAGTGTTTGCTTGAACATGGATTTTTAGATGACATTGTTCCAAGAAAAAAATTAAAAGATTATTTAGGATTAGTCTTAAAATATCACAGGAGAAGTTATGAAACTGAAGTTAGTATTTGAGGATTTAATAAAAGAAGAAAAAAATAGTGAAGAATATAGAAATTATAAAAAATTAAAATTAGAAGAAGCAAAGAAAAATATAACAGTTGAAGATAGAGTGTTTTTAGCTAGATATAAGAATAGACCCAAGGCAATGGACTTCATAAAAAATATTATTGAAAGTCCATTATTTTTTCATGGAGATAGAAAGTATGCAGATGACAAGGCAATTGTTGGTGGAGTGGGAATGTTGGGAGATATTCCTGTAACCTTTTTAGGTATTGAAAAGGGCAGAGGACTTGAAGAGAGTTTAGCTGCAAATTTTGGAATGCCACACCCTGAGGGATATAGAAAAGTACAAAGACTTGCCAGACAAGCTGAAAAATTTAATAGACCAATTATTTGTTTTGTAGATACACAGGGAGCATATCCGGGTGTTGAGGCGGAAGAAAGAGGTCAGGCAGAGGCAATTGCAAGTACAATTTATGAAATGTGTGGATTAAAGACAAATATAATATCCGTTATTATCGGAGAGGGATCAAGTGGAGGAGCATTAGCTCTTAGTGTTTGTGATCACTTAATAATGATGGAAAATTCAATATATTCCATACTTTCACCAGAGGGATTTGCATCAATATTGTGGAAGGACTCTCTAAGGGCTAGTGAAGCTATGGAAGTTATGAAATTAACTTCTGAAGATCTATTAAAATTTAAAGTTTGCGATGAAATTGTAGAAGAAGATTTAGCAGTAGAGCTAGAGGACTTTGAAGAAAACTACAATAGGTTAAAGAAATCCCTTAAGAAAAATTTAGAAATACTAGGAGATATTCCAATGGATAAGCTACTGCAAAATAGAAAAGGAAAATATAGGAATTTGGCATGGGACTAAAATTAATTAAAGCAGGTTATTATAAACCTAAAAATATTGTAGATAATAGTTTTTTTGAAAGTTACCTAGACACTACAAGTGAGTGGATAGTACAGAGAACTGGAATAAAGACTAGATATTGGGAAGAAAATGTAGATACTTCTGATATGGTTTTAGAGTCAGTTGGTGACTTAAAACTAAGTGAAGAAGATGTAAGTAAAATAAAAGTAGTAATAGTTGCTACAATTAGCCCGGACTATATAATGCCTTCAATTGCTTCAATAGTTACTAAAAAATTTAATTTAAATGAAGATGTATTTTCTGTAGACATAAACATGGCCTGTACCGGATTTGTCGGAGGGGCAATAATGGCACATGGTATGTTAGAAAATGGAGAATGTGCAATTATTATTGGAGCTGATAAACTTAGCAAACTCTTAGATAAAGAGGAAAGGTCTACTGTTGCTCTATTTGGAGATGGCTCCGGAGCAGTGCTGTTTGAAAAGACAGATGGAGACTTTTTTAATGAAAAGGGCACTATTGGAAGTGACGATTTAAGACTACTTAGAAGTGATGAAGATAAAATATATATGAACGGTCAAAATGTCTATAGATTTGGAATTGAAATCGTTCCAAAGTGCATTAAGAACTTACTTAATAAATCAAATATGACAATTGAAGAAATTGACCATGTTGTACTGCATCAAGCCAATATAAGAATAATAAATTCAGTTGCCAGAAAACTTGGTTCTTCTGAAAAATATTATACAAATATTGAAACATATGGAAATACGTCATCAGCTAGTATTCCAATATGTTTAGGTGAAATGCAAGAAAAAGATATGTTAAGAGAAAGAGAAAGTATATTAATGTTTGGATTTGGAGCAGGTCTTAGTTTTGCAGGCATAATTGTAGAGGTATAGAAATTAGGGAGAAAAGATGAAATTACAAGAAGTTTTAAATATAAAATATCCTTTTATTCAAGGGGGAATGGCTCATATTGCAACTGGAGAATTTGCAGCAGCAGTTAGTAATGCAGGCGGACTTGGATTAATAGGCACAGGTGGGTTAAGTGCACACGATTTAAGAGAGCAAATAGAAATTTGTAAGTCAAAGACAGACAAGCCCTTTGGAGTAAATATACTCTTAATAAATCCCGAAGTGGAAGAAATAGTAGAGATTACACGTGAATATAAAGTGCCGGTAGTAACAACTGGAGCTGGAAATCCAGGAAAGTACATTGAAAAATGGAAAGAGATAAACACAAAAATATTTCCAGTAGTGTCTTCAAAAGCACTGGCTATTAGAATGGAAAGACTGGGAGTAGATGGAATAATTGCAGAGGGCCAAGAAGCAGGTGGACATATAGGAGAACTTACTAGCATGGTTTTAATTCCTCAAATAGCAAATGCGCTCTCAATTCCCGTAATAGCAGCAGGTGGAATTGCAACCGGAAAACAAATACTTGCAGCTGAAGTACTGGGTGCAGTGGGAATACAAATGGGAACATGTCTTTTGGCAACTGATGAATGTCCTGTACATGAAAACTATAAAGATAAAATTATTTCAGCAAGATCTTCCCAAGTTACTGTCATGGGAAAAATTAGTGGAATGCCAAATAGAGTTTTAAAAAATAAAATGGTAAATGAATACATTGAAAAAGAAAAAGCAGGAGCGACTATGGAAGAACTTGAGTTGTTGACATTGGGCTCACTTAGAAAGGCTGTTTTCGATGGAGATGTTGTCAATGGAACTGTTATGGCAGGTCAAGTTGTAGAAGAAGTAAATGAAAAAATGAGTTTAGATGATTTATTTAATAAATTATATAGTGAATACCTTTTGGAGAAGAAAAAATTATGTGTTCAATAAATTTTGGAAGTAAAGTTATGGATATTCCAATAATTCAAGGCGGAATGGGCGTGGGAGTTTCCCTTGGTAATTTATCAGGCTCTGTTGCTAGAGAAGGTGGAATGGGCGTCATATCCGCAGTGGGAATAGGATTTAGAGAAGAAGGATATCTTGAAAATTCAATTGAAAAAAATAAAATAGCCTTAAAAAAAGAAATAGACAAGGCAAAAGACATATCTGAAGGAAGAGGTCTGCTTGCTGTCAATGTAATGACAGCTATAAAGGACTTCGAAGAAATGGTGAAATCCAGTAGTGAATTTGGTGCAGATGCAGTTATTTGCGGAGCGGGACTTCCACTGAATTTGCCGGAATTAGTAGGAGAAGAGACTTTAATAGCTCCCATAGTTTCCAGCAAGAGAGCCCTTGATTTAATAGTTAGAACTTGGAAAAAAAGATATAATAGATATCCTGATTTTGTAGTAGTTGAAGGACCAAAAGCCGGAGGTCATTTAGGATTTAAAGAAAATGAAATAAGAGAATTAAAATTGGAAGATATAGTATTGGAAATATCAGCTTACCTGACAGATTTAGAAGCAGAGACAAATAAAAAAATTTACTTATTTGCAGCAGGTGGAATAAGAAACAATGAAGACAGATTAAAGATGAAAAAGCTGGGGGCAGACGGAGTTCAAGTTGCCACACCTTTCATAGCAACAGAGGAGTGCGATGTAAGTATAGAATTTAAAGAAGCAATAGTAAATGCAAAAGATTCTGATTTGGAAATTATTCACAGTCCAGCAGGATTTTTGGCTAGAGCAGTTAAAAATGACTTTTTAGACAGTGTGGATTATTCAGATGTTCCAAAGAGAAGGTGTATTGACTGTTTAAAAACTTGTGATCCGAGAAAAACACCCTACTGTATTTCCAAGGCCCTTTCAAACAGTGCAAAGGGAAGATTAAATGTAGTTTTTTCAGGAGAAAATATAAATGGAATAGATAAAATTACAACTGTAAAGGAAGTTATAAAGACTTTAATGGAGGAAAAATGAAAGTAGCTTTTTTATATGGTGGACAGGGAAGTCAAAAATCTAAAATGGGATTAGACTTTTATGAAAACTCAGAAGTGGCAAAAAAATATTATGACTCTATAAATATAACTAAAGATGTAAAAGAACTGTCTTTTTTTACTGATGAAGAAGTATTAAAAGAAACTGAAAATACTCAAGTAGTACTTGTGGCATTTCAAATAATGGTAACAAAATTACTGGAGAGCAAGGGAATAATTGCAGATGCAGTTGCAGGGCTTAGCATTGGCGAATATGGAGCACTATATGCCTCAGGAGTACTAAGTGATGAAGATGCTTTAAAAGTTGCAGAACTTAGAGGTGAGGCAATGAAGAAGAGCTCTGAAAATATAGACACTTTAATGTATGCAATAATGGGTTCAACAGAAGAAGCAGTAAGAGAAGTTGTGGGAAAAAACAGCAGTGAATTAAATTTCACTTCTATTTCAAACTTAAACTGTCCAGGTCAAATTGTCATATCAGGGGAGAGAAGTTCGGTTTTAAGTTCTGTGGACCAGTTAAAAGAATTGGGATGTAGAGCTATAGAGTTAAAAGTTTCGGGTCCTTTTCATACTGAGTATATGAAACAGGCTTCAGAAGAACTGGAATATATTTTTAAAGATATAAATTTTAAAGAAGAAAAAATTGACTTGTACTACAATTTACTTGGCAGAAAAAGAGATGGAGAAGACATTAAAGAGATTATGACCAACCAAGTTATGCAGGCAGTTAGATTTGAAGATGCATTAAAAAATATGTTGGAAGACGGAGTAGATGAATTCGTTGAAATAGGATTTAATAATGTAATCAAAAGATTTATGAAGAAAATAGATAGAAAGATTAAAGTCAGTACAATTTCAACATATGAGGACTATCTAAAATTTGTGGAGGAATATAAGGGTGAGTAGAACAGCATTTGTAACTGGAGCTACAAGGGGAATTGGCCGTGCCATTGCCTTAAAACTTGCAGATGATGGAATGAATATTGTAATAAATTACAGAAACGAAGAAGCTGCTTTAAAATTAGAAGAAGAACTATTAAAAAAAGGTGTTGAAGTTTTAAAGCTAAAGGGCGACGTTTCAAGCTATGACGATTGTGAGAGTATGTTCAATGAAATTAAAGATAAGTTCGGCTCTTTAGAAGTCCTAGTAAATAATGCAGGTATTACAAAAGATAATTTGACGCTTAGACTTAGCGAAGAAGATTTTAAAGATGTAATAGATGTAAATTTAAATGGCAGCTTTTACTGTATGAAATTTGCTGCAAAACTAATGTTAAAAGCAAGATATGGAAGAATTATTTCAATGAGTTCAATAGTTGGACTACATGGAAATGCAGGACAAATTAACTATGCAGCAAGTAAGGCGGGAGTAATTGGAATGACAAAGTCACTTGCGCTGGAACTTGGTAAGAGGAATATTACAGTAAATGCAGTTGCACCGGGATTTATTGAAACTGAAATGACAGACAAGTTAAGTGAAGATGTAAAAGAAGAAATGTTAAATAAAATTCCAATGCACAAATATGGAAAAGTTGAAGATGTGGCTGATTTAATTTCTTTTTTATCATCAGATAGGGCAAATTATATAACGGGACAGGTAATTTCAGTAGATGGAGGAATGAATATATGAAAAGAGTTGTTGTTACGGGAATGGGATTTATATCTCCTATAGGAAATAGTATTGAAACTCTTTGGGACAGTGTAAAAAAAGGCAAAAGTGCCGTAGATTATATAGATGGATTTGACACCTCACAGCTTAGAGTAAAAGTTGCCTGTCAGTGTAAAGACTATGATCCAAGTGATTACTTTGATAAAAAAGAGCAGAGAAGAACAGATAGAGTAAATCAACTAGGTGTTGCAGCAGCAAGAAATGCAAAAGAAGACAGTGGAATTGATTTAGATAATTATGATCCAAGCAGAGTTTCAGTTATGGTTTCCTCTGGAATAGGTGGACTTAATACTATTGAAACAGAGACAATTAAAGCATCTGTTAAGGGTTTTGATAAAATTAGTCCCTTCTTTATTCCAATGGTAATCGCAAATATGACTGCAGCTCAAATAGCTATTGAACTTGGAGTTCATGGATATGTAGGTTGTTCAGTTACAGCTTGTGCTTCATCTAGTAACTCTATTTTAGACGGATACAGAAGTATAGTTGATGGTTATAATGACGTAGTATTTGCAGGAGGAGCAGAGGCAAGTATAAATCGCTTGGGAATAGGTGGATTTTCATCAATGAGAGCTCTAAATGAAAGTAATGATATAAAGCGTTCAAGTATACCTTTTGACAAGGAGAGATCCGGATTTGTAATGGGAGAGGGTTCAGGAGTACTAGTACTTGAAGAATTGGAAAGTGCCCTTAAAAGAGGAGCAAATATCTATGGAGAAATAGTTGGCGCTTCAATGACATGTGATGCAAATCACATAACTGCACCTGAGGAAAATGGAACTTGGGCAGCACTTGCAATGGAACAAGCAGTTAAAAATTCCGGAATGAAGTTAACAGATGTAGATTACATCAATGCTCATGGAACATCAACTCCACTAAACGATAAAATTGAAACAAAGGCAGTTAAAAAAGCATTTAAGGATCATGCCTATGACTTAAAACTCACAAGTACAAAATCTATGACAGGTCACTTATTGGGAGCTAGTGGAGCAATAGAGGCAATAATTACACTTCTTGCAATAAAAAATTCATTTATACCTCCAACAGTAAATTACTTAGTTAAAGATGAAGATTGTGATTTAGATGTAGTGCCAAATATGGGAGTAGATAAGGAAATAAAATTAGCTCTTTCAAACTCACTTGGATTTGGTGGACACAATGTGTCAATAGCAATGAAAGGATATGAAAATGCAATATAACTCAAATGAAATAATGGATATAATACCCCACAGATATCCCTTTTTATTAGTAGATAAAATAGTGGAAATAGAAGAGGGGCATTATGCCAAGGGAATAAAAAATATAAGTATATCAGATGCAGTATTTCAAGGACATTTTCCTGATAATCACGTTTATCCGGGAGTGTTAATAGTTGAGACAATGGCACAAGTTGGTGCAGTTGCAATATTGTCAACTGAAGATAATAAGGGGAAGACAGCTTACTTTACAAGTATAAAGTCGGCAAGATTTTTAAAAATGGTAAAACCAGGAGATACATTAGAGATTACATCTACACTAAAATCACAAAAATTAAACATAGGATTTGCAAGCTGCGAAGCATATGTAGAGGGTGAATTAGTTTGCAAAGCAGAGATTTCATTTGCAATAGGAGAGTAAAAAAACGCTTGCCTTAAAAATGTATTTTTGTTACTATGAATATGGAGGTGAGTGTAATGTTAGAGAAAGCATTTAATGAAGTATATGATAAATTTAAGTTGAATTTTTATAGAAATATTTTTACCGGATTTGAAAAAAGAGAAGCTACACTTACTGCAATTGAAACATTTTGTACAGAGGTAATATATGCCCTTGATAGACCTACAATAAATGAAGTTGGAAAGTTTTTGAGAATATCTCAACCAAATATTACTTATAAAGTAAACAATCTTGTGAAAAAGGGATATGTAAAAAAAGTTCAATCAGAAGAAGATAAACGAGAGTATTTCTTAGAGCTGACAGATAAATTTTATAAGTACAACAACATAAGAAATGAATATATGGATATAGTTTTAAGAAGGGCAAAAAATAGGTTTACAAAAGAAGAAGTAGACCAACTTGAGAGAATGTTATATATAATATCAGATGAGTTAATGCCTGAAGTAACAGAAGGTGTGGAAAAAATAAAAACGACTTAAGTTATCAGTTTGAAAACTTAAGTCGTTTTTTTAGGTTCTATAATAAATGTTGGGGTAACCACTCCAACATTTATTTTTTTGCAAAAAAAGAATGCACGTATCCCAAAAATCCTTTACCATATAAAGTGACTAAACCAAATAGAAAGGGTGAAATACGTGCAAGATAATTATATACAAAAACTTCTCAGTATTAAAGATATTATTGTAACAAATATAACAGAAAATAGTGAAACCATAGAAGTTTCCATTCAATCTACTAATAATACAGGTGTTTGTCCTTGTTGCAAACAATCTACTACGAGAATTCATGACTATAGACTCCAACGTGTAAGACATAGTAACATAGGATTAAGACAAGTGTGTCTACTTCTTCGAAAGAGACGATTTATTTGTAAAAAGTGTAACAAACGCTTTACAGAATCTCTAGACTTTTTAGGAAGATACCAACGAAATACAAAAGAATATATTTTTACTTTATTAGAAAAATTAAAAGATACTAGGTCTCTAAAGTCTATTTCTAAAGAATTTAAAACTTCAATTCCCAGTGTAACTAGACTTTTACACCTTACAACAACACAAACCTGGTCACTTCCTCGAGTACTGTGTATTGATGAATTTAAAGGCAATACAGGAAGAGAAAAGTATCAATGTATTCTTGTAGATGGAGTTCACAAAAGAATTTATGATGTTTTACCTAGTAGAAAAAAATCGGGCTTAGAAAACTATTTTTCACAAATATCAAAAAAAGAGCGCAATAAAGTGAAGTATTTTGTAATGGATATGTATAAAAACTATGCTGATATTGCAAAGACATACTTTCCTAAAGCTATGATTATCATTGATAAATTCCACTTTGCCAGACAGTGTTTCTGGGCTCTTGAAAATGTTCGTAAAAGATGCCAAAAGACTATGGATACAAAACTACGTAAATATTTTAAGAGAAGTAAATCACTCTTACGTAAGCGTAGAAATAAACTCACAGAAGAACAAAAAGAAGAAGTGGAAGTTATGAAATGGTATGAATCAGACTTAAGAGATGCATACAATTTAAAAGAAAATTTCTATCTATTTTTAGATGCAGAAAATAAAAATATTGCTGGGAAAGAATTAGAGAAATGGATAGAAAGAGCGAAACAATCAAAAATACCTGAATTCAAAGCATGTATTAAAGCTTTAGAAAACTGGAAAGAAGAAATACTTCATTATTTTGAAAGCAGATTTACCAACGGAAGAACGGAAGGATTTAACAATAAAATCAAAGTGATTAAACGAGTATCTTATGGATATCGTAATTTCGAGACCTTTAAGAAAAGGATTTTGTGGTGTTGCAGTTAATTTAAACAAAAAATTAGAATAAAAATTGAGGTAGGAAAAAACCTACCCCAACATTTGACAATGAACCTTTTTTTATTACTCTGATAAAGTGAAGCTATTAAATATTAGCGGAATATGTTATAATTTATGGTAATGAAACGAAAAACGATTTCAAATTAATACATATAGGAGGGCATTGAATGAAGGTTTATAATACAGAATTTGTTAGAAATTTAGCTTTAGTTGGACATAGTGGAAGTGGGAAGACAAACCTTACAGAAGCTATGCTGTTTCAAAGTGGAGCTACAAAAAAAATAGGAAGTGTAACAGAAAAAAACACTTTAAGTGACTTTTCTAAAGAAGAAATGGAAAGAGGAACTTCTATTGGAACTAGTATAATACCAGTAGAGTGGAGAAATTATAAAGTAAATATTATTGACACACCAGGTTACCTTGATTTTATGGGAGAAGCTTATGGTGCACTGCGTGCTTCAGAAGCGGCTTTAATGGTTATAGATGCCACTTCCGGTATAGAAGTTGGAACAGAGAGAATGTGGAAGTACACCGAAAAAATTGGACTTCCAAGAATAATCTTTGTAAATAAAATTGATGGAGAAAATGTTAACTTTAGAAAGTTAATGGAAAATTTAGAAGAAGCTTTTGGAAAAAAAGTAATTCCATTTTCTGTGCCAATAGGAGAGGGAGAAAATTTTGTTGGAGTTACAGATGTAATTTACCAAAAGGGATTTAAATACACTGATGGAGCTCCTGAAGAAACAGAATTATCTCATGATCAAATTAAGGCAACTGAGAGAATGTATGAAGAAATAGCTGAAGTTGTAGCCGGTTCTGATGAAGTTCTAATGGAAAAATATTTTTCCGGAGAAAAGTTCTCCAGAGAAGACTTGCTAAGAGGAGTTACCTCAGCTCTACTATCAGGGGAAGCTGTTCCACTATTAGTAGGTTCAGGAGAAAAGGGAATAGGAATAGATATACTATTAAACACAATAGTTAACTATATGCCATCTCCAGATGATGAAAGAGCTCATTTGGGCTTTAGATTTGGAGAGGGAGAAGAGAGAACTGTAGATGTAAAAGAACCTTTCTCAGCAGTTGTATTTAAAACTGTAACAGATCCTTTTATAGGAAAAATTTCCATATTTAAAGTAATTTCAGGAAAGATTACAAAAGATACGGCTCTATATAATTCAACAAAAGATCAATCTGAAAAAATGGGCGTACTATGTGTAGTACGAGGGAAATCACAATTAGATGTTGAAGAAATTCAAGCTGGAGATATAGGTGCCACTACAAAATTAAGTGTAACTGAAACAGGGGATACTCTCTGTGACAAGGCACATCCTGTTATTTATAAGAAGATTAAATATCCAACTCCTGTTTTATACTATGCAATTGAACCAAAGACAAAGGGCGATGAAGAAAAGCTATCTACTTCACTTAGAAGACTTAGAGAAGAAGATCCAAGTTTTACTATTGAGAGAAACCCTGAAACTAAACAGTTAACAATAGGTGGACAGGGAAAAGTTCAGTTAGACGTAGTACTTGAAAAACTAAAAAATATGTTTGGCGTAGAAGTTGAAATTGTTCCTTTTATAATTCCATATAGAGAGACAATTAAGGGAACTGCTTCAGTTCAAGGAAAACACAAAAAGCAATCAGGTGGAGCAGGACAGTATGGAGACGTTTGGATTAGATTTGAACCAAGCGAAGAAGACTTTGTATTTGACCAAGAAGTATTTGGAGGTTCAGTTCCAAGAAACTATTTCCCAGCTGTTGAAAAGGGAATAGTTGACTCAAAGGAAAAGGGAGTACTTGCAGGATATCCTGTAACTAACTTCAAAGCTGTACTATATGACGGTTCATATCACGATGTAGACTCAAATGAAATATCTTTTAAAATTGCAGCATCTATGGCATTTAAAAAGGGAATGGAAGAAGCAAATCCCGTATTATTAGAGCCTATAATGAAAGTAGAAGTATCAATACCGGACTCCTATTTGGGAGATGTAATGGGAGATATGAACAAGCGTAGAGGAAGAATTTTGGGGATGGATCAGCAATCTGATGGTACTCAACTTTTAATAGCCGAAGCACCTCAAGCTGAAATGTTTGAATACTCTATTGACTTAAGAGCGTTGACACAGGGAAGAGGTACATTTTCAATGGAATTTGTAAGATATGAAGAAGTGCCGGCAAATATTTCTCAAAAAATAATTGAAGAAGCAAAAAATAGAGAATAAATTTAATAAAAAATAACACAGGCTGTTAACAGCCTGTGTTATTTTTTATTAAATTATTTACTATCCCAGTAAAATGTCTAAAATCATCATTATAATAAATCCAATCATTATTCCATACGTGGCTTCACGCTCATATCCATTGCTATGTGTTTCAGGGATTATTTCATCACTTATAACGAATAGCATAGCTCCTCCGGCAAAGGCTAAAATAAATCCTAGAAGAGGCTCAAAAACACTTACTAGTCCATAGCCTAAAAATGCTCCAATTGGTTCAACAAGTCCGGTTGCAAGGGCAACTATAAATGCATATTTAACTGAATATTTTTCTCTTACAAGTGACAGTGCCACGGCTAAACCCTCTGGCATATTCTGTAGTCCGATACCTATGGCAATTGTAATTCCATTTTCTATATTGTCAGTTCCGAATCCAACTCCAGTTGCCATTCCCTCGGGAAAGTTGTGAATTGTAATTGCAATAATAAAAAGCCATATTTTTTTTAAAGAGTGCGTATTACCGCCACCTTCAACTCTCTTGTCAATTAAGTGCATATGTGGCGAGTGTTTATCTATAAAATCAAGAAAAATTCCTCCGGACATTATGCCTGCAGAGGTAATAAGTACAGCTTTTAAATCAGCTCCTCCAAAATCTATACTGGGCATTATTAAAGAAAAACAAGTAGCTGCAAGCATAACTCCTGCGGCAGCGCCAAGCAGTACATCAAGAAGCCTTTGACTTACACTTCGAGTAAAAAAAATAGGTAGTGCCCCAATGCCTGTCATAAGACCGGGAATTAAACAACCTAAAAAAATTAAAATACTTGGATTGATATAATCAAGCATAAAACTCCCCCTTCAATAACTATATTATAATATATGAAATAGAAAAGTGTACAATAATTTCATAAAATGGGATAAATATTGTTTTATAAAATTAAAATCCATATAAATATGGCGGTTTTATCAACTATCATAGCCATGAAGTGTAAAAATATAGGGTGGCGTAAATCTTTAGTGTATATGTAAGTTGTTCCAAACAGTAGTCCTATACAAGTAAAAAAATGATGTTTCTTCCATGCATAAGTCCAAAAATAATACTAGACACAACTATGGCTAATATATTATATAATTTATCGTTTTTATTGAAAAAATAATTAAAAAATATCACTCTAAATATGAGTTCTTCAAAGATAGGAGCACATATATATGTATTTAAAGTAGCAAATAAACTAGGGAAAAAATAATTTATAGAAGGAAAATTTGATAAATCAAGTTTATTTATAATACTAGAATATAGAATAATATCAAGTATTAAGTTAGTAAAAAGCATTATAAAAATGAAGTAGACAATTTTTATATTAATTTTATACTTACCAAATCCATTAGGATTATAATTTGATAATTGTAATTTATATCTATTGTAAATAAAAAGTCCTAATGGAATTAAGAGCATAACAAGAATTAATGAGGATATGATATCTGATTTAATTTTTATTGAACTTATAAAAATAAATATTCCATATATTGTACAAAAACAAATGAAATAAAATATTTTAATTATAGTATTTTCCATAGATAAATTTTTGTGATTTTGCATAAATAATACCCTTTCTAAAACATAAAAGTTAATTTTACATATCTTAGTATAATTTATGTGTAATATCAATACAATAGGTATTGTAATTAATATAAAAAATACTAGAGTACTTATAATACTCTAGTATTTGAAAATAAAAACTAATTACTTTTATGGGTATTGTTAAGAGAATTAATATATTTTTTCGTATCTTCAATTTGAATTTTAACGGCTTCCGGACTTGGACCTCCATATACTTTTCTCTGAGAGAGTATATAGTCTAGGTCAATAAAATTGTATACATCATCTTCAAATTTATCGGAGAACTTTTTAAATTCTTCAATAGACAAGTCGTCAAGAGCTTTAGATAAATCAATGCAATAACTTACCAGTTGACCTGTGACACTGTAGGCATCTCTAAATGGAAGTCCCTTTTTCACCAAGTAATCTGCAAGGTCAGTGGCATTGATAAAGCCTTTTTTTGCCTTTTCTCTCATATTGTCACTATTTACTTTTAAAGTCTTAACCATTCCGTTAAATACAAGGAGGCAAATTTCAAGTGTATCTATGCTGTCAAAGATATTTTCTTTGTCTTCTTGTAGGTCTTTATTGTAAGAGAGGGGAAGTCCTTTTATTAAATTTAAAGTTGCCATTAAATTTCCAAATACTCTGGAACTCTTCCCACGAATTAATTCTGCCATATCCGGATTTTTCTTTTGAGGCATTATGGAAGAGCCTGTGGAATAACTGTCGTCTAATTCTATAAATTTAAATTCTTGGCTTGCCCAAATAGTAATTTCTTCTGAAAATCTCGAAAGATGTAGCATAACCATGGAAATATCAAAGTTTAACTCTGCTACAAAATCTCTGTCTGAAACTGAGTCCATGCTATTTCTAGTAGGTTTTTTAAAGTTTAATAACTTAGTTGTTTCAAATCTGTCAATTGGATAGGTTGTAGTTGCCAGTGCACCACTTCCCAAAGGATTTTCATTCATTCTATTATAGCAGTCAATTAATCTGGATATATCTCTTGACAACATTTGAACGTAGGCCATAACATGGTGAGCAAATGTCACAGGTTGTGCAACTTGCATATGTGTATATCCGGGCATAATTGTATCTAAGTTTTCCTCTGAAACTGAAATTAAGGTTTCAATTAATTTATTTAAGTCTTCAATTAAAATATTTATTTTATTTTTTAAATACATTTTAACATCCATAGCCACTTGGTCATTTCTGGACCTGGCAGTGTGAAGTTTTTTACCGGGATCTCCAACTCGATTTGTAAGTTCTTCTTCGATAAACATGTGAATATCTTCGGCATTTAAGTTAAATTCTAACTTTTCTGAATCTATATCACTTAGAATGGAATTTAGTCCCTCATTAATTTTATTGAAGTCATCTTCAGTGATTACTCCTACGTTTTTAAGCATAGTAGCGTGGGCAATTGAGCCTTTAATATCTTCCTTATACATTTTGTAGTCAACGTCTATTGAGGAGTTAAAATCATTGGCTACGTTGTCTAGTTCTTTTTTAAATCGACTACTCCACATTTTCATATTATTATCTACTCCACACTTTCTTTAACTTTTTTCTTCATCATAGATTGAACTTTTGTTGAAAGGGCATATAGGTTTACAAATCCCTGACTGTCGTTTTGGTCATAAACACCATCTTCTCCAAATGTTGCAAATTCTTCGCTGTATAGTGTGTAAGGAGAGGTAACTCCTGCAGTTATTATATTGCCTTTGTAAAGTTTAAGTTTCACATCTCCAGTTACAGTTTCTTGAGTTTTATTTACAAAAGCTGAAAGAGATTCACGAAGAGGTGAGAACCACTTTCCATTATATACTACATTTGCAAATTCAATAGAAATTTTATCTTTGTAGTGCTTAGTATCTCCATCTAAAGTTATAGATTCTAATATTTCGTGAGCTCGGTATAAAATAGCTCCGCCCGGATTTTCATAAACTCCTCTGACTTTCATTCCAACTAATCTGTTTTCAACTATGTCGTCAATTCCAATTCCATTGGCACCACCAATTTTATTTAAGGTTTTTATAATGTCAGTACCCTTCATTTTTTTGCCATCAATTGCAACAGGTACTCCCTTTTCAAAAGCAATACTAATATATGTTGGCTCATCAGGTGCATCTTCAGGTGGCACAGACATTTTTAAAACTTTACTAAAGTCAGGTTCAGTGTCAGGAAATTCTAAATCAAGTCCTTCATGAGAAATGTGCCAAATATTTCTATCTTCAGAATAAATATTATCTTCTTTCATAGGAAGTGGAATATTACGTTCTTTTGCATATTCAATTTCATCTTCTCTGGATTTAAGTTCCCAAGTTCTCCAAGGAGCTATAATTTCCATATCCGGATCAAAGGCCTTTACTGCAAGTTCAAATCTAACCTGGTCATTTCCCTTTCCCGTGCAGCCGTGAGCTATTGCATCTGCTCCTTCACTGTGAGCTATTTCAACAAGTTTTTTTGCAATTACAGGTCTTGCAAAAGATGTTCCCAATAAGTACTTACCTTCATACTTAGCTCCTGCTTTTAGTGTTTCAAATACAAATTCTTCTACAAACTCATCAGTTAAGTCTTCAATAAAAATTTTACTGGCACCTGATTGAATGGCTTTTTCCTCTAAGCCGTCTAGCTCATTATCTTGTCCAACATTTCCAACTACAGCAATTACTTCACATCCGTAGTTCTCCTTTAGCCAAGGTATAGTAATAGAAGTATCTAAACCCCCTGAATATGCTAAAACTACTTTTTTAATATTAGTATTATTTTCTATCATCTTTATTCCTCCCATAAAATTTATAATAAAAAAATCTCTTTCTAAAAAGAAAGAGACGAAAATATCCGTGGTACCACTCTAATTGGTGTAACTATTCAATCTGGATACAGGTAATAAAAAACGTCTCTTTCTAAAAGAAAGAGACGGAAATATCCGCGGTACCACTCTGATTGATGTAATAACACCCACTCTAGTTTTAACGCAAACCTGACGGATAAAGCTAACAACTTGCTCGCCATATCATCTCTGTGGCCCTCTTTCATAACTATCTTCCTTGTTGAACTCACACTCTACTTCAACTCGCTGAAATTCCGATAATATTACTACCACTTCTAAGACTTATATTATTTTTTTATATTTTAATGACTATTGTAATAAGGATTGAGCATAAAGTCAAGCACAATTTTAAAATTTAAATATTTTTTATAAAAAAGTAATTTAAATTCTTAGACATATTATCATCAAAACTAAATCCGTCGTAGTTAAAATTCCTTAAATCATCAGTTGTTTTAATATTGTTTTTGACAATATATTTAACAAATTGTCCTCTACATTTTTTAGAAGTAGTAGAGTGTACTTTTAATTTACTATTTTCTCTTATTGCAAATTTAATAGATAGAGATTTATCTAAGACGTCTTTAGAAATTACTTTTAAGTATTCATCTGAAAGTAAGTTTATAAAAAAATCATCATCATCTAAAAGATAATTTGAAATACTGTCTTTCCAAAAATCTATTAGCTTTATATTATTTCCTAACACTATATTTTTACTAAAGTCCAATCTATGCTCATTTATTTCATCAAAGGGTCTAAGAACACCGTAAAGTGGAGATATAATTCTAATATATTTATTGAAAAGCTCCATTTCTAAAGGGTTATAGCTGTTTAAGTCCATATTTCTATACATTAGCCCATTAAATAAATTTATGGCAGATTCTTTTTTAATAGAGTCAATATTTTGCCACTCATTATAGGTTTTTTCAGCAAGATTGTCATTTAATTTATATATGTCTTTAAAGTCACTTATAGTAAATTTTTGAAAAGTATTTATAATTTCACTGTGTTTTCTTTGAAATAGTATAGTACTTTTTTTAGAAGTGTACACAGCACTTTTCATTTCCTTTGAAGGAGTTATTAATATTTTCATAAACTACATCCTTTAGTAAATTATTTAATTTATAATATTATTTTACTTGAGTCTAATTATAGTCAACTGACTAATAAATTATAAGTTTATTATGATACCGCAGAGAAGTGGAGTCTTGTTGTTGAAAAAAATAAATGGACTATTTAAAGACCAAATGTAATATAATATGTGTGTAAAGTAGAATATATTTCTATTCACATAGTATAAGGAGGAGAAAATTAATGAGTAAAGAAATGAGTAGGAGCAAGGCTCTTACTAGGTTTGTAATTTACAGTTTATTTGGAATTTTTATGTTTTTCGTATCTTTTGAATTCATGGGAAATAAGTCAATTCCACTAGACCATGTAGTTACACTAATACGTAAAATCCCATATTATAATTCAGTATATGGACTTGTTTTAGTTTTTGTGGGAGTTGCGTTGCCATTTATAAGGGGAACTTGGAAGAGCAATAAGGTAAAAATGTTTTTTTCAATAATTAATATTTTTGCCATCCCATTTGTAATAATGGCAGTATTTAATATTGGACCAGCAGGGTTACTAACAGATGATATGATACCATTTATTTATAACAAAGTAGTAGTTCCAGTTACTACTATAGTGCCGGTGGGTTCAGTATTTTTAGCATTTATAGTTTCATATGGGCTAATGGAATTTATAGGTATATTTATGAGACCAGTAATGGTGCCAATATTTAAAACACCGGGAAGATCTGCAGTAGATGCAGTTGCATCTTTCGTTGGGTCCTATTCTCTAGCACTATTAATAACTAATAGAGTATATGTAGAGGGAAAATACACAGGAAAAGAAGCGGCAATTATAGCTACAGGATTTTCTACAGTATCAGCTGCATTTATGATAATTGTAGCAACAACATTGGGCTTTATGGATCACTGGACAACGTATTTTTGGGTTGCACTTATAGTAACTTTTATAGTAACAGCTATAACTGCAAGAATATATCCACTGTCTAAAAAACCAGATGAATATTACAAAGGTCAAAAGGGTGATGTAGAACAGGATATAGAAGGTAGCAAGTGGAAGGCAGCTATTGATGTAGCAGCAGAAGTAAGCGCTAATGCTCCGGGAGTTTTTGAAAATATTAAAATTAACTTTATTGATGGATTCCAACTTGCACTAAATATGGCTCCTTCATTAATGGCAATAGGAACTTTAGGACTTATTGTAGCAAAATACACTCCGGTATTTGACATAGTTGGATATATTTTCTATCCGTTTACTTTAATTACTAGAATGCCAGAGCCATTCTTAGCTGCAAAGGCAATGTCTATGAGTATAGTTGAGATGTTTTTACCAACAGCACCAGTTGTTGGAGCACCTTTGGTTACACGTTTTGTAGTCGGAGTTGTATGTGTATCTGAAATACTCTTTTTCAGTGCTTCTATACCATGTATACTTGCCACTGAAATACCATTAAAAATGAAAGATTACTTTATTATCTGGTTTGAAAGAGTTGCACTGTCAATTTTGATAACAGCTCCAATAGCCTTTTTACTTTTTGGATAGTATATAAAAAGTATTAATATTTAATTTAAAGCAGAGGCTGAATTTAGCTTCTGTTTTTTACATAAACTTATACAAATTCAATAAAAGGTGAAAAAAATAGTTAAATATTGTAAAATAGATAGTAGAAATATTCGGAATAACCTTAAAGACGAGTGTGATGAAAATTTTAAAGCTTGAAAATATTAGGAAAAACATAATATAATTTAAAGCTTTAAAAGTTCTAATAAAATAAAGGAGACTAACATGAATATAAAAAACTATTCTCTTGAAAGTAAAGAAACTTGGAGTGGAAGAATTGATGATGAAAATGATTTTGACAGTTTCCGCTGGCATCAATGGGTTGAGCTAATTGATTTAAATGATGAAAATTTAAAGCCATTTAATGGAGAAATTGGCTTTGGATTTTTGGGATTTCAAAGTGATTTAGGAATTAAATTAAATAAAGGTCGTGCTGGAGCGGCAAATGGACCGGAGGCAATTAGAAGAGAACTTTCAAACTTACCTTGCCAATTTAATAAAAATGTAAAGCTCTTTGATTGTGGAAATATTAGTACAGTGGATAACCTGGAAGAATCTCAAGATGCACTGGCAATGGCAGTTGAGAGAATATTATCTTTTAACTTAATGCCCATACTCTTAGGCGGGGGGCATGAAATTGCCTTTGGCCATTACAAGGGGATTTCTCAATTATTAGAAAAAAGTTCAAAGAAAAATTTGGGAATTATAAATTTTGATGCCCATTTTGACTTGAGACCTTATAAAGAACATGGCACTTCAGGTACTATGTTTAGACAAATTGCAGACTATACAAAGGAGAAAAATTTAAACTATTCCTATTTTTGTCTGGGTATACAAAAACACTCAAATACAAAAAAACTATTTGAAGTTGCAGAAGAATTAGGTGTGGAATATATATTGGCAAAGGATATTGTAAACGGAGATTATGAAAGTACTATTCCAAAATTGGATATGTTTATTGAAAAACAAGATTATATTTACGCTACTATATGTTCTGACGTATTTTCAACAGCCTTTGCACCAGGAGTAAGTGCTCCTCAACCTCTTGGACTTGACCCTGAGATGGCAATATTATTTTTAAAGCACATTATAAAGTCAAAAAAATTAATAAGTTTTGACATTGCAGAAGTTTCGCCTCGTTTCGACTCTGACAATACAACAGCAAATTTAGCTGCTATTTTAATTTTTACCTTAGTTATAACTTTTTCAGAGATGAAATTTAATTAAATAAAATTGAAGAAAAGGTATTTTAGATTTAAAATAAAGTCTAAAATACCTTTTTAAATATTTGTAAGCTGTTAAAATATTTAAAGGTGAAAAAAGTTGATATTTACTGTAAAATATAGGAAGAATGTGGTGATTTTAAAATGAAAAAGACAAATGCAATGAGAATTTTAGAAAAAAACAATGTAAATTATGAAGTTATAGAATATTCTTCTAAAGGTGGAATCTCGGGAGTGGAAGTTGCAAAGACTTTAAAAGAAGATGTATATTTAGTTTATAAGACTTTAGTTACAGAATCTAAAGAAAGTTACTATGTATTTGTAATACCCGTATATGGAGAATTGGACTTAAAAAAAGCGGCAATTGTAAGCGGGGAGAAGAAAATTGAAATGCTTCCACAAAAAAATCTTTTGAGTTTGACAGGATATGTTCATGGAGGATGTTCCCCTGTTGGAATGAAAAAATTATTTACGACATTTATAGATGAAACTGCAAAAAGTAAAGATTATTTTTTTGTAAGTGGTGGAAAAGTGGGCATGCAGATAAAAGTAAATCCAGTAGAAGTTGCAAATTTAATAAATGCAAAATTTGCAGATTTAGTAAAGGGTGAAACAAGTGGATTATAGAAATAAAATGAATGAATGGCTTGAAAGTTCAGTAATTGATTTAGAATCAAAGGCTGAAATAGAAAATATAAAAGATGAAAATGAATTAAAAGATAGATTTTATAGAGATTTAGAGTTTGGAACTGCAGGACTTAGAGGAATTATAGGAGCTGGAACTAATAGAATGAACAAGTACGTAGTTTCACGAGCTACTCAAGGTCTGGCAAATGTAATAAAAAAACGTGGAACAGAAGCTATGGAAAGAGGAGTTGTAATAGCCTATGACGTGAGATTTATGTCTAAGGAATTTACAGATGTAGCATCAAGAGTATTTGCAGCAAATGGAATAAAAACTTATTTGTTTAGCGATATAAGACCTACGCCAATGCTATCATACGCAGTTAGGTATTTAGGGGCAATTTCAGGAATAGTAGTGACAGCAAGTCACAATCCGAAACAGTACAACGGCTATAAAGTTTACTGGGAGGAGGGCTCTCAAATATTAGATGATATTGCAAATGAAATACTTTCTGAA
This sequence comes from Anaerosphaera aminiphila DSM 21120, assembly GCF_900129925.1. GTDB lineage: Bacteria > Bacillota > Clostridia > Tissierellales > Peptoniphilaceae > Anaerosphaera > Anaerosphaera aminiphila. The sequence continues at coordinate 22,871 of NZ_FQXI01000013.1, read as the reverse complement.
ATTAAAAAGTTAAAATATGAAGACGTAGAAATTATGGACTATAAAAGAACCGTAGAAAGCGGACTAGTTGAGATAATAAAAAGTGATTTAGATGAGAGCTACTACAAGAAAACCCTCTCTAAGAGTTTAAGTGAAGATATAGACAAAGATATTTGTGTGGTATATTCTCCACTAAATGGAACGGGAAATAAGCCCGTTAGATATGTATTAGAGCAAAGGGGATTTACAAATATAAATGTAGTTTCTGAACAGGAGCATCCTGATCCTACATTTGAAACAGTGGGATATCCCAATCCTGAAGATATAAAAGCTTTTGAATATTCTATTAAACTGGCACAGGAGTTAAATGCAGATTTAATATTTGCCACAGATCCCGACTGTGATAGAGTTGCAATGATGGGAAAAAAATCTGTAGGTGAATACTACGCCTTTAATGGAAATCAAACAGGTGCACTTTTAATACACTATATATTAAACAGATTAAATGACAAAAATATTATTCCCTTTGACGCAGCCATGGTTAAGTCAATAGTCACAGGAGATTTGGGAAGAGAAATTGCAGAGAGTTTAGGTGTCAGCACATTTGAAACACTAACGGGATTTAAGCATATTTGTTCACTTGCAAATCTCTGGGACAAGACTAGAGAATATAAATTTATATTCGGCTATGAAGAGAGTATTGGATATGTGTATGGAGATCACGTGAGAGATAAAGATGCAGTTATTTCATCTATGATGATAGTTGAAATGGCAGCTTACTATAAAAAACGAGGTAAGAATTTAGTAGAAGTACTTGAAGAAATATATAGAGAATTTGGATATTTCAAGGAAGATTTAACAAGTATAGTACTTGAGGGAATTGAGGGAAGCGAGAGAATTTCCAGAATGATGAAGTATTTTAGAGAGCAGGAGTTTACTTCTTTTGGAAAAATAGAGCTAAAAGAAAGAATAGACTATTTAAATGGGTATAAAGATGTAGCAGCATCAAATGTTTTAAAATATTATTTAGAAGACGGCTCTTGGTTTGCAATAAGACCTTCAGGAACAGAGCCCAAGATAAAACTGTATATTTATACAAAGGACGAAGATGAGAAAAGAGCAGTTGAAAAACTAAGAGAAATTAAGGAAGATTTATTAAATAAACTTTATAGTATAAATTAATGGAGGATATATGATTATATATTGTGATCTCAACCCAAAGATAACTAGAAAATATAAAGTCAGCAATTTTAAAAAGAATGCTGAAAATGAGTCAGAAGAATCAAGAGTATATGCATCTGGATATGGAGTAGACAGCGTGTTTTTTTTAAGGTACTTAGGGGCAAATCCCAAACTTTTAACTTTTCTAGGAGGAGAAACAGGAGAAGAAATAAAGACAAGGTTAAGTGAAAATTCTGTGGACTATGATTTTATTAGAATTGTAGATGAAAACATTGAAGAGATTTTAATTCAAAACAAGTCTTTTAGAACAGTAGTTAGAACGAAAAGTCCTAGAATAACATCAGAAAACAGAGATGATTTTTTAATAAAACTATCAAAGGAAAGTACTAATAGAAATTTAGTGTGTATTCCGGAAATAGACTTTGATGCATGGGGAGATAGAACCTATGAAACGTTAATAAGCCTTTGCAACAGAAGGGGAATTGACGTTGCACTAAATATAAAAAGATTTGAAGATTTAGGGGAGCAAAAACCTTTTATTGCCATAGTTGAAAAGGAAGAGTTGGAGAGATTTACAAATACAATTATTAAAACTCAAAATGACGTAATAAGAGCATCTAAATTTGTATTAAACAAGGGAATAGTAAACCTAATAGTTATATCTGAAAATGGTGTAATAGTTGCAAACAAAACTGAATCTATAAAGGTAGACTTTGAAAGTTTTAAGAATGATATTACTAAAATAAATAAAAATTTAATATTGGCTGGAATCGGATTTGGATTTGAGAGAAAATATGACTTTGAAACTACTATAAAATTTTCAGTAGCCTCTTCAATTGTAGAAAATTTTGTAAAATTTAGAATGGTTTCAATGGCAGATATTAAAAAGCTAATGACCGGTATAAAAGTAAGTAAAATATAGGAGGATTTATGAAAAATTTTAATTTAGATAGAGAAAAAACTTTGTTCTTATTTGTAGATTTACAAGATAAACTTTTAAAAGCAATAAGTAATAAGGAAGAAGTTTTAAAAAATGCAAAAATACTGTCACATATGGCGCAGATAATGGATATAGATAGAATGGTAACAGCTCAATATCCAAAGGGTTTAGGCTATACAAATGCTGAGATAATAGAACCTATAGGAGAAACTAAGGAAATAGAAAAAAAGAGCTTTAGTTGCATGTTAGATGAAAATTTTAGAGCTGAACTGGAAGCTAAAAAGAAAAGTCAAATTGTAATGTGCGGAATAGAAGCTCATATATGTGTGTTGTTGACAGCAAGAGATTTAATTAAAGCAGGATATGAAGTATTTATTGCAAGTGATGCAATGGGCTCCAGATCTGAATTTAATTATAAAAATGCACTAAGCCAATTTAAAGATATGGGCTGTGTGGTTTCAAATGTGGAATCTATAATGTTTGACTTAAATTCAATTGCAGGCACTGATGAATTTAAGAAAGTTCAAAAATTAATAATGTAGTTGGAAATTTAGAGAATTTTGTATTTGTGAAAATAAGTAGTAAATTTTAAAATTAAAGAAATAGTATATTGGCAAAATATATAAATTTATGATAGAGACTTATAGTATGGCTATAGTCTCTATTTTTTAATGTGAAATGTTGTGATAGGTATTTATATAAGATATAATTATGGGGGTGATTATATGAAAATCTTACATACTGGAGATTTACACTTAGGTAGATTTTACAAAGGAGAACTACCTCAAAATATTTCTTCCATTAGAAGAGAAGAACTATGGGTGAGTTTTAAAAATACAATAGAATATGTAAATGACAATAATATAGATGTACTTTTAATATGTGGAGATATATATGAGAGAGAGTACTTTACTTTTTCAGATATGCTCAGATTTAGAGATATACTAAACAAATTAAATAGTGCATATACTTTTATTATTGGGGGAAATCATGATTATATAGATGAAAATTCTCTTTTATATAAGGTAGATTTTAATGAGAAAGTTTATATTTTTAATAAAGATGCATTTTTTGATATTGATGAGTTAAATTTAAGGGTACATGGCATTTCGTGGAACCGTCAATTTGACTTTAATACAGATTTAAACTTTAAAGTGGAAGATGAAAAGACAAATATACTAATGCTTCATGGAAGCGTCGGTGGAAGAGATTATTTTCCCATAGATATGAAAGTAATAGATGAATATAAATTTGACTATGTTGCCCTAGGTCACATTCACTTAGAGCAGAAAATAGAAGACAATTGCTATTACTGTGGTTCTCCTGAGGGGCTGAGTTTTTCGGAATTGGGAGACAGAGGATTTTTAGTTGTGGAAATTGAAAATGGAGAAAGAAAAGTTGATTTTATTTCCAATTCAATACGAAAGTACAATGAGATAATCTTAGAAGTTTCAGAGGATATTACAGTTGAAAAAGTTTTGGAGGAGTTTAATAATTTACTGTCTTCTAAAAAAGAAGATTTAAACAGAGTAATTGTAAGAGGAAAATACACTAATCCAAATTACTTAATAGAAGTACTAAAAAATCAAAGGGGATTTTTTTATGTAGAGATAGTAGATGAATTAAAACTCACTATATCAATTGAAGAGCTATATGAAAAAAATAGAGAAAATATAATAGGGAAGTATATTGCAGGTGCCAAAGCAGACACGAGATTGCTAAATATTGGCTTAAAAGCACTGTTAGAGGCGAAAAATGAAAATTAATGAAATTGGAATTTCAAATTTTGGAAAATTTCACAATAAAAAAATAAAGCTCTCAAAGGGGCTTAATTTAATAGTTGGAAATAATGAAAGTGGAAAATCAACTGTCTTTACATTTTTATTTGGGATGTTCTACGGCTTTGCAAAAGACTCTACAAAGAGGCGTATTTTTGATGAAAACTTTGAAAAATATAGACCTTGGCTGGGAACAGATTATAGAGGATATTTAGAAGTTGAAGATGGAAATATATTTAGAATTGAGAGAGATTTTAATAAAAATGAACTTAGTTTCATAAATTTATCCACGGGAGAAAACATTTCAAATTCTGATGAACTTATTAAATATACTAAGATAAAGCAACCTGGAGCTTATCTATTTGGGGTGAACAGCACTGTATTTTTAAACAGTTTTTTTGTGGGACAGTTACAAACTGAGCCCAAGCAAGAAAGTTACGAAGCTCTTAAGGAGAAAATTGAAAACTTTTCCACTGCCAGTGATGAGCTTGTAAATCCAATGAAGGCAATATCCTTAATTCAAGAGCAGTTAAATACTTTGGGAAAGCAGAGTTTAAGCAAAAGTGAAATTGGAAAATTAAGTAGTGAAATTGAAAAACTTAAAAGAGAAATATTTATTTTGGAAAATGAAAAATCTGATTATGATGATCTATTAACTGAACAAGAAAAATTAAAAAAGAGACAAGATTTTTTAAAAAGTGAAATAGGTAGAGCGGAGTTAATTGAAGATCAAAAGCGCTACAATGAGATTTTAGAAAAGAAAAGCGAAATTGCAGACTTATTAAATAAAAAAAGCAGTGACAATTTAATAAGCTATGAGTCCTATGAAAAAGTTATAGAACTTGAAAAGAAAATTTACAATATAGAGAGAAAAATAAGTGAACTTTCAATGCTCGGTTCAAGCACAAGTGAGCTTAACTTAGATGAGGAAGAGGAGTTAAAAAAGGACTTTGCTCATATACAAAATTTAAACAACACACTTCGTGAGTTAAATGCAATAAACTATTCTAAAGAAATAGAATTTATACGTCTGGATATTAAAAATGTTAAAAATTCCAGTGGCAAAATCACTTCACTAATAAGTTTATCGGGAGTAGCCATAGTATTAATACTTATTATTTCAATTTACTTTAAAAAATATTATTTAAATCTTATAAGTGTTGGATTTGGAATATATATTTACTTAAGGTCAATTAAAATTAGAATGAATTTAGATGTTGTAAATAGATTAAATACAAAAGTTGAAGATTATGAAAAAAAATCTAGTGAAAAAACTTTAAAGAAGAAAGAATTAGACATATTGTTAGATAATCTATGTAAAAAATACAAAGTAAAAGACAATGTGGAATTAGAACAATTTATAGATAGTAAATTAAAAACTTTAAATGAAAACAAATTAAAGACAGAGTTGTTAAACAGCGAAATTGAAAAACAAAAGTCTGAACTCTATACTTTAGATGAAGAACTTAAAAAATTAAAAAATGAACAAGACAATATTTTTAAAAGTTATGGCATTGAAAATATAAGTGAATTTAAAGATAAATTTAATGAAGATTTGAAAATAATTTCAGTAGATACAAAAATAGAAAATTTAGAAAATATAATTAATTTGCTTTTAGAAGGCAGAGACTTTGAAGAGTTAAATCACAAAGTGCAAATAGAAGATATAGATACTTCATCAGTAAAAGAAGAGTACAGAAATATTGAATTGGAATTAACCAGAGTAAAAGAGAGAATATCAATAGTTGAAGTGTCAATTAAAAAGTTGGAAAAATTTAAAGAGGAATTGAGTTTTAAAACTAAAGAACTTGATGAAAAAGAAAAAGATAAAAAGTCCAGTGAAGAGGCTATAGAGTTAATTAGAGAAATTTCAAAAGAAAACAAAGAAAATATACTTCCTCTACTAAGAGATAGTATATCTGATTTGTTAAAGAAGTTTACAAATTCCAAATACGACAATATAAATATTGACTCTCAATTTAATATAAGCGTGTATGACAGTGAAGTAGATAAGTATGTAAAGACAAGTGAACTAAGTAATGGAACAATTGATCAAATTTACTTGGCATTTAGAATATCAATTTTAAACTTATTGTTTGAAAATGCACCTATAGTTTTAGATGACCACTTTATTCAATATGATGATAATAGACTTGAAAGTACGATTAAATATCTAAATGAAATATCTAAATCAAAGCAAGTAATTATTTTTTCAGCAACTAATAGAGAAAAGATGGAAATGGAAAAAATGAATGTAGAATATAATTTAGTAAATATGGAGCAGATATGATTTGGGCACTAGGAGATTTACACTTTGACCCAGTGGGAGATAAACCAATGGATATTTTTGGAGAGAAGTGGGAAAAACACGAAGAGAAAATAATAGAACATTGGAAAAAAGTAGTCTTACCTGAAGATTTAGTACTACTTCCGGGAGATATTTCTTGGGGATTAAAACTTAAAGAATCAGAGAAAGACTTGAGAATTATAGATGAGTTGCCTGGAAAGAAGATAATTTCAAAGGGGAATCACGACTACTGGTGGAGTTCTTTAAATAAAATGAACGCTCTGGATTTAAAGACAATAGAGTTTTTGTCCAACAATTCCTTTTTATACAATGGAATTGGAATTTATGGAACTAGAGGTTGGATGTCAAAGGACACTCAGGGATTTAATGAAAACGATGAGACAATATATAAAAGAGAATTAAATAGACTTATGAACTCTTTAAATTCCGGAAGTGATGTTGATAAAAAAATAGTTATGCTACACTATCCACCTTTTGATCAAAATTTAAAGCCTAATGAATTTGCCAATCTGTTAAGCGAAAATGGAGTGGATTTGTGTATATATGGACATTTACATGCAGAGGGACACAAGTTTGTGGTTGAAGGAGAAATTGAAGGGGTAGAGTATAAGTGCGTATCCAGTGACTATGTGGATTTTAAATTACAGGAGATACTAATTTAATGGAAAGAGAAATAGAAGTTAAGCTCTTGGGCTTAGATGTAGAAAAAATTGAGAATCAGTTAATAAACTTAGGTGCTAAGTTAATAGCTAAAGAGTATCAGGAAAATACAACTATTGACTCCACGGTAAATCCCATTTCTAATAATACTGAAGGATACCTCAGAATTAGATATACTAAAGATTTAATAAATAAAAAAGAATATATGTATTTAACTTTTAAAGAACAAATTACAAATAAAAGAGTCAGAGAAAATATTGAGCATACTACAGAAATATCTAATAGAGAAGAAATGATAAACATATTAAAACTATTAGGTTACAATATATATGATACTGGATATAAAAATAGAGTGTCATATATCTATAAGAATGCTCGTTTTGATATAGATAAGTGGGATGAAAATACTTATCCTTACCCATATATTGAAGTAGAATCAGAAAGTGAAAGTGAGCTTTATAAATTATTAAAGGAGCTTAACATAGCTAAAGAGGCTGTTTCAACATTATCTATAGCAGAACTTAAAAATTCTTTAAAAAAGTAATGTAACATATATATTAAATGTGGTATAATAGTTCTGGAAAAAGGAGGATGACTATGTCAAATTATACTTATATTAAGTGGTTTAATGAAGTTAAAAAAGAAGATATTTCACAAGTTGGAGGAAAGGGAGCAAATTTAGGTGAGTTAACTCACATGGGTCTACCAGTGCCTCCGGGATTTTGTATTACAGCTGGCGGATATGATAAATTTATAGAATATGCAGAATTAGATGAAGTTGTAAAATTTTTAATGGAGCCATTAGATGTAGATAATGTTGATTCATTAACGGAAGTTAGTAGAGAAATCCAAGAAAAAATAAATAATGGAAAGATATATCCTAAATTAGAAGAAGAAATTGTAAGTGCCTATAGGGAATTTGCAAAAGAAATAAATGTTGAAAATCCGGAAGTTGCAGTTAGGTCTTCAGCTACAGCAGAAGATTTACCAGATGCTTCATTTGCAGGACAACAAGATACCTATCTTCACATAAGAGGTGAAGAAGAACTAGTAAAACACGTTAGAATGTGCTGGGCATCACTTTGGACATCAAGGGCAATTTACTACAGAGAAAAACAAAATTTTGACCACTTTGATGTGTCACTTTCTGTTGTAATACAAAAAATGGTAAATTCAGAAAAATCCGGAGTTATGTTTACTGCTAATCCAATAAACAACAATGTTGATGAAATGATGATAAATGCAAGTTGGGGATTGGGAGAAGCAGTAGTGTCGGGAACTGTTACACCGGATGAATATATAATAGACAAGAAAACTAAAAAAATCATTGAAAAAAATATAGCTTCTAAAAATTCCATGGTAATTAAAAAATCTAGTGGAGTGGGAACAGAAGAAGTAAGCGTAGCGGATTATCTTGGAAGAGAATATGTAGATGCTGAGTGTCTAAATGAAAAAGAACTAAATACTCTAATTGAAAGAGGACTTAAAGTTGAAGAGCTATATGGCAGTGTTCAAGATACAGAGTGGGGATTTGACATAGATACAAAAGAATTTTACTTTTTACAATCCAGACCGATAACCACATTAAAAAAAGAAGAAAAAGAAGTGTTGACGCCACTTGCCAAAGGACTTCCTGCATCACCGGGAATTGGAAGAGGGAGAGTAAAATTAATAAAAGATATTTCAGAAATAAACCTCGTTGAAGATGGAGATATACTAGTAACTGAAATGACAAATCCGGATATGGTTCCGGCAATGAGAAAAGCTGCTGGAGTAGTTACAGATGAAGGCGGAAGAACTTGCCATGCTGCAATAGTTTCTCGTGAACTTCAAATACCATGTATAGTTGGAGCAAAAAATGCAACTAAGGTTTTAAAAGATGGAGCTGAAGTTACAGTTGATGCTACAAGGGGAATAGTTTATGAGGGATTTGTACTAAAGGAAAAAGAAGAACCGAAACAAGAGGGAAAAGAAAATACAGTACAAGGTCAAGTAAATATAACTGACAGTTTAAAGAGTTTAATGGCTCCGGTAACTGCTACAAAAATTTATATGAACTTAGGAGAGCCTGAATTAATAGAGAAGTATAAAGACTTACCTTTTGATGGAATAGGACTTATGAGAACAGAGTTTATATTTACAAATATGATAGGTGCTCATCCAATGTACCTTGTAAAAACAGGTCAACAACAACTTATGATAGACAAGTTGGCAGAGGGTATTTCAAAAGTTGCATCGGCAATATATCCAAAAAATTTAGTAGTTAGAATGAGTGACTTTAGAACAAATGAATTTAGAGGACTTAAAGGCGGGGACGAAGTAGAACCAATAGAGTCTAACCCAATGATTGGATGGAGAGGAGTTTCCAGATATATTTCTCCAGAATATGAAGAGGGCTTTAGACTTGAGTGTAGAGCAATGTACAAAGTTAGAGAAGAATTCGGACTTAACAATGTAATAGCTATGCTTCCATTTGTGAGAACTACTGATGAGTTGGTTACAGTTAAGGAAATTATGGCAAGTGAAGGTTTAAAACAATCTAAAAACTTTAAAATTTGGATAATGGCAGAAGTTCCATCAGTAGTATTTCAAGCAGAGGAATTTGCTGAATTAGTAGATGGATTCTCAATAGGTTCAAATGACTTAACACAACTTGTAATGGGAGCAGATAGAGATTCAGGAGTTTTAAATAACATGGGTTACTTTGACGAGAGAAATGAACCTGTGAAAAGAGCTCTTAAGATTTTAATTGACGCTTGTAATAAAAAGGGAAAAACTTGTTCAATATGTGGACAAGGACCAAGTCAATATCCTGAACTTGCAGAGTATTTAGTTGAATGTGGCGTTACATCGATAAGTGTAAACCCTGATACAGTTGACTATACAAGAAGACTTGTGGCAAGTGTTGAACAAAAAATGATATTAAAAAAACTAAGAAATATGTAATAGGTTTATAATTTAAAATATTTAATAAGGCAGGTGTGGCCTTTAGCTGCACCTGTTTTTTATTTTTATAATATAGTTGAAAAACATTTTAAATAGCTATAGCATAAAAATATCAAAGCTTTGAATATAAAAACTTATAAAATAGAGAGTTGCTACTTAAAAATATAAAAATCACTTATTTTAAAACACTGTAATTTAAATAAGTGAAATGCAGGAGTGGATAGTGCAGTGAAACAGCTGTAAATGAGCTGTTTAGCAAGGTCTATGTTTGATTTTAATAAGTATATATGTTATAATCACAACGTTATAGATTTGGAGGGGAGTGCATTTATGGCTATTAATTTAGTTGAATATTTAGAGGAAAGTGCAGAGAAATTTCCAGATAAATTAGCTATTTCCGATGAAAAGTTAGAACTTACTTTTAGTGAGCTAAGAGATAGTGCAAAGAGTATAGCAAGTTATATTTCAAGTGTAACGACAAATACTAATATGCCAATAGCTGTTGAAGTAGATAGGTGTACTCAAAGTGTAGTTATGTTTTTAGGTGTGCTCTACAGCAGAAATTTTTACGTTCCAATAGACAATAAGATGCCAAAAGACAGAGTAGAGCTAATTTTAAATGACGTTGAACCTATTTTGTGTTTAGATATTAAAGAAAATGGATTTTTTAGTAAGTTTAATGTCAATAGAAATAATTTTGAAAATATAGCTAATTTTAAATGTGGAGAACTGGATTTAAAAAACAAATTAGAAAATTTAATAGATATTGATCCGGCATATATGATTTATACATCAGGCTCTACTGGAATGCCAAAGGGAGTAGTTATAAGTCATAGAATGGTAATAGATTTTGCAGATTTTTTAAGTGAAACTTTTGGAATAGGTGAAGATGACATACTTGCAAATCAAGCTCCTTTTTATTTTGACTGTTCTGTAAAGTGTATATATCAAATGCTTAGAAATGGATGCACACTTTATATAATGAAACCATCTTACTTTATGTTTCCAATAAAGGCGGTGGAGTTTTTTAATGAGAAAAAGATTACAACTTTGCTATGGGCTACATCAGGTTTAAATATATTGTCATCGTCAGGTGTTTTTGAAAAATTAAAGCCACTTACTGTAAATAAAGTATTTTTCTCAGGAGAGATGCTATATGCAAAAGATTACTTGCTTTGGAAAGAAGCTTGTAGTGAAGGATCAAAGTTCATAAATTTATATGGGCCAACTGAAGTTACAGTAGATTGCACTTATTATTTAATAGATAGAGAATTTAAAAAAGAAGATGTAATTCCAATAGGTAAAGCCTGTAGAAATATGAATGTCTACTTGTTAAATGAAAATGATGAGCTTGTAGAAGATGGTGAAGTAGGAGAAATTTGTGCCAGAGGTACGGGTATTTCCTATGGATACTACAATAATATAGAAAAGACAAATGAAGTATTTGTTCAAAATCCATTTAATAAAAATTATAGAGATATAATATATAGAACTGGAGATTTAGGAAAGTACAATGAATATGGAGAAATAGTTTATATTTCCAGAAAAGACAATCAAATAAAACACATGGGAAGTAGAATTGAACTTGGCGAAATAGAAGTTGCAGCTGTATCTATAGATAAAGTTGATGAAGCTGTAGTATTTTATGACAGTGAAAACAAAAAGATTATACTTTATTGTAGTGGAAATGTAGATAAAAATGAAATATTTAAAGAGCTAAAGCATAAACTTCCAAAGTATATGTTGCCAAGTGAACTCCTTGTATATGAAAAATTTCCCTATAATAGAAACGGGAAAATAGACAGAGTTAAATTAAAGGAGTTATACTTTGAAGAGTTTAGTTAAGGATACAACTGAATTTAACTTGCTGATTAAAAAATATATTTCAAAAAAATATTTAAATAATGGCAATAGATTAATTAGAGACTATAGAATTTTAATAGAAGAAAACAGCCTTTACTTTGTAGAGAGTCCGAATTATATATTGTTCTATGAAGACTGTGAAGATTTTTATAATTTATATTATTTTATAGATAGAGAACATGACAATGTAAATTTAGAAGATGTAAAGTGTAATAAGCCCATAGTTTTTGATGAGGTAATTAAAAACGGAGATGAGAGTAGTGAGGTTATAAAGTGTTTTTTAGGTTCGGGATTTAAAAAATACTTAAGCAGAAACTACAGGGAATTTAAGCTAGGTGAAAAGCAGTTTAATCTACCTGAAGAAGTTGAGTTTGCATCTGTAGATGAAGTTGATTTAATATGCAACTTACAAGATAGCAATATAGATAAGTACACGGGAAATATATTGTCAAAGGAAAATATGTTAAGGGCAATAGAAGATAAACAGGTTTTATCCATTAAGGACAAAGGTAAAACTGTAGGTTATTTGAGATTTTTAAAAGAAAAAAAGACAGTTTCACTAGAGGGGATTGTTGTAGATAGAGATTATAGGGGAAGTGGACTTGCTAAAAAACTAGTAGAGTATTTTATAAGTTATTTTTCAGCTAGTGACTATAAAAAAATAGCGTTGTGGGTTCGAGATGATAACCTGGGAGCTGAAAAGCTTTACGATTATTTTGGGTTTGAAAGTGGAAAGTATATTTGCCACAACTATATAAAATTTTAGGGGGATATTGTGAATATTAAGGAAAAAATTGTTGAAATAATACAAGATTTAAATGAAGATTTTGATCCAAGTGCAGATGTGGATATAATTGAAGATGAAATATTGGATTCTTTTGATATTATAAACTTTATAATGGAGGCAGATGAAGCCTTTGGAGTAAAAATAGGAGTAGAGGATATAGTACCTGAAAATTTTGGAAGTGTAGACTCTATTGAAAAGTTAATAGAAAAATTAAAAAATAATTAATTATGATTTTATTTGAAAGTAGTTTTATAATTTTTACAATTTTAATAATATTTTTATACTATACTTTTTTAAAAAATTATCAGTGGCAATTATTACTGGTTGGAAGTTTGTTTTTTTATTATTATTTTACAAAATCAAATTTCATATTCTTTAGCATTATCAATACATTTGTATTTGGTCTGCTAATTGAAAAGGTAGAAAAAAAACAATTAAAAAAAACACTGTTAATACTCTGTCTTTTAATTAATTTTGGTCTGTTATTTTTAATAAAGTATAGTAATTTTTTTGCAAATAAATATGGTATTTTAATACCTCTGGGAATATCTTTTTACATGTTTCAATCAATCTCCTATGTAATAGATGTCTATAGGGGAAGTTATAAGTCAGAAAAAAATCCCTTTAAGTTTGCTCTCTTTGTATCTTATTTTCCTCAAATAATTCAAGGGCCAATTGGAAGGTATAATAAACTGGCTCCGCAAATGTTTAAAAAGCATGAGTATAACAGCTCTGACTTTAGATATGGATTTGAAACTATTTGCTGGGGAGCTTTTAAAAAAATATTTATTGCAGATAGAATAGCCACATTTGTAAATGCTGTATTTGCAAATTATGAGGGCTACTATGGTGCTGTTATTTTTTTAGCGGTTTTTGCCTACAGTATTCAAATATATACTGACTTTTCAGGTGGAATTGACATTGTAAGGGGAATTTCACAGATACTTGGAATTGAACTGGACGTAAACTTTAGAAGGCCTTTTTTTGCAAGATCGGTTTCAGATTTTTGGAGGCGTTGGCATATAACACTAAGTGCTTGGATGAAGGACTATGTGTTTTATTCACTAAACCTTTCAAAACCACTGGCTTTTATTAATAAAAAGGCGAGAAAGGCACTTGGAAATAAGACGGGGAAGTTAATATCTGTATGTATCTCCACATATATTTTATATTTTATAGTTGGAATATGGCATGGGGCAGGTAGCAATTATGTGTTTTATGGTCTGTGGAATGGAACTATAATTTCTCTTAGCTTGTATTTTGAATCATACTTTAAAAAGATAAAGAAAAAGTTGCACATTACAGATTATACAAATTGGTTTATGTTGTTTCAAATTTTAAGAGCCAATGTGTTGGTTACATTGGGAAGGTATTTTAGTAGGGCAGATAGTGCTAAAACTGCATTTGCAATGTTAAAGAGGACATTTACTCAGTTTAGTTTTGCGGATGTGAAGTTGGCAACGCTTTATGACATGGGATATACCTTTAATGGAATTGCAGCACTTATCTTATGTATACTTATCGTTTTTGTAGTGGACTTGTGCTTTGAAAAGAAAGTTAATTTATATAAGAAGTTTGACAGTGCAAATACTTTTATACAATTATTGGTGATTACAATATTTGTACTTTTAATAGTATTTGGAGTTATATATGCAGAGGGTTATGTGTCTACAGAATTTATCTATAGACAATATTAGTGGGAGGACGTATGAGTACTAAGAAATTTTTTACAATGTTTATATCAGTAGTACTAATTATTTTTGCCGCCATTCTGCTCTTAAATGTTTTAGTGGACCCCTTTGGGCTATTTGGAGATAAGATTTATAAGTGGGATTCCTATAATTTTACTCAAAATCCCAGAACTGCAAAAATAGGATATATTAATAAGCACAAAGGTGAATTTAATTCATATATAGTTGGGTCTTCAGGTTGTGGTTCTATAAAAGTGGACACTATTAATAAATATACAGGTGACAAGTACTACAATTCTTTTTACTATGGGTCTGATTTAATGGACTCTTATAATACAGTTAAGTATTTAAGCGAAAATACAGAAGTGGAAAACATAGTCTTGGGAATTAACTACAACACAGCTATGTTTTTTGATATTGGAGACGATGAAATAAATCAGAGAATGCATGGGAAAGTTGCAGAAAAAAACTTGTTTGATTTCTATAAGACTTTTTTATTTGCCAATCCGCAATATTCACTTGCGAAAATTAAAGATGCAAGGGAAGATTCCTTTTTCCAGAAGGACTTTGATGTATTTATTCCTGAAACCGGAGTTTATGACAAGAGTACAAGAGATGTAGAAAATATTGGAAATTTGGAAGACTATTTAAATAGAGAAACTTATAGCGTGTTTAAAAATTATCCAAGAGAAGAAAAAAAATTAGTTGAGCTAGATTCATTTAAAAATTGTATGAGTGATATAAAAAAATTGTGTGATGAGAAAAATATAAATTTACAGGTAATAGTGTTTCCAATTTACTGGGAGGACTTTGACAATTACAATATAGATGAACTTGAAACTTTTTATAGAGATTTAGGAGAAATTACTGACTTTTGGGATTTTTCTAAATCCACTATAAGTACTGAATCCAGATATTTTTATGACAGTACGCACTTTAGAAATAGCGTGGGAGATATGATGTTGGCAAAAATTTACGGTGATGAAAGTGTATATATGCCGGAAGATTTTGGAAATCATGTAGATAGTAGTAATATAGATGAATTTATATTAAATTTTAAAAACTATGAATTAAAATTTGATGATTCTACTTACACAGATAGCATTCCGATTATTTTACTTCACAGTATTGATGATGGAGAGTACTCAATTTCAAGTGAACAGTTTAAAAGACAAATGGAACTTATTAAAAAAAGTGGGTATAATACAATATCCTTTAGTGACTTGTATAATTACACAGAGAAGGGAACAGAACTTCCTGAAAATCCAATCTTAATTACCTTCGATGATGGATACTACTCAAATTATAAAATAGCCTATCCTATATTAAAGGAGCTGGACATGAAAGCTACGATTTATATCATAGGTTCAAGTTTGGGAAAGGACACTTATAAAGACACTAAGGAGAAGATTATTCCGCATTTTGGCACTAGTGAGGCCGCTGAAATGTATAATAGTGGTCTAATAGATATACAAAGTCATAGCTATGATATGCACCAATCGGAAAAATTTGAAAAGAGCACTCCAGTTAGAAGTAGTGTAAAGCAATTTGAAAATGAAAGTGAAGTGGATTATATAAAAGCCTTTAATAAGGATTTTTATGAGGAAGATAGTATAATAAAAAATATAACTAACAAAAATATCCATTCTTTTAGCTACCCTACAGGTTATTATAGTGAACACTCGGAAATTTTACTGGGACTGTTAGGGGTGAAGTCCACAGTTACTATAAATGAAGGAACAAATACAGTTATAAAAGGGCTTCCTCAGTCGCTTTTTGAACTTAAGAGAATAGACGTATATAGAGATATGCCAGATGAAAATTTACTAAATGCAATAAGATAAAGCTGCTTAAACTAAGTAGCTTTATTTTTTATGGCAGAATCTTAAAGTGTTTTTAGTTTAAAATACAAGAAAAATATTTAAATAAATATAGTAATTAAAAACTGCATTACTTGAATAAAATAGTATAAGTGATATTATTTATAATAATAAAGAGGTGATTTATATGAAGGAAAGAATAAAAAAAGTATGCTCAAAGATGAAAGAAGAGAATATAGGACAAGTGTTAGTTAGCGATCCGTATTCTATTTTTTACTTAATAGGTAGAAAAATAGAACCGGGTGAGAGATTACTTATCCTATCTATTGAAAACTCCGGAGAATTAAAACTATTTATAAATAAGTTATTTCCAATTGATGAAATAGAAGGAGTTGAAATAATTTGGTTAGATGATACAGATGATCAAATGAAAATTTTATCAAGTGCTATAAAAGACAGTGAAATAATTGGAGTAGATAAAAATTTAAGAGCAAGATTCTTAATTCCCCTTATGAATGCTAGATCAAGTATAAAATTTATAGAAGCTTCCTACCTTGTAGATGATTTTAGATCTAGAAAAGATTCGGAAGAAATAAAGAAAATGGAAGAAGCTTCAAAGTTAAATGACAGTGCAATGGGGAAAATGCAAGAGAAGCTATCTGAGGACTTAACTGAAAAAGAAATGAGTACTTATTTAATGGAAGTGTATAATTCACTGGGTGCCTATGAATTTAGTTTTGATCCTATCATAGGATATGGCGATAATGCAGCAGATCCACACCATGTAATAGACAATTCCAAGAAAAAAGTTGGAGAAAGTATTGTAGTTGACATGGGATGTATTTTAAATGACTACTGTTCAGATATGACTAGAACATTTTTTTATAGAGAAGTAAGTGAAGAGGCAAAAAAAGTTTATGAGACAGTTCTTGCGGCAAATTTAGCGGGAATAGCTGCAGCAAAGCCCGGAGCAAGATTTTGTGACGTAGATAAAGCGGCTAGAGATGTAATAGAAAAAGCAGGATACGGAAAATACTTCACTCATAGAACAGGGCATTCAATAGGAATGGAAACTCATGAAATTGGAGATGTTTCCTCAATTAATAAAAATGTTTTACAGCCGGGGAATATTTTTTCTGTAGAGCCGGGAATTTATATTCCGGGGGTTGCAGGAGTTAGAATTGAAGATTTAGTTTTAATAACAGAAGATGGCTGTGAAGTTTTAAATAGCTATCCAAAAGACCTTACAATTATTAGGTGATTTCATGGATGATGTAAATATAGTTACTCTAACTGTTGTAAGTTCTAATTTTGAACTTTCAATGGTAGTTGGAACACTGGAAGAAAACAATATTCCCTATTTATTAAGAAATTATGATGCGGGAAACTATATGAGATTACTTACAGGATCTGCAATGAGCAGCACAGAAGTTTTAGTGGAGGAGAACTCTTATACTAAGGCAAAAGATTTGATTATGTTGGTTTTAGGTCATGAATAATATAGATATTTAATTTGAAAAGGTAGATGTTTTGTACATCTACCTTTTTTGTTAGCATTTTCTAATTACATATACAGGTCTTTTTTTAATATTAATTTCCATAAAATAAAGTTAATAATTGAAATACTTACAAATGTAATTATTCCCAGTTGAACATTATCTAGTAGCAGCTTTGATTTAATAACAAAGATTATTAAAAGGGGAATAATTAAAACCAGCATTACGACAATCATAGAAAACCTCTGCTTCACAACTTCATTTGAGTTGGTCCAATTGTAGTTTACAGTTTTTAAATCATATAAAAGTCCTACAAGGTTAGAAAATATAGAATAGTTTATGGGAACTGCTATATTTATTATAAGTGGTATAAAACCCTGTTTAAAGTGAAGAGTTAAAACAATTGCTCCAATAATTAGAGGAACTGACATTATACTTACTCCAACTCTTACCTTAGATAAAAATATTTGTTCTTTTTTTATTGGCAAGCTAAGGGGAATCCAAATATTATTTCCTTCAATAGACATTGAGCAATAGGCCGTTTGAGCCATAACTGAAAACATACACAGAAGTATTAAAGTATAGGAGTTTATAGTTTCAGTTAAATTTGTAATGCCGGAGAGATTATTTAAACTTTCATCACCTAAAAAGGATGAAAAAATTACAATAACTATCATTGTAATTGGAATTGCAATTGTGTTGGAAATATAAGTACTATTGGAAAAAAACAGTTTCAACTCTTTTTTTTGAAGGGCGCTTTGCAGTGAATGCTTTTTAAAGGTTTCCTTAACTTTATTTTTATTATTGGACTTAGTGTTAGCTCTATTGTAAAGTGTGAAGTAATTTTTTTCTATATATATGAATGCTGCTATTACTATAAATCCGGAAATTATAATAAAGAGTAGTGCATTTAAAATATTATTTGTTAAAATTGCCTTTTCAAAGAAAATAATTGGAAAGTATATAACTTCAAATATTGATTTAATATTTAGTACTACACTTTCTAAGTTGTTGTAAAATAATTTTTGAAATACGTATATTAACAAATAAAATATCACAACTAATACAATTCCCAGTATGGAGCCAAGTTGTTTTTTATATTTAAAAGTAAAGTGCTTTGACAGAAACATTGTAACCAGTAGAGAAACTACAATTGGAATTGCAGGAAAAACCAGCAGCATAATTATAGCAATTAGTATAAAGGCAGGTGTTTCACTCTTTATTGCCATATAGCATATGGGAAATGAAAGTATCACAAGAATATAAAACAAACTTGAAATATATAGACCAATTAATTTACTGGTTATTACTTCTGAATCTTTAAGTGGAAGTGGAAATAATATATTATATTCTTTTTCACTAAACAAACTTAAATATCCTGTAGTAGCAACAGAAAACACAATGATAACTACACTTATTAGTCCGAATACACCGGGTATTAAATTCTTGTCATAGTTGTATAAAAAAACTGTTCCTGCAATTGAATATATAAAGACAAAGATTCCCACAAATAACATTGCAACACTTGCAAAGGAGTTTTTAGATTTATTGGAATTTGCATATTTTTTTATCTCAATACTAAGTAGTAGTTTTAATTTATCAATTCTCATCTTTCATTAACTCCATAAAAATGTTTTCCAGAGAAGAATTTTCCGCGATTTCTTTGGTATTTCCCTGTTCTACAATAACACCATCTTTTATAATTGCTATTTTATTACATAGGTTTTGAGCCACTTCCAATACGTGAGTTGAGAAAAAAATTGCACAGCCTCTATTACACATTTCTTTAAACTGTTCTTTTAGAAAGTGAGTTGCTGTTGGGTCAAGACCAACAAAGGGCTCATCTAAAATTAAAAGTTTGGGATTGTGAATTAGGGCACTTATAATTGCAAGTTTTTGTTTCATTCCATGAGAGTATGTGGAAATTAATGAACTTAAATCGTCTTTTAAGTCAAATATTTCTGAATACTCGTTAATTTTTTCTGTACGTTCAAATAATTCAATATCAAATACATCGGCAATGAAGTTTAAGTATTCAGTCCCCGTCATAAATTCATATAGGTCAGGATTATCGGGAATATAAGCGGTAACTTCTTTGCACTCTAAGGGGTGAGCTTTTATATTTAAACTATTTATTTCTATATTTCCGCTGTCAAAGTCTATTAAGCCTACAGCACATTTAATAGTAGTAGTCTTACCTGCACCATTTTTTCCTATAAATCCGAATATATCTCCGGACTCTATATTTAAGTTAATGTCTTTAAGTACGTTTTTATCTCCATAATTTTTAATTAAATTTTCGATTTTTAACATAGAACCACCAATTTTAAAATATTTTTCAAGAAAAACGCCCAACAATATTGTTGGGAGTTAATATAATAATTAAATTTTATCAGAATCTGTTTTATTATCCAAGTTGTTTTTGTCATCACTACTTTTATCTTCAACTGTATCACTGGTTGAAGTTATGCTAGAGTTTATAACTTTTAAATTGTTTAAATAAGTATTTAAGTTAATTTTTTCAGTGGCATATAACTCTCTAATAATATTGTCAATATCAGGAGAATTTTTTCTCACTAATTCAGCCCTTATCCTATTTAAAATTTTAATTTTTTCTTCATCATAAGTTTCAAATAACTTTTCTATGTCCTCATAGATAATATCTGAAATAGTTGGATTTAATTTATCTGTAGTAATTCCAATTGCAAGTCCACCTTTTTCCAATATTCTATTCATAAGCATAGTTGAATTAGAAAATACATCGCATCTTTCATATAAGATATTAGATTTTTGAGCACGTTTTTCCAAGGCATTATTTAATACAAAGTCATTAGTTGCAATGAGCACATAGTCATATGCAAAAAATATAAAGTTGCCATCTAAACTTTCTTCCTTTAAAAATAATTTGTCTGCATATTCTTTTTCCAGTTCGTATATTTCATCTACAAAGGTATCAGAGATTACATATATATTAAACTCAGTTTTTAAAAGAACTTTAATTTTTGAAAGACTTAAAAGTCCACCGCCTAAAACTAATACATTTTTATTTCTAGTGTCGAAGCTTACAGGTAAGTATCTCATAGAACTCCTCCCGTTCATATTTTTATATAATAGTATTATACAGTAAAACATAGGGAATAAACAAGGTTATTAGAAAGTTAATATGAGGAAAAGGTTTAATAAATGCAATATATTTGTAATATTACTAAAGGTTTTGTGTGATATAATAATTGTAGTTATTTATTATTGAATGGGAGGTTTGAAAAATGAATAATAAAAAAATTACAAGGATATTATCTGTTGGCCTTTGTGCCATCATGTTAGTTCCAAGTGTAGTTTCAGCAAAGGAATTTAATGACGTTAAAAAAAGCGGTGGATATAGTTGGGCCTATGATTATATAGACGAAATGAGTGACAAGGGCATAATTGAAGGATATCCAGGCGGAGACTTTCAACCAACTAAACCTGTAAGCTTAGAAGAAACTCTTCAACTGTTAAAGGGAATAATAAATCCATCAAAAGACGATTTAACTAAAGCAGTTGATAAATACGGTTCAATATGTGATAAATATGGAGTTAGCTCATGGGCAAAAGAAGCAGTATCTCTTGCTGTTGACAAAAATATCATAACTGAAGAAACTCTTAAAGAAGCTAAAAGTAAAGGCTTTATAGATTCAGATAGTATGGTATATCCAAATAGAAACACAGTTGCTGTATATTTTGGTAGAGGATTAAACTTATCTTCAAGTGGAAATGATTCAGTTTTAAAACACAAAGACATTGACAAAATACCGGCTTCTACTAAGGGATATTTGGCGTCACTAGTTGAGGCGGGAATTTTCTCAGCTACTGGATCAGAGGGAAACTTTGATGGAGATAGGTACATTAGAAGATCTGAAATGGCTAAAATTACAAAGTTATCTTATGACTATAAGACAAAAACCGGTGCCGTAAGCTCTGAAACTAAAGAGGCAACAGGTACAGTAGTTTTATCTACAAGCTTAAATAACTTAGATGCCATTATCATTGAAAAAGATGCAAAGAGATCACAATTTAGAGTGAACTCAAGTACTACTTATAAAATGAATGACAAAACTGCAGCGTTTAGCGATATAAAAGCCGGACAAGAAGTTAAAGTAACTTATTCAGAAAGTAGTGACACAACTGTTGCAGGTGTGGCAAAAACTATAGAAGTTACTAACAGCTCTAAAGACTTAATTGGCTATATTACTGCAACTAATTCAAATGGAATAACAGTTAAGTACACTACAAATAAGGACAATATTGACGTAAAATCAGACGATATTAAAACTACAGACAATAGCAACTTTGAACTTGCTACAAATGCAAAAATTTATGAACTTGGAAAAGAAGTAAAATCAGGTGATTTAAAATTAGATTCACTAGTTGAATTTAAAACTGACTCTTCTGGAAAAGTTATAGAAGTTATGTCTTATCCAAAGAGTGGTTCAGTTACAGGAGAAATAACTAGCAAGAGTACTACTTCAATTTCAGACTCTTCAAGTTCTTCTGATAGAAGAGAAACTATAAAACTTAAATTGGACAATGGAAAAACTTATACTTTCTACGGTAACTATATAAATAATAACAACAGTGAATTATTTAATAACCTTAAAGTTGGAGAAAAAGTAACACTTACTACAAACTTTAAAATAGTTACTAGAACTGGTTCAAGTGATGAAAAATTAAATATTGGTAGAATTACAAATATAGATGTATATTCTAGTACTAATTCAAATAATGAAACTGGAAGTGTTACACTTGAAAGTTCAAATGGCAACAGAACAACTTATTATTTGACTAGAAATACGTCTGTATACGAAGAAGATGGACTTAGAATAAATAGCATTGATTCAGGATATTTAAGAAATAAGTATGTTGAACTTGAACTTGATGGTAGCAAGATATTAAAAATAAAAATCATTAATGAAAATAACCAGTTTGATACTGTGGCTCAAATAACTCATATAACAGTAGATGGAGTGTTTAACAGCACTACAAAAACTTATAGAATAAAAGTGCTAAATGATGGAACAGGTGCTTTAAGAAAAGGCGAAGAATATTATTTCGATGCTGAAAAAGGCTTTGATATATATGACATAATTAGAATAAGTGGCTATAAATCTGGAAACACATTGGGTGGAGTATCTATAGAAAAGATAGATAAAGAAAGTAAAGAAATTGACCACTATGACAACTATACGGGAAGTGGAACAATAATTAATTAAAAAAATTCAAATATAAAAAATCAGAGTAGAGAACTTCTACTCTGATTTTTTATATTTATCCTTAATATTACGAAGTAAAAAAAGGTTCTATAATAAATGTTGGGGTGAGTACTCCAACATTTATTTTTTTGCAAAAAAAGAATGCACGTATCCCAAAAATCCTTTACCATAT
>NZ_FQXI01000012.1 GCF_900129925.1 Anaerosphaera aminiphila DSM 21120 | reverse complement strand
TAAGATTTGCTATAAGAGAAGGCGGAAGAACAGTTGCATCAGGAGTAGTTTCAAAACTTCTTGATTAATTTTAAAAATATAAAGGTAGGTACTTTTTTAAGTATCTACCTTTTTTAGTGTTTTATAATTAGTTATTTAAAATTAAAACTTCTTTGATTAAAAGAGCTAATTAACCACCTGTATAACCTATGATTTTTGTGCCTTCTCTGTCAATATAAAACAAATTATTGTGATATAAATTAGATTCTGACTCTTCTTTATTGTAAGAATTAGAATTGGAATGTGTATATTTAAAGTATTCTCCTAAAGTCATATCCTTGTCTTTTAATATATAGTGATTATTTGAATACACAAGTACAAAATCTTTAGCCTTGATAAAGTATTCTTCTAAATATTGACTCCCATCTGGCATTCTGTGAGGCAACATATCGTGTTTGCTAGTGGTAAAGTATATTGGAAGTGTGGTAGGATTTTCTTTTGTAGATAGTTTGACTGTGTTGTTAGTGGAATCCCAGTTTACATTCATGTGAAGTGCATATCCAATAGCTCTCAAGGGTACAAAAGTCCTGTTGTTTTTAATATTGTAGTTATAGTCAAAATCTCGGCTGAAATTGATACCATCTGAAAATATTCCGAAAGCAGATATATCTATAAGTCTCCCATCAGGAAATTCAAGAGTTATATGGTCTTCTTCATCAGAATGGGCGCCGGCTTCTCTCTTAAAAGAAACTGTAGCTCCAAGAGTTTCGCCAATAGCTCTAATAGGAACCATTGTAGTTCCATTTTTAATATAAGCTTCTACATCAGAGCTGATTTCTTTGCCGTCAATTATAATTTTAATTGGCTGTGTAGCTTTTGAGGTGTTGGGAACTAGTGAAATTAACATCATTAATATAAGAGACAGGCTTATAAATTTCTTTTTCATAATAAATTCTCCTTTTCTATGTACTGTAAGTAATACATAGAGTATATATAAGGCATTGGGAAAAAGCAATTGAGAGAAGAGATGTATTGAAATTACAAATAGTTAATACTATATTATAATATAGTTTAAAATAGCCTTATAGGAGCATTAAATTATGAGAATTATATTGTGTGTTTGCTTTTCTAATAAACCTTTTAATTATATGGTTCAAAGTAAAATCTGCTGTAAACAACCTTATAAAAGAAGAACCTTTTAAAAGTACAATAAAAGATATTATTAGAGAAGTAATTAAAGAGGAAATTATAACAAATAAAACACATAAATCTATAAATATTACTTAACCTAAAAAATTTTGACATAAATAATTTAAAGTGATAATATTCATTTAAGAAGTATGGATTTGTGTAAATAAAAGAGGTGTTAAGCATGGATCTAGGTAGAATAATTATAGGATTGGGAATATTTATCCATAGTTTGTATTCTCTACATAAGAAAAAAGAGAGCAAAGTTTTAATTTTGACTGCTATGGGGTGGTTTATTGCCTTTCACTCCGGGACTATGAATATATTCCAATATTTTAATATGCCACTAAGTTTACTTGTAGGGGCAATCTCTATGTTTTTATTTTTAATTAGTTGTAGTGAATTTATGAAGTTATATAATAAGTAAATAATTTAACTCCCTAGTAAAATGTGAATTAACTAAGGAGTTTTTGTTTTATATTTTTTAAGCACACTTACTATGATTAATATAATGTCTAAAAGAAATATTGCTATGAGAGCTAAGTAATTAAAATGTAGAGTTGGAGGGGGAATTGTTGTATTTAAATTAGTTTCAGGCCGGTAGGAAACTATATCCTATCCCATTAAATACAGTGGCATCACTTTCTAAAGAAGCCATGGCAAAAACATATGTAGAATTTAAAAAATATGTAGCTATAATATCTACTGTAAATATTACAATAAAAATTATTTGAATTATAAATAAAAATTTGACATGCTTTTTCTCATGTTTTCCCCTTAAATAATTAATAAGTTTACCAGAATATAGAATGTACTATAAATTAAGCTAGACATTTTTTGAACTATATTTTTTAATAAAAATAATAACTAAATTAATAGCAGACATTGAAATTAATAGCTCAACAAAGCGAACAAAGTGGTTAGGATTAATTCCAAAATATTGATTAGCAAAGTCTATAATAATTAAAAGTATTGCAGACAATACACTATAAACAAGAAAGGCAGTTAAATATTTATTCATTAAGTTACCTCCAAATTAAAAAGAACAACTCCAACAAAAGAATAAATATCCAAGTAATTGTCAGTGCAAGGCGCTTTTTGGTATTAAAATAAATAGAAGCATTAAGTATTAGTTGGAATATTGCAAATGTAATCCAACCTATCTCTAAAAAGATTCTACCTCTGTGAAATATTAATTCTAAACTAAAAGATATAACTGAAATTATACTAAATAACAAAGTTGAAATATCTACGAGTTTACTTGAAGTACTTTTATTTTCCATATTTTACCTCCTATAAAAACTATTTATTATAATTATCTATATCAAGAGCGCCTAATTCAAATCCATATATTGAACAAATTTCTTTTAATCCCCTTAGTATTTCTTCTCTTGGGAAATTATATTCTCTTAGCTTTTCATTGCTTAAGTTATTTATTTCAGAGTAAAATAAAATTCCTGCATAAAAAGCATTTTTGTCACTTAAATCAGTGTCAATAGAGTCAAAGAGTTTATTTTCAGCTTCGTCAATTTTTCCCTGTGATATTAAATCTTTTAAATTTGAATAGAGGGTGTTTGAGGAAAAGGTAGTTTTTTCAAAGTTTTGTAGCATATCTTCATTTGGTTTTTTCCCTATCATTAAATATATAATAAATGAAACAATTGAATGAACTTGTCGCATTATCCAGTCTTGTTCATAGCCCACTTTAAACATCCTCCTTAAAATTATCTGTATTTAAACAAGTATATCATTTTAATTTAGAATTTAAAAATAAAAACTATGAATCACTTTAGTTTTATAAAAGATTAGGATGATGTGGTTAAAATATATTAATAATCAGCGTTAATAGTATAAATAACATTGTTAAGTTTTTTTACATCTTTAGGGTTAATTTTTAAAGTATACAGCTCATTTCCAGTACCTCCAAAAATGTAGTCATACTTTAATAGTCGCTCATCAAAAATACAGGGCAAGTTTAATCCTACTAGTGGAATAGAACCAATTTTATAACCTGTATTTTCTTCAACAATAGTTTTATCTGCAAATTTTAGTTTAGATAAGTTTAGATATATATTTAGTTTTTTAAAATCAATTCTCTCTGTTGAAGTTGTAATAAGTGATAAAAGTTTACTTTCACTTTCTAAGATTAGTACAGGAGCGGATTTATCTATATCAAAGTACTGTTTTGCATCTTGCAGACTGAGGATGGGGTTTTTGTGTTTTATAATTTTAAAATCAGCATGTTTATCAGTTAGGTATATATTTAAATTTTCAATATCTGGCATTTTTACCTCCGAAGTTAATAAAAAATTTTATATTTATTTTATTATTTTTCGCTATATGGTGTTGTGGCAGGACTATTTTTTATTAATATTGCATATTGTTGTCCTTTGGCAAGGGTTTGTATAGCTTTATCTTCGTCTTTTAAATTTAGTTTAAAGAGGGAAATATCTTTTTCAGTTTTTTTAGCTAATGGTATACCTGAAGCGCTATTTAAGTGTTTGGCTCTTTCCTCAGATTTTCTATTGTGGCTTCTATAATATTCCAGTGATATTGAAGCTACGCCACCACTGTCAGTTCCATATTTTTCAGCTAAGATTTTGCCAACTTTTCCTATACCTATATTATTTGATTCTGACAGAACAGTATGTTCCCCGCCAAAAATAGCAAGACATTTTTTGTTTATACTTTCGTATTTCTCAAGAACATTTTTAGTAAAGTACTGTTCACGTATATCAAAATTATGATCTTTATAAAAATCTATGGCTTGATTTATATTATCTAGTGAAGCCATAAACTCAGGGTAGGATTCACCAAGTAATTCTTTATATTGAGTGTTATACTTTTTAATATTTTTATTTAAATTTTCAATAAATACTTTTCCCTTTTCTCTGTCTAAAGTGGAATTAAGCTGCGTTATATATGTACTAATTTCTTTGGGAATATTGGTATCACTGGGAATTAAAGTTGATAGATAATATAATCCCGCCTCGTTATAAACATGTTCCACATCTACTCCATGTAGGTTTATTTTCTTATTTTCGGGAAGAGTTTTATTTAATTTATAGAGAGATTTATAAAAATTTGCACTTTCATTAGAATATGCAAAAGTTCCCTTTGTGCTTTTCATTACAATGTTTAAAAGTTTTTCATTTCCGGTGTGTATGTATTCGTTCAATAGAGCTCCACTACAGTATCCTGTTTCTATTAATAGATCATTTACATTTTGATATTGATTGAAGTATTTAGCCAATTCAAATTCTGTAATAAAAGTTCCAACTGTACCATGAGTTTCTCCAACCATATAAATGTTGTACTTGTTAAAGTTTTCAGTTTCATCAACAAGCTGACTATTTAAGTAAGTGGTGTCAACACTGGCTATGTAGTTTTTAACCTCATTTTCATTTGAACAACTTGTGAGGAGTAGTGAGGTAATTAATGTTAAGACTGCTAGTAGTTTTGATTTGTATTTAATCATTTTAAATTCCACCTTTCTAAATATATTTATATTTACAAAATTTATATATTTTAAAGATAAAACTTTAAAGTATGCAATAATTATATTCTCAATTTATCTGTTACACAAATTTTAAATTAAACTAATAAACTAATACTATAAAATAGATTGGTATTTTTTAATTATGGGAACTGTAAATATAGTTAGTTGTCCCAATAGGGTAACAACCATGTCCGCACAGTCAAAAGAACTTCCAAAAAATATATCAAATACTATTTCAGAAGTTAAAACTAAAATAAATACAAGGGCGCATATAGCCAAGTGGATTTTATAACTATAGCTCTTCTTAAAAAACTGAACAAACCACTTTAAAAACATAGTAAGACCCCAAGGTGCACCTAAGTTGGGAAGAATGCCAAGAAAAAACATAAAAATACTATTGTCGGAAATATGTAGTGGCCTAAGTAGTACTACAAGTGCCCAAATTGCCAATCCTAAAAAACCAAAAAATTCAACTGTTCCAAATTTTGTTTTCATAATACACCTCTTAGTTAATTTAAATTTAAGTATAGCATTAAATTTAAGGCAAATATTCTATAAACTAAAAGGTTATACATAGTTTAAGTAAAGCTTAGCAATATATTAGGGATTGTATTTCCTTTACAATGACTTAAGTTTAAAAGTTTTTATTTTAGTTTTAACTATTTACAAGTTCAATAGCTTCTTTTCCACTGAGGTGTTCAATTTCAATTTCTACTACACATACATTTAAAAGAGTATCTTCAATTTCTTTAAGGTAGCCTTCTCTATAGTTGGGAGAATATTTTCTAGCTAAAATTTCAAGTGACTTTCTCTTTTCATTTTCATCTTTTAAAATACGTGCTCTTCCAAAGGCAATTACACTTTTAAAATAGGTTGTATATTCTTCCGGAACTATAGTGTCTTTGTCAATGACACAAAAAGAAACTCTTTCATTTCTATTTATAGCATCTATTTTATGACCTGTTTTGGCGCAGTGGAAAATAATTTTGTTGTTGCAATAAGCATAGCTAAGTGGAACTGCATAAGGGTAATTATCATCTCCTGAAGTTGCTAAAACTCCAGATGTTCTACGATTTAATATTTCAATGATCTTCTCAATTGATAAGATTTGTTTCTTACGACGCATTTCTCTAAACATATAAATTCTCCTTTAAATATATTAATTTATTAAATATTATAGCACATTTATTTTAAGAATATATTCCAAAATCAGTAAAGTACTAAATTAAAATTTAGTATCTATAAAAAACAATTTTAATGATATACTATAATATATAAATTAAAGTGGAGGAGTTTTATGAAAAAATTAAAATTGGCATTAGTGGGTTGCGGTTATTTAAGTGAAATAGTTGCTGGTGCTTTAGATAGATATTTACCTGAATACGAACTTGTGGGTGTACTGGGAAGAAATTTTGAAAAAACGGAAGCTTTTGCAAAAAAGTACAATTGCAAAGCTTGTAGTAGCATTGAAGAACTACTATCTTTAAATCCGGATTACACTGCTGAAGCTGCGTCAGTTGAGTCCGTAAAAAACTATGGTGAGAAAATTTTAAAAGGTGGTTCAAATTTTGTAGTGCTTTCAATAGGAGCTTTTGCAGATAGTGATTTCTATGAGCAAATGAAGGGTGTAGCTAGAGAAAATGAAAAGAAAATTTATATAGCAAGTGGAGCTGTTGGGGGTTTTGACGTGCTACGCACAGCTGCTTTAATGAGTCCAATTACTGCATCAATAGGTAGTCAAAAATCTGCGAAGTCACTAAAAAATACACCTCTTTACGAAGAGGACTTGTTAAATGTAAAAGGGAAAAAAGAAGTTTTTAGCGGTACTACAAAAGAAGCTATTAAAATCTTACCAACTCATGTAAATGTGGCAGTGGCAACAGCTCTGGCAAGTGCCGGACCTGAAAATACTAAAATGAACATAGATGTAGTGGAAGATTTTGTGGGAGATGAATTTAAAATAGAAATTCAAGGTGAAGAAGTTAGTACGGATATAAATATTTATTCAAAGACCAGTAAAATTGCAGGGTGGAGTGTAGTTGCAGTTCTTAGAAATATAGTTTCACCTGTTGTATTTTAAGAGGAGGGCATATGTTTAAAAAAATCGTTGCAATAGAGCCTATAAGTTTGGTAAAGTCCGCAGAAGAAAAACTGCACAGCTATGCAGATGAAGTTGTACTATATGAGGACATGCCAAGAGATGATGCTGAAATAATAGAGAGAATTGGAGATGCTGATGGAGTTTTACTTAGTTATACCAGCAGTATTGGAAGAGAAGTTTTAGAAAAGAGTTCAAATATTAAATATATTGGAATGTGTTGCAGTTTATATTCACCTGAAAGTGCCAATGTAGATATATTAACAGCAAATAAAAAGGGCATAGCAGTAACGGGAATTAGAGACTATGGAGACGAAGGCGTTGTAGAATATGTACTAAGCGAACTTATAAGATACCTTCACGGATTTGGCAATAAACAGTGGAAAGAACTACCTCTTGAGCTTACAGATTTAAAAGTCGGAGTTGTTGGACTGGGAACTACCGGTGCTATGATTTCAAGAGGACTTATGGCAATGGGAGCAGATTTATATTACTTTAGCAGAACCAGAAAATCAGAGGAAGAAGAAAAGGGAATAAAATACCTGCCTTTAAATGAACTACTTTCGAAAGTAGACGTGATGATAACTTGCCTTAATAAAAATGTGATTTTAATAAATGAAGAAGAGTTTAAAATATTTGGAAATGGGAAAATCATGTTTAACACATCTATAGGTCCCTCACACGATGTAAGTGCTTTAAAAAAGTGGCTGGAAAGTGGAGATAATGAATTTTTTTGCGATTCGGAGGGAGCTTTGGGAGATGACAGGCTTTTAAATAATCCACATGTAAATTGTATGGGGACATCTTAAGGTAGAACAAAACAAGCTTTTGACAGATTAAGTGAAAAAGTTTTGGAAAACATAGAAGAGTTTTTAAAGGACAATTAAAACTTAAAATTATAAAACAGATCTTTTTATTTAGGTCTGTTTTTTGCTCTTTCAATTAAAATATTTATCTATGGTTATAAATATCTAATATTTAATAATTAAGGTAGTAAATGATATAATAAATAAACAGAGAACTATACTATTTATTTTAAGAGGTATTTAAACACCTATGGGAAACACAGAAATTATAGAAATAATCAGCATATGTGTTTTTGTTATTTCATTAATAGTAGTGGGACAATTAAATATTTATTTAAGGAAAAAGAAAATAAATTTCTCTTATTTCGTAATATATTGTATAAAGACTATGTTTTCAATAATATTAAATTTAGTATCTATTTTGTCAATTGGAGAATTATTTTTCTTAAAAGATGAGGACAATATAGAGAAGTAATAGGAAGCTCTACATATTGTAAAAATTTTAGAGGGTATAGATATAAAATAAATAGTATGATAGGGGGAATGGACTTGAAGGGAGTTCTTATTGGACTTATAACTTTTGGAATAATTGGAATTTTTCATCCAATAGTAATAAAGTCGGAGTATTACTTTGGAGTTAAAATTTGGCCTGTATTTGCCCTAGTTGGGATTGTTTGTGTGGCACTTGGACTTTATATAGAGGATATTTTTTGGTCGGCAATAGTAAGTGTAGTTGGATTTTCAAGTTTTTGGAGTATATTAGAACTTTTTGAACAGCGAGAGCGAGTTCGAAAGGGCTGGTTTCCCAAAAATCCAAAAAAAAAATAAAACAATAATAAAAAGGGCATAGGTTAAATTTAACCTATGCCTTTTTAAAAGCTTATATAGATTTTATGCAATTTCCTTTTCTTCTTTGTAAACACCCCATAGATTTTTAATGATATCAAGAGAAGGTGCAGGTGTAGCAAGTGAAACTACAATGTAAACTACAAATGAAATTATAAGCGGAAGTACAACGGCGTGCATTCCAAGTGGGCGCATTCCCATTATATTAAATGCAATATAACTTCCAACTCCGGTTAAAACTGATGCTATAGCTCCTTTTGCGTTGCCACGTTTCCAATACAGTCCAAGTACTATTGGCCAGATGAATGTACAAATTACACCACCGCTTGAGAATAAGTTTAACCAAACCATTAGCTCAGGTGGGTCAAGTGCTATTAAGAAAACTACAACTCCAATAACTATAGACACAAATAAACTTACTTTTTTAGCTTTTTTAGTATTTGTCTTTAAATCTTTCATTACGTAATTGCTAAGTAAGTCATTTACTATTGAGCCGTTGGCAACAAGTAGTTGTGCAGCAACTGTACCCATTATTGCAGCAAGAGGACCTGATATTACAACTCCTGTCAGCACTTGTGGAAACAGCTCTGTTGCAAGTAGTGGAATAACAAGGTCACCACTTTCAGGAGTTAATCCTAAATTTTTAAGTACAGGTATTCCCATTACACCAACAAGGTGCATTCCCATAAGCAGTATTAGTGAAATAGCCATGCCGTATATTATGCCTTTATTTAAACTTTTAGTGTCCTTATAGGCCATAGCACGAGAAGCTACATTTGGAATTCCCACAATTGCAAAACCTACAAGTATCCAGAAGGAACACAAATAAATTTTTGTCAAATTATTTGCTCCGGTGCCATATGGGGTAAGAAGAGCGGGATTTATTTCTTTAATTTGTTGTACAGCCGGCGCTATTCCACCGGTTGCCTTTAAAACACCATATAGTAATAGAAATGTTCCAGTGAGCATAACTGCTCCTTGAAGTATATCTGTGTAGACAACTCCTCTAAATCCACCTAGAGTAGTATATACTACGACGATAATTGCAAATATAGCTAGAGCTGTTCTATAGTCCAGTCCTATTGAACCTTGAAGGAGTCTAGCAGCGCCTATCCACTGTGCTGAAATTGCAGCTATCATAAAAGCTGTAATTCCAATAGAGGTAAGTAGTACTAGCACATCGCTTTGATACCTTGCTCTTAAGAAGTCGTTAATTGTGTTGGCATGAACTTTACGAGATACTATGGCAAATCTCTTACCAAGTATTAGAAATGCAAAGTATCCGGTGGGCATTTGTGCCATGGCGAGAAATATCCAAGAAAAACCTTCAGTAAATGCAACACCCGGTCCTCCTATAAAACTTCCGGCACTTAAGTAAGTAGAAACTAAAGTAAGCGCAAGTACAAATCCTCCTAAGTCACGTCCACCTGTGAGATAGTCACTTAAAGCATTTCCTGAGGCATCTTTCGCCTTTGACTTGGCAATCATTTTAGAAGCTATAACTCCTACAAAAAATACAAGACAAAAGTAAATAGCTATAGGTAGCAAAACCCATAAATTAAGTTTATTCATTTGGATTGCTCCTCCCTATAGGCTTCTAGTTCTTCTTCTGACAGAGCTTCCAAGCTCATGTGTTTAAGTGCAAATTTAATTACCAAAAGAACTATAATAAATATTACAATTGCTCCTACAACACAACTCATAAAGAACCAATCTGGAAGGCCGAATATATAAGAGTATTCTTCAACGTCTCTATCACCAAGTCCAAAACCCCATAGGTACCACCATAGAAAGTTAAAAGCACCTAGTAAAATTCCTATAATTGCCTCTTTGTTACACTGTGCATACCTTGGATCTTCTTCAAAACCAAGTTTGTTTAATTTAACATTTTCTTTACTCATCTTTTACTGCACCTCTCTTTGAAAAACAATATAATCCCAGAATAAAACAGATAATTGGAATAGTCAACCATACTTATAAAATCTTTATAAAAAGTATAAGCTATATGTTTTTAACTTGTCTACAATTATATTTATAATTTTAAAATTAAAGTGTATAGTAATTAAATTTCGTATTATTTTAGCTTTATATAGAGTTGCAAGGACTACGCTATTTAGTATAGAATTATATGACATAGAAAATTTAAAGGAGTAAATTGATGTGAAGTGGAACAGAAGAGATTTAAAGAGAAATGCAAAAAGTACTATAAAGAGAAATTACATTCAATTTATTATAGTTTGTCTTGTAGTTGCAACAATTGCAGGAGGATATAATTCTTCAAAGTTTAACTTTAAATTGAGGCAGGAGACCAGTAAAATAAAAACACCTTCAATAGTAAATAGTGTACTAAATATTTTAGACAGTGCAGGCGTTGAGACAATTTTTACTGAAGAGGGAGAAGTTATTGAAAAGATTGATACTAAATTTAATTTAAAAAATGCAACTGAGGGAGTTTTTGCAACTATAATTAACAACTCAGGAGCATCAAAGTCTTTTTTAGTTGGATTTTTAAATACGATTAATCAAAGTATATTTCAAAACAAGTTTTTAAATAGTACTATTATGGGAATTGCAACACTTCTAATGCTGGGATTTTGGCTGTTTGTGCAAAATATATTAATTGTGGGGCAATGTAGGTTTTTAATTGAAAACAAGTGTTATAGTGAAACGAAAATTGACAGAATTTTATTTGTATATAGAGTAGATAAGACGCTTAATGTGGCATATATAATGTTTTGTAGATATGTATGTAATGTTTTGTGGTTTTTAACTGTTGCAGGTGGATTTATAAAGTACTACTCATATAGAATGATACCTTACATACTTGCAGAAAACCCTGAAATTTCTAGAAGTGAGGCTTTTAAATTATCAGGTGAAATGATGAAGGGAAATAAGTGGAATGCTTTTAAATTAGATGCGTCTTTTGTATTGTGGCATATATTGTCAATATTTACATTTGGAGTTGTGAGATATTTATATTTAAACCCGTTAATAGGTGCAACTTATTCAGAACTTTACTTTCATTTACGTGAAGAGGCAATAGAAAATAAAACTATTTATAGTGAATACTTAAATGACAAGTACTTGACGAATCCTCCATCAGACACTGTAAAAAATTATCCAATAGAACTTGGTACAATTGCAGAAAAGCACAGAAGAGATTGGTTAAAATTAGACTACGATAGAAAGTACAGTGTAGTTTCATATATATTTATATTTTTTGCAGTTTCTTTTATTGGATGGATATGGGAAGTTTTTTTACATCTATTGCAGTCGGGAGAATTTGTAAACAGGGGAACTCTGCTAGGACCTTGGCTGCCAATATATGGAACAGGCGCATTGTTGATGTTAATACTCTTGAAACCCTTTGTGGAGAAACCTCTTGTGTTATTTCCAAGTGCAGTTGTGCTCTGTGGAATTTTAGAATATTTCACTTCTTGGATGTTGGAAAAGTTGTTTAATGCTTCTTGGTGGGACTATAGCAATGTGTTTTTCAACATAAATGGAAGAGTTTGTCTTGAGGGATTGTTATTTTTTGCAGTTGGAGGATTTTTAATTATTTACTTTATAGCTCCAATTATAGATGAGGCGGAAAATTATATTCCAATGAAGGCAAAGAAAGGTATTTGTGTAATATTAATTTCACTATTTATCTTTGACTTAACTCATAGCTTTAACAATCCTAACACGGGAAAGGGAATTTCCAGTTCTAAGGACAAAAGTAGCTAAAATATAAAATTAAATTAAATAAGTAAATTTAAAAACACCCTTAAAAATATAAAGGGTGTTTAGTTTATTTTAATTCTATTAGAGCTTCTATTTCAACGGGAATATTTCCCGGAAGTACACTTACTCCCACTGCAGAACGAGATGCTAGTGCAACTTCCTCTCCAAATACATCTATTAAAAATGAGGATGCTCCATCTGCAATTTTAGGTTGGTTAAAAAATTCTGTGTCACTGGCTACAAAGCAAGTTAGTTTTACAAATTTTTTAATTTTATTTAAGTCACCAAGAGCTTCATCAAGTTTGGAGATCATATTAATCGCACAAAGTTTTGAAGACTCACATCCCTCTTCTATAGTTAGCTCAGCACCAACTTTTCCAAGATATGGAGAAATACTATTTACATCGGGGCCACAGCCTGATAGATATAGTAGTTTGTCTCCAAAAAAAGTAACAGATGAATAGATTCCAAGTTTTGGAGGAGGGGCAGGGATATTTATATTTAGCTGCTTTAATTTTTCATATACGTTCATAATTGCACTCCTTTCTGTGTGTTTAAGTCTTGTATAGGTAATCATATTATAGATACAGGAGTTTTACAATTAAAAAACCGACCTTCTATTTATTAGATATTAGTCTAATATTAAAGGTCGGCGTAATTTAAGTTTTAATTTAATATATTATAAATTATGTGAAGTGCTTCTTCGTAAGTTATTTCACTGTCGGGACTTGCGCTTTTGCCATCATAAATTGACAGAGAATAAGCCAGATAAAAATAAGCTCTGTCTTCTTTTGCAATACTGGCTTGGTCTGAAAATACAGACTTGTCAAATACGTCTTTGGCATCATTTAGTTTAAAGTAGCGCTCAAAATTCAGTGCCCATCTAATGGCAAGTTTATTTGTAGTATTCTTATCCATATCTTCTTCTTTTAACAACTCATATTGATTGTATTGAATTAGAGATTTAATAGTCTCTATTTCATAGGGCATTGGTCCGGAAATAGAATTTAACAAATAAATATAGTCGCTTACTTTTATTTTTTGATTTAAGTCTTTAACATTTGGCACTCCAATATTTAAAGTTAAAAGATAGTTTATCTCATCTTTGTATTTAGATTTTTCAATATTTTCATATGCTATAGAATCTTCTGTAATGCTTGTACCCAGCTCGTTTAAAAGAGTTCCGTCACTTGCACTAATTATAGGTGCAATATTGTCTTTAAAGGTAAATAGCAACTTTGGCTCGTCTTTTACATAGGCATAGTACTCTTTAAACTCAGAAAATTTAATAGCTGTGTCAAGGGCTTTTTCAGCTCCAATTCCCTTTGAAATCGGTTCAAATTTAACGTCTGAAAAGTTAACATAGTAGTTTTCAACTTTTTTAGTGGAGTTGTTAATTGTAATATTTACTCCGTTTCCCAGAACGTGGTAAGAATTTTCTATTCTTGGAAATTGAACATAAGTTGAGTATTCGTCAGAATTGATTATTGGATTTTTCAAATCTAAATAGTCCAGTTTCTTGCTTAGTTTTTTAGTTAAGTCTTCTGCAATTTTAGTTGCCTCTTCTCTAGGTAGTTCTACACTTTTACGTGTATCCGACGGACTATAGGAATTGTAATTTAAAATCTCAAGAGTTTTAGCATCAACGCCAACTCTGGTTTCACTTGACTCATCACTTGAATAGAGCAAGTCATATGAGTAAATAGAGTTATTGTACTTTCTTAAATCTATAGATTTAAAAGTTGAGCCGGATATATTTAACTTTGATTCAACTTCCTTTTTTGTATCTTCTGTACTTGCCAAGCCCTTAACTGTATCAAGTTCTGCTTTTTCTACATCGGTTAAGGTTGCAGAGTCTGTCTTCTCGTCCATAACAGAAATATCTCCACCCATTCCCCATTTTCCGGATGGAATATTGTAGATGTCATCTTCAATTAATTTGCCGCTTAGTGCATCAATAGCTTTGTGATTTGAAATTTGAGAATAAACAGCAATTGTCTTTGGATTGGTGTATTCATCAACTACTTTATAAGAAAGCACAAAGGGTTCTTTACTATTTAAAACTTCTCTTGCCTTATCCGGTGATATTGCATCAGATTTTTTGGGGAAGCTGCCGTCTTTAAATATGGAAGAAGCGTAAGATTTATTGTAGTCGTTTACTTTTTTGCTTCTCAAGTCAACAGATACACTAATTGAGTCATTTAAAACTAATATGTCATTTACATATCTATTGTAGTTAAAGCTGGCATATCCATTTCTAATATCGATGTTGTACTGTCCAAGTTTATAATTTTTTAATATGTTTTCATCTATATTGTCAACAAAAGTTTTTATTACACTTTCAATATCAGCTTTGTTTTTTAAGAGTATAGGTTCCGTTTCATCCATTATGTAGTTGGAATATGAAATTATATTTCCATCTTTATCTACACTAATGTATAGGCTATCATTTTTATTACTCCAAGTGTAGGAATAAAATTTTGCACCTTGTGGGTTTGTAGATGTGGAAAAATCAAAGTTTTTATACTCATCGGAAATTTCAAACATCTCTTTTAATCTTAAAACTTCTTTTTCGTTAATGGAATCTTTAGTGACCTGTTGGGATGCAAAAGTTTGAAGTGGAGTTACTAACAGAATAACAAAAGAAAACAACAGTGCTAGCTTTTTCACAATATCACCTCTTATTTAGTTTTTGTTTTTAAATTATTGGAATATACTATTATAATTTGTACCCTTTTTTATATTGAATATGCTATAATTACCAAAGAAATTGGAGAGTGAAAAAATGATTAATGTAAATAATTTAAGTGTGTTGTTTCCGGATAAAAAATTATTTGACGATGTAAACTTGACATTTAATCCTGGAAATTGTTACGGGATAATAGGTGCAAATGGAGCTGGAAAGAGTACATTTTTAAAAATACTATCAGGAGAAAAAGATCCATCTGGTGGAAATATATCAATAGATAAAAATTCAAGAATGAGTAAACTAAGTCAGGATCACTATGCATTTGAAGATGAAGTAGTAATAGATACTGTAATAATGGGAAATGAAGAGCTATATAAAATTGGGAAAGAAAAAGATGAAATATATATGAAACCCGACTTTTCCGATGAAGATGGAATGAAAGCGGCTGAACTTGAGGCGGAATTTGCCGAAAAGGGAGGATATGAAGCTGAATCAGAGGCTTCTACTCTATTACAGGGACTGGGAATACCTACAAGTTTACACGATAAAAAGATGAGTGAATTAATAGAGTCAGATAAAGTAAAGGTGCTACTAGCCCAAGCTCTCTTTGGAAATCCTGACATTTTGTTACTAGATGAGCCTACTAACGGTATTGATTTAAGAGCTATTCTCTGGTTACAGGATTTTTTAGCGGACTTTGAGGGAATAGTAATTATAGTTTCTCACGATAGATATTTTTTAAATGAAGTTTGTACTCACATGGTGGATATAGACTTCGGAAAGATAACTATGTTTGTGGGTAACTACGACTTTTGGTATGAGTCTTCACAACTTGCTATGAGAATGGCAAAGGATCAAAACAAAAAGAAAGAAGATAAAATTAAAGAACTTCAAGAATTTGTTCAAAGGTTCTCTGCAAATAAATCTAAATCTAAACAAGCGACAAGTAGAAAAAAACTTCTGGATAAAATTACATTAGATGACATTAGACCATCTTCCAGAAGATATCCTTTCGTTGGATTTAATTTATCTAGAGAAGTTGGAAATGAAATTTTAAATGTAGAGGGACTTACAGTGGACTCTGAAAATGGAAAAATCATAGACAACTTGACCTTTAGAGTAAACAAAGATGATAAAATTGGATTTATAGGTAGTGAAATTGCAATTACAAAGTTCTTTGAAATAATAAACGGAAAAGACGACAACTATACCGGAGAATATAAGTGGGGTCAGACTATAACTCATGACTATTTCCCAAAGGACAACGGAGAATTTTTTGACGGTATAGACTATAACTTAATAGACTGGATGAGACAGTACTCTGAAGAACAATCAGAAATTTTCCTAAGGGGATTTTTGGGTAAGATGTTATTTTCAGGAGATGAAGTACTGAAAAAGGCAAATGTGCTCTCAGGGGGAGAGAGGGTTAGAATGATGTTTTCTAAAATGATGATTAGCCCTGTTAATATGCTGACATTTGACCAACCTACTAATCATTTGGACCTTGAAAGTATTGAAGCTGTAAATAATGGTCTTATGAGCTTTAAGGGAAATATACTATTTACATCTCTGGATCACCAATTTGTATCTTCAGTTGCAAATAGAATAATTGAGTTCTTTGACGACGGAACTTATAGAGATGTATCTATGAACTATGAAGACTATATTGAAAAATTTGTTGTAGAAGAAAAATAAAAATAGATATCAGGAAATAAACTTTTAGAGTGGAAATAGAAATATTTCTACTCTTTTTTGAAGTTTTATCAAAATTTTAATTTAGTCAATAAAACTCATGCAACCTGTTGTCCAAGAGCTTTAGCGATTGGCAACAACAGTCTGCTTGAAGTTTTATCAAAATTTTAATTTAGCTAATAAAACTCGCGGTAAATTCTATTAACCTGCTATCGCTCGTGGAGAATTCTTGCATAAAATTTGGCTAAGGGAGTTGCAATTTTCAACCAAGCCTTTCAGTCTTGGGAAAACCTGATATTGGACCTACAATGAAATCAAAGATTGGTAGTAAATTTCAACCAATCGAACTACGTTCTCTTGGGAAATTCGTACATAAAATCTATAACGGAACTAAAGTTCCTATAGATTGTTATGTTAGGTCTCTGCCGTAGTTTTCATCCAATCGAACTTTGTTCTCTTGGGAAAACCTGACATTGGACCTACAACGAAATCAAAGATTTCTGTTAGGTCTCAAAGTTCCTATAGATTGTTAACAGTAAATATATATTTCAAATGCCACTTATTGTCTATAAACTTGGGTAATAAATATATGTAGATAAAGTTTATCTACGTTGTGTTTTAAACGGGAGTGATATTTGTGATTAGTAAAAATGTATTAGTAGTAGTTTATAAAGATGAAAAGACAAGTTATGAAGTGTTGTCAGAATTAAAAAATCGCTCGGGAATATCGGAAGTACTACAGGCAGGACTTGTAAAAAATGTTAGAGGATCATTAGTAGTTAAAGATGGTTGGACAGTAGATGAAAATGATAATTTGTGGATTGATGGTGGGATAATGGGCGCCTTAGTAGGGATTTTAGGTGGTCCTGTTGGAATGTTACTGGGAACAGGAATAGGAATGGTACTTGGAGAAGTTTCAGATAAAAACGAATTAGATGAGCAATCTGGAATTATAGAGCAAGTGGCAAGTGAATTAAAAGACCAATACATTGCACTAATTTTAATTGCCAAAGAAGAAGATAACTCTGAACTGGACTCTTTCTTTGCAAATTATGGAACTGAAAAAATTATGCGTTGTACTGAGGGTTCTATTTTAGAAGAAATGGAATTAGCTAAAAAAACAGAAACTGAATTGAGAAGAGAAGCTAAGTCTAAAATGAGAAAAGAGAGAAAAAGAGAGAGAAAAGAAGAAAAATTAGAAGAGTGGAATGAAAAAGCAGAAGAACTTCGTGAAAAGATTATAGATGATACAAAATAAAAATAATTACTTACAAGCCTATATAATTAGGCTTGTTTTTTAAATTATAGGACAGCTTTATAATTAGCCTGTGTAATAATAGAAAGCTAGAAGATTATATTATTTTTAATATAGGAATTAAAGGTAATAAATTTTTTAGAAAAATAGTAGATTTAAATATTTATAAATAAAAAAGTCCTTGGCATTTGCCTTGGACTTTTACATTACATATTTAAAAATATTAGTGCTGTAGCAAATTTAGCTATGGAAATTGCCAATACGTCAAAAAGATAGTGGGCACCCCAAGTCATATATGGACTAGCAGTCTTTTTCCAAAGATAACCAAACATCATTGTAGGAAGGCCTATTAAAATTAAGCACTGAATAATATTGTAGTTGTAAGTTTGAAGGTGTAGTAAACCGAATAAAATTGAAACTACAATCCAAGATACCCAATATCTGCTTCTATTTTGCGTGCTGTATTTATAATCTTTTAGCACTACAAATAAAAGTGAAAGTTTTACAGCTTCTTCTGCAAACATAGACCAAGCCAGTACTATAATAGTTCTTATAAAAACCGAGTTATTTTGAATCCCCTTGACTATTGGATTAGTGGTAGTTGGATTAAAGGAGTTTACAAAATGAGTTAGCACTATAACTACTATAAAGTAGACTATAGTAAAAACTAATAATATAGCTATTTTTTTCCACAATTTAATTTGAACTTTAGGTTCTTTTTTTAACATAGAAGCTATTATAAAAAAAGTAATTGGTGCAATTATAAACAGTAGAAGTGTGGTTACAAGTCCATTTACTTTTACAAAAGCTGTGCTAAAATAAGCTAAAATTTGTAAAAGTATTGTAACTAAAGTTAAACCAGTAGTAGAGTATATGAAAATCATTTTTTTATCTTTAAACATATTTATTAAAATTTCCTTTCTTAAAACATTATAAATTTTAAACTTTAAATATTATATCATACTAATGGATGTTTATATTTTATTAAGAGTAAAATTAAGATAGCAATATATTGTTGTATCTTAAATAAGATAAAATTATGGAGGCAATGTTTTGTTAAGTATTATGTTTGGAGTTGAATATTTTTATAAATTAGCACTTAAAGAAAATGTTTCTGCATTTTACGATACAGTTGGTACATTTTTATTTTGTACTATAATTTTAGTGGTTGTGACAATGTTATTAAATATGATAGCTTTTTTAGAATAAAAAGTGATATTTAAAATAAAACAATAATAGTGGAATTGCTAAAATATAGGTTTAAATACTTAGGTGAGGGTATAAACACGACAAATAAACTTCTGGGAGGTTGATTATGAAAAAATGTCAAAATAAGCCTACATTTCAAAAAATATTGCAGATCTTGACCCTAGGGGCAATAATTAAATCGGCAATATTTAGTTTTTGTACGCTTGTATTATTAGTTGAAGATAGGTGTAATAACAAAAGAATACTTTTAGATAAAAAAGGGGATGAGAAAATTGAGAAAGAATAAAAGAACTTCTACATATTTTGAAATTATTCAAATTTTTACTTTTATAGGAATTTCAATCGCTACATTTATAAATTTTGCAAACCTTATTTTAGTATATCTTGGGAAAAACAAAAAGGGAAATGTATAAGAAACTTGTTTACTAAGTGTTTGTTTTTAATAATTAAAAAATATTTCAAACAAAGAAAAACCGTTAGAACGTTTTGTTCCAACGGTTTTAAAAATGGTGCACCTTCAGGGACTCGAACCCTGGGCCCACTGATTAAGAGTCAGTTGCTCTACCATCTGAGCTAAAGGTGCAATCTACTGACAATAACCAATTATACAGATATTTTTTAGATTCGTCAATAGATTTAATTTAAAAATTTAAATTAATAATTTTTAAACATTTTATAGTTACTTTTTTTCTCCAGCATTGGATAGATACTAGAGACGTATTTTAAGCTTGAATTATAAGCTTTTTCACAGTCTTGAGCTTTTATATTATCAAATATAATTTTTATTGAGGAACAAATTTCAAACAGATTTTCTTCATCATTTACAATAAAACTTGTAAATCTATACAGTTTTGAATTTATAAGTGACATAATTTCTCTTAGAAACTTATTTTTTGTGAGTTCAATAAGTTTTAAGTTCCAATCTATTACATTTGTCTTAATTGAAGTAATATTTTTTTGTTTAAGATTGGACTGCATTTCCAGTGCTATTAATTCTAAGTCTTCAGTGCGTTTGGTTATTCCCTCTTCACAGATTTCTTTTACTGCAAGTGGTTCTAATGCAGCTCTTACGTCGTAAAGTTCCCTAGCATCTTTTAAGGAAAATTTTGATACTATATAGGACTTCCTAGGATGGCTTTCCACTAAATTTTCTTTTGACAACTTTGAAAGCGCTTCTCTAACAGGTGTTCTTGAAACATTTAAATCCTTTGCAATATCTATTTCAATAAGCTTATTGCCTGGAAGTAAGTTATTGTTTAAAATTTTAGCCTTTAAATCTTCATACACTATATTAGACAAGGATTTTTTAGTCGTTTGATTACTCATAATAAATCACCTCTAAATATTTCTTCTATTAATTCAATCCTACTACTATATAATAAACTAGATTTTTTAAGATAGCAATTTTATATTTATAATATTGACCTTGTGCTTAAAGATGTGTAGAATAGTGGAAAGATGTTGGAGGGATAAAATGAAAGTTATAGTTTCAAAATTTGGTGGGACATCTCTTGCCAATAGTAAACACTTCTTAAAAGTAAGAGATATTATTAAGTCAAATGAAGAGCAGAGAAGGTACGTAGTTGCATCTGCGCCGGGAAAGTCCAATAGTGACGACACGAAAGTTACAGATTTACTGTATTTAAGTTATGATTTAGCAAATCACAACATTACTTTTTCAGATACGCTGGAAAAAGTATTT
The DNA here is from genome assembly GCF_900129925.1 of Anaerosphaera aminiphila DSM 21120. Classification (GTDB taxonomy): domain Bacteria; phylum Bacillota; class Clostridia; order Tissierellales; family Peptoniphilaceae; genus Anaerosphaera; species Anaerosphaera aminiphila. The sequence goes on along the minus strand of NZ_FQXI01000012.1, from coordinate 50,459 downwards.
GATAAATATAGAGAAATTGCAACGGGGTGTGGGCTTGAGATTGACTTGGAAAAACACTTTGACCAAATTAGAGCTGACTTTGTAAATTTAAAGAGCAAAGATTATATAGCCAGTAGGGGAGAATATTTAAACGCAATTATTTTAGCTGAACTTTTAGAGTATGACTTTGTTGACGCAAAAGATTTAATATTTTTTGACAAAGAGGGTCAATTTGATGAAGAACGTTCTTATAAGGCCATAGGTAAAATGGCAAAAGAACATAAATCAGCAGTAATACCGGGCTTTTATGGACAAAATTCAGCTGGAAATATAAAGACATTTTCAAGAGGCGGAGGAGATTTGACAGGCTCAATAATCTCAAGAGGCGTAAAGACGGATTTATATGAAAATTGGACAGATGTGTCAGGGTTTTTATCAGCTGACCCAAGAATAGTAAAAGATGCAAAGGAAATAAAGGTAATTACTTATAGAGAATTAAGGGAATTGTCCTATGCGGGAGCTTCTGTACTACATGAAGAGGCTATAATTCCGGTTACAGCTGCAGGTATTCCAATAGAAATTAAAAATACATTTAAACCGGATGACCAAGGCACTTTAATATTACCTAGTGCTGATGAAGTGCCAAGTGGAGAAATAACAGGAGTTACAGGAAAAAAACACTTCTCTGTAATAAATATTGAAAAAGTGCAGATGAATGCAGATAGAAGTTTTCACAGAAAACTTATGAGTGTATTAGAGGTAAATGGAATTACGCTTGAGCACATGCCAACTTCTATAGATTCTATTTCTCTAATTGTGTCTGATAAATATTTAGCGGGTATTCAAGATACATTAATTGGTGAAATAAAGACTTTCTGCCATCCGGATAAGATAACTATTGAATCTGGCATAGCCCTTATAACTGTGGTAGGCAGAGGAATGAGAAAACATATAGGAGTTTCAGCGAAGTTATTTAAAGCTTTGGCTGATGCGGGTGTAAATATTAGAATGATAATTCAAGGTTCAAGTGAATTAAACATAATTGTGGGCGTAAGTGAAAAAGACTACGAAAAAGCAATAAAAAGTATATACAATGCATTTTTAGGATAATATTATTAGTTTTAATTAATTTAAGTTTTACATTTATTTAAAGGATAAGATTAAATTTAGTAGTTCCTGCATTTAACTAATAGTATTTATAGAGAGGTTTGATTATTGTTAATCAAGCCTTTCTTTTTTATTGCCGTAATAATATACTTATTGTAAGAGATATTAAAGTGAGGTATATAAATTGAAAAAATACATAATGGCTTTTGATGCCGGAACAACTAGTAGTAGAACAATTTTGTTTGACAGAGAGGGCAATATTATTTCAGTTGCACAAAAAGAATTCACTCAGTACTTTCCAAAACCCGGATGGGTAGAACATGATGGCAATGAAATTTGGTCAACTCAAATAGGTACAGCAGTAGAGGCCATGACTAAAATAGATGCAGTGGCCGATGATATAGCTGCAATAGGAGTTGCCAATCAAAGAGAAACTACTATTATATGGGATAAATTAACAGGAGATCCGATTTATAATGCAATAGTTTGGCAGTGTAGAAGGACCTCTGAGTATTGCGACCAATTAAAAGCAGAGGGTTATGTAGATACTATAAGAGAAAAAACCGGACTTGTAATAGATGCTTATTTTTCAGCTACAAAGATAAAGTGGATACTTGACAATGTTGAAGGAGCAAGACAGAAAGCAGAAAATGGCGAACTTCTATTTGGAACTATAGATACTTGGCTAATATGGAAATTGACAGATGGAAAAGTTCATGTAACAGACTACTCTAATGCATCCAGAACTATGCTCTTTAATATAAATACTTTAAAGTGGGATGAAGACATATTAAAACTTCTAGATATCCCAGAGAATTTACTTCCAAAGGTAGTATCTTCAAGTGAAGTATATGCAGTTAGTTCATCAAAGTACTTGGGAGGAGAAGTTCCCGTTGCATCTGCTATAGGAGATCAACAAGCGGCTCTCTTTGGTCAGGGTTGCTATGAAAAGTCGGAGGCAAAAAATACCTATGGTACAGGTGCATTTTTATTAATGAATACCGGTGAAAAACCTGTATTTAGTAAAAATGGGCTTGTAACTACGATTGCTTGGGGCATAGACGGGAAAGTAAACTATGCACTTGAAGGTTCGATTTTTGTTGCCGGCTCGGCAATTCAGTGGATGAGAGATGAACTCAAATTAATAGATTCTGCAGAGGACTCCGAATATATGGCATTAAAAGTAGAAGATACAAATGACTGCTATGTAGTGCCGGCATTTACAGGACTGGGTGCTCCTTACTGGGATCAATATGCAAGGGGAGCGATAGTTGGAATAACAAGAGGTGTAAATAAATATCACATTATAAGAGCGACACTTGAGTCAATAGCCTACTTGTCCTACGATGTACTAAGTGCAATGGAAGAAGACTCCAACTTAAAACTCAAAAAGTTAAAAGTAGATGGAGGGGCAAGTGAAAATAACTTCTTAATGAAATTTCAGTCTGACATAATAAATACAGTGGTAATTAGGCCGAAATGTGTGGAAACTACTGCTCTAGGTGCAGCGTATTTGGCAGGACTTGCTGTTGGATATTGGAAAGATATTGAAGAAATAGAAAAGAACTCTCAGGTGGATAGAGTATTTGAGCCTGAAATGGCTGAAGAAGTGAGAATTGAAAAGTTAAATAGATGGCATAGAGCAGTAGAATGTGCCGAGGGTTGGGCAAAGTAAAATAAATTAAAGATGCCTTCTATTTTGGAGGCATTTTTTTATATGGCACAACTTTAATGGGATTAATAATGTGATATAATTTAAATAATCCCATTAAGGGAGAAAGTAGAAGTTAATTTAAGAGAAAAAACTAAGCGATTGCAACTTTTATGCATAATAAAAAAGTTGGCACAGTTATTGCATTATATTTAAGTTGAGTTGGAGAACTCACTTTAATATAGAGGAGGGATTATGAAGAGGATAACAATTCTTTCAATTGATGAAGACTCATCTCAATTTTATAAAAATCAAGTTACTTCAATTTTTAAAGACAATATAAAAGTAGACTATAGAAATTTGGAAATGGAACCGGTGCTACCTATTGTAGAGACTGATTTAATACTTTACACAGACCCTGAAATTATAAATTTACTTATAGATAAAATTCAGTGTAATGTATCTCAGCTAATGATGAAGAGGACAATTCCAAAAAAGGTTTTAAGAGAGATAAATAAAATAGAACGTGACAGTGATGTGCTGGTGGTAAATAACAACGAATTTATGGCAAATGAAACTATGGCGCTTATATACCAACTTGGAAAAACTGATATCCAAATGGAACCTTACTTTCCCGGAAAAGTTGTAAGTAAGAAGAAATACGACTACATACTTCACATAGCTCCTGAAAAATTTGACTTTCTTGGAGACATAGTGGGAAAAGATATAGTTACAGGCCATAGAATACTGGATATTTCAAATGCGTTGGATATAATTTACATGTTAAATATTGATGAAAAAATATCCAGAGAGATAATTTTAAAGATGATGAGTGTAGTTCCAACATATTGGTACGGTGTAAACTACTCAATGGAGAGAAAACTCATCTCTGAAGTACAGTTAGAATATATTTTAAATGATTTGGATTCAGGAGTTTTAATACTTGATAAAGATTATGACATAAGCACTATAAATAAGCCCTTTTCTGAAATTTTCGGACTAAGTGAAAGAGAAATAGCTTATAAAAATTTCTTTGAAGTATTTAATAAAGAAGAAGCTTTTAAGACCTTAGTTAGAAAAGTTGAAGTTAGAGAAGAACTTACAAATATCAATGGAATAGAGTGCTTTATATCAGTTGGCAACATAGATTATGAGGGGAATTCCTATGGGAAAATTATTTTAGTAAAGGAGTATTTTGACGTTGTAGAGATGTTTAACAAGTCAAATAAAATTGTAAAAAGTGGATACTTTTCAAAATATACCTTTGAAGACATAATCGGGAAGTCCAACTTAATGAAAAAGACTATAAGCGAGGCGAAGAAGTTTGCCGCTACAGACCATCCTGTGCTAATACTTGGAGAAACGGGAACGGGAAAAGAACTTTTTGCAGGTGCAATTCACAACGCATCTAATAGAAAAAAAGAACCCTTCATTGCAATTAACTGCTCCACACTTTCAAAGACTCTCCTTGAGTCGGAACTCTTTGGCTATGAAGAAGGTTCCTTTACAGGAGCTAAAAAGGGTGGAAAGATAGGGTTATTTGAAAGGGCAAGTGGAGGCACGCTTTTTCTTGATGAAATAGGCGATTTGCCAATGGAACTTCAACCTAGACTTCTAAGAGCTTTAGAAGAACAAAGTATTATGAGAGTTGGTGGCGACAAGGTAATAAAAATTAACACCAGAATAGTTGCCGCTACAAATAGAAATATAAATAAAATGGTTGATAGTGGAGAATTTCGAAGGGATTTAATGTATAGGCTAAACGTCTTTGAATTGGACTTACCTAGTTTAAGAGAAAGACCTGAGGACATACCATATATTTTAAATAACTTTATGGTGGCAAATAACTTAAGTAGAAAATTTAGTTTTGGATTTGAAACTTTTTTAAAGAGTTATCGCTGGCCAGGGAATGTAAGAGAGCTAAAAAATCTCTTAAGTTATTTAGAAGTTATGACTGAAAGGGAAATATACTTTTGCTCAGTTCCCGGATATTTGAAGAGTAGGGAAAACTTTGAGGACGGAATTGTAAAATATTTAATACTACTTTTAATATATGCGCTTAAAGTAATAAATGTAAGCCCCGGTAGAAGAACGCTAGAAAGAGTATTTAGTGAAATGTATTTTAAAATATCAGAAGTAGAAGTTAGAAATTTAGTAAGTGAACTTGAAAAAACAAAGTTAATTGAAATAAATGTTGGAAGAATTGGCAATACTATTACAAGTGTTGGAATGGACTATTTAATAGAGCATAAATACTTGTTAAATGGCGAAGAAAGTGAAATAATAATTAAATTAAAAGAATTGGTGGATGACATATTATGATGGATTTAATAGAAACAGAGAGAATATTAAAGTTAGCTATAAAAAACAGTGAAAATTTAAAATGCGAAGGTGAAGTAGCTTCTTATATACCTGAGCTTGCAAATGTAGATCAAGATAATTTTGGTGTATCTCTTACAACTACAGAGGGAGAGACTGTATCTCTAGGTGATGATAAATTTAAAATTTCAATACAGAGTATTTCTAAAGTTATAGATTTAATAATGGCATTAGAAGATGTGGGAGCGGAAAAAGTATTTTCTAAAGTGGGAACTGAACCCACAGAATATAAGTTTAATTCCCTGATTCCAATTGAAGAAAAAGTTGTAAATCCATTTTTAAATGCAGGTGCAATAACTACATCATCTCTAATAAGCGGAAGTGATGTAATTAATAAATTCAATAGAGTTATGAAAAAAGTAAGTGAGCTTTCAAATGGTGATGAAGTTACTTTTTTAGAAGAAGTGTATAAGTCTGAAATGAGGACTACAGATAGAAATCGCTCAATAGCCTATTACTTAAAGAGTATAGGAATAATTGAAGGGAATGCAGAAGAAATTTTGGATTTATATGTAAGAGGTTGTTCCATAGGGTTAAATGTAAGACAACTTTCAACAATTGGAGCAGTCCTTGCAAATGGAGGGAGGTCTTTAGATAACAAAGTACAGTTAGTAGAAAAAGAGGTTGTAAAGACAACACTTGCACTAATGGCAACTTGTGGAATGTATGAAGAAAGCGGAAAGTACTTAATAGAAGTTGGATTCCCGTCAAAAAGTGGAGTAGGGGGAGCTATTCTTGGAATTATTCCGGGAAAGTGTGGAGTTTGCACTTATTCTCCCAGACTCGATGAGTCGGGAAATAGCATAAGGGGAAAAAAGGTCTTGGCTGAAATTTCTAAGACCTTGGACTTAAATATATTTATTTAAATTTAAATATATTTATAATAGGAGGATAATATGGAAACCTTTAAGGCAATAACAAGTTTTTTAAACGACTTTATCTACACATATTACTTAATTCCAATACTTTTAATGTTGGGATTGTGGTACACAATAAAATTAAAAGGAGGACAATTTACACATATTGGCCATGCAGTAAAATTAATAACTCAACCTGCAGAAAAACAAGCAGATGGAAAAAAAGGACTATCTCCATTTAAGGCATTTACAATTTCAGCGGCATCTCACATAGGAACTGGAAATATTGTAGGAGTTGCAGCAGCGATTGCAATTGGAGGTCCTGGAGCTGTATTTTGGATGTGGATTACAGCGCTAATAGGTGGAGCATCATCTTTTGTAGAGAACACCCTTGGACAGATATTTAAAGAAAAAAATGAAGATGGTACATTTAAAGGTGGACCTGCATACTATATGACAAAGGCACTTGGACTTCCAAAGCTTGGAATTATATTTTCTGTAATAGTAGCAGTAGTGTACGGATTTATGTTTAATGCAATGCAAGCCAATACTATAGCAGCAGCTTTTAGTGGATCTTTTAACATAGATGTAAGAATTGTTGGTGTAGTTCTTATAGCAATAGTTGCAGTTATTATATTTGGTGGAGTTAGAAGAATTGCAGATGTAACATCTCTACTAGTTCCTGTTATGGCAGTGGCATATATGGCACTTGCAATATTTATAATAATAAAAAACATAGCACTTGTTCCACATATGTTTGGAATCATATTTAAATCAGCTTTTGGAATTCAAGCAGTAGTAGGTGGAGGAGTTGGAGCAGCAATACTAAACGGAGTAAGACGTGGATTATTTTCAAATGAAGCAGGAATGGGAGCTGTACCTAATGCATCAGCAACAGCAGACGTATCTCATCCAGCAAAACAAGGACTTATTCAAGCGCTAGGCGTTTATTTAGATACAATTTTAGTTTGTTCAGCAACAGCATTTATTATAATACTTGCAGGAGAGGGAGTATATGCAGACCCATCACTAGAAGGACTTGCAATAACTCAAAATGCCCTTTCAGCAGAAGTTGGCAACTGGGCTCAAATGTTTTTAACAGTGTGTATATTTATGTTTGCGTTCTCGTCAGTAATAGGGAACTACTACTATGGAGAAAATAATATTGCGCACTTGGGATTTGGAAAGTCGGCAATAAATGTATACAGAGTATTAGTTTTAGTTATGGTATTTTTAGGGTGTGTTGGTGATTTCTCAGTAGTTTGGAATACGGGAGATGTATTTATGGGAATAATGGCGCTAATTAACTTAGTTGTCCTATTTGCCCTAGGGAAGATTGCAGTGGAAACCTACTATGATTACTTCTCACAACTAAAAGAAGGGAAAGAACCTGTATTTAAAGTTTCAAATATTGAGTCTTTAAAAGGACTTGAAGATGAAATTGAGTGTTGGGATAAATAAAAAATAAATATTTAATACCTTGTACTAAGTGTAAAACATTTAGTACAAGGTATTTTTTATCTTAAAATAATATATAAGGTATTTAATTTAGTTTACGCACAATGAAAATAAGACTTTTTAAAAAAATTTTAAAAAAGTTTACTGCTGTAACATTGCTATAATCTCATTTGATTAATTCATAGAAAAATAGTGGAAATTATTTTAAAAATATCCTTTACATTTACTGAATAGTATATTATACTAATAACAGTTAATGATATTGACTATCAATTAACTAAAGGTAATGCATTTTATATTACACCCATTATTAATTAATCTAAGGTACCCCCCTTAAGATTAGTTGAGTAAAATTTTATACCAATCTTATTTTCCTTCATTACATAAATAATGAGCGGAAACAGACGACCAAGAACTCCCAACTTGGTCGTTTTTTGTTTTTTAGTCTAAACACATAGATTTTATACTGATTCATTGTATAGTTATGTTAGCCAAGTCTGCCGTTCATGACCTAATCCAATTTATTTTATAAATTGATGATAGGTCAGATGCAACGAAGTCCAAATTTTAATTTGGCTAACGAAGTTGCAGTTTTCAACCAATCGAACTTCGTTCTCTTGGGAAAACCTGACATTGGACCTACCTACAATTTACTACATAAATTGGGTTAGGTCTCAAAGCCCTCCCTCAAGAAGTGTACTGAAATTATTTTTAGAGAAAAACAAAAATAAATATTAAATAATACTTTAACTAAACTAAATAAAATCTACAAAGTAAATTAGCAGTAAATTCTACCCACTCGCTAATGCTCGTGGAGAATTCTTGCATAAAATCTATGACAAGAAATCTAATTCAATTTATTTTAAATAATTATAGAAAGTCATTATACAGTTACGCTAGCCAAATCTGCCGTTCATGACCTAATCCAATTTATTTTATAAATTGATGATAGGTCAGATGCAACGAAGTCTAAATTTTTAATTTGGCTAACGAAGTTGCAGTTTTCAACTAAGCCTTTCAGCCTTGGGAAAACCTGACATTGGACCTAAAACGAAATCAAAGATTTCTGTTAGGTCTCAAATATTTCGTTGTTGTTACTAATTACATGGATAATTTTATCAGGGTATTTTGATTGAAATTCATCTTTAAATTTTTGAGAAATAGCAAAGTCCTCCCACATGTGCATTGGAAAAAAGTGCTTGGCATCAATAGTATCTAAAAAGTATTCGCCTGTTAGTGAGTAGTATTCATTTAACCTTGGATCAACAGGCATCATCACTATAAATACATCTTCTGATTTAAATTTGTCTACTTCTCCCTTAAACCATCTGTCCATTTCCTCAACTTCTTCTTTGGAATATCTTGGCCACATCCAGTAGTTTAAATCTCCGGAGTGGATAATTCCAATTCCGTTTGCCTTTACATAAAAACTCACTCCCTCATCAGTTGAGCCATGAGTTTTAATTTCCAAGTCAAATAGTTTAAGCTCCTTGTCCATAGAAATATATATAACATTGTCCTTTTCAGACTTAACATTTTCAATATCATCACTTAGCACATAGTAGTCAGCATCAAAGTCAAAGATTTGATCAGAAAAGTGATCTGCATGTCTATGAGATACAAAAAATATTACTTTTTTATTTAAAGGTATATTCAAGCTTTCTCCTATATAGTCAAAGATAAGAAAATAATCTTCAGTTTCTATAGTGTAGCAAGAGTGTTTAATAAAATTTACTTTCATATAATATCCTCCTCAAAGGAGATTATAACATTTTTCTACAGTATTATAAGAAAATAAACACTTTGTTTTCACAAAAATAACATAAAATTGGGTATATAAACAAAATAAGAAAAGGGGAGAAGAGACTAATGGATGAAAATAATAATTTAGATACTACTGAAATAATAGTTAACGGTGAAGATAATAATTCAAATAACAACTATAATAAGAAGAAAAGTAAAAAATCAGGCAAGGGTATAATTGCTTTGGCATTGGTTTTTGCCATAATAGGTGGAGTAATAGGCTCAGCAGTGACATATTTTGCTCTTGGAGAAAATAAGGTGTCATCTGGAGGTCAAAACTCAGAAGTTAATATAACTACTACAGGAAGTACAAATGTGGCAACAGCAGTGGCAATGAAAGCTATGCCCTCAGTTGTTGGAATAACTACTTCAGGCCAAGTGATAAATCCCTTCTTCGGAACAATAGAAACAGAGGGCACAGGTTCCGGAATCATTATAGACAAAAGTGGCTATATACTTACAAATGCTCACGTTGTAACTATGAATAATCAAATAGTTAAAAAACCACAAGTGCTGTTAAACGATGGAAACAGCGTAGAGGGAGAGACAATTTGGTCAGACTCTACTATAGACATAGCAATTGTAAAAGTTAAGACAGACTCTGCAATTCAACCGGCAACACTTGGAGATTCAGATAAACTTCAAATAGGCGAACCTGCCATTGCAATAGGAAACCCAATAGATATGACATATCAAAGAAGTGTAACTCAAGGTATAATTTCAGGGTTAAACAGATATGTAGGCCAAGTAGAAGGCGGCGGATATATGACCGGGCTAATTCAAACAGACGCCTCAATAAATGGAGGAAACTCCGGAGGACCACTACTTAATCAAGAGGGAGAAGTAGTTGGAATAAATACTGTAAAACTTTCTAAAGCAGAGGGACTGGGATTTTCAATTCCAATAAACTCAGTAAAGCAAATTATAAGTCAAGTAATAGAAACAGGAGACTATAAAGTAGTGTCAATAGGAATTCAACCTGTAGATGCAACAGAAATTCAAAGGTACTTTAAACAGGACTTTGGAGTAGACAGTGGAGTATTTGCATTTAAAGTAATAGAAGATTCACCTGCACAGGCAGCGGGAATTGAAGCAGGAGACATTATAACAAAAATAGACGACAGTGAAATAAAGACAGTAGACTCTCTAAGAGCGGCTCTTTACAATTATAAAGTTGGCGACACTGCAAAAGTTACTGTAATTAGAAACGGGAAAGAAAAAGAATTTGATGTCACATTTACAAACTACTCTGTGGCAGATGACAACAATGAACAAAAGGAAACACAAATGGAACAACAAGGTGGAAATCAGGGAATAGTAATTCCCTTTGATGGAAGCCAAGGAGATATTTCAGATATGTTTACCAGCTATTAAGTGAAAAGTGTACTAAAGGGAGATGAAATTTAAGCTTTATCTCCTTTTTTAATGTTAGAAGGGTATAAATATTATATAAACATTGAAATAATCTTAAAAATCTGTTAAACTAAACAGTGATTTCATAAAGATTCTCTGTTTTCTACATAAGTGGAAGATAGTGAATAAACATTGAAATTGCAAAGGTACGTAGTAATATTTCGCCAGTATTTGAAAAGTTACAGCTTTGTAATATAACTGTAATTTTACTTTTAAGTTTACTGGTGTATAATATTAACAAAGAGGACAATGACAATTAAATATTAATCGAATACGACTAATGTTTATATGTCGTACCTCTAGCTGTTTTGTAAGCAGCGACAAAAGTTAAGACTTTTGTAGGTCTACAAAAATTTTAAGGAGGTCGAAAGACAATATGAACAAGAAATTATTATCCTTAGTACTTTCATTAGTAATGGTACTAGGAACATTCACAAGTGCTTTCGCAGCCGAAACAACTACAACTACTACAACTGACGAAAAGTTAGGCGAAAAAGTAGAAACTGTTGAAAAAATTACTGGAAAAGATAACAAAATCCAGTACATTATCGACAAAAAGTTTGTTGATGGCTACGAAAATGGGGATTACGGATACGACAAAGAAATTAAGAGATCTGAAATCACTAAATTAATCGTATTTGCTAATGGTAACAAAGAATTAGCAGAAAAACTACAAGGTTCAATGAAACTTTACAATGACGTTGATACTGCATTCTGGGCTAACGGAGTTATCTCTGTAGGTACAACAGTACCATCTTCAGCTAACGGTCAAGCTATGCTTAATGGTTACCCAACTGGAGAATTTAAACCAGAAAAGAACGTAACTTATGCAGAACTTTCAAAAATGTTAGTAGTATTAGTTAAAGAAGATTTAACAGCTGACATGATTAAAGATGCTAACGCTAAATGGGCTACACAATGGATGAGTTGGGCAGCACAATTAGGAATTCTTGATGACGTTACAGTAGCTAACTCAGATGCTCCTGCAACTAGAGCAGATGCATTTACTATGCTTTATAACGCTCTTTACAAAATGCAAAGCTTCAAGAGAGTTCCAGCTAACGAAAAAGTTGGCGTACTTTCAGAATTAAACAAGAGTAAATTAACTCTTAACCAAGATTCAGAACAAGTTTATACAATTACTGATGATACAGTATTTGTAAACAACACAAATGATAGATCAAACACTATCAAAGTTAAATCAATTACTAACCCTGATTACTACTATGGTTCATTAGTAAGAGTTATGTTCAATGACAAAAAAGAAGTAACTCACATTCTTGAACTTGGTAATCCAGAAAAAATGGCTCTAGGTCTTAGTGACGGAGTTGTTGGTAAAAACTCAAGATGGAATGGCGTTGCTGACAGCACTATTTCAACTAAATACACAGCAAACATTGAAACATTAAAGGAAAAAACAAAATTAGATCCTAAAGATACTAATGGATATGTTTCTGTAAACTTTAAAAACAGTAATACTGATGTTAAGAGTATAACTTTCCATGATGTTAAGAATACTTCTGACAAAGCTATTGCAACTTATGAATTAAGAATTAATGACGATACTAAAGTATACGTTGCTAACCCTTACAATAACCAAATGAAAGAATTAAAAGACATTTATGAAGCTTTAAGACTTATTGGTTATGAAAACAAATATGATGTAGTTCCTAACGTATATGCAGGATTTGACAAAGCTTCTACTAAAGACGTAGCTTATGATCCAGCTATATCAGCAGGTACTGAAACTGCAAAAGTTGTAGTATTTAACGTAGTATCTAAAGATAAAGGTGGAGACCTTTACAGAGTTATTAACTCTTCAACTTCTACTGGAAATGCAACTTTAGAAGACGTTGATGGAAAAACTTATGACAAATCATTCTGGGAAAGCTATGCAAACTTCCCTTACAACTATGGTGATCTTCATGATGTAGTAGAAGTTTACGGTGGAACAAACAGTAGTGTAGTAACTAAGTTAGACCACAGTGATACTAAAGAATACCCAATAGTAAAAGTTACTGACGTAAATGGTAAACTTGTTACTGTTGAAGGTATAGGAGAGAGAAGTGCAGTTATTAACATAACTGATGCTGATATCTTTACTTCAAAAGGACCTAAGCTTGAAGAAGGTGCTTTAATTCAAATTAGAGCAGCTAAAGATGCTAAAGATTCTGAAGATAGAAACATGGTAGAAATAGTTTCAATTATGCCAGATAGAGCTAATTGGAAAGTAGCTGGAAATATCGAAAATTTATTATCAGCAACTAACAATAGAGAAGTTTACACTATAGGAATTAGAACAGTTTCAGAATTTAAAAGTGATTGGAGATTTACTACTAATCAAATAGATTCTAATACTGGTACTTCAGAAGACTATAGAGGAGCAACATTTAAAGTTGGTGAAAAAGAAGGAAAAGCTCTTGATAATCTTAAAACTTATTTAGAAAAGAATGGAAATGCCCTTAAAACATTAGGTTATGAAGATTTACAAGAAGATACTGTTAGATTGTTCTTTATATCTAATAGAAATAAAGATGCTGATTTAGCTTTTGAAGCTTCTGATATTCAAGTTTATGTTAATAAAGTATGGGTAGACTTAGATAAAGCAGAAGGCTTAATAACAACAATCGTTGAAACTGGTGCTGATAAAGCGGCAGCTCAAGCGGTTCAAAATAAAATCGATGCTCTTAATCCTAAAGCTGAAATAGTTGCAAATGTAGATTATGCAGCAGTTAAAGAAGCTGAAGATGCTTTTAAAGGTTTAGATGCAAAACAACAAAAATTAGTTGACACAACTAAAATGGATGAAGCTAGAGCAGAAATTACAGCTCAAGAAGATGCAGAAGTAGCAGTTGCAGCTTATGAAGCAGCAGGAGCTACTGATGAAACTAAAAAAACAGATGCTGAAACAGCTGTTGCAAAATTAGCAAATAAAACAATTGCTGGTGAATTGACATACAGAATTACTCAAGTTAAGTAATTGTCTTAAACAAAAGATTAAAACCTAAGAGATTTTCTCTTAGGTTTTCTTTTTGTCCTAAAAAGAACTTATGTTTACATATACTAAAGAAGTGGTTATATTTCGTACAAAAAATACTATTGATTTTCTGGTGTTCTACTTATATAATAATAAAAGAACATATGTTTGAAAATAAAAAGGAGAAAATTATGTACGAAATTATTAACGAACTGTATTTAAAGGCGAGAAGTGGAGATAGAGATGCAAAGGCAGTGTTGGTTTCAAAGTTAAACCCACTTATTAAGTCCTCTATAAAGAAGTACTGCCCAATTTGGGACTACTTTGAAGACTTATATCAAGATGGAGTTGTAGTGGTATTAAAGTGCATAGAACTTCACAATGAAAACAAGGGTACATATCTTAACTTTGTAAAAAACTACTTGAGATTTTACTACTTAAACACTTTTAAATATTTATTAAAAGATGAAAATGGGAAAGTTCCCATGGAAGATGAGAGAGAAGAGCTTAATCTTTTAGAATTTTTAGAAGATGACTTTAATATGGAGGAGCACTTTTTAAATTTAGAGCTGAGTTCTCATTTAAAGCTGGCACTAAATAAGCTGACTCACAGGCAAAGACAAGTTGTAGTTCTCTACTACCACTATAATTTTACTCATGAAAAAATAGGTAATATTTTAGAAATAAGTAAGTGGACTGTAGTAAATACAAAGCGTAGAGCTATAGAAATTTTAAAGGAGGAATTGCTATGTATATAGATAAATTGCCAATAAAATACAACTACTCTTCCAGAAATGGTGTTGTGCCAAAGTTTATAGTAGTTCATGACACCGGAAATAAAAGTTCAACTGCCGATGCTCACAATCACTATAAATACTTTAACGGTGGCAATAGAAATGCCTCAGCTCACTACTTTGTGGACGACAAGGGAGTAGTTGAAACTGTTGAGGTGAGTTTAAGTGCTTGGCACTGTGGAGATGGCAAGGGCAAGTACGGAATTACAAATTCAAATTCCATTGGAGTGGAACTTTGTATTAATGAGGGTTCAGATTTTGAAAAGACAAAGTCAAATGCTCTGGAGTTAATAAGATTTTTAATGAGTACTTACAACATAGGTAAAAATAATGTGGCAAGGCACTATGACGCCTCAAGAAAAAACTGCCCAAGGTCAATGAGTAAGAACAACTGGAACGACTGGTGGGTATTTAGAGAATTAATCTAGAAAAATTATTTTAAATAGCAACTTTAGTCCCTTTATTTTATTTATATAATAGGAGGTGAGAAATATGGCAAAGGAAAATATCTTAACATCAAAGCTTAAAATTGAATTTGACAACGGTCTTACAGAAAGTGGAAAACAAAAAGTAAAGTCAAAGTTATTTTCAAGTATAAATCCTGCTGTTCAACTTGATGCGCTAGTTGAAACTGGAAACAATCTGGCAAATTTTTGCAGCAAAGCTAAACTGGGATTAAAGAAGATAGTTGAGTCAGAATTAGTAGAAGGTGAGTAAAAGGAGAAAATAAGAGAGGAGGGTAGTTATGGAAAATGCAAAGAGTTTGGAATTAGAGCTGTCAGATGTAAATGAAAAGGTATTAAAACTAAGTATGTTTGATCCCAAGGATGACATAGCAAGAGAAGACATAGTAAATTTTGAACAGGCAATAGTATCTAGCAATGTATTTCTTGGACCAACGGGAAATATAAAAGAAGTTTCAAAAGCTTATATTAAGGAAATTAACATTAAAGAAATTTTATAATTTCTCTTAAGCTACATAAAGGAGGGAGTTTATGGAGATTGAAGAACTATTTACACAAATTGCAAATATAGGATTTCCCATAGTAGTTTCCTGTTACTTGCTTGTGAGAATTGAAACTAAAATGGGAGAACTGACAAAGAGCATTAATGATTTAAGTAAGAACATTGAAAACTTATTTAAACCATAATGCTCTTTTTGTATAGTCAATTTAATATACTATTATTAATAATTTAAATAGTTTTAACTACATACTAAATGCGAATTTAGCTTTCAATGTGTTATAATAAATAGAAATTAGTATAACGTATTAAAAGTTAGGAGCTAAAGATGACAAATAATAAATATGTATTAAATTGGATAAATGAAATGACAGAACTTTTAGAGCCAAAAGGAGTTATGTGGATAACAGGCGAGGAAAATCAACTGGAAAGTTTAAAAGCTGAGGCAATTAAAACGGGCGAGTTAATTTTACTAAATCAGGAGTTACTACCGGGTTGTACTCTACACCGCTCTGCAGTAAATGACGTTGCAAGAGTTGAGGACAGAACATTTATATGCACCAGTGAAAAAGATGAGGCAGGTCCAAACAACAACTGGATGGCTCCTCAAAAAATGTATAGTATGTTAACTCCACTTTTTAATGGAGTTATGAAAGATAGAACTATGTATGTAATTCCATATAGTATGGGGCCTGTGGGTTCAAAGTATTCCAGAATAGGATTTGAAATAACTGACTCAATATACGTGGTTTTAAATATGGCGATTATGACTCGTGTGGGAGATGTAGTTTTAAAAGCTCTTGGAGATTCAAAGGACTTTGTAAAGGGACTTCACTCCACAGCAGAGCTTGACGATAAAAACAGATATATTGCTCATTTTCCTGAAGATGATACTATTTGGTCAGTAAATTCAGGTTACGGTGGAAATGTACTTTTAGGGAAAAAGTGCTTTGCTCTTAGAATTGCATCTTACCTTGGAAGAAAAGAAGGTTGGATGGCAGAGCATATGTTAATACTTGGGGTTGAAAATCCTGAGGGAGAAGTAAAGTATATAGCGGCAGCTTTTCCGTCTGCATGTGGGAAGACAAATCTTGCAATGTTGGTTCCACCGGAAGTATATAGAAAAAAAGGATACAAAATCTGGACTGTTGGAGACGACATAGCTTGGATGAACATAGGAGAAGACGGCAGACTTTATGCAATAAATCCTGAGGCAGGATTTTTTGGAGTAGTACCGGGAACTAATGAGAAGTCAAATCCAAATGCTCTTGAGACTACAAAAAAAGACACTATTTTTACAAATGTGGCACTTAATTTAGATGACAACACTGTTTGGTGGGAGGGTCTTAATGACAATCCACCTGAAAATGCAGAGGACTGGAAGGGAAACCACTGGAATGGGAAAAAATCTTCTGAAAGAGGAGCTCATCCCAATTCAAGATTTACTGCAGCTGCTAAAAACTGTCCGTGTATAAGTCCAAACTGGGAAGATCCAAAGGGAGTTCCAATATCAGCCATATTATTTGGCGGTAGACGTGCAAAAACTGCTCCGCTTGTATATGAGTCAAGAGATTGGCAACATGGCACTTTTTTAGGGGCAACTATGGCTTCTGAAACTACTGCTGCAAGAACGGGAGATGTAGGTGTAATTAGAAGAGACCCTATGGCAATGCTGCCATTCTGCGGATACAACATGGGAGATTATTTTGGGCACTGGCTTGAAATGGGCGATAAGTTAAAAGACAAAGCTCCTAAAATATTTCATGTAAATTGGTTTAGAGTTGATGAAAATGGAAAGTATATGTGGCCGGGATTTGGCGACAATATGAGAGTGTTAGATTGGATTTTAAACAGATGTGAAAATAAAGTTGATGCTGATGAAATAAGTATAGGTTATGTTCCAAAAGTGGAAGATATTAATACTGAGGGCATTGAAGATAAAGTTTCACCGGAACTACTAAGAGAACTTTTAGAAGTAAAGCCGGAAGAATGGCTTGCAGATGTGGAAAACATTAAAGAATTCTTTGAACCCTTTGGAGATAGACTTCCAAAAGAGATAAGTTATGAATTGGAAAAATTAGAAGAAAATTTAAAGAACTAAAAGTAAAAAACAGGAGTACATTATTTTGTATTCCTGTTTTTACTTTTACTTAGTTGATTAGATAAGACTTTAATCATAAGTGTTGGAAAATGCTACTTGACTTAAAGCGGGAAAATCTTAGGTTCCCTCCGCCCTTCCTCAAGTATTAAAAAATCTTTTTAAAAATAAAAATGTGTTTTTACTTTTAAAATATATTATTTTGTACTTCTATTTTAATATTTGATAACTTTACAGTAATTTGTAGTTAGTCTAATTAAGTTGTAATTTTTAGCCAAGCCTTTCAGCCTTGGGAAAACCTGACATTGGACCTACAACGAAATCAAAGATTGGTAGTAAATTTCAGCCAATCGAACTTAGTTCTCTTGGGAAATTCTTGCATAAAATCTATGACGAAACCTTGCCGTTCATGACCTAATCCAATTTATTTTATAAATTGATGATAGGTCAGATGCAACGAAGTCCAAATTTTAAATTTGGCTAACAAAGTTGCAGTTTTCAGCCAAGCCTTTCAGCCTTGGGAAAACCTGACATTGGACCTACAACGAAATCAAAGATTTCTGCTAGGTCTCAAAGTTTCTATAGATTGTTAGCAGTAAATTTCAGCCAATCGAACTTCGTTCTCTTGGGAAATTCTTGCATAAAATCTATGACGAAATCGCAGATTTCTATAGATTATTAAAAGTTAAATTCTTCATTGTCAATATTTTTTATAATTGCAAGAGAAAGTAAGTCATATCCCATAGCTCTAATTATTTTACCGCCATCTTGAAATCCCTTTTCAACTGCCACTGATACACCACTGATTTTTGAGCCTGCTTGGTTTGCAACGTCAATTAGACCTTTAAGTGCATTTCCCTCAGCTAAGAAGTCGTCAATTATAAGCAAATTGTCATCTTCATTTAAAAATCTCTTGGAAACAGTTACGGTGTATTCCTTGTCAGTTGTAAAAGACTTTACCAGTGACTGATAAACTTCGTCACCAATGTTTTTGTTCTTTTGTTTTTTTGCAAATACTACGGGAATATAGTCGAATTTTTGAGATAGTACTGTTGCAAGTGCTATTCCTGATGCTTCAATTGTCAAAATCTTATTTATATTTCTACCTTTAAAATATTGATAAATTTCTTCACTTAATTCAGAGAGAAATTTAATATCTAATTGGTGGTTTAAAAAGGAGTCAACCTTTATAATATTTTCATTTAAAATGTACCCATCTTTTTTAATTCTTTCTTCTAGTAAATTCATTCTCGCCCTCCTTTAAAATATTATTACAGAAAAGGAGTTATTTTTAAAGTCTTTTATGTATAATATATATAGAATTATTTTAAGGGGGTAATATTATGTTTAATGAATTGGCAAAGAAGAGAAGAAGTATACGAAAATACACTGAAGAAGAAGTTACAGATAAAGACTTAAATTTAATTTTAGAAAGTGCATTATTATCACCTACTGCAAAAAATTTAGATTCAAAGAGATTTGTAGTTGTAAGAGATAGAGAAACTTTAAAAAAACTTTCAAAATATAAAGTAAGTGCTGCCAGATTTTTAGAGGGAGTTCAAGTTGCAATTGCAGTTTTGGCAGATAAGGAGTTGTCACCTGTAACTTACCATCAAGATGCTTGTATAGCAGCTACATTTATCCAATTACAAGCTGAGGACTTAGGACTGGGAAGTTGCTGGGGAAACATTACTGATGCCGTAAATGATGAAGGCAGACCTTCTCAAGAGGTTGTAAAGGAAATACTTGGTGTGCCTGAAAAGTACAACGTGGAATGTGTTATTGGAATTGGACACAAAGCTGAAACGCCAAGGGAAAAAAAGACACTTAATTTTGAAGACCACATTCACTACGAAAAATTTTGAGGTTGTGATGAAGATACATTTAAAAGATGTTGAAGAAACTGAAAACTTTGGACTTGCTCTGGGAAAACTTTTAAAACCGGGCGATGTAATTTGTTTAAATGGAGATCTTGGAGCAGGCAAGACCACACTTACTAAGAGTATTGGAAAGGGAATGGGGATAGAGGACTACATCACCTCTCCCACCTTTGCTATTATAAATGAATACTATGGAGATATAAATTTATATCACTTTGATACGTACAGATTAGAAACTGATGAAGATGTTTTTTATCTGGGTTTTGACGAGTACTTTTATGGCAACGGAGTGTGTATTATTGAGTGGGCAGATAAAATAAAAAATGCTTTACCTGAGGACTACTTGGAACTAAACATCACTAGAAGAGGTGAGCTTGAGAGAGAAATTGAAGTAGTGGCAGTTGGGGAACGCTCAGAGAAACTTTTGGAGGAATTAAAATGAAAGTACTTGGAATAGACACATCTACAGAAAAAACTTGTGTGGGCTTAATAGATAATAATAGGAAAGTTGCATCTTTTGAACTTTCAGCAAATATGTTTAATTCTGAAGAGTTAGTTGAGATGGTTTCAAATATTTTTGATAAATTAGAATATAAAATTTCTGATATAGACCTTATGGCAGTTGGAGTTGGACCGGGTTCATTTACCGGAACCAGAATTGCTGTAACTATAGCCAGAACTTTTGCTCAAACTTTAGGTATAAAAATAAAGGGAGTTTCTTCTCTAAAGGCAATGGCGTTAAATTATGAAGGTGAAGTAATTATTCTTCCGTTATTTGATGCAAAGAGAAAGAGAGCTTACTATGGAATTTACAAAAACAGTGAAAAACTTGAAACTTACAGAGAAGATTCTTTAAAAAATATAGATGAAATAATTGCAGACTTAAAAAATTTTACTGAAGAAGTAGTAGTTATTGGACCGGGAAGAGATGTGTTTTTTGAGGAGTTGCAAAAAGAACTAAAAGTAGTAAAATATAAAGACAATACAATTCATGGTTTAAATATAGCTCATCTTGGGCAAATAGAGTTTGAAGAAAGTGGTGAGGACAATTTATTTGAAGTTCTGCCAAATTATATAAATCCATCTCAAGCTGAAAGAGAGTTTGGAAAGAACAAGTAGGGTGCAGGTTGAATATAAAAAATAAAATTTTTAGGAAAGCAGATGTTTCTGATTTAAATAGAATATTGGAAATTGAAGAAGCTTCTTTTGACACGCCGTGGTCGAGAGAAGCTTTGCGAATTGAAATTGAAGAAAATGAACTCTCAGAAGTATATGTAGTGGAGTTGGAATTTGAAGACGGCAAAAGAGATATTGCCGGATTTTTAAACTATGTAAAAATTCTTGGAGAAATTGACATAAATAATGTGGCGATTGATAAGAAGTATAGAAATTTAGGACTGGGAGATTTTTTACTATCAAGTACAATTGAAAGCTTATCAGATAGAGAACTAAACTTAACACTTGAAGTAAGACATGACAACTATCCTGCAATAAACTTGTATAAGAAGTATGGATTTAAAGAAGAGGGAATTCGAAGAGATTACTATAAAGCGGGATCTCACGCAATTATAATGTGGAGAAGAGGTGAGAAATGAAAATTTTAGCAGTGGAGTCATCTTGTGATGAAACTTCAGTTTCAGTAATTGAAAATGGAAGAAATGTACTTTCAAATGTAATATCATCGCAAATAGACACTCATAAAAAATATGGCGGAGTTGTTCCGGAAATTGCATCAAGACAGCATGTTGAAGCGATTAACAGTGTTTTAGAAGAAGCTTTGACTGAGGCAAATATAAATAGAGAAGAAATAGACTTAGTAGTGGCAACTAGAGGGCCGGGATTAATAGGAGCTCTACTTGTGGGACTAAGCGCTGCAAAAGCTTTTGCCTATGCAATAGACAGACCCTTTGTGGGAGTAAATCACATATACGGTCACGTCTGTGCAAATTATATTTCCAACAGCAATTTAGAACCTCCCTTTATAGGTCTAATAGTTTCAGGTGGGCACACTTATTTAATAAAAGTAAAAGACTATGTGGACTTTGAATTGGTGGGCAGAACCAGAGATGATGCAGCCGGAGAGGCCTTTGATAAAATTGCAAGGGCAATGGGGATAGGATATCCCGGAGGACCAATAATAGATAAGCTTGCAAGCAAGGGGAAAGACGTGTTGGATTTTCCAAGAGTAATGCTTGAAGAGGGGTCTTACGATTTTTCTTTTAGTGGTTTAAAAACTGCAGTTATAAACTACTTGCACAACAAAGAGCAAAAGGGTGAAGAAGTAATAAAGGAAGATGTGGCAGCATCTTTTCAAAAGGCGGTTACAGATGTATTAGTTGAAAAAGCAGTGAGACTTGCAAAGAAAGAAAACATGGATAAAATTGTTCTAGCAGGTGGAGTTGCAGCAAATGAAGGACTTAGGTTTGAGCTTGAGAGTAGAGGAAGTAAAGAAAATATAAAAATTTACTATCCTGAAAAAATTCTCTGTACAGACAATGCGGCGATGATTGCATCTGCCGGATACTATTTATATAAAAGTGGCGCTGTAGATAAAGATACTAGAGCCAATCCAAATTTGGGACTGTAAAGTCCCTTTTTTATTTTAAAGCAACAATAAATAGTATGGACTAATAATATGGTTAGGATACAATATATAAAAAGTAGTATGTCATTTATTAAAAATCAGTGAATAATATTGACATATATGTAAACTTTTGATATTATGGCGTAAACGATTACGTTAGGGTGGTAATATGTCAAAGAAATTATCCATAAAAGAGCTTGCTAAACTAGCAGGAGTATCGACAGCCACTGTCTCTAGAATTTTAAATGAAAAAGGTGGCTATTCAAGTGAAACAGAAGAAAAAGTACTTAGAATAGTAAAGGAAACAGGTTTTTCTATAAATGTAGCTGCAAAGGCGCTGAGAACTAATATTTCCAAGTCAATAGGAGTAGTTGTGCCCGACATTACCAATGAATTTTTTTCCAGAATAGTAAGGCAGATAAGCTTATATTTTTTAGCTTACAATTATTCTGTATTTGTATGTGATTCAAATGAGAGTTTAGAAATAGAAAAAAAATATATTTCAGAGTTGCAGAGTAGAAATATTGATGGAATCATTTATGTTCAAGGTCAAAATAACAATGGACTTGAAGATATGGATTTAAAAATTCCGGTTGTATATATAGATAGAAGTCCTGTAAATGCCGATGTAGTAATTGAATCGGACAACTTCTTAGGTGGAGTTATAGTTGCAGATGAGTTGTTGAGATTAGGATGTAAAAACTTAATTGCAATAAGAGACATACACAATTTGAGCTCTATTAACGATAGAATAGAGGGATTTATATCCCGATTGAGGGAAGAAAATGTTGAGTCTAAGATTTTTTATATAGACAATCCCACAGTAGAAGACGGGAAAATTAAAATGCAAGAAATAATTGATAGTGGCTATAAATTTGACGGAGTCTTTGCTTCAAATGACATAGTTTCAATTGGAGTTTACAATACATTAAAAAATAATGGAATAGCAGTTCCAAAAGATGTGAAGTTAATTGGATTTGACGGCAATGAATTGATTAAGTCCTGCTTCGACTTTTTACTCACAATAGATCAAGATGTGGAAAAAATGGCTGTAGAGGGCTGCAAAATACTTTATGAAATGATGACAGAAGATATTTCAATAAAGACCAGAATAAAAATACCTGTAAGTTTAAATAGAGGGAGAGGGGAAAGTAATGGAACCTTTAATTAAGATGGAGAATATAGTGAAAGAGTTCCCTGGAGTAGTTGCACTTTCAAATATAAATTTTGAAGTCTATCCGGGAGAAGTTCATATTTTACTTGGAGAAAATGGAGCTGGAAAGTCTACGCTTATGAAAATTTTAAGTGGAGCTTATAGACCAACTTCAGGGAGTTTGATGATAAAGGGAAAAGAGTTTAGCTACTTGACCCCAAAAGATTCAATTGAATCAGGGATTTCAATTATCTATCAAGAATTAAGTGTGATAAATGAACTTTCAATATTGGAAAACTTATTTGTGGGAGTTCTTCCTACGAAAAAAGTTATGGGAATTCCTGTAGTAAACTATAGAGAAATGAACGATAAAGCCAAAGATATACTTGAAAAAGTAGGACTTAAAAAAGATGCCGAAACTCCAGTAGAAGAACTTAGTATTGGAGAAAAGCAACAAGTTGAAATAGCGAAAGCTCTCATAGTAAATTCAGATGTAATAATTATGGACGAACCTTCAACTTCACTTACAGATTCGGAAGTAGATAATTTATTTAGAGTTATAGAGCAGCTTAAATCAGAAGGCAAGGCAATTATATATATTACTCACAAAATGAGGGAAATAAAATTAATAGGTGACAGAGTAACAGTCTTAAAAGATGGAGAATACGTTGGCGACAGAGATGTTAAAGATGTTGAAATAGATGAGCTGATTTCAATGATGGTTGGAAGAAAAATACATGTCACTTATCAAAAAGATGAGGAAATAGATTTTACAAAGAGACCTGTAATTTTAGAAGTTAAAAATTTGTGCAGGAAGGACAATAGAGTAAAAAATATTTCATTTAACTTGCATGAAGGAGAAATACTTGGATTTTCAGGGCTTGTAGGTTCAGGTAGAACTGAACTTATGGATGTAATTTTTGGAGCTGTGCCAAAACAAAGTGGAGAAGTTATTTTTAAAGGAAAAGCTGTAAATATAAAGAGTCCCTATGATGCAGTAAAAAATGGATTTGCCATGGTAACTGAAAATAGACGTGAAATGGGATTTTTAAATAATTTTGACATTAAACAAAATATTTCCATAGTACCCTTTATAAAAGAAACAAAATTTATGGGACTTGATGGACTTTTAGACTTTAAAGCTGAACATGAATACGCTGTGGAACAGGAGAAAAACTTAAATATAAAGTGTAGAGATATAGATCAAAATATTACTGAACTCTCCGGTGGTAATCAACAAAAAGTAATACTTGGAAAGTGGCTTGCTGCAAATTCGGACCTTATAATATTTGATGAGCCTACAAAGGGAATAGACGTAGGTTCAAAACACGAAATTTACAAGATAATGAGGGATTTGGCGGATAAGGGTAAGGGAGTGTTGGTAATATCTTCTGAACTTCCGGAACTTATGGCTGTATGTGATAGAATGCTGGTATTTTGTAATGGAAGTATCAATGGAGAATTTAATATTGAAGATGTAACAGAAGAAAAAATAATAAAAGCAGCAACAGGAGCTTAGGGGAGGATAATTATATGGAAACTCAGAAAAAGAAAATGTCATTTAATAAAATTTGGAGTAAATATGGTACAATCGGTATTTTTGTGCTCTTAATAGTTGTGTTGGCTGCTATAAAACCTGAAGCTATATTTTCAAAGAGCAGTGTACCTCAAATACTGGCTCAAAGTTCAGTAAATATACTGTTGGCAGTTGGAGAATTTTTTGCAATACTAATAGCGGGAATTGATTTGTCAGTGGGTTCAACAGCAGCACTTGTAGGATTTATTGTTGCAAAGTTAATGGTGCTGGGACAACCTGTAATTGCGGCGGTGTTAGTTGGGGTAATAGTAGGAGCATTACTCGGTGCAATAAACGGACTTTTAATAAACAAGACAGGTCTACATCCTTTTATAATAACTTTGGGAACACAGTCAATATTTAGAGGCCTCACACTAATAGGAACAGGCGCCAGATCTGTATTTGGATTTCCTGCTGAATTTACAACATTTATCTCTAAGAGAATACTTGGAATTCCAATAACTGCGCTTATAGCATTTGCAGTGGCAATTGTATTTATATTCTTTACTACAAGGACAAAAGTCGGAAGAAATATCTATGCAGTGGGTGGAAATAAAGAAGCTGCGTGGTATTCAGGAATAAATGTAAAACTTCACACGTTAATAGTTTTTATAATATCCGGAATGTGTTCAGGTATAGCAGGAATTGTATTACTAGGTAGAGTAGGAGCAGCGGAGCCGGCAGCAGCAACAGGTTTTGAAACTTATGCAATTGCAGCGGCAATAATTGGAGGAACGAGCTTCTTCGGTGGAAAGGGAAAGATATTTGGGGTAGTAATAGGGGGACTTATTATAGGACTTATAAACTATGCAATGACAGTTTTAACCGTGCCAAGTAGTTACCAACAAATAGTAATGGGCTCACTTATAATTATTTCAGTAACAATAGATAGATTTGTAGCATCTAAAAATTAAAGGAGGTCTTTATGAAGGCAAAATTTTCACCATCACTTATGTGTATGGACTTATTAAATATAAGAGAACAAATTGAAATTATCAATGAAAGAGCAGATTTTTACCATGTGGACATAATGGATGGACACTATGTAAAAAATATTACTCTTTCACCGGATTTTGTAAAAGCAGTTAAGCCTGTTTGTAAGTTGCCAATAGATTGTCACTTAATGGTTACAAATCCAGAGGACTTTGTAGAAATGTTAGCAGAAGCAGGAGCAGATTATATTTGCCCTCACGCTGAAACTATTAATGCTCAAGCTTTTAGAATTATAAATAAGATAAAGTCATTGGGAGTTAAAGTTGGAGTAGTGTTAAATCCGGCAACACCACTTAGCTATATAAAGCACTACATTCACCTGTTAGATAAAATTACTATTATGACAGTTGATCCCGGATTTGCAGGGCAGAGCTTTATTGAAGAAATGCTTGAAAAAATAGAAGAAGCTAGAGATATAAAAGAAAAAAATGGATATAAATACCTAATAGAAGTAGATGGGTCATGTAACGAAAAGACATTTAAGAGACTTAATGATGCAGGATGTGAAGTATTTATAGTTGGAAGTAGTGGACTTTTTGGTCTTGACAGTGATTTAACTGTTGCTTGGGACAAGATGATTGAAAATTTTAAAAGGGAAACAGAGTAATGGACAAAATTATAGCAATAGACATTGGAGGGACTAATCTTAGAATAGGAACTGTCTATAAAAATTTAAAAGTGGAAAACTTTTATAAGACGTCCAGTTATTTTTTAAGAGAAGAAGGTTCACATGTTGAACTTGTTAAATTAATAAAAAATTATATAGAAGAACAAAAATTAACAGATATAACAGCAATAAGTATTGGGATTCCATCAATGGTCAGCAAAGATAGAAAATTTGTATTTAGAGCACCTAATTTAAAGGGGCTTGTAAATATTAACTTAGCTGATTATTTACAGGGAGAGCTAAATTTAAAAGTTGCACTTGATAGAGATGTAAATTATCTTTTAATTCATGACATTGACAAGTACGGCTTAGATGAAAAGAAAGAAAAGACTATTCTTGGATTTTATATTGGGACAGGTCTAGGAAATCCCGTTTATATAAATGGGAAAATTTACAGGGGGAAAAATGGAGTTGCAGGAGAATTAGCCCACACGCCTATTCGTGGTTTAGAAGAAGTTTGCCCTTGTGGGAATGTGGGTTGTGTTGAAATTGTAGCATCGGGAAAAGCTCTTGAAAATATAAGAGAAGAGCATTTTAAAGATACTCCATTTGAAGAAATATTTACAAGGCACTCCAATACTGATGAAATAAAAGAATTTATAACACTTTTAAGCTATCCTCTGGCTACGGAAATTACAGTTTTAGATCCGGATTTAATAGTACTTTCAAGTGGAGTGATATCTATGAAAGACTTTCCGAGGCAGATGTTAATAGAGGAAATAAAAAAGAGGACTAAACACCCCTATCCAGCTGAGAATTTAGAGTATATATTTACTGAAAATTCTCATGAAAATGGAGTAATTGGAGGGGCAATTTCACTATTTAATGGATTCTAAATTTAATTTAGATAAATTTTAAGGAGGTAATTATGAAAAAGAGATTCAATTTATTAGCTGTAGTTTTAGTATTTGGAGCATTACTTGTGGGCTGTGGAAAATCAGAGAACACAAACAATACTGCAACTACTGACCCTGGAACTGAAGCAACAGACGCTGAATATGCAGTAATTTTAAAAACTCAAGCATCAGATTTCTGGGTAAAGATGAAAGACGGTATTGAAGCAGAAGCAGAAAAACTTGGAGTAAAAGTGGACATTTATTCTGCACAAAATGAAGAGGACACAGAAGGTCAACTTAACATTTTACAAAATGCATTAAACAAGAACTACAAGTCAATTGGAGTTGCACCACTTTCACCAGTAAACTTAGTTACAGGAGTTGCCGAAGCACATAAAAAGGGCATCTATGTAATGGATATTGATGAAAAATTAGATTTAGATGAGCTTAAAAAACAAGGTGGAGCAGTTATAGCTTTTGCTACTACAGATAACGTTGCAGTTGGAGAAAAGGGAGCTAATTACATAGTTTCCAAATTAAACTCAGGCGACAAAGTGGCAATTATTGAAGGTAAAGCTGGAAATGCATCTGGAGAAAACAGAAAAGATGGAGCTACAAAGGCATTTACAGAAGCAGGAATGGAAATAGTTGGTTCACTTCCAGCTGACTGGGACAGACAAAAAGCGCTTGATGCAGCAAATAACTTAATTCAACAAAATCCTGATTTAAAGGGAATTTACTGCTGTAATGATACAATGGCACTTGGTGCAGTTCAAGCAGTTATAAACGCAGATAAACTTGGAGAAATATTTGTAGTTGGAACAGACGGAGATACAGAAGCTATTGATTCTGTAAATAAGGGAGAACTTTCAGCAACAGTTGCGCAAGATCCTGCAGAAATTGGAGCAGCGTCACTTAGAGAAATGGTTGAAGCAGTTAAGGGCGAAATTAAAGTAGACCCAGAAGTTGAACCAAAGATGATTCCAATAGATTCAAATTTAATAGAAAAAAAATAATAAAAGGGACTGTAAAGTCCCTTTTTTATTAAAGAAAACTGAAGTTATTGTGATATAATTTAAATGAAAATAGTTGCTATATTATACTTAGGAGGAATTATGAAATTAGGTTTTGGAAGTGACCATGCAGGTTATGAACTAAAAGAAATTTTGTTAAAGTACTTAGAGGAAAAGGGCTTTGAATGTGTGGACTATGGAACACATAGTTTAGACAGAGTGGACTATCCTGACTATGGAAAAATTGTGGGAGAAAAAGTAGCAGCAGGAGAAGTGGATAGGGGAGTTTTAATTTGTGGTACGGGAATTGGAATTTCACTCGCTGCAAATAAAGTAAGAGGAGTAAGAGCTGCAGTTTGCTCTGAGCCATATTCAGCCAGAATGACAGTTAGACACAATAATGCAAATATAATTGCAATGGGCTCAAGAGTTGTAGGAGAAGACCTTGCAAAGATGATTGTGGACACTTTCTTAGAAGAAAAATTTGAAGGTGGACGTCACGGGATGAGAGTAGATAAAATATCTGCAATTGAAGAAGAATATTTTAAATAAAAAAGAGCACCTTCTAAGTTGAAGGTGCATTTTTATGCGAAAAATTCAAAAAAGTAGAGAGACATAAAAACTATAGTTGCAGTTCTAAAAAATACAAAAGCTCTCTTGTAGTCCTTTCCGTTTTTCTTAAGTATAAAGTAGGATAATGCCATGCTAATTATAAAACTTATGAGAACGGACAAGAACAATTTAACAATGTAAGTAATCAAATTTGTCACTTCCTCTAAATAATATATTATCACAATTATTAAAATGCAGCAGGAAAATAAATATAAATTTATAATTTTTTTAATGCTCCTTATAAAATGTCTATAGAGGAGTTTGTGATATAATTTTATAGTGGTTTAAATTATAAAATAATAGTAAATGCTATAAAAATAGAGGTAAATTATGGAAAGTACTAAGAAAATAGCCAAGTCAACTTTAATTATAGTTTTATTTTCTCTAGTGGGAAAAGTTTTGGGATTTACAAGAGAGATTTTAATGGCTAATAAATTTGGGGCAACACTTGAAATGGATGCTTTTAATATAAGTCAAAATACTATAGCGATGATTTCAACACTTATAACTGCAGCCATAGCAACTACATTTATTCCCACAATTCAAAAAGTTGAAAGGGAGTTGGGAAAAAACAAAAAACTTTATTTTACTAACAACATGCTTTTCATAGTATCAGCAGTGTCGTTAATAATTATAATTTTGGGAATAGTTTTTGCTCCGGCAATTACATTTGTATTAACTCTTGACGTAAATTATAAGGGTTATGAACTTATGACTAAACTTATGAGAATAGGAATGGTCACAATACTATTTTCAACAATTGCAGGAGTTTTCACAGGATATTTGCATAATGAAGGGAAATTTGGAGCAGTGGGAGCTATGGCAATTCCACTAAATTTAACATTTATACTCTATCTTGGATATTTATCACCACATGCGGGAATTGTGGGACTTACTATTGCATCAGTTGTTGGAGTTCTATTACAACTTTTAATTTTAATCCCCAGTGCAGCAAAATCAGGATACAGGCTTAAATTTATATTTGATGTAAAAGACAGATACGTAAAAGAAGCACTACTGTTGGCAGTTCCCGTACTTGTAAGTTCAGCTGTAAGTGATGTAAATTCAACAATAAATAATATATTGGCTCTTAAAATAAATGAGGGAGCAGTTTCAATTTTAGGGTATGCAAATAAAATAAATATGATGGTAATGGGAGTTTTTATAACTGCAATAACGGCAATAATTTTTCCTGTTATGTCAAGGTATTTTGGAAGTAAGAATATGGTTCAGGGGAAAAGTGTTATGAGTGCTTCAATTAAGGCAGTCTTATTTATAACAGTTCCTGCTACAGTTGGAATGCTGATTTTTGCAAGACCAATTGTAGAAATTGCGTTTTTACATGGGAAGTTTACAACTCAAAACGTAATAGATACGGCATCAACTCTCAGATTTTATTCTTTTGCATTAATATCTCTGTCATTTAGCAGTGTTTTAAATAGAGTGTTCTACTCCCTGTCTGATACTAAGACGCCATTTATAGTAGGAGTGGTAAATGTACTGTTAAATATTGGAATAAATTTAATAGTGGCGCAAAAATTTGGAACTAGAGGAATGGCAGCATCTGTAAGTATATCTACTGCTATTGCAGTATTTTTGGACTTTGTATTTTTGAGAAGGAAAATAGGAAGACTTGGAATGAAGTCATATATAAAGGCCTTTATAAAAGTTGCAATTGCATCAGTTGTAATGGGGCTGTTTTGTTTAGTGTATTTTCAAATTGAAAGTACATTTATTCCCACACTTGTAAGTGGTATGCATTTAAAAATTATAAAGCTTGCCGTTCTATTTATAGTAATTATTGTTGCGGTGATAATATATTCAGTGTGCTTGTATTTTCTGGGAGTCAGGGAAGTAAGAGATATTGTAAAGATAATAAGTAGAAAATTAAAAAGAGATAATTATATCAAGTGAATTTTATTTATAACCCAATTGTTCTTTATATTTAAAAGAGAAAAATAATATGTTTAATGTTTTTCTCTTTTGTCTTTTATTATTAAATATTGTATACTCTAAGATAGTATATTTTAGAAGGAGTTTTTTATGAGAGTTAATAAACTAAGAGGAATAGTACTATTTTTATTTATGGCACTTTTTTTGACAAAACCTGCAAGTGCAGAGGGAGCTTTTGGAGTAGCACCCTTAAATACAAATAAGGACTTATTAAAAAATTATGTTGATGGGTATTCAATTCACATTCCCAAAAATTCAAAGGTAACTTGTGATGGAAACTACTATAAGACTGAAATTACATATGCAGATACTTCTGTAAAAGTTTTTATAGAAGATTCTACCGGGAAAAATTTTAGCTTTGCTGATTATGAGTACTATAGTTTAAAAGGTCTAAGGGATAACCAAAGTGAATATGAAGTTCTATATGACGGAGTTCAACCAACTGCAATTGGAGATTTTCACGCATATCAATTTAATAGGCAAAAACTTAGTAGAGTTCCCAATGACAAAAATCACTATTTAATTATGATAAAGGAACTTGGAAATAATAGATCTGTTACTTTTATGATTAAATCTGAAAGTGCAATTAACAAGTCGGAAGTGCTTTCAATGGTGGGCACATTTAAGACAGACGTTGAGAAGAAAAATGTTGAAATAGTTCCCGTTAAGCAAAGTATTACTACAGATTCCAGGGGAAATATTCAAGCCGGAAGAACTTTAAGTGCCAAGACGGCGCAGCTTTACTACAATGATTTTTTAACTAACGGAAATACAAAGTGGGGTATTTTTGTCCAAGATTTTTGGAGAAATACTACAATGAGTGACATTGAAAACAAAATAGACAGCAAGTTTAGCTATGCTCTTTTATATCACAGTTTTAGTTTTAACAATGAGCAGATTAGAGAGGCAATTGACTATTGCAAAACTTGGAACAAATCTCTGGAGCTTACATTTCAAACAGATAAAGTAGATGGAAAAAATCAGATTTATTCAGTTTTAAATGGAGAAAGAGATGATTACTTTAGAGAGATGGCTAAAATTATAAAAGAAGAAGAACATCCAACTCTATTTAGAATTGGAAATGAAATGAATGGAGACTGGTGTAGTTACTCAGCTTGGAATACAGGACTTGATTCAGATATCTATACTTCATTTTATGAGTATATTTATAAAATATTTGAAGAAGAGGGTGCAAATCCATATATACTTTATGTATTTAATCCCAATGGAAGAAACTTTCCAAACTTTAAATACAATGATGAATCAATGTATAGACCTAAAGAAGATCACTACGACATATTGGGACTTACACTTTATAACACCGGAACTTACTATAGTGACGAACTCTGGGAGAGTTTTGACCAACTCTACACAAAACTCTATAATGACTCTCTAAAGATGTATGAAAAACCAATGATGATTACAGAATTTGCCTGCAGTACAACAGGTGGAGACAAGGTAGAGTGGACTAGAGATATGCTGCAAAAATTAAATACTAAGTACCCTAAAATTAAAGTGGCAATTTGGTTTAACGGAACGGATTTAGATGCAAGCGGAAATCCGGCAAGGGTCTATAAAATAGACGAACCGGCAGAGGTTTTAGATGTATTTAGAGCATATATAAAGTGAGATAGCCTTAGGGCTATTTTACTTTTTTATTGCAATTCTAAGTTGGTGGAGTATTGACAAGAAATAGAAAAATATGTATTATAAAAGAAAACACCTCTAGAGGTAGATTATAATTTTTTTCATATTGGCGAATTATTTGCCAATTTTTTTGTTTTTTAAAGAAGAGTTTTTAAATATGTGTTCATGAAAATAGGAGGAAGAAATGACCAAGTTTATTTTTGTTACTGGCGGTGTTGTATCGGGAATAGGAAAGGGAATAGCAGCTGCTAGTATTGGAAGATTGTTAAAGGATAGAGGTCTTACAGTTTTTATGCAAAAGTTTGACCCATATATAAATGTGGATCCCGGAACTATGAGTCCATACCAACATGGAGAAGTATTTGTCACTAAAGATGGAGCTGAAACAGACCTTGACTTAGGACACTATGAGAGATTTATAGATGAGGAACTGACTAAGAGAGCCAGTATAACTGCTGGAAAAGTCTATTCTAAAATTATAGAAAAAGAGAGAAGAGGAGATTATAACGGCTCAACAGTGCAAGTAATTCCTCACATAACTGATGAAATAAAAAGTGCGGTGTACAAAGCTGCAAAGGAATCTGAAGCAGATATAGTTATAACTGAAATCGGGGGAACTGTAGGAGATATTGAAGGGTTACCTTTCTTAGAGGCAATTAGACAAATTCACTCTGAGCAAAAAAGTGAAGATGTACTATTTGTTCACACTGTACTAGTTCCTAAAATTCCGGGTTCAGATGAACTAAAGACTAAGCCGACTCAGCACTCATTCAAACAACTTATGAGTTACGGTATAAAGGCAGATATAATAATAACAAGAGCAGATGGAGACATAACAGAATCTATTAAAGATAAAATTTCTCTATTCTGCGACGTTCCAAAAGAAGCTATAATTGAATCCAAGACAGTGGATTTAATATATGAAGTTCCAATAATATTTCATGAACAGGGAATAGATGAATATATTTTAGATAAACTCAATTTAAAAGACCAAGAGCCATCAAAGGGATGTTGGAGTAAGATGGTTGAAAAATATAAAGAGGCCACAGGAAAAGTTAATATTGCCCTAGTTGGAAAGTATACAGATCTTCATGACGCTTATTTATCTGTAGTACAAGCTCTAGTTGATGCGGGATATGCAAATGGAGTAAAAGTAAATATTAAGTGGATTGGCTCTGAAGAGGTTGAAACAAAAGGTGCAGAAGAACTGTTTAAAGACATGGACGGAATAATAGTTCCGGGAGGATTTGGCAGTAGAGGCACAGAGGGAATGATTGGCACAAGTAAGTATGCAAGAGAAAATAACATACCTTACTTTGGGATTTGTTATGGAATGCAAATAGCACTAATTGACATTGCAAGAAATAAACTTGGGCTAAAGGGAGCAAACAGTACTGAAATAGATGCAGAGACAGCTTATCCTATAATAGACTTACTGGAAAATCAAAAGTCAGTTGAGTTAGTAGGTGGCACATTAAGACTTGGAAACTATAAGTGCAACCTTGAAGAAAATACACTTGCAAGAGAACTCTATGGTGAAGAAGATGTAGTTGAAAGACATAGACACAGATATGAATTTAACAATAGCTTTAGAGGCGAAGTTAGAAAAGGTGGAGTTGTATTTTCAGGAGTAAATGAAGATTTAGACTTAGTTGAAATTATAGAATTAAAAGATCACAAATTCTTTTTAGCTTGTCAATTCCATCCTGAATTTAAGTCCAGACCAAATAAAGTGCATCCACTTTTTAATGGATTTGTAAAAGCAGCTATAAAATAAATTATTAAAAGGCGTCTAATTTAAAGACGCCTTTTGTAATATAAAATAAAATATAATATTTCTACGTAATTGTTTTTAAGGGAATACTTATTTTACAAGACCATTATTTTCAAAGTGACCGCTATCTTGAACCTTCCAGTAATAGCCGGCTTCAAGACCTATGCTCTCGCCGATTTCTGCACATCTTCTAAAAAAGTTTTCGTCACTGTAGTACTGACCCGGAATATCTTTAACGATATCAAAGGCTCTTCTATTGGTGTGTTTGCTGTTCTTTGTCCAAGTTACTACATCTCCGGGTATATCTCTTCCCAAGCTATATAGGTACTCTTGACGCTCTTTAGTTCTGTAGGTTTCTATTATTCTCACAGGCAGTCCTTCATTTGCACACTTTTCTAAAAATTTATGAGCTAGTCTTTCAGTTCGAGGGCCCAGTTGGTCTAAGTCGGTAATTGCTTCTTCTGGAGAGCTTGTAATTATATCAGGGTAGGAGAAGAAAACTTTCTTTACTGAAAATAAAATCAGCATTAATAATACCAGCCTAAAAAACAATTTCTTTTTATTCAAAAAATCCCCTCCTCTAAATTTAAATATTAATTTAACAAAATTGTATCACATATTTTAATTTGGACTAAATTACATTAAATTAAATAAAGGGGTAAATAGAATTTACTTTTTACAGTTACAGGGTTAGTATATTTTACAAATTAAACTTTCATGAAATAACTTATTAATTTTCCCTTAAAAGTAAGATCCCAATACAAGTAACTGCTATTGCCAGCAAAGTAAGTCCTGAACTTGGGTCAATACTCTTAAGTATGGAGAGTACGACTACGGCTACACCCATGGCAAGTGATACTGCTTTTAGTATGAGATTTATCAAGTCTCTATTTTTTTCAAAGATATTTTCTTCTTCCGGTTTTGTAATTTTAACTTTTAAAAGCTCATCTATTGAAATATCAAAGATTTCTGCAATTTTTGGAAGGGAATCTATATCCGGATAAGATAAATCTCTTTCCCATTTTGAAATTGCTTTATCTGTTATATTTAATTTTTCGGCAAGTTCTTGTTGTGTCATATTTTTTTCTTTTCTAAGTGACAAAATTACTTTGCCAAGTGTTTTGTTTTCCATAATAATACCTCCAATGTAGTAAAATAAGTATATACAGTGGAATAGTTTAAGGCAAGAAACTTCTAGTTTACTTTAGTAAACCAACAGTTTAGTTAAATTTTAAGTTGTTTTTAGAATATGTGCTTATATAATTTACATTCGCTTTTTAAATTGATATACTTATTTAAAGGGTGAGTTAATGTGGCGGAATTTTGGGACATTTATAATGAAAAAGGCAAAAAGAAAAACAAGATAATTAAAAAAGGACAGCTTCTTTTAAGGGGAGAATATCACCTGGTAGTGGAAAGCTGGATTAGGTGCGGAGAAAATGAATTTTTAATTCAAAGAAGAAGTGCAAATAAAAAACTGTTTCCAAATATGTGGTATTGCTCAGCGGGAGGTTCTGTGCTTGCAGGGGAAGAACCTAGAGATGGAATAATTAGAGAAGTTAAAGAAGAGTTGGGTATAGATGTTTCAAGTGATAAAATTCGCCTTAAGAGAATTGTTGTAGAGGACTACAGTATTTTTTATATATATTTAATTGACAGGGAAATTAACATAGATGATTTAGTTCTTCAAAAAGAAGAGGTATCAGAGGCAAAAATAGTATCTTCTGAAGAAATAAAGAAGTTAATTAAAAGCGGTGAGATGATATATCTTGATTATTATGATAAATTCTTTAAGTCTGTTGAAAAAATACCCTATTTAATATAAAATAATTGAAGATGATATTTAGGTTTTGGGCAATAAAGATATATTTAGGTTTGAGATATAGTTGTCAATGCCTATAAAAAAACCGATGTAAACGTCTCTAAAATGGAGACTTTTTTTAATATATGGAGTTTTGGGAGGTACTATGAAATTATATAATACACTTACGAGAAAAAAAGAAGAATTTGTACCTATAAAAGAGGGGCTTGTTACAATGTACAACTGTGGACCTACAGTGTATAACTTAATACACGTTGGAAATGCCAGACCCCTTAGTGTTTTTGACACATTGAGAAGATATTTTATATACAAGGGATATGAAGTTAAGTTCGTTGTAAACTTTACAGATATTGATGATAAGTTAATAAACAAGGCAAATGATGAGGGAACTACTGTCCAAGAAGTTGCCGACAGATATATTGAGGAGTTTAAAATTGATGCAGGTGGTCTTCACCTGTATGACTACGATACTATTAATCCAAGGGCTACAAATTATGTAGATGAGATGATTGTATTTATTCAAACACTCTTAGATAAAGATGCTGCCTATGTTTCAGAGGGAGATGTCTACTTTAATATTGAGGCTGCAAAGGACTATGGCAAGTTGTCCCACAAAAAATTAGATGATTTAATTTCCGGAGCAAGAGTTGACGTATCTGCAATTAAGAGAAGTCCGGCTGACTTTGCCCTTTGGAAAGCCAGAAAAGAAAATGAACCTTATTGGGATGCGCCTTGGGGTCAAGGTAGACCAGGATGGCACATAGAGTGTTCTGTAATGGCAAAGGAACTTCTAGGTGTTACTATAGATATTCACTCTGGTGGAGAAGATTTACAATTTCCTCACCATGAAAATGAAATAGCTCAATCAGAAGCTTGTAATGGAGTAACTTTTGCAAATTACTGGCTTCACAATGGAATGATTACTATAGACAATGAAAAAATGAGTAAATCCCTTGGGAACTTTTTTACAGTTAGAGAAGTTTCAAAGGAATTTGACCTTGAAGTGCTTAGGTTTTTCTTAATTAGCAGTCACTATCGCTCACCAATTAACTTTTCAAGAGAGGTAATGGAGCAGACAAAGAACTCTCTGGAGAGAATTTACAATGCAAAGGACAAGTTAGACAGTTTAATAGACAGTACTGAAAATAGAGAACTTTCAGAGGAAGACAAAAAATTTATATATGAAATAGATGGTAATGTAAAAATGTTTGAAGACTCTATGGACGACGACTTAAATACTGCAGATGCAATTACTGCTGTATTTAATATAGTAAAGTTAATAAACGTGTCACTGGGAGAGGATTCCAATAGAAAAATAGTGGAAATAGCAGATAGTACGCTTTTAAAACTTACAAAGGTACTTGGAATATTGGAGATAAAAGAAGAAAATATTGACGCTGAAGTAGAGGACTTAATAAGAGAAAGAGAAGACGCAAGAAAGAACAAAGACTTTAAAAGAGCTGATGAAATTAGAGATATACTATTGTCAAAGAACATTTCAATAGAAGACACAAGGACTGGAACAAAATGGAAGAGAATTTAATGTTTTTGCAAGTGGCAAGGGATTATAATGAAAACTCAATAAGAGAGCTTTCTCCTCTTGCTCTTGCTTTTTTGGGAGATGCGGTTTTTGAACTCTTAGTTAGAACGCATATATTAAATAAGAATAAAAATCCAAAGAAACTTCACATTGAGGCCATAGAATATGTAAAGGCAAAAGGGCAGTCAGATTTAATGAAAAAATTAAAAGACAACTTGACTGAAGAAGAATTTATGGTTTATAAGAGAGGCAGAAATGCAAAGTCCAATACAATGCCTAAAAATGCAAATGTAAGTGACTACAGAGAGGCAACGGGACTTGAGAGCTTATTTGGATATTTATATTTGTTAAACAGGGGAAATAGAATTTTAGAACTTTTTGAAATGATGGAGGGGTATAAAAATGAAGGTTGAAATTATAGCTAACACACCAAATCCGGAAGAGGTTATAGCTCAGGCTGCAAAACTTTGTTATTCTGCTGTTGGGGTAGATGAAATAAGAGAAAAGATGACAGTTGAAAATAGAGACAAATTTTTAAATATGTTAATGAGTTTTTCTCATGCTTCTCCGTTAGAGCATGCAAGTTTTACATTTGCTGTTGAAGGAGTTTCAAGAACTCTTACACACCAACTTGTAAGACATAGAATAGCAAGCTATTCTCAACAGTCTCAAAGGTATGTAAGACTTGATAATTTTGAATATATAATTCCACCTGAGATTGCAAAAAATGAAGAGGCATTAAAAGTATATAAGGAAATAATGCAAAAAGATAAGGAAGCTTACCAAGAAATTACTGAACTTTTAATAACTCAAAGGTCAAAAGAGTTAATAGATGGCGGAATGGATGAAAAGAAAGCCAGAAAAAAAGTTGAAAAAGATTCAATTGAAGATGCAAGATATGTATTTCCAAATGCCTGTGAGACAAAGATAGTATTTACTATGAATGTGAGAACTCTACTTCACTTCTTTGAACTTAGATGTTGTAATAGAGCTCAGTGGGAAATCAGAG
Source organism: Anaerosphaera aminiphila DSM 21120 (assembly GCF_900129925.1). Lineage (GTDB taxonomy): Bacteria > Bacillota > Clostridia > Tissierellales > Peptoniphilaceae > Anaerosphaera > Anaerosphaera aminiphila. The sequence goes on along the minus strand of NZ_FQXI01000012.1, from coordinate 11,921 downwards.
AACTTGCCACAGAAATGTTAAAAGAGTGCAAAAAAATAAGTCCGATTTTATTTAAAGACGGAGGACCGGGCTGTGTAAATGGACCTTGTCCAGAAGGTGCAATGACTTGTGGAAAGATAACAGAAGTAAGAGAATTTTTTAGAAATTTAGGTGAGTAATGAAGGAATATATATACGGAAGAAATCCGGTAATTGAAGTACTTAAAAATAAAAGGGTAGATAAGCTCTACGTTCAAAAGGGAAACTTTGAAGGTTCAATGAAAAAAGTATATGCTCTTGCAAAGGAACAAAATATTTTAATCACTGAATTAAATAAAAAGAAACTTGATGAAATGAGCGAAGATGGAAATCACCAAGGTGTTGTGGCACTTGTAAGTGGTTATGAATATAAAACTCTTGAAGAAGTTATGAATGGAGCGTCGGGAAGACTTTTAATGCTTGAAAAAATAGAAGATCCTCACAACTTAGGCGCCATTGCAAGGTCTGCGGAAGCAGCGGGATTTGACGGAATTATAATTCCAAAGCACAAGTCTGTCTATGTAAACGATGCAGTATATAAGAGCTCAGCTGGGGCAATAGAAAACATTTCCGTAGTAATAGAGAACAATCTATCAAATGCAATAGAAAAGTTAAAAAAAGAGGGATACTGGATCTACGGAGCGGACATGGAAGGTGTCAACTATACGAAAGTGGACTTAAAGGGAAAAGTGTGTCTGGTAATAGGGAATGAATCCAAGGGTTTAGGACACAGTGTAAAGAAAAACTGTGACGAGATAATATCAATACCAATGATTGGGAAAATTAACTCACTAAATGCCTCCTGTGCAGCCTCAATTTTAATGTTTGAAGTGTTAAGGCAAGATGAAAAAATTACGCTATAAAAAAGACACAGAGTATTTATTTGTAGATGGATACAATATTATTAACTATTGGAATGCCTTTAAAGATTTAAATATTACTTTAGAAGAACAGAGAATTAAGTTAATAGATATTTTATCAGAGTATTCTCACACTACAAAAGAGCAGATAATATTGGTTTTTGACGGATATATGGTAAAAAAATCCCCGGGAGCAATATACCACCACAATGGAATTACAGTAGTATTTACTAGAGAATTTGAAACGGCAGACCACTTTATTGAACACGAGCTAAATGAAATAGGAAGAGTTAGAAGAGTGCGAGTTGCAACCTCAGATAATATAGAGCAGCAAATAATACTATCAAGAGGAGGAAGTAGAGTTTCTGCAAGAGAGTTTGAAATTGAAGTGGAAAGCGCAATGAAAAAAATTGAAGTACAGCAAAAAATCTTAAAAGATAACTCTGAAAATACTATTTCATCTATGGATGAAGAAAATATTAAACTGTTAAAAAAATTGAGAAAAAAAATAAATTAAAACTGCAAAAGATTGTCATATAGTAGCCTTTCTATATGTCACCAGTATTACAAGTAAGTGTGATTTTGTAACACAATCTTAAAGAAAAATTGCCTGTATTGCTGATATAATGGTAGTAGTAAAAAAGTTAACAGTGAAAAGGTGAAGGGCAATGAAAAAAGGTAGGGAAACGCTGTTAGTCCTACTAGCTCTTTTATTTGTATTTAGTTCTTCAAATGTATATGCAAAAAAGTATCAAGACACTAGAAATCACTGGGCGGTTGAATATATCGACAATCTTTCTGATGCAGGATTTGTATCAGGATATGAGTCTGATAGTTTTAGACCCGATGCAGAAATTTCTAGAGTGGAGTTTTATAAAATAGTCAACTCAATGGCTAATTTAAGTAAGACTTACACTGTTACTTTTGCAGATGTTTCCACATCAGATTGGTTTTATAAAGACGTTTCAAAAGCTATAAAATCAGGATATCTAACTCCCACAACAGGAAAATTAAATCCCAACAATCCAATAACTAGGCAAGAGGTTATGGGAATACTGGGGTATATGTACAAGCTTAAACCAGATACAGCTATATTAAAACAATTTAACGATGCTTCAAAATTGTCGTCAGATAACAAGGGTTATGCAGGAGCTCTTGTAAAGCTTGGGATAGTAAGTGGTGATTCAGGTCAATTGAGACCTAATGATGGAATTTCTAGAGCAGAAGTTTGCAAAATGTTATACCTATTGATGGATGGATATGGACTTCCAGCAGAAAGAGTGGTAGTAGACAGCAAAATCAAGTTCGGGGATCAAAATCTCTATAATTAAAAAAGGGCGCTACAAAAAATTGTAGATGCTCTTTTTTAATGTACTTTAGAGAACTATTTAGAATTTATCTTTGAGAATAGCTATGTTATAATACTTTTGTGGAGGTATAAAATGGTACGTAAATATATAAAACCTATTTTATTGGCAATAACAGTTATAATTTTGTTGTTTGTATTTTTAAATAGGGGAACTATAGCTAAAAACAGAGAAATTGTTGAACACAAAGTTTCCAATGTGACGGAAAATGCAACGGATTTTCATATAAGCACTAATGGAGTTATGATATTTGATGGACAAAAGCTATATTTTTGCGACAAAGATGTTAATTTTATAAAGAGCATAAGCTCCAAAGACAGAGAATTGGAAGTGTTCTTTGACAATAACTATGCCTTTTTATACGATTCAGATTTAAAAAAAATCTATGAATATAAGGACACAGGTGAACTGTTAAATACAGTACAGTTAGATGATGACCTATACAATATAAAGTACTTAAATAAATATATTGTACTGCATATGAAAAATGACGAATATGAAATACTCAGTATTTTAAACAGCGATGGAAGTATTGAAGAAATATATAAAACTCCAAACAATATTATGACTTTTGACATATATGACAAGTCTAAATTTGCAGTTGCAGAACTAACTATAGATGCGAGTGGATATCAAAGTATATTAAATATGAAAGGATATGGAGAAAAGAGTTCAGAAAAATTTACATCAGAAGGAGCACTCTATCTTTACACCTCTAAACATGAAATACTAATGGTCACAGATAAAAATATGTATATATATAAAGGTGGAGAAAAAAAATCCATAGAAGTGCCAAATGTTTCAGATGTCTTAGTAGTGGGAAGAGATGTTTATTTACTTCACAGTGGAATACTTTCAAAGTACAATTTTAACCTTGAGGAGAAGTCAAAGCAAATACTTGCTGCAAATGTAGATCGCTTAGTTCAAGTTTCAAATTCAATTTATGCCTATGGCAACAGTGATATAGGTGGGGAACTTGGAAGTGATTCACAGTTCTATACAAGGTTTGGATATTCAGTAGATAAAATTGAGTTCTTTGGACTTACAATAGGAACACTTAGAAATGGTGTAGTAACCACATATAAAATAATAGACAAGAGAAATTTAAATGAGGATAGTAAGCCAATAGGTGTACAGGAGGAGAAATGAGGTATTTTAGTTTTATATCTCAATATCTGAAAAAAGATAGCGGAGAATTAAATATTTTTGGGAAAATATTAATAATAGGAATTGTGTTTCTCTTTGCAGTTATTGTTTCAAAGTGTATATCTTTTATTATAGAGAAAAATTTAAGTTCTAAAGAGGCTAAAAAGAGAAATTCCTATACTAGAATAGTAACTATAATGAACTTGGCAAATAAAGTTACAAAGGTAATAATCTTTTTCTTTGCACTTACACTTTCCATGGACTTAGTGGGATTAAATACATCTTCAATTATAGCAGCCTTTGGAGTGGGCTCACTTGCCATTTCGTTTGGAGCGCAGAGCTTAATAAAGGACGTTATTAACGGGTTTTTTATAATAATTGAAGACCAGTATAGAGTTGGAGATTTAGTAGAGATATTAAAGTATGAGGGCTATGTGGAGGACTTTGGAATAAGAAGTACCACACTTAGAGACTTTAATGGAGAAGTTCACATAATTCCAAATGGGAAAATAGAAATAGTTACAAATAGACAAAAGGGAGTAGCAAGGGCAAAAGTTGTAATTCCCGTGAATATATCTGAAAGTCCCAAAAGAGTTATAGATATACTATCTAGAGAAATTGTATTTTTAGAGGGAGACAGTAGAATACTCTCCGCTCCAAGAATTTGGGGAGTTACAAATAATACAGATAGAGGATATGAAATAACGGTGTCAGTTAACACTAAATCGGGAGAGCAGTTTAACGTAGAATATGAACTTAGAGAGAAAATTGTAGAGCTATTTATAGAAAATAATATAGAGCTTCCAGAGATGAAAATTAGGAGGTAGTGTATGTTAGTATACGAATTGGGAGATATAGTAACATTAAAAAAAGGCCATCCCTGCGGTGAAAACAAGTGGGAAATACTTAGAACAGGTGTGGATATTAAATTAAAGTGCCTGGGTTGTGAAAGGCAAGTCTGGTTAAGTAGAATGGAATTTGAAAAGCGAGTTAGAAAAATTAAAGAAGGCGACAAATTTGTAAGTATAGTACACCATAAAAAATCAGAAGATTAAAATTATTTAATCTTCTGATTTTTTTAATTTGTTGTATTTATATCAGTTGCTTTCCAATATAGAACTTTATTTTCTAAAATATTAAATATTTCATATAAAAACAGCCCTATAAAACTTAAAATTATTACAGATGAAAGAATCATACTTATATCATAAGTTTCACTACCGAGTGTGAGCAAGTAACCCAATCCTGCTTTAGCTCCAATCATCTCTCCTATTACAGCGCCTGTAACAGCTTGTGTCATTGCAAGTTTGATTCCTGATATGAGCATTTCGAAGGAATAGGGCAACTCAATATAAAAGAATACTTGTATTTTATTAGATTTTAAAACAGACATTAGATCGTAGACATTTTTGTCAATGGTTCTAATTGCAAGTACTTCATTTATCATAACAGGAAACATTACAACTAATACTACTAATACAATTTTTGACTCTATACCAAGTCCAAGCCACAAAATAAAAAGAGGGGCTAGAGAAATTTTAGGGGCTGTTTGTAAAATTACTACTAGTGGCATTATTAGTTTTTCAATAATGCGAATTTTAGCCATTATATATCCAAGTACTAGTCCTAATAAAACGCCTATAAGTGTGCCCAGTAAAATTTCTTTTAATGTTATTAAAATGTGGGGAACTATAGTGCCTGAAGAAAATAATTTAGCCATATATTCCGCAAGAAAACTAGGTTTTGGAAGTAAGTATTGGGGAATATTAAAAATTACAACAGACATTTCCCAGATTATGAAAATAAAGGGAAGTATTATTAGGGGTAATATAATTTTTTTATGCTTATGGTAAAACATTTAACCACCTCTTTAGAAGTTTTATTCATAGATTAAATCTGTAGCAGGAAATTCTGAATCAATAATTTTATATTCATTAGAAACAGAAATTAAATTGTCCCAACGATTTAAATCTGATGCGCCAATTCCATGTTCTTTAGTATAGTCACTTTGCCATAGATAAGGAACAAAAATTTCATTTATAATTTGGATACTGATGTCGCGTTTATCTGATGCTGTTGTGGCATATTTTTCAATAGATAAGTCAACGGCTTCGTCAACGTGGCCATCTATTATATATTCAATACTCTTATTGAGAGCTTTTTTAAAGCCTTTAACTAATTCTGGATTTTTATTAATATAGTCATCACTGCTTATTAAAACATTTCCAAATGAAGGTAAATAGTCATCAGAACGGAATTCTTCAGCAGCAAATCCAGATTCATTTAACTCAATAGTTCTTAGCATACTAAATACTATTGCGTCAACTTCTCCAGTAGTAAGTGCATTAAGTATTGCGCCAGTTCCTATAATTTCAACATTAACGTCATCTATAGACATTCCATTTTTTGCAAGTAGAACTTGAAGTTGAATGTAGTTAGGACTTCCATAACTGGTAACGGCTATTTTTTTGCCGGCCAAATCAGCAGGTTCTTTAATATTGGACTCTGCTGGAAAAATAGTTGCACCTAATCCGTTTTGGTATGTAGTGTGTACTACTTTTACAGGTATTTCCTGTGATTTAGCTAAAATCACTGAGTCAGCATTTGGAAATCCAAATTCTACATTTCCTGCAGCAACGTTCTTAACAATATCTGCAGCAGCTGCATAGTAGAATTCTACATTTAAACCCTCTTCAGCAAAGTATCCTTTTTCCTGCGCTAAATATAGTGGAGCATAATATGGAACAGCTGCACCATCAATTTGAATTGAAACAGTAGTTAGTTCATCTGATTTTGTCTTGCTGTCTGAAGTATTTTCAGGAGTGGTCTTATTTGAGCAACCAACCAAAACTACCATAGACAACACCAGTAAGCTAAGTAAAAGTGTGTTTTTTTTCTTTAATTTCATTTTTAATTCTCCTCCTCTTTTAGATATCTATTATAAAGTACAACCATGCTATCTAAAGCAACTTTACAGAGTTCTAGTTGAATTTCTTCAAAGTCTACAACCCACTCATCTGTAATTCTATTGCAGTGTACAGCACAGATACTTCCAGTTAATACATTAAATATAGAACCTAATGTCATTATAGTTTCAGATTCCATTTCAAGATTTAAAATACCAAGTTTCCTGTAGTTTTCAATAAGGTTTGAATTATAAAATTCTATACCGGCAGCAGGGCGACCTTGACCTGCAAAAAAAGAACCAACAGAGGCGCAAATACCCTTCCAAGTAGTTAGGTTATTTTTTTTACATGTTTCTAATAGACATTCTGTCACTTCAAAAGATGAAATTGCAGGAAACTCTACAGGAGCATAAAAATTAGATGTGCCACCTTTTCTTACTGCACCTGTGTTTATTATAAAATCTCCACAATTTATATTTTCTTGAATTGCTCCTGTTCCACCAACTCGAATTAAGACCTCAGCTCCCAGCTCAACTAATTCAACTACAGCTATTTCTGTGGAAGGTGCACCTATTCCAGTCGAACAAACGCTTATTGGAACACCTTTATATATTCCGGTTCCAACGACATATTCTCTATTGCTGGATATAATTGAGAATTCATCAAATAAACTTTTAAATAAATCTACTCTGCCGGGATCACCAGGTAGTAAAACTATTTTTGCAATATCTTCTTTTCTACACATTAGGTGTGGAGCTTTTCCATCATAAGATGGGGATGAAGCTGATGTAATTTTCATAGATATATTCCTTTCTAAAAATCTAAAAAGATTTAGAATCATGCCAATAAATTAATTTATTTTCAATGAAGCCAATTAATTCATAAGTTACGACGCCTACTACTATAGTTACGACAATTCCTGCAATTAGCATAGGAGTATTATAAGTAGAGGAAGCATAGGTTAAAAGATAACCAAGACCTTGCTTTCCACTAATCCACTCTGCTACAATAGCTCCTATTACAGCTTGAACGATACCTATTTTAAAACTGGAAAATAAAGATGGTAGTGAATAGGGAAGTTCTAACTGTGTAAATAATTGAAGTGGGGAGCTCTTTAATATCTTCATTAGATTTCGAGAGTCCTCAGGAATAGAGTCCACACCAGTTATCATACCTGACATTACAGGAAATATAACCATTGAGATAATAAGTATTACCTTTGATGTAAAGCCAATTCCAAACCAAATTACAAATAGTGGAACTAAGGCGATTTTAGGAGCGGTTTGAGCAAAAATCAAGTAGGGCATTAGAGCAAGTTTTAAAGTTTCAAATTTAACTATAATATAACCTAAAATCATTCCTAAAATAGATCCAATAACAAATCCCAAAATAACTTCTGCGCTGGTAATAAATAAATGAAACCATATGTCCCCAGTTAAAAATAAATTAAATAATTCTGAAAGAACTATGGAAGGACTAGGTAAGACATATGTGGGAATTTTAGAAATATGTACATATATTTGCCATATGATGAGAAAAAATAAAATTGAAATTACATATTCCATAATAGAATTAATTGATTTTTGGAGTTTAGAGTGCTTCTTCATTCTATCATCTCCCTTAAATATTGATTGTATTTAGAAAAATCAGTACTGTTACGAGTTTCTTCGTTACGTGGTCTAGGAAGATCTATATCAACGATTTCTTTTATTTGTCCTGGGCGAGAAGTCATCACAATAACTTTATCAGATAGAAATGTAGCTTCTTCTATGCTGTGAGTAACAAACAAAACAGTTTTTTTAGTTTTGTCCCATATTTTTAAAAGTTCAATATTTAAATGATCTCTAGTTATTGCATCTAAAGCGCCAAAGGGTTCGTCCATCAGTAGCAAAGGGGCGTCATAAGACAGTGCTCTTACAATGGACACTCTTTGTTTCATGCCACCTGAAAGTTCTCTAGGCAAAGATTTTTTAAAATCAGCCAATCCTGCCAACTCTAAGAGATTATCTAAGTTATCCATATTTTTCTTTGTTTCAATTTTTTTAATTTTAAGTGGAAAGCCGGCATTTTCTTCAACATTTTTCCAAGGAAGTAATACAGAATCTTGAAATACAAAACCTAATTCGGGATTTTCTTCTCCGGAATATGTTAAAGTTCCGCTGGTGGGACTGTCAAGTCCGCCAATAATGCGTAACAACGTAGATTTACCACAACCGGAAGGTCCAATAATAGATATAAACTCTCCGTTTTTTATATCTAAATTTATATTTTGAAGAGCTACAGTATCATCTTTTAATAAATTGTGATAAATTTTTCCAATATTTTTTGCACTAAAACTTACTTCATTCATTTATACATACCTCCAAATTTATTTAATCGATATTATTTCCTAAAATTTGTGATATTTTTTCTGCATACAGTTTTAGGATATCTATATTTTTTGAATTTATAGAATTTTCAGATTTTAACGAAGTAAAAGATATGCTGGCCACGGCTTTTTTCTGACTATCAAAAATTGGAACCGCAATTCCTTGAATACCTATTTGAAGTTCTTCGTCACATATTGCATATCCCTGTTTTTGAATTTCATCTAGATCTTTTATCCAATCTTTAGCATTAGTAATAGTGAAAGGAGTGTTTTGAGTGGAGTTTGTATTTTTTAACAAATCAAATACTTTATCTCGATCTAAGTAACTACATAGAATTTTTCCAGCTGACGTGGAATGTATTGGCATTGAAAATCCAGTTCTAACGTAGTACATAGAAGCATCGCCTGCATCGGCATAGTCTATGCAAATAATAGTGTCATTTTTTCTAACACAAAGTGCGATAGTTTTATTTAACTCGTCTCGAAGTTCGCGTATGTACGGTTTACTTATTTGAATAAGACTATTTTCTTGAGTTATATTTTGGCAGAGGGTTAAAACTTTATATCCAATGAAATATCGTTTAGTGTCTTTTTCTTGATAAGCATAGGATTGTTCTGTTAAACATTTTAATATGCGATGAGCAGAACTCGATGAGATGTCTATATCTTTAGCTACTTCAGATACAGATAAACCGTTTTCCGCATGACTTAAAGATTCTAAAACGCGAAGAGTTCGTTTTATTAGTTCCATATAAACCTCCTTTCAATTATGTATAGTTATAAGCAAATCCCGTAATAAGGGATATAAATTCGCTTTAAGGGATTAATTGGATAATAACATTTAAGATGAGTGTTGTCAATAATATTAGAACAAATTTATATAGCAATATTGGACTATGCGTTGAGTTGCATTGCTTTTTAAATATAAAATATAAGTCATTTTTAATATAGAAAAAATGTAAAGCTTATAATTTAAAGTATAGTAAAGTTAAAAAAATAAAACCAGTGCTTAAAAGCTCTGGTTTATAGTTAAGACTATAATTTTATTTCGATTGGAATTAAAAATAATTATTTAATTATTAAACAACACCTGTTTTAACTATTTCATTAGACAGAGTTACAGTACGAAATATGTTCTAAAGTTTGATTTGCTCAGCTCTATTTTCAATATTGGCAAGGTTGTCTATAATTTCTATATCATATTCTCCTGAAAACATAGGAGAAGTTATAATGTAATCGGCAGAGGTTTCGCAGTTTGCTATGGCAATGTTATATAAAGTGGAAATTCGAAGCAGTGCTTTAACATCAGGGTCATGAGGTTGAGTTTCCAGTGGATCCCAAAAAAATATGAGCACGTCAATTAAGCTTTCACTTATTTTTGCACCAAGTTGTTGGTCTCCGCCAAGTGGACCGCTGGCAAATTTTTCAACTTCCAATCCGGTGTGTTGTGAAATAATTGTAGCAGTAGTTCCAGTTCCCATTAAGTTGTGATTTTTTAAAATGTCTTTGTGTTTTAAAGTCCAGTTTAATAGTTCATCTTTTTTAAAGTCGTGGGCAACTAGGGCAATGTTCTTTCTTTTATTTACGTGAACTGTCTTTTTTACAATATACATATTTTTCTCCTTTGAGTATAGTATTTACTAAAATATGAAAAAATCTCATCAGTACAATTATATATTACTTTTACAATATTATCCCGAGAATTATTGGATTAAGAGGTAAATTCTAATTGACAGGCTTTTATCAATGCTATATAATTATCTAGATTCATAAGAATCCTTGTTCATCTTAAATGATGAGCCGGTAGTCCATAGGGAGGTGAATGATATGAATAAATATGAAGTAGTAATGATGTTTTACCCAGATGCGGAAGAGGAAAAAAAGGTTTCTATCTTTGAAAGACTTAAAGGTATTATTGAAGAAAAGGGAACTATCTTAAATGTTGACGAATGGGGACTTAGAAAATTAGCTTATGAAATTGAATACTATAAGGAAGCATACTATATTTTAGTTGAATTTGAAGCTGAGCCAGACGCTGTTAAAGAATTTGATAGAGTTTCTAAAATATCAGATTCAATTATGAGACACATGGTTGTCAGATTAGATAAGTAGGTGATTTAATGAACAATGTATGTTTAATTGGAAGACTTACAAGAGATCCAGAACTTAGATATACTCCAAGCGGAGCAGCTGTAGTTAGGTTTACTCTTGCTGTGGATAGACGTATGTCAAAAGAAAGAAAAATGGAAGCAGAGTCCAAAAACCAACCAACTGCAGATTTTATATCTTGCACAGCTTGGAACAAGACTGCTGAACTAATTGCTAACTTTCTTCAAAAAGGTAGAAGAATAGGTGTGCAAGGACGTATTCAAACAGGAAGCTATGAGAAAGACGGCCATACAGTTTATACAACTGATATAGTGGTTGATACAATGGAATTTTTAGATAATATGCAACAGGGAGCTGCTCCACAAATGCAAAGACCTAGTAACTATGGTCAAAATCAAGGTGGACCGGTAAATTCAGCATATTCAAATGATTTTAATCAACCTTCAAACAACTTCGGAAGTTCTTCAGATAATGATTCTTCTGATGTTGACGGCTTTTTCCCAATAGATAACGAAGACATTCCATTCTAGAGGAGGGTAGAAGATGCAAAGAAGATTTAGACCTAGAAAAAAAGTAGATCCATTTGAAAAGGATCCTAATAAAAAAATTGACTATAAAGATGTAGCTTTGTTAAAAAACTATATTAGTGATAGAGGTAAAATTTTACCAAGAAGAGTAACCGGTCTTAATGCAAAACATCAAAGAGAAATGACAAAAGCTATTAAAAGAGCTCGTCAAATTGCGTTAATTCCATATTCTGCAGATTAATTTTAAGAAGCCAAAGGGCTTCTTTTTTTGGTTCATTGTCAAATGTTGGGGTAGGTTTTTTCCTACCTCAATTTTTATTCTAATTTTTTGTTTAAATTAACTGCAACACCACAAAATCCTTTTCTTAAAGGTCTCGAAATTACGATATCCATAAGATACTCGTTTAATCACTTTGATTTTATTGTTAAATCCTTCCGTTCTTCCGTTGGTAAATCTGCTTTCAAAATAATGAAGTATTTCTTCTTTCCAGTTTTCTAAAGCTTTAATACATGCTTTGAATTCAGATATTTTTGATTGTTTCGCTCTTTCTATCCATTTCTCTAATTCTTTCCTAGCAATATTTTTGTTTTCTGCATTTAAAAATAGATAGAAGTTTTCTT
>NZ_FQXI01000010.1 GCF_900129925.1 Anaerosphaera aminiphila DSM 21120 | reverse complement strand
GGTACCCCAACTTGTCTTGCTAACAAGATATGTTCTCTTGTTTGTGGCATTGGACCGTCTGCTGCACTTACTACTAGGATTGCTCCGTCCATTTGTGCTGCTCCTGTGATCATGTTCTTTACATAGTCAGCGTGACCTGGACAGTCCACGTGTGCGTAGTGTCTATTTGGTGTTTCGTATTCTACGTGAGATGTGGAAATTGTTATTCCTCTTTCTCTTTCTTCTGGTGCTTTGTCTATGTGTGCATAGTCTACGAATTCTCCGCTACCATATCTCTTATTTAATACTAGTGTTATTGCTGCTGTTGTTGTTGTTTTTCCGTGGTCTACGTGTCCTATTGTTCCTATGTTTACGTGTGGTTTTGTTCTTTCAAATTTTGCTTTTGCCATGAATATCCTCCTAAAATTTACTAGATATTATCATTTAACAAGTTAATAATACAATAAAGTTCTTGATAAATCAACATTAAAGAGCGTTTTTTATCCTATCTAAGGTTTCTTTTAAAACATATAGCGGACAAGCTAAGTTAATTCTTTCAAATCCTGCCCCTTCGTCTCCAAATTTAAAACCCGGATCAGTAAAGCACTTTGCCCTTTTTCTCATAAAGTCCTCTTGCTCTTCTTCACTCATATTTAAACATCTCAAGTCCACCCACATAACGTAAGTTGCCTCAAGAGGAGAAACTACTGCGCCCTTAATTTCTCTTTCAAAGAATTCTTTTGCATATTTATAGTTTCCTTCAATCACTTGAAGCATTTCTTCCATCCAAGGTTTTCCATATCTATATGCAAACATAGTTCCTGCATATCCAAGTGCATTTACTTCTACGTGAGATCTGCTTAGTTCTTCATTTAATTTTTCTCGCATTATCTCTCCTGGAACTATAATATTTGAACACACTAGACCTGCCAAGTTAAACGTCTTAGATGCAGCTGTACATATTGCAATATTGTCCAAATAGTCTTCTGCTACTCTTCCCATAGTTGTAAATTCATATCCGCTCATTATTATGTCATTCCAAATTTCATCACATATAATATATAAATTATATTTTTTTGAAATTTCTACAACTCTTCTTACTTCTTCTCTAGTCCATACTCTTCCCACAGGATTGTGAGGACTGCAAAATATTAAAAGTTTATTTTCAGATTTTTTTGCCTCTTCTTCAAATTTTTCAAAGTCAATAGTGTAGTGTCCTCTGTCATTAATTAGAGGACAGTTTACAACTTTTCTTCCAGCTCCTTCTATAGACATTGTAAATGGTCTATAAACCGGTCTAAAAATTATTACTCCGTCATCTGGTTTTGTTAGAGCATTTATTAAATTGTAAATTGCATTTACAACTCCCGGAGTATTAACTATCCATTCCTTTTTTATATCAAACTCATGTTGTTCTCTTTGCCATTTCACAACTTCACTTAAATACTCATCACTTGCACTGGTATAACCTAAAATATTTTTAGATATATAATCTGATAGGGCTTCTCTAATTTCCGGAGCTGTAATAAATTCCATATCTGCAATTGAAACCGGAACAATATTTCCCTCCATTGCCTCAACTTCAGCCCATTTTTCTGAGCCGGTATTTCTTCTCTCGTATAGAGTGTTAAAATCGTACTTCATTCTTTCTCCTCCTTAAATTTCAATATTTACACTTTCTATTTTTCTAATAGCAAACTTCTTTAAGTAGTATATACAATAAACAAAAGCTGCTATTTCTGATATTGGATATGCTATCCAAACCAAGTTTAAATTTCCCGACAAGCTAAGTAAATAAACTCCAGGAACAAGTACTATAATTTGTCTTATAATAGTAGACACAAGCGATAGTACACCATTTCCCAAAGCTTGAAATACAGATTGACTCACAATTACTATTCCAGCAAATATAAAAGACAGTGATACTATTCTAAGAGCTACTGTTCCAATTTCCATTAACTGATCTGATGCATTAAAAATCATAAGTAATTGCCTAGGAAATATTTGAAAAATTAAAACTCCAACTACCATTACTACACTTGCTATTTTGAAACTAAGTTTTATTGTCTCTTTTGTCCTATCTACATTTCCCGCACCATAATTATATGCAAGAATGGGAACCATTCCATTATTTAAACCAAAAACCGGCATAAATACAAAATTTTGTATTTTATAGTAAACTCCCACAGCTGCAACAGCAGTTGTAGAAATTTTTCCCAATATCTTGTTTAGTAAGTACACTGCCACACTTCCTGTAGCTATTAGCGCAAAGCTTGGAATTCCCACTGCATATATCTGTTTAATTGTCTTGAAATCCAATTTAGATTTATTCATTTCAATTTCGCTATTATATTTGTGATTAAAATAAAGTCCCAATGTCGCTGCCGAGCACTGTCCAATGACTGTGGCAATTGCAGCTCCTCTAACTCCCAACTTTGGAGCTCCCAGAAGTCCAAATATTAAAATCGGGTCCAGTATTATATTTATCACAGCACCTAAAATTTGAGTTACCATGGTATACATTGACCTACCTGTAGATTGAAGTAATCTCTCTGTAGTTATCTGCATAAATATTCCAAGAGAAAACACTGTACACACAGTTAAATATTCCACTCCATAATTTATAATTGCGATATTGTCTGTTTGAGATTCAAAATAAATTCTTGGAAATATTAATCCAAATAAAACAAACAATAAAGAGTGAAAAATAGAAAGTAAAATTCCATTTTTTGCAGCCGTATTTGCTTTTAAATAGTGTTTTTCTCCAAGAGACTTTGAAATTAGAGAGTTCATACCAACTCCCGTACCTAGTGCAAGTCCCATCATCATATTTTGAACGGGAAAAGCCATGGAAACAGCTGTAAATGCATTTTCATCAATCCTTGCAACAAATCCTGAGTCTACAATATTATATAGTGACTGTATGAGCATTGAAATCATAATGGGAAAAGAAATTTTTAACAATAATTTTCCTATAGGTTCAACTCCCATTCTATTTTCTTCCACTAACTAAAACACTTCCTTTTCTTAATTATTTAAAACATTTAATTTACTGAATCCAAAACCCCTTTTGAAGTTAAGTTGTGCAAATATTTTGCCATATCTTCTATGGAATATTTCATTTCACTAGAAACCCAGTCTACTATTACACTGGTAATTCCAAATGCATAAAAAGTTGAAATAAGTTCAACAGGTGCCAGTAATTCTTCATCTTTTAAATTTTTCCGCTTAATTGTCTTTTCAATATCCTCTTGAAAAGAATTACGCATCATTTTTATTAATTCCGAATCTACATCTTCCATTAATAAGTTTTTAAATAATTTTACATTTTCTTTTATATTTTTAAGTACACTACTTATTCTATGTTCTATTCCATCTAATTCTTCAAAGGTTTCAGCAAACAATTTTTCTCTCATTAACTCAACACAAAAAATAACCAAGTCATATTTATCGTTGAAATGGTCATAAAATGCACTTCTACTTACCATTGCCTCTGTGCAAATGTCGTTTACAGTAATTTTTCCAAAACTATTTTTTTCAAGTAAAGTAAACATGCTAGTTGCCAAAGCTCTTTTCGTTTTTTGAACTCTTAAATCCACATTTTCTATTTTCATTAAAAGAAACCCCTATTTCTATAATTATAGCTCTTGTAACTACAGTATATAATACCATATTTCATTAAATACTATTAGATTTTCACACATTTTTTTAATTGTGTACGTTATCTTACACATTGTTTATTTTGGAAATTGTCTTTATACGTTTTCAGTATTATCATGTAATATAGATAGTTTATATTATATTGTCAAACTATCTGAGAAAGGATGATATTTTATGAAAAACAGATCTAAATTTGGAATATTAGAGTTAATTTTCGGAGTACTTTTAATAATACTCAGTTTCTTTACTTTATCAAGACCGGTTCAAGCTCTTACAAACTTTGCTTTTATATATGCAATATTTGCTATAATAACCGGAATCGTTGATATAGTTTTTTATACAAAATTAGAAAAGAGAACGGGCTTTGGCTCTACGTCAGCACTTATAGGTGGAATTTTAAGTATTATAGTTGGAATAATAATGTTTATTTATCCGGAAGTAGGAACAATTACTTTTGCTATTTTATTTCCGATTTGGTTTATTGCTCACTGCATTACAAGACTTGCAAATTTAAGTTTTGTTAAGTATGTTGCAGGGAACGGCTACTATTACTTTTCCCTGATAATAAATATACTGGGCATAATAGCCGGACTTTTACTTGTATTTAATCCCTATGCTTCAATTGTATCTCTTGGATATATAATCGGACTTTACCTACTACTATTTGGAATCTTCAGTCTTGGGATTGGACTTAGCAAGTTGGGAGAGAATATCTAATATATAGCACAGGTATATTTACTATCTTGAATAAGGTTTAAGCTCAAGTTAGGAGGTACTAAATGAAATTTTTAAAATTTATTAAGTTTATTTTTATACTATTAATAGTATTCATTATATTTATATTAGTAGGATCTACTATTCCCTGTGTACTTACTAAAAATATGACCCAATCAAGTAAGGATAAACTGGACAAAATCGATTACTACTCTGATACAGAGGGCCCTGATAGAGCCTGCGTTATAGAAACTCCAACTGATGCACTAAATATTAGGATAGACATTATAAAAAGTGCCAAGTCAAATCTTGATATCACTTACTACAAAATTACTGATAGTGAAAGTTCAAGGGCTTTTTTATCTGAAGTTGTAGAGGCTGCCGATAGAGGCGTAAATATTAGACTTCTACTAGATGGAAAAATTTCCTTTATGAATGGAACAGAGTCTAACAATATAATTAAATCTCTAAACTCACACCCTAATATTTCTTGTAAACTTTACAATAAGATTAAGCCTCTTCACCCTTGGAATCTTCACATGCTACTTCATGATAAATTTATTATTGCAGATGGTAGAATGCTATTACTTGGGGGTAGAAATATTGATGAAAGACACTTTGGACCAGCTGAATTTAAAAAGCCAATAACTAACGACAGAGATGTTTTTATATATAAATCAAAGGACAATACAAGTACTTCAAGCGTAATAGAACAAGTTACAGACTATATGGATTCTCTTTGGAATTACGAACACACCACTGCTATAAAAAATGACAACTTTAAAGACGCTAAAACTTATTTTAAGTCTTTTTTAGATTCTAAAGCTGAATTTCAAAAAACTAATCCAAAGTTTTATGAAAAAACTATTGAAGACTATAAGAACTCAACTGTTCCAACTTCAAAAATTACACTACTTCACAATCCAATTGAAAATGAAAAAAAGGAACCTTGGGTTGGATATTCTCTAAGGAATTTAACACTTGGAGCAAAAAACTCTGTAGTAGTTCAAACTCCATACTCCACCGGAAATAAAGACCTGCTCTCAGCTATGAAAAGTGTTGCTGAAAAAAGTAATCTTACAATAATTACAAATTCAGCTGCATCTACTCCAAACTTTCCTGCATTTTCAAATTACCTTGGACAAAGGCAAAAATTTATAGATACAGGCGCAAAAATTTACGAGTACCAAAATAGAGACTCCATTCATGGCAAGTCATTAATTATTGACAATAAACTTTCTGCTGTGGGATCTTTTAATCTTGACGACCGCAGTATGTATCTGGACACCGAAACTATGTTAATGATAGACAGTCCTGAATTTTCTGCTCAACTTCTTGGAGTAATGCAAAATTTAATGAATCAATCTCTAGAGGTTGGACCTGACAACGAATATATCAAATCTCAATCTGTAGAACCAATGGAAGTTTCTACATCTAAGAAATTTGCACTTAAACTTATATACTATATAGCTAGACCATTTCAATCTCTACTATAAAGGAGGACTCAATGAGACACATTCCAAATTTACTGTCACTTTTTAGAATTGTGCTGTTGCCCTTTTTTGTGTGGCAGATGTTTTCCGGAAATACATTTTACGCTGGAATTATCTTACTAATATCTGCCCTCACTGATTTTTTAGATGGCAATTTAGCGAGAAAATTTGGTTGGATAACTGATCTTGGAAAAATATTAGACCCAATTGCTGATAAAATTACACAATTTGTAGTGTCTATAACTCTTGCAATATTACTTCGCAGATACTGGGGATTTTTTGCCATTATAATCATAAAGGACATTGTAATACTATTAGCCGGAGGATACTTATTAAAAAAGGGAATAAAACTTGAAGGAGCAAAGTGGTTCGGAAAAATCTCCACATTTATCTACTATTTTACATCAATTGTAATTATACTATTTCCATCACTTCCAAACACAGTTATAGTTACTCTTCTGACCTTGGCAGTTGTATTTGCGCTAATTTCCGTACTTTTGTATATTCCTGAGTTTATAAAGTACAAAAATAAAAAAGATTAAACTCCTAACTTAAACAAATCTATTTTACTTTTAAGTGACAATGTCACTGATAATAATTATCTTTGGGGTATAATGTAAATAAGAACAAATGATACTATTATTAAATATAGATTTGTGAAACATCACAATAAATTGAGAAGGGAGATTTACATGCAAGAAAATATGAATATTATTGAAACTAGAATGCCACTAATCGGAGATAAAGCTCCAGCATTTAACGCAGTAACTACTCAAGGTGACATTAACTTTCCAGAGGACTACAAGGGTAGTTGGGTAATTTTATTTTCACATCCAGCTGACTTTACACCGGTTTGTACTACTGAGTTTATGACTTTTGCTACAATGGCCGATGAATTTAAAGAAATGAATACTGAATTAGTTGGACTTTCAGTGGACTCACTTTATGCTCACATTGCTTGGCTTAGAAAAATTCAAGAACTAGAGTGGAATGGAATGAAAAACGTAGACGTTAAATTTCCTCTTATTGAAGACATTAAAATGGATGTGGCAAATAAATATGGTATGATTCAACCTGGTCAAAGTAACACTCAAGCAGTACGTGCTGTTTTTGTAATTGACCCAGAGGGAATAATCCGTACTATACTATACTATCCACTATCTACAGGTCGTAACTTTGACGAATTAAAACGTATTATTTTAGCTCTTCAAAAAGCTGATGCAGATAATGTTGCAACCCCAGCTGACTGGCGTCCTGGCGATGACGTAATCGTTCCTACTGCAGGATCTTGTGGAACTGCAAAAGAACGTATGGACAGTACAGATGATGACCAATACTGTTTAGATTGGTTTATGTGTTTTAAAAGAGAAAAAAAGTAAATCCATTTGCAAGAATCACCTCTAGCCTATATAATTTTAGGCAGAGGTGATTTTTTTGTCTAAGCATTTATTTCCACTTAATTCTTTTTTTCCCTTTTGGGATAAGCTTTCAAGTAACCAACAAGAAATCTTAAACAGCAGTATAAGTGAAAAAACTTTTAAAAAGTCAACAAGACTATACAGTGGTGACAAAGAATGTCTAGGGCTTATTTTAGTTAGAAGTGGAACTATACGTGCATTTATAGTTTCCGATTCAGGTCGTGAAATAACTCTATATAGACTCCTACAAGGTGATATTTGTCTTTTTTCAGCTGCTTGTATTATGAACAGCATACAGTTTAAAATAAATTTGGAAATGGAAGAAGATGTGGAAACTTACATATTAAAACCCACACCCTATGAGCAGCTTGTCGCCAAAAGTACTTTGATTTCAAACTATACAAATGAAATAATGAGCTCCAGATTTTCTGAAGTTATGTGGACTCTTGAACAAATTTTATTTAAGAGTATGGACTCCAGGATTGCACAATTTTTACTAGAACAATCTGCCATGCAAGATACTGACACCTTAACACTTACTCACGAGCAAGTAGCTAAAAACTTAGGCTCTGCAAGAGAAGTTGTAACCAGACTTTTAAAGTACTTTCAGGAAGAAAAATATGTAAAGCTCACACGTGGTAAAATTGAACTTTTAAATAAGAGAGCTTTAAATAAATTAACTGAATGAATAAAAAAGGAGTTTTCAAATGGAGTGCAAATTTATAGAGTCTTCAAGAGGAAAAGTGTATTATTGGATTCAAAAAAATAAATTTAGTTCAAATACAATTCTCTTTATCCATGGACTGACTGCCGATCATACACTTTTTGAAAAACAAATTGAATTTTTTACTAAACATTACAATGTAATAACTATAGATATGCCTCTTCATGGTCTATCTCGTCCCTATGTGGATTTTTCTTTTCACAATACTTCTGAAGATATTAAATTAATTTTAGATAGAGAAGAAATTAATAAAACTATTTTAATTGGGCAGTCTGCAGGTGGATATGCAGCTCAGGCATTTGCACTATTTTATCCAGAAAGAACATCTGCTTTTATATCTATAGGATCTACTCCCTTTGGAAGTAATTATTATAAAAAGTCAGAATTATTTTGGACCGATAACTATTCAAAAATAGCCAGACTGTTCCCATATAAGCTATATTGTCGGATGAGTGCTAAAAATACTTGTATCACTGAAGATGGGCAAAACTCATTCTACAATTGTCTTGTCAAATTAGGAAAAAAAGATATGTTAACTGCAACTAACTTATACTACAGAAATTTTAAAAACTACGATGAAGTAAATTTTAGTTGTCCCGTTTTATTGTTTATTGGGGAAAAAGACAGCGTTGGATATATAAAACGCTATAATAAAATCTGGTCTAAAAATAAAAAACTTCCACTTATATATATTCCAAATGCCGGACATGGAGCAAATTATGACAATTTTAATTTTTTTAACATAAAAACTGATGAATTTCTAAAGCTGTATTTTTAAAAATCTACTGCTTAAATTAAACAGTAGACTTTTTATTGTATCACTTTATTTTACTATAAATCTCTCATCTCTTTTAAACTCTTTTCTAGATGGATTCCCCTCCACTCTATAAATTGAGTTGTCAGATAAGTCGTAGATAACAGACCAGACAGTATCACGCCCTTCTCTTCTATCATACTGACAGATAAATCCCTCTTCCCCTGACAACAGTGACTTAGCTTCGTTAAGTGTAATGAAATTTTTTAAGCTTTTAAAATATTTATCCATAGTTTCATATCTCTCTACTGCAAACCAATTTTCCTTTGGAAGATTGTTGTACTCTTTCATTTTTTCCAAGTTAAACATATTAGTTGAATATGCAAAATTAACATCTTTAATACTTACTACTTCCACTCTCTCACAATTACACTCTACAAGTACACCCTTACTTTTATCAGCTATTACAAAAGTTTGACTTGAACTAATTAGAATATTATTTAATAAGTCCACAGCTTCATCAACTGAACTGCATTTTTCTAAAATTAATCTCAATATCATTCCCGCATTTAATCCAAAGTCTATTTTCTTTGGTGCCACAGATGTAAGTCCAATTGCCAGACCTCGCTCATTTATCCCATCTTCTATTTCAACAAAAGCTGTAGTATTTCCCATAAAGGAAAGAGAATTTCCGCTAAACTTATATATTGTATTCATATAAAGTTTTTCAATTTCAGTTAAAAAATCGCTGTTTCGTCCTAAAATTATTCCCCTATTCCCTCTTGCAACAAAACAAGAACAATTTGCAGATGGCATAATAGAGTACATACTAAAAAGTACTCCTATTAACTCTTCATAGGAACAACTTTGCCCATCTGATATTCCCTTTATCTCTTCTAGTATTTCAGGATAGTACTTTTTATATAGCACTTCACTTTTAAGTGCAAAATTTACTCTCTCTTCTCCTATTGGAAAAGGCACATTGTTTAAAATCTCCACATTGTTTTTCTTTAACCTCTCTCCGAACTTATATCCTATTTCATAGTGACTTCCACTAAATTTTAAATGGTACATATTATCTCTCCTCTTTTAAAGTGAAAGTTATCGATAACCTTATATAAAAGGTTAATCTAATAAAAATTTTAAGTCAACTAATTAAAATTTAAGTATTTTAAAGTGCTTATATTCTTCTAACTTCTTTCGTTTATTAAATAATACTTAAAAGATAAAGTATCTATTGATAAACTTTAATTTTCTTAGCTAAATAAGTTGTAAGCTATGGAGTTTTTCAATCTTTAAATCTATAATTCTATACCGTTTTGTAACTATTTATTCATACAAACCTCCTTGAAAAAAACCTTCAACTAGTATATCCTTTAATAGTAGTGGAGGGCTAAATATGAATAATTTTTTCAAAAAAAATGATGATATAAACAACGATAAAAATAACAACTCCAATGACGGAGATAATATAAATAATAAATCTAGCAATTTAATAGACATGGATGAAATTGAAAGTTTAATTAAGATGAATAAGAAAACTGAGGACAGTAAATCTAATACTGAAGATACTACCTCTAAAGAATCCGGTAGAAATACCTCAAGAAAGAGCAGTCAAAGAGAAAGCGGACAGTCTGAAAAATCAAAGCAGCACCGTGCTAAGATGCGCAGATCAAAAGTTCGAAGAAGACGATTGACTATTACAGCTATTTTAATTTTATTAATTTTTTTAATCGTCAAACTAATTTCTCTTATATCAGGTGGAAATAAAGACTCTTCTAATATTCCCAGCCTTGCAACTTGGTACTATGGCGAAATGCTAAGAGAACAAAAGGGAGATTTCAGCAGCTCAATTACTGCTCCCAAAACTGCCTACGACAAACTTATGCTTCCTTTTAGTAAGGCGACAGGTATAGATAAAAAAATCATGCCCGGAACTAATCACTTGGTCTCAGCTAGTTCTTACGCATACGACACTAAAAAAATAAGACAGTATATTAGAGGGGAAGTTGAATACACTGGTGGTGAAAAACTAGTATTCTTAACTTTTGACGATGGCCCTAATACTACTATCACACCTAAAATTTTAAATATATTAAATGATAACGACGTTCATGCAACTTTCTTTACTGTTGGAAAAAATATAACTGAAGGAAATTACTCCGTACTTAGACAAACTCTAATGAACGGAAACTCCATTGCCATGCATTCATTTTCTCATGAATATGACTTGCTATATCCTGATAAAACTGCCAATACTGAAAAAATAATTGAAGAAGCTCAACTTACTTCTGGACGCCTTAGCAAAGTCTTCGGAGATGATTTTAAATCAACTGTGTGGAGATATCCCGGCGGACACTTATCATGGCAGGGACTTAACGATGCCGATAGTAAACTCCAGGAAATGGGCATTGAATGGATAGATTGGAATTCTCTTTCAGGTGACTCTGAGAAAAAATCTGTAAGGCCAACTACAACTGAAGAAGAAGTCGACTACATTATAAAATCTTTAAATCAAAATTTACACTCAGATGTGGCCGTTGTGCTAATGCACGATGCATCTAACAAACAACTTACTGTAGACAGTCTTCAACAAGTTATAAACTACTTTAAAGAAAATAACTATAAATTTTGCATACTAAAATAATTTAGAAACCTACTTTTTACTAAGTGGGTTTCTCTTTCTTTAAAATGTAATTATAATTGAATATATGTTATAATATTAAAAATTAACAAAGGGGGGGGATTCAGTGTCTATTAAGGTAGAAAAAATTTCATTGGCTAACTTGCCTACTAAAATTGAAAAGCTAAACTACACTTCAAAAAAGTTCAATAAAAATATCTTTATAAAGAGAGATGATCAAACGGGAACAGAACTTGGTGGTAACAAAATAAGAAAACTTGAATTTGCACTTGCAGAAGCTCTGGCTCAAGGAGCTGATACCATAATCACCTGCGGTGGAACTCAGTCCAACCACGCAAGAGCAACAGCAGCTGCCGCTGCAAAACTGGGCTTAAAATCTATATTAATTCTCTCCAGTGACGAAAAGACACCAATAGACGGAAATTATCTACTGGATATGCTCTTTGGTGCAGAAGTTAGATTTATTAGCAGCTATGACTATACAAATAATATTAGTTTAATTATGCAAGACACTTTAAAAGAATTAAGTAAAAATGGACATACGGGCTATATAATTCCAACAGGAGCTTCCAATGGCATTGGAACTTTTGGATACTTTGATGCCATTAAAGAAATTTCCAAACAAGAAGAACTCCTTGGCATAAATTTTGACACTATATGTTGTACAGTCGGTTCCGGAGGTACTTATGCAGGACTTTGCCTAGGAAATAAAATGCTAAATTTAGATAAAAACATTGTCGGATTTAATATTTCTTCAGATAGAGAACACTTTGTCAGTGAAATAATTGAAATTTCAAAAGAATTTTACTCTTATTTAAAGGAAGACAATGCACTTTTAGAAGAAGATATTAAAGTAATAGACGGAAATGTAGGTCGTGGATACGCTCTTTCAACTGCTGAAGAACTGGAATTTTTAAATTCATTTGCAAAAAATGAAGGTATTGTACTAGATCCTGTATACACAGGCAAGGCAATGAAGGGAATTTATTCAGAACTTGAAAATCCAAAGACAAGTTATTTGTCTAAGTCAAACAATATTTTATTTATTCACACAGGCGGAATTTTCGGGTTGTTTCCGAAAAAGTTTCAATTTGAATTTTAATTATGGGAGATAGATAATTTTAATTATGGGAGATAGATATGGAAGAAAAAAATAATACTTTATATATTGACGATGCCAGCACCACTTACTTAGCTGAAAAATATGGAACTCCACTTTATGTGTATTCAGTTAGTGAAATTAAAGATAGAATAGGAGAATTAAAAAAAGATTTTTTAAACAAGTATGAAAATACTACTGTCTCCTATGCTTCAAAAGCCTTTTTAACAAAAGCCATGGCAAAGCTCATCTCTGATGAGGGAATAAATCTTGATGTAGTTAGTGGTGGTGAACTCTACATAGCACTAAGCGCAAAATTCCCACCTGAGAGAATTGAATTTAATGGAAACAACAAACTCTATGACGAAATAGAACTTGCCGTTAAAAATAATGTAGGGAAAATAATAATTGACGGCGCTTCTGAACTGCCAATGATTGAAGAAGCTGCCAAAAAATATAATAAAAAGGTAAATGTTCTATACAGAGTAACACCTGGAATTGACGCTCACACTCATGAGTATATCTCCACAGGAAAGCTGGATTCAAAATTTGGCTTTCCAATTGACGAAGTTATAGGTGAAGTTAAAAAAGCAAATGCAAGTGAATATGTAAACTTTATTGGATACCACTTTCACATTGGAAGTCAGCTCTTTGAAAATGATATTTACTTAAAAGCTCTGGACATTGTATTTAAATTAATTGAAGATACAATCTCAGAGATAGGAGAAAATATTCAAGAGTTAAATATTGGCGGAGGATTTGGAATTACCTATACAGATGAAAAAAGACCACCTTTCTCTTTTTTCCTAGAGCCCATTATGAATAAAATTAACACCTACTTTAACTCTAAAAATTTAAAGAGACCAATAATTACTATAGAACCAGGTAGAAGTGTGGTTGGAGAAGCAGGATATACTCTCTATACTGTTGGAAGCATTAAAAATGTAGAGGGCATTAGAAAATACGTGGCAATAGATGGTGGTATGACAGACAATATTAGGCCGGCTCTCTATGATGCAAAGTATAGAGCCATTGTGGCAAACAATGTAAATGGCTCTAATTTAGAAACTGTAACTATCTGTGGTAAGTGTTGTGAATCGGGAGATATTATTATAACAGATGCAGAAATCCCCGCTACAAATACGGGAGATTTAATATGTATACCATCTACAGGTGCATATGGCTACTCCATGTCCAGTAACTACAACAGCCTTTTAAAACCTGCCATTGTATTTGTAGAAAAAGGAAAAGACACTTTAGTTTTAAAAAGACAGACCTATAAGGACCTTGTAAGAAATGATGTGGTTTAAGTGAACTTCACTAAGATGCACGGATGTGGAAACGACTTTGTTTTAATTGACAACATAAGTGAAAAAATTAAAGAAGTGGACTTTCCCGCTATTGCGAAAAATTTATGCGATAGAAAAAAAGGGATAGGCGCCGACGGAATTATATTTATGGATATAGATAGCACTTGCGATATTAAGATGAACTTCTACAACTCAGATGGCTCCAGAGGTGAAATGTGTGGCAATGGAGTTAGGTGTTTGGCGAGATTTGCATATCACGTTTTAAATTTACCCAAGTTAAATATTTTAACTGATGCGGGAATTGTAAAAACAGAGAGAATTGATGAGACAAAATATAAAATTCTGCTAAACAATCCCAGCATAGAAGATTACAACTGCAGCATAAATTATAAAGGTGTTAATTATACAGGCTCTTATATTGAACTAGGCGAACCCGGTATTCCACATTTTTGTTTAGAATTTGACTTTGAAAATACCAATATAGATGAGCTCTACAAATTTGCTGAATTTTTAAGGCATAACTCTAAGTTTCCAAAGGGAGCTAACATTAACTTTTTTAAACTCACAGGGCAAAATAACGTAGATGAACTGACTTATGAAAGAGGTGTTGAAGATTTTACCCTTTCCTGCGGAACAGGCACCGGATGCGTTGCAGTAAGTCTTTTTAAAAATAAATTAATAAATTCAAATACCCTAAATGCTAAAACTCCAGGTGGAGATTTAACAATAGAATTAGAATTTAAAAGTAATAATATTAAAAATATATACTTAATTGGAGAAACTGAAATAGTTTTTCACGGTAATTATTAAAAACAGAGGAGAACTTGAAATGGAAGAAAAAAATAATTTTTTAAAAAATTATAAATTTCCAATAATACTACTAATAGCAATTATTATTGGAAGTATTGCAGGACTTATATTAGGTGAAAGGGCTACTGTTGTAAAACCTCTAGGTGATATATTTATAAACCTGATGTTTACTGCAGTTGTACCATTAGTATTTGTGACAATATCCAGCGCAGTTGGAAATATGTTAAATATGAACAGATTGGGCAGAATTTTAGGAACTATGCTATTGGTATTTTTTGTAACAGGCGGTATAGCTTCAATTATAATTATATGTGTTGTAAAGATATTCCCACCAGCTGAAGGCGTTAGCATTGCTCTTCAAATGGGCGAAGAACTTCAACAAATTTCCCTTGGAGAACAAATTGTAAAAGCTGTTACTGTTTCAGATTTTAACGAACTGCTATCTAAAAACAACATGCTGCCACTTATTGTATTTTCCATACTATTTGGTTTCTGCGTTGCCACAGTTAATGACCCGGAAAAAAGAGTAGCTAAATTTTTAAATGCCATTGGCGATGTAATGATGAAACTTATAAGTATAATTATGCTCTACGCTCCAATAGGACTTGGCGCTTACTTTGCGGCTCTAATAGGAGAGTTTGGTCCTCAACTACTTGGCAGTTACTTAAAGGCAATGGTAATTTACTATCCTGTGTGCTTTTTATACTTCTTTATATTTTTTGCAATATACGCCTATGTTGCGGGAGGAAAACAAGGAGTAAAGAGAATGTTTAAATACATTGCCCCACCAGCTATTACATCTTTTGCCACCGGTTCTTCAATAGCTACAATTCCCGTAAACTTAACTGCCGCTAAAAATATTGGGGTGCCTAAAGATATAAGAGAGATAGTACTTCCAATAGGTGCTACTATGCACATGGACGGAACTTGTCTTTCATCAATTTTAAAAATTTCGTTTTTATTCGGAATTTTTGGACAAGACTTCAGCGGTATTGGAACTTATTTAACTGCAATTTTAATATCAGTGCTAGGTGGAGTTGTAATGAGTGGTGTTCCAGGCGGAGGATTAATTGGCGAAATGCTGATTGTAAATTTATATGGTTTCCCACCGGAAGCCTTCCCTGTAATTGCAACTATCGGATTTTTAGTTGACCCACCTGCAACTATGATAAACTCCTCCGGAGATACTATTGCTTCAATGCTAATAGCTAGATTCATAGAAGGCAAAGACTGGATGGAAAAAACTTTAAAAAAAGAAGCCGCTGAAGATTTAAAATCTGAAAACTAAGTGACTTTAGAAAGAGGTGTGAATTTTTAAGTTCACGCCTCTTATTTATCATTACTATAAAATTTCTATTTTCGGAATCTTATCAACTATATTTTTAAATTCATCATTTACATAAGCTAAAATCGTATTTCTTTCTGAATGTGCTCCCACAAATTCAATATATTCTACATCGCTATATTTTGCTATCATACTTGGCAAAATTGAAACTCCAATATTGTTGTGTACAAGTGAATTTAATGTGTCTAAGTTCTCTGACTCAAGAGCTACTATTGGCTTAAAACCATAATCTAGACAAATAGTTTCTGCGAGTTCCCTAAGTTTTAAACCCTTGTTTAATAATACAAATTTTTCGTTTTTTAAAATCGAAATATCTATTTCAGTTTTATCACAATTTTTTAAAAGTTCTAATTTTTTATTTTTAAAATTTATTGCAATAGAAAATCTTTCTCTATATAAAGTCTTATATTTAACCTTTGTTGAATATACCGGCATAGGAACTATTGCTATATCTACTTCTCCCTTTAATAAATTCTCTTCAATAATTTTTGATTCCGATTCTATTATTTTTATTTCAGCTTCAGGACATAACTTTACAAATTCCGGTATTAATTTAGGTATGAAGTACTTTCCATAAAATTGTGAAATTCCCAAAGTTAATTTTTTTCTTTCTTTTGACGAAAAACTTTCCATTTTTATTAATAATTCTCTATGTAATTTAAGTATTTCTTCTGCATAATATATAAATTCTCTTCCTTCATCAGTTATATTTACTTCTGTTTTATCTCTTGTAAACAACTTTACACCCATGTCTTCTTCTAGTTTTTTTATATATTGACTTAGTGCAGGTTGGCTTATGTATAATATTTTAGAAGCTTCAGAAAAGTTTTTTGTCTTAGCAATTGTTGTGACATACTTTAATTGATTTATATTCATAATTTCACCTCCATAACTTTTAGTTATAGGTTGATTGTATTTTAATATTTCAAAAACTGCAAGCTTAATGATAAATTTAATATTAAGAAAACGTTTAATTCATAAGGAGGTTTTAAAATGAAAATAGCATATGTAGGTTCCAGGACTACTAAAAAAAGAAATGCCAGAGGAAAGGGATTGAAAGTATATCAAATAGATGATATTACAAATAATTGGACAGAAATTCAATGTCTATATAATATTGACAACCCATCTTATCAAACGTTAGATAACAATAATGAATATTTATATTCTGTCCATGGAGACTTGACCACAATTAGCAGCTATAAAATTTTAAGTGATGGAAAACTTGAAAACTTAAACCAAATAGACATAAAAAGCAAAAATCCAGTTTTTTTAACTGTGGACAAAAAAAATAATTATTTAGTCGTTGCCACTTTACAAGGAGGAAGTTTACATTCTATTAAATTAAATTCTGATGGAACTCTAGGAGAAATATCTGATAAGTATACTTTTCCAGGAAAAGAAGAAAATTCTATATCTTATGCTCACCAATGTATTTGGGACAAAACTAAAAATTATTTATTTGTTCCAACCCAGGCGAGAGACCAAGGTTATTCAGCTTTAAATGTTGTAAAATTTAATTCAGATAACGGAACTTTTACATTAACAGACACTTTTTATGCAAGGGAACATTCAGAACCCAGACATATTTCAGTACATAATAACAACAAATTTTTATATTTAATAAATGAAAAAGGCAATATGATGACTTATCTTGAATTTGATGAAATTAACGGAAAAGTTAGTGCTCTGCAAAACTTGCCCACTTTGCCCGAAACATATACCGGAAATGGACAAGCAAGCGCTTCTATTCTATCAGTCGACAATCTTTACTTAATAGGCTCTAATCGAATTCACGAATCATTGGTAATTTATAAAATTAATCAAAATACAGGTTATATGAAAGAAATTGGATATGAATCTTGTCTTGGAAAAACTCCACGCTTTATAACATTTAACAGTGAAGGGGATAAATTATATGTTGCAAATGAAGATAGTGACACAATAATTGAATATTTATTTCAAAATGGTAGGTTGACATTCAGTGGAAGAATTATAAATACTGAAAGTCCTGTATGTATAACATTTATTTAGGAGGTAATTATGAAAAGTTTAGCTATAATATCAATTATCGGACTTGCTTTAGCAATAATTTTAGGCTTTACAAGAAATGCCAATGTCGGAATTATTTCAATAGGAATTGCTTTTATAATTTCACAGTTTTATGGAATTAGTGCAAATGAAATAATTTCTGGATTTAATACTTCTTTATTTTTAACTATGTTGGGCGTTACATATTTATTTAGTATTGTAAATTCAAATGATACACTTACAATAACAGCTAAAAAAATTGTAAAATCTGTTGGTAAAAAAACTTGGCTCCTTCCCATAGTGCTTTTTATAATGGGATTTTTTATGAGTTTTATTGGACCTGGAGCAATACCTTGTCTTGCTATTATGCCAATTATTGCAGTTCCAATAGCGCTTCAATCGGGTTTTAATCCTATAATGCTATCAATTATAGGAATAAAAGGTGCACAAGCAGCAAGAATGTCACCTATAACTCCCGAAGGAATTTTAGTACACCAACTTTTAGCTGAACAGGGAATTTTAGATGCTGTTAACCCTGTTTTTATATCTATGTTTTTAATGGCTTCCATTAATGCTATAGTTGCCTTCATAGTTTATAAAGGTTGGAAACCTAAAAAATCTATTGAAGTTGAGGAAGAAACTCTTCCTAAATTTAATAGTTCGCAAATCATTTCAATAGTGGGGCTCTTAACTATGATGGTATGCGCTTTGTTTTTTAAGATGAATGTTGGGTTAGTTGCCTTTACTATAGGTTCTATCTTAGTAATTTTAGGAGTTGTAGAAGATTCAAAGGCAATTAAAGCAGTTCCTTGGAATGTGTTATTATTAGTTACAGGAGTGGGAATACTCATGGAAATAATTTTGCAATCAGGAGGTATAGACATAATAATCAGTGCTCTATCCTCTGTTATGAGCGAAAAAACTTCTGCACCTATCATGGTATTAGTTTCAGGAATAATGTCTTTCTTTAGTTCAGGTCTTGGAGTTGTATTCCCTACTTTAATACCGACTGTATCCGGAATAACTGCCAATGTCGGCGGAATTTCCAATGCCATAGAACTTGCATCAATGGTAGTAATTGGTGGTACATTCACAGGTATAAGTCCTATTTCTACAGCAGGCGCTCTTATAATGGCCGCTATTTCTTCTAACGAAGAAGCCACAAAATTATATCCAAATAATAAAATATTTACTGAACTATTTGGCTGGGCATTTTTATACTTAATTGTGGATGCACTAGTAACATTTACAGGTATATTTAACTTTATTGCAACAACCTTTTAAATTTAGAACGGAGTGATGAAATGAAACTTACATTGACAGAAAAACTTATTAATTCCTCTCTTGTAGAGGGCAACTTAGAAAGAGGAACACGTATTGGAATTAAGCCTGATCAAGCTTTAATGCACGATTTAAATGCTATGATGACTTACCTTGCCTTGGAAGCTTTAGATTTAGATAAAATTAAAATAGACTTGGCCGTTCAATATATTGACCACAATATGATTCAAGCAGACTTTAAAAATGACGATGACCACAGATATATTCAAGATATCACTTCTAAACTTGGTATTACCACTGCAAGACCCGGAAGTGGAATATGTCACCAACTACACCTAGAACACTGGGGAGTCCCTGGAAAATCTCTAATCGGAGGAGATTCTCACACTGTTGCCGCCGGCGGAATTGGAATGCTAAGTATTGGAGTAGGTGGATTTGATAGTGCAATGGTCCTTGCAGGAGAAACTTTTTACTTTACTATGCCAAAAATCGTAAAAGTTGAACTGGATGGAAAACTTCCCCCTTTTGTATCAGCAAAAAATATAATTTTAGAAGTTCTAAGACGAATAGGAGTTAAAGGTGGAATTGGAAAAATACTAGAATATACAGGCTCCGGAGTAAAAACTCTAAATGTTGCAGAGAGATCTACTATTACAAATATGGGCCAAGAAACCGGTGCAACTACTTCAGTATTTCCAAGTGATGAAAATACTAGAAAGTGGCTAAGAGCATATGGAAGAGAAAAAGATTACACTCCAATCAGTGCAGACAAAGATGCCACTTATGATGAAGTCATTAAAATTAATTTATCAGAACTGGAACCATTAATTGCACTTCCTCATCTACCTGAAAATGTAGTTCCCGTAAGTGAAGTTGCTGGTACAAAAATAGATCAAGTTATGATTGGAAGTTGTACTAACACTGCTTTAAATGATGTATTGTCTGTAGCAAATATCTTAGATGGCAACACTGTACACAAAGATGTAGATGCCGGTCTTTACCCATCCACTAGGACAGTTATTAGAGAAGCTATGGCAAGAGGCGCATTTGATAAAATTGCTGCTTCAGGGTTTAGATTATTTGAAGCAGTTTGCGGAGGCTGTAACGGAAATGGATTTGCTCCTAAAACTGATGGTGTTTCACTGCGAACTACTCCTAGAAATTTCTATGGAAGAACAGGAACAAAATCAGCAAAAGTTTATCTTTGTTCTCCGGAAGTTGCAGCAGCATCTGCTTTAACAGGAGTTATCACTGATCCTAGAACTTTAAATGTTTCTCCTGTAGAGTATGAACTACCTGAAAAATTTATAGATGACTACAATATTTTTATAGAGCCTTCAAGTAGTCCGGAAGATATAGTAATTAGAAGAGGTCCCAACATAAAGCCCGTTCCTGAAATGAAACCTATGGAGAATATCTTAAGTGGAGTTACACTGTTAAAGTTGGATAATGACGTTACAACTGACCACATATGTCCAGCTGGAGCTAACTTTTTACCAATTAGATCTAATATACCTGAACTTTCTAAGTACGGATTTAACGTAGTAGACGAGAGTTTTCCTGAAAGGGCTAAAAAAAGTGGAGGTGGATTTATTGTCGCCGGTTCAAATTATGGACAGGGTTCAAGTAGAGAGCAAGCTGCAATGGTTCCCAGATATTTAGGTGTTAAGGCAGTTATTGCTAAGAGTTTTGCAAGACTTCACCTTGCCAATATGAGCAATTGGGGCATACTTCCACTGACTTTTGTAAATGAAGACGACTACAATAAAATTTCAAAAGATGATGTCTTATCTATAGATGTATCATCTCTAGTTGAAGGTAAAATTTATAGTTTAATCAATGAAACTTCTAATGTTACAATTAAAGTGAGTTCACCTGTCAGTCAAGATGAGTTGGAATATGTAAAAGCCGGTGGAAGAATTAACTTAGTCAAAGAAAAAATAAGTAAGGATAAAAAATATGAACAGTAAGTATGAAATTAAGAGACCTTCTAAAGAAATACTAAATAAAATAAGAGACATTGAAATAACTTCTCTATCTGATGCTGCAGATTTTAATATTTCAATGAACCACTTAATAAAACCCCATATTAATAAAAATAAAATTGTTGGCCCTGCCCTAACTCTTAAACTGGAAAAAGGCGATAGCCTAATGGTACAGAAAATTTTAGAGATAGCAAAACCCGGAGATGTAATAGTTATCGACACCAGTGGCTCTGAAGAAAATGCAGTGTGGGGAGATTTGCGAAGTTTAACTGCAAAACAAAAAGACCTTGAAGCTGTAATAATTGATGGTGCTATTAGAGACATTGAAGGATGTAGAGAAATAAATTTCCCGATTTTTTGTAAGTATGTAGTTTGCGCATCCAGTACTAAATCAAAGGCTGCTGAAATCAATATTCCTATTAAATGTGGAGGCATTACTGTAAACCCCGGAGACATTATAGTTGGAGACTTAAACGGTGTGATTTCAATTCCACAGGAAAATGCAATTGAAATTGTTGAAAGAGCCCTAGAAAAAGAACTAAGTGTAAGTAAAAGCAGAGAAGAAATATTAAAGGGCATATATATTTCAGAAAGTACTTTAAATAAGATAAATTCACTTGAATCTTAATATGTATTTAATATTTATAGAGAAATAAAAAAATAAGGATATTTGTGAAAGAATATCCTTATTTTTATTTACTTTTCATTTTATTTATCTAATAATGTGTCAAGCTTTGCTTTATCAAAACCAACTATTTCTTCATTGTCCACAACAATTACAGGAACACCTGTATATCCTTTAGACATTAACTCAGTTCTAGCTTGAGCATCTGTTTGAACATTTTTTTCCTCAAATGCTATATTCTTTTCTTTTAAATAATCCTTTGCCATAGTACAATATGGACAAGTATTTGATGTGTATACTACTACTTTACTCATATATATTCCTCCTCATATTTTTAATATACCCCATGAATTAATTATTAATCAATTTCTTTTTTTATGCTCTGCGTGATTATAACCTTCATTAAATAGTCTGAGCACATGCTCGTCATCTAATGAATATATTGCATATCTGCCAATTCTCTTTACTTTAATAAGCTCTTGATTTCTAAGAATTGCCAACTGATGTGAAATTGACGATTGACTCATATTTAAAAGCTCGGATATCTCATTTACTCGCAGTGGAGACTTAGACAGTAAAAAAATAATCTTCAGTCTTGTTGGATCTCCCATAGCTTTAAATATAGTTGATAGAAAATTTATCAGTCTTTCATCACTGACAAACTCTTCTATATCACTTTCTAAACTTTTTCTGTCTTCTTCACTTAATTCGTAGTCCATTTTTCCTCCTAAATATCTGGAAAATTTATTGAAAGTACAATAAACTCTCTTGGAGTCAACGTCTCGGCACGTCTTGTCGGATCTATATTAGATACTGAAAGTGCCTGTAATATTTCGCTCTTTGTGGCAGAAAATCCATAACTTGAAAGAGCATTAATAAGTGTCTTTCTTCTCTTTGAAAAAGATGCCTTTACAACTTTAAAAAACTTTTCTCTGTCAATATCAGGTAACTCACTTTTTATCTTTAAGCTAACTACACCAGAGTCCACATTTGGCTTTGGCATAAATACAGTATTTGGAACAGTGAATTCATATTTTACATCAGAGTAAAACTGAATAAATACAGAAAGTGAACCATAGTCTTTTGTCCCTGGTTTTGCAACAAATCTCTTTGCCACTTCTTTTTGAATCATTACAGTTATTGATGTGATGTTTAAATCTTCTTCTATTAACTTTGAAATTATTGGCGTTGTCACATAATAGGGAAGATTTGCAACAACTTTAAAACTCTCTTCTCCAAAATTTTCTGAAATTATAGCTTTTAAATCTGCCTTTAATACATCTTCAAAGTAAATTTTAATATTCTCATAGGGTAGGGACTCATCTAAGAGTTCTCTTAGTTTGTTGTCAATTTCTATGGCAACTACTTTTTTTGCCCTAAGAGATAGCTCTTCTGTAAGTGTTCCTATTCCGGGACCTATTTCAAGAACATTGTCAAATTCCTCAACTTCTGCACTGTCTACAATTTTTTTTACTATATTTCCGTCAATTAAAAAATTTTGCCCCAGTGATTTTGAAAATCTAAAGTTGTATTTTGACAACAGCTCCATTACTCTGCTGGGCTTAAATAGTCTTTCCATATTCCACCGCTTCCACTGCTTTTATAAATTCTTCCCTACTAATTTTAAAACCGTTTAATTTATTTAAAAATTGTTTAGAATTTCCATGACCAATTCTCAACACTTGGGCTACTTTTTCTCTTTTTTCTGAAGAGTTCTCTACACCTGTAAGCCCATAGTCAATTAAATCTCTCTTTGTAAATTCTGCTGTTTTTTCCTCATAGTTTGGTCTGGCTTTTTCTATTGCTACTCTTATATCCTCTGCACAGGCATTTTCTATTCCTATGTCATCTTTTTTTGTAGCTTGACCTTGAGGTAAAAATGCATGTTTTGCTCCTTTTACATGGTGAGATATATCGTTTCTGATTTTATTTCCCATATAGTCGGGGTCAGTGAAAATTATAATGCCTCGTCTCTTGTTTATATCCTCTAATAGAGCCAGTAATTTTTTACCATAGCCAAACCCATGAGTTGCTATTACTTCTGCCTCTACGGCCACCTTTACGGCTGCTATGTCGTCTTTACCCTCTACTACTATTACTTCTTTAATCATTATAGAACCTCTTAGTATTTGCATCTGTTATACTAACCAGTTCCGCTTCATCCATTCCTCTAATCTGGGCAATTTCTCTAGCCACATACTTTATATACATTGGCTCATTTCTCTTACCTCTAAAGGGAACTGGAGTCATATAGGGGCTGTCAGTTTCTAAGAGCAATCTATTTATATCTACTTCCCTTGCTACTTCCTTTGGAACTCTTGCATTTTTAAAAGTTACAGCTCCCCCAAGTGCAATATAGCAATCTAATTTCATATATTTTCTCATCATTTCAACACTTTGCGAAAAACAGTGAATTAATATATCCATATCACTATAATTTGTCTTTGCCCACTCAATCATGTCATAGGTCTCCTCAGAAGCATCTCTTGAGTGAATTACAACGGGAAGTTTAACTGCATCTGCTAAAATAATCTGTCTTTTAAAAACTTCTCTTTGCACATCTCTTGGCGAATTGTCATAGTAAAAATCTAAGCCTATTTCGCCAATTGCCCTGACTTTTTTATCTTTTGTCAGTTCTATTAACTTCTCTTCAACTTCATTGCTGTAAGTTTTTGCCTCATGAGGATGAACTCCAACTACTGCGTGAATGTTACTATATTTATTTGCAAGTTCTACTGAAGCTATTGAAGACTCCAAGTCAGCTCCAATATTGTATACAAAGTCAATTCCGTTTTGTTTTAAATTTGTAATTAAAGTATCTCTGTCATAGTCAAACTTCTTGTCATCTAAATGCGCATGTGAGTCAATCAAATTATCACTCCTAACTAACTTCACTTCCATCTGGTAAATCTTCAAAAATTGTTGCAAGTGAAATTTTTCCGTCTTCTGTTTCTGCTGCAAGAAGCATTCCCTTTGATTCTATTCCTCTAAATTTAGCAGGTTTTAAATTTGTAATTACAAGTATCTTTTTACCTGTTAAATACTCTTTTGTAAAGTCATTTTTTATACTTGATACTATAGTTCTTCTCTCATCGCCGATTTTTAAATTTAACAAATAAAGTCTATCTGCCTTAGGATGATCTTCTACTGATTCAATAAGAGCTACTTTTATTTTTAATTTAGAAAAATCTTCAATGGTACATTCTTCTTCAACTTCAATTTCAACTTCTTCCTTTTTTTCTTCAATTGGAATTTTTGACCACTTAGCTTTTTCTTTTTCACGTTCTTCTGTTAAATTTTTTGTCTCTTCATCAAGTCTTTCAATTTCTTTTTCTACGTCAAGTCTTGGGAATAACACTCCAATATTTTTAACTTTTTCTCCTGCTTCTGTAAGTCCCCAAACATTTGCATCTTCCAACTTAATATCAGATTTTATTCTTAGAGATTTTCTAATTTTTTTAGATGTCTCAGGTATAAAAGGACTTATTAAAATAGATACAATTCTAAGTGACTCTGCCAAGTTATAAAGTACAGCGTCAAGTCTTCCTTTGTTTTCTTCTTCACGTGCAAGTATCCAAGGAGTTGTCTCATCTACATATTTGTTAGATCTTCTAACTATGCCCCAAATAGCTTCAAGTGCAACAGAAAATTCAAAGTTTTCCATAGCTTTATCTACTTTTTCCGCAGTAGTTGTAGCAATATTTATAAGTTCGTCATCTATAGGCTCTTTAACTGTTGGCTCAGGTATATATCCATCATTATATTTTTCAATCATTGAAACTGTTCTGGAAACTAAGTTTCCAAGGTCGTTTGCAAGGTCTGAATTAAGTCTGTTCATAAATTTTTGTTTATTAAAAGAGCCGTCTGAACCGAAAGAAAATTCTCTTAATAAAAAGTATTTTAGAGAATCTACTCCATATAGTTTTATAATTGGCTCAGGATACACAACATTTCCCTTTGACTTACTCATTTTATCGTCGTCAAATAATATCCAACCGTGTCCAAATATCTTTTCAGGTATAGGTAGATCCAAAGCCATTAGTATAGCAGGCCAGATTATTGCGTGAAATCTCACAATTTCTTTTCCAACAAGATGTACATCTGCTGGCCAGTACTTGTTAAACTTTTCTTCGTCAGTCCCGTAACCTATAGCTGTTAAATAACAGCTTAAGGCATCTATCCAAACATATACTACATGTTTTTCATCAAAGGGAACTTTTACGCCCCAGTTAAATGAAGATCGAGTTACAGATAAGTCATCAAGACCTTCTTTTAAAAAGTTGTTAATCATCTCGTGTTTTCTGGATTCAGGTTCTAAAAACTCAGGATGATCTTCATATAATTTTAAAAGTGCATCTCTATATTTTGAAAGTCTAAAGAAATAAGCTTCCTCTTTTTCTATATGTGTTTCACGACCACAGTCTGGACAGTACTTTCCATCCACTAATTGAGATTCAGTCCAAAAAGATTCACAAGGTGTACAGTAGTATCCCTCATATTCAGACTTGTAAATTTCACCTTTGTCATATAGTTTTTGAAAAATATCTTGAACGTTTTTTTCGTGTTGAGGGTCTGTTGAACGCACAAAGGCATCATAGTTTATGTCCATGTCTTTCCACAGTTTTTTTATACTGTCCACTATTTTATCTACATATTCCTTTGGCTCAAGTCCAAATTCTTTAGCTTTAAGTTCTATTTTTTGACCATGTTCATCAGAACCAGTTGTAAAAAATACATCATAACCTTGAAGTTCTTTATATCTTTTTATACAATCAGCGGCAACTGTACAATAAGTGTGTCCTATATGCACGTTGTCGTTAGGATAATAAATCGGTGTTGATAAATAATATTTTTTTTGCATAATTACCTCCATAAAAAACAAGCCTCCGCATACTGACGAAGGAACTCTGGTAATACTTTCTTCTAGTTTTAAGTGAGAATAAAACTATTGATAATTAAATTCTCAACTTTTTATATTCTCCTTAAAGAATAGCTCATATTCACTAAATTATAATATATAATGCTATATTTTTCAAGTGTCAGTGCCACCTAGACAATGATCTAAAAACGAAAAAAGAGCTTAAAGCTCTTTTCTCAAAATTAGTAAATGAAAAATATTAATTTTTATCTGTATCTATATCGCCTTTAACTATTAAAACTGAAACATTTGAATGATTTAACACTTTATTTGAAACTGAGCCAAGTAGTGTTCTTGAGAAAGCTCCAAGTCCACGATTACCCATTACTATTAAGTCCACATCATTTTCCTCTGCAAACTTTGTAATTTGTTGAGATGGATTTCCACTTGTATATATAGTTTGAACTTCGCTTGGATAATCTGAAAGAGCTTTTTCTACGTCAGATAGTACAAATTCCGCCCTTTCCGTATTTGCCTTTTCAATTTCCAAAGTATATGGGAAATTTGATGGATATTGCTCAATTATACTAGTCTCAGGAATAACTGTAAGTATTATTAACTTTGCATTAAATTTTTCACCAATTTCTTTAGCAGTTAATACTGCTTTCTGAGATATTTTTGAACCGTCTATAGGAATTAAAATTTTCATATGTATCCTCCTCCATATTGTCTTGAATATATTATACCCATAATCTTATTTTCAATCACAGGATATTAAAAATTTTATATTTTAACTACTCCTCTTCAATATCTGCTTTAACTATTAAAATAGACTTGTCTGAATGGTTTAATACTTTATTTGAAACTGAACCTAAAAACGTTCTTGAAAATGCTCCAAGGCCTCTATTTCCCATTACTATTAAATCCACATCTTCTTCATCTGCCACTTTAATAATTTCATTATATGGCATTCCAACTCGCATAAAAGTTTCTATCCCATAAGGATAATCTGAATAATCCTCCTTCAAATCCTTTAACATATCTTCTGTCAACTTAACTTTAGAGTCATATGCTACTGGATAGGAATATCTATCTATCATATTTGCATTGTCTAAAACTGTAAGTAGTAATAACTTTGCCTCAAACTTTTCACCGACAGTCTTTGCCTTTTCAATTACTTCTTTTGTTATTTTTGAGCCATCTACCGGAATTAAAATCTTCATTATTCACTCCTCCTCTAATTTCATATAACATAACGTCTAAAATATACTTAATCATCTTCCAATTCTGTCTTTACAATTAATACAGATTTATTTGAGTGATTTAAAACTTTATTTGAAACTGATCCAAGTAGCGTTCTTGAAAATGCTCCAAGTCCTCTGTTTCCCATAGCTATTAAATCTACATCTTCTTCATCTGCCAACTTAATAATTTCTTCATAGGCTTTTCCATTTTTTGAAACAAGCGACACTTTATATGGATAATCAGAAAGCTCTTCTTTTGCTTCACTTAAAATTTCTTGAGATTT
Organism: Anaerosphaera aminiphila DSM 21120; assembly: GCF_900129925.1. Lineage (GTDB taxonomy): Bacteria > Bacillota > Clostridia > Tissierellales > Peptoniphilaceae > Anaerosphaera > Anaerosphaera aminiphila. The sequence continues at coordinate 45,813 of NZ_FQXI01000010.1, read as the reverse complement.
ATCTGACTCATATTCATATAGATCATTGGAATAAAATCCTGTTTGTAAATTAATGTCATTAATAACATTTAACAATATTAATTCAGCCCTAAATTTTTCTCCGATTTCCTCTACAGTTTCTAAAATTGTTTCTGAAATTTTTGAGCCGTCTATTGGAACTAAAATTTTCATAATGTCCTCCTAAAGTAAGTTTTATTAACATAATTTAACAACACTTTATTCAATCTTCTTCTAATTCAGCTTTTATAACCAAAACCGCCTTCTCCGCATGATTTAAGACCTTATTTGAAACTGAACCAAGTAGTGTTCTTGAAAAAACTCCAAGTCCACGGTTTCCTACTACTATTAAATCCACATCTTCTTCATCTGCTAAGTTTATTATTTCTAAATAAGTTGTACCTTCCTTTGAAACTGTAGATACCTTATATGGATAATCTAATAGAAATTTTTTTGCATTTTCAAGTATTTGTTTTGACTGAGTAAATTCAAAGTTATAAAGTTCTTGAGAATAATATTCACTGTGTAAATTTGTATCATTTATAACATTTAATAAAATTAATTCAGCGTCAAATTTTTCTCCGATTTTCTTTGCTGCTTCTACAATTTTTTCTGAGATTTTTGAACCGTCTACCGGTATTAAAATTTTCATAGTATCCTCCTATAAGTACTTTTTAATCTTCCTCTTCTAAATCTGTCTTTACAACTAAAACCGACTTATCTGAATGATTTAAAACCTTGTTTGAAACTGAACCTAGAAGTGTTCTTGAGAAAGCTCCCAATCCTCTATTTCCCATAACTATTAAATCTACATCTTCTTCATCAGCCAGTTTTACAATTTCATCATAGGGCATTCCCGTTTTTAAAACTGTTTCAATTTCATATGGGTAGTCTGAATTTTCTTCCTTTAGTTTCTCCAACATATTTTCCAGTTCTTTTAATTTAGAAGTGTAGGCTGTTGCATAGAAATATCTATCTGTTAAATTTGCCGAATCCAAAACTGTCATTAAAATTAGTTTTGCCTCAAACACCTTTCCGATTTCCTCTGCCTTATCAATTACATTTTTCGTCATCTTAGAACCGTCTACCGGAATTAAAATTTTCATTTTTGCCCTCCTTTATTACACACATTAACTATTGTTATTTATATACCCTCATTTAAACTCATATACCCTAAAATAGAGAGATTGAGAAAAAATTATTCAACTTTTCTCAATCTCTCTATGAATTTATTTTGAATTTAATTAAGAACTTATTTATATAGTTCAAGGTCGTTGTAAATTTCTACAAGTTCGTCATAACCTATATCCTTACAATGAATACCCACTAATAGTCCATCTCTTTCAAAATCAAGTGTATTATTGTTATAATAAATTGCAGATACTCCATTTAAGTCTACTTCTTGGACATTTTCCCCGTCTGTTCCATACCCTGACTCTTCGCTGGAAACTCTTTCATAAAGAGTAATTTCCTTGCCACCTTTTTCATAGATAAAATTACCATACTCTGATTTTTCATTATCACCATCTTCAGCAAATGTCATGGCATATTTATATTCATACTTTTTATCTTTTAATACCAATGGATTAAAGGCAAGTTTTTCTTCAGCTACTTTATCTACCGGTTCATAAATTTTAAGCTTTTCTTGTTTTACCACATCTTCAGCTTCAGTAAACACTTCATATTCTTCATGTTTTACTCCATTTTCATCTTCCCAAACTCCATAAGATACACTAACTTTTTCACCATCTTTATTATAAGGTATTGTATCTTCTTTCATTACTGCGAGTTCATTTCCATCTTTGTCAAATAATTGACCCTTTAACTCTTCCGGAACCGGCATTTCCATTGGTCCTTCTGCTACTCTTTCTTCCTCTATTATTTGAACTCTTCCCGACGGAAGAATTGCCTCTTTAATAGTTCTATATAATTCCTGTCCTGTTGATGTCATAGGAGTAATTAATAAAACTGCCACAGCTGCAACGGCTGCAACTTTAAATCCCTTTTTCTTCTTATTTTTATTTTCTTTCATTTTTTCATGCACCTCTTCTTTTACTTCATCATCTGAGGAGTAGAGATTTGATAGTTTTCTTGCAAATTCTAAATCTTTGACATATTCCGAATCTTCTTCTAAGGTTTCAAAGTCTTCAATTTTTAACATTTCATCTATATCTTTTGAAAATTTATCTTCTCTATTCATAATAAGCCTCCATTCTACTTCTTAATTTTTTTATGCTCCTATGTAGAACTACTGCCACATTTGAGCTAGACATTCCAGTTAACTCTGCAATATCTATATTTGAAAGTTCAGCTCCAAATTTGTAACTTATAACCAATTGCTCATTGCTATTTAGTTTTTTTAATTCATCTCTTAAAAAGTCATACTCTTCTTTTTTCTCTAAATCATCTTCTACATATTTTTCTGATGCAAAGAAGTCTTTAAAGCTGTCTATTGATATGACTTTGTGTTTACTGTTACTTCTGTAGTAGTCAGTAACTGTATTTCTGGCAATGGCAAATATCCAAACTTCAAGCTTAGACTTATTTGAATCAAATTTATCTATAGATTTATAAATTTTTTGAAAAATTTCAGACGTAACATCTTTTGAATCTTCTCTATTTGAAACTCTATAGCTTACAAATTTAAACACTCTGTCAAAAAAGTTGTCATATATAAATTCAAAGTCTTTTTGTGTTACGTAGGATTTACTTAAATTCATCTCTTCACTTATTTCTTCTATCAAATCTTTCACCTCTTACTATGAGCTAATTTTGTCCTTCAATAGTTAATACGTAAGAATACTAACTATATTACATTTTTTTAATATTTTTATTTTTATTAACTACCTCCTCACAAATTTCTTGAGCTAATTTTGTCCTTCAGTAGTTAATACGAAAATTTACTTCTCATATTACACTTTATTAAAATTTTAAATTTTATTTTGCTATATATGTAAAAATATAGCACTGAATCTTTCAATGCTATATTTCTATTTTTTTAAATCCCTTGCCTTCAATTTCAACAGTGTCACTAACTGCCACAAAGGCATTTGGATCTATTTCTCTAACTGTGTCTTTTACTTTTACAATCTGCCTTGAAGTGCAAATTAAATATATTATCTTAACTTTGTTATTGTTGTAAGCTCCCTCTCCATCTATGTAAGTACTACCTCGTCCGATTTTTTCGTGAATTACCTTAGTTATCTCTCTGTACTTATTGCTAATAATAAATACTTGCTTTTGCTTTCCAACTCCCAACTGAATAGTGTCTATTACTTGATTGGTTACGAAAATAACCACTAAAGTAAAAAGCGCCTTATCAATTGAATATATAATGGAACTCCATCCAACTATGACTACATTAAATAAAAATAGAACATTTCCTATTGAAATATTAAATTTTTTCTTCATAATTGCTGCCGGAATATCTAAACCACCTGCTGACGTTCCATTTCTAAATAGTATTCCGCTCCCCAGTCCATTGACTGCACCTCCAAATATACATGCCAACATCACTTCATTTGTAACTGCATATCCAGTTGGTACAACCCTTTCAAAAAAACTCAGCCACAGAGAAAATACCACTATTCCTATTCCTGAAAAAAACATAAAATCAATATTTAAAAAGAAAATTCCCAATATAAAAATAGGAATATTTAGCATAAATACTAATACACTTAAGGGTATCCCCGTTATACTTTCCATTAATATTGCAAGACCTGTAATTCCCCCTGAAATCATTTCATTTGGTCTTAAAAAGCAAACTATTGCAAAAGCTGAAAACATACAGCCCACCACTATACCTGCTAATTTTCTTAAAAGTGTACTTCTGCTCATTTTTAAATTTAAATTTATTTTCATATTGACACCTCCTGTACTAAGGATACTATGGATATAAGTTTATTCCTATAGATTTATGATGATTTTATAAATAATTATAAGTAATAAAAAAACGCCGATTTCTCAGCGTTAAATATTTATCTTCTTAAAGCCCTTACCTTGAATTTCAACTGTATCACTTACAGCTAAAAAGGCATTTGGATCTATTTCTCTAACCAGGTCTTTCACTGTTACAATTTGTCTTGATGTACATATTAAATATATTATTTTAAGTTTATTGCAATTATAAGAACCTTCTCCATCTATAAAGGTTATTCCTCTGTCCAGTATTTCATGAATTTCTTTTGTTATTTCCTCATACTCTGAGCTTATTATAAATACTTGCTTTTGCTTTCCAACTCCAAGCTGAATCATATCTATAACCTGGTAACTAATAAACAGTGCCACTAAAGTAAACAGCGCCTTATCTACAGAGTATACAAATGAACTCATTCCTATTATAAAGCAGTTTAAAAATAACAGTACATTTCCTATTGGAACGTTAAATTTCTTCTTTACTATTGCTGCCGGTATGTCAAATCCACCTGCGGAAGATCCACTTCTAAATAAAATTCCTCCACCTACTCCGTTTATTACACCACCAAATATACAGGCCAAAAACACTTCATTTGTTATGGCGTAGCCCACAGGTTTTACTGCCTCAAAAAACCCAAGCCACATAGACAATACTGCTATTGAAATTCCTGAAAAAAACATAAACTCAAAGTCCAAGAAAAATAATCCCAGTATAAATAGGGGAATATTCAATAAAAACACCAGTACTCCAAGTGGTAGCCCGGTAATGTTCTCTATTAATACAGATAACCCTGTAACTCCACCGGAAATCATTTCATTGGGCTTTAACATATATACAAGGGCAAATGCAGAAATCATATCTCCAAATAAAACGCCCAATGTTCTTTTTACAATTGTCTTCTTATTAAATTTAAAATTAATCTTCATAGTGCACCTCTTAATATATAATACTATGAATAAATGTTTTTAGTGTAATTTTCACCTATTTTTTAAAATTCATTTCTATAAAAAAAAGCAGCACTGTAAAAACAGTGCCACTTCTATTTATTTAATAATTATTGAATGTCAAAACTAACTTTCTTTTCAACTGCATCTACTATAGTTCCATCAACTAATAGTTCTGTCATTTTTTCAAGTTCGTCGTACATTTCAATGTCTTTGTCATTTTCAATGAATTTTAAATTTTCTCTAACAACATCATAAGCTGCTTGAGTTCCAACGCCAAGTTTTCTACCTTCGTCTTCTCTAAAGTCAATTGCTTGACAAGCTGCCATAATTTCAGTAGCAACTACTCTTCTTGAGTTTCCAATAATATCTCTTGCTTTTCTAGCTGCAATTGTAGCCATAGAAACAAAGTCTTCTTGGTTTTCACATGAAGGAATTGAATCTACACTTGCTGGGTGAGCTAGTACTTTATTTTCAGAAACAAGTGCTGCTGCTGCATATTGTGTAATCATAAAACCGGAGTTTAAACCTGGATGTTTAACTAAGAAAGATGGGAAGTCAGATAATTGAGCATTTACTAATCTTTCAATACGTCTTTCTGATACGTTTCCAATTTCAGCTGCTCCAATTCCAAGTAAGTCAAACGGTTGTGCCATTGGCTCGCCGTGGAAGTTACCACCTGAGATAACATCTCCGTCTGGAGTAATTATTGGGTTGTCAGTTCCAGCATTAATTTCTATTTCAACTTTTTCTTTTACATATGCAATTGAATCTTTGTTTGCACCGTGTATTTGTGGCATACAACGTAATGAGTAAGCATCTTGAACTCTAAGTTGTGCTGTATGTGTAATATAAGTTGAACCATCTAGTAGTTCTCTAATATTTTTAGCTGTTGCAAGACATCCTTTGTGAGGACGAATTAAGTGAAGTTTTTCATAGAAAGCATCAATAATTCCTCTATGAGCTTCCATTGAAAGCGCTCCAGCAATATCAGCAAGTTTTAATAATTCAATTGCATCATGAGTTGCAAGTGCTCCAATACCTGTTAGTACTGTTGTACCATTTATTAGTGCAAGTCCTTCTTTAGCTGCAAGTGTAATAACTTCAATACCAGCTTTAGCCATAGCATCTTTACCAGACATTAATTCGCCATTATAGTATGCACGACCAAGTCCTAACATTGGTAAAACCATATGAGCAAGTGGTGCTAAGTCTCCTGATGCTCCTAGTGAACCTTTTTCAGGAATGTGTGGAATAACATTTTTGTTTAACATGTCTAGTAGTGTATTTACTACTGACAATCTTATTCCGGAATATCCTTTAACTAGAGAATTTATTCTAATAAGCATTGTTGCTCTTACTTCGTCTTCTGCAAGTGGATTACCATATCCTGTAGAGTGAGTACGGATTAAGTTCTCTTGAAGTTGTGAACTATCTTCATTAGAAATGCTAACTTCACATAGTGAACCAAAACCAGTTGTTACTCCATAAACTACTCTTTCTTCTGCTATTATATTATCTACAATTTGTCTTGATGCTTCAATAGCCGCTACAGCACTATCTGCTATTTCTACTACAGCATGTTCTCTTGCTACTGCTACTAAATCTTCAAGTGTTAAATCGTTACCTGTTAAAACTACTTTATTCATTCTTTTTTCCCTCCAACATATACATTAAAACTAATAAAACTACCATCAAGAAAGGTACGTGTTATACATATATAATTCTTATCCTAGCATTAAAGCTCCTATAACTCCACCTATCATAAGTGGTATATCAAAAGCTATAAATGTTGGAACACAAGTGTCCCAAATATGATTGTGTTGCCCATCTGCATTTAAACCAGATGTTGGTCCTAGTGTTGAGTCTGATGCTGGTGAACCTGCATCTCCAAGAGCTGCTGCAACACCAATTAAAAGTATTGTTGCTCCTGTTGAGAAACCAATTTGTTGACATAGTGGAACGTATATTGCTGCAATTATTGGTATAGTACCAAACGATGTACCTATACCCATTGTAATTAAAAGTCCAACAGCTAACATTAATATTGCTGCTATCATTTTAGATCCTTGCATGTATTGTGCTACTGTTGTAACTAATACTTCAACACCGCCACCTTCAGTTAATACATGTCCGTATCCAGCTGCTACTAACATTACAAAGGCTATGAAACCCATCATGTCAATACCGCCATTCATAACTTCATCTATGTCTTTCCACTTAATACAACCTGTAAGTACCATTGTGAAAATACCTGATATTGCTGCATAAGGAAGTGAAGTTGTAAGTATAGATACTACTGCTGTAACTAGACAACCTGCAAGTGCTCCCCACGCTTCTCTAGTCATGTGAACATCTTCTTCTAAATCTGCTGCTCCTTCTATTGCTACATCGGCATAGTCTCTATCTTTACCATATAGTAAAAATACTACTAGTACTAGTCCAATAAGCATTGAAAGTGCTGCTATCCACATTACTGATACTACATCTCTTTCAGTTATTGGCATTCCAAACATTGAAATATTATCTACTAATATTCCGTGGAATAATAGTCCGAATCCCATTGGAATTGCCAAATAAGGTGCTTTAAGTCCAAATGTAAGTGCACACGCCACTGCTCTTCTGTCTATTTTCAGTTTGTTCATTACTGGAAGTAGTGGTGGTATTAAAATTGGTATAAATGCAATGTGAACTGGCACTATGTTTTGTGAAAAACAAGCTATAAATGCTAACATAAATATCATCACAAATTTCTTTCCACTTACAACTTTTGAAACTTTTTTAGCAAGTATTGTTCCAAGCCCTGACCTTGCAAGTCCTACGGCGAAAGCTCCTAATAGTATGTAACTAAGTGCTGTTGCAGAGTTTCCACCCATTCCGCTAATTAGTACGTCGATAATATTGTTATCTGCGCCTGCTTTGTAAATCGGCATTCCAGCTGCAAGCCCGCCTACAACTGCCGCAACTAAGATTGATAGCATTACGTTAAATTTAATTAAACACAAAGCAACCATTACTATTACCGAAATAACTACGGGGTTTAAAAGTAACATTCCTACTCCTCCTTTGTTAATTCATAAATATAAAGTTTTATCCTACAAATAATATTATAACACGTTACCATTTTCTTGGATAAACACAGTTTACATCTCACTCATCAAATATAGGTCTAAATAATAGTATTTATTCAATAATGGTATCGCTTTCTCCTGCTAACAAGGTGAAATCCAAAGCTTCCTATTTTAATCTAAAAATTAAAATAGTGTTCAAATATCCAGCGTTTCCGTCTAATTATCGTCTATTGAATTTATCTTCCTATATATAATGATTTAAATTTCTATAAATTTTATTTTTATCTATAATTTATCAAAGTCAGTGTTTTCAAGTTGTTAACCATTTTTTTGTTTTTTAGACTTTTTTTATTGTATTTTAAACTTCTTACTTCATTGACACCTTAATACAACTGAATTATACTGAATAATGAAGAATATGATATTTATTTGGAATATTATTATACATTTTTTAGACGAGGTGTTTTATGAGTAAAATTTATTGTCAACTATTTGGAATCCCTCAAATTACAAAAGACGGAGAAAAAATTTTTTTCCCATATGCAAAAATCAATGCCCTTATTTACTATATTCTTGTAAATAACGTGGTTTCCAGAGATGAAATCGCAGGGTTGTTATGGCCTGATGAAAATGAAAAGGTTGCTAAAAAAAATCTACGTAACGCACTTTACCAAGCAAAAAAGAGTTTAGGGCCTGACTTTATAATTTCGCCTAAGAAGTCTATCTTGGTACTTAATGAAGATTTAGACATTAAATGTGATGTCACTATGTTTTCTAAGGATCCTGAAAACAATATACAACTATATAAAGGTGACTTTTTGCAGGGTTTTTTCTTAAAAGACGCTGAAGAATATGAGCATTGGATTACAAAGACTAGAAGTTTCTACCAAGATAAATTTACTAATGTACTCTACCAAAAAATTGAGTATGATATTGAAAATGGTATTTATGCTGATGTAGAAAAAAATATTAACAAACTTACACAAATTGATGAATTTGACGAAAGAAACTTCAGACTTTTAATGAAGTACTTTCAAAAAACTGGACGATCTGGAAAAGTTATAGAAACTTATCAGGATCTATCTAAGATCCTACAAGTTGAACTTGGAGTTGAACCTGATGAAAAAACCAAGACGATTTATGAGGACTCCATTAAACAAATTAACTTAACTAATTCAAAAAACAAATTTCAAAACAACTTTTTTTATGGTAGATACAACGAAATTGCACTAATAGAAGAAATGATTACAGATTTTTACAATGATAAGAGTTCAAAATCTCTTTTTATAAATGGTGAGGCCGGAATTGGAAAGAGCTATTTAAAAAAGAAAGTGCTGGAAAATAAGGAAAAAGACTTTTTTATCTTGGAATCTTTTTCATATCAAGCTGAAGAAAATCATGTTTTACGTCCTTTCGGAATAATTATAAACAAGCTCAGTAAAATTTTAAAGGAAGAAAATATTCCAGTTCCAACTTTTTGGAACTCTACTATTTCAAAACTCTTCCCAAATTTTGACGATTTCTCTTCAGATGTTAAACTATTGGAAACTAAAGACCCACTTGATACATTAAATTTTGACTTAGTAACTCAAGTAATTGTTGAATCCATTAAAAAAATATCTGAAATTAAAAAAATAATTATTATATTTGAAGATATTCAGTGGATGGATGAAGCTTCTGTAAAGCTTCTAACTTCTGTAATTCTTCATATAAAATCAGAGGCAATGTTTATTATGACTTCCAGGCATCAGTACAACAAATCCGTTGATGATTTAATAGTTGCCCTAGACAGATACAATAAGATTGAAAAAATAAATCTAGAGAGATTTTCACCAGAGGAATCCTATGAATTTATTAAAAAGGCAGTTCCCAATTTGGAACTTGAAAAAGAAACCTTTGAAAAAATCTATTCTGAAACAGAGGGAAATAGTTTCTTTTTAGATGAGTACATCTATCTCTTAAAGTCAAATAGCGATATTAATATTATGTCTTCTAAGATGATAGATACTATAAAATCCAGATTTTTATACCTTTCCAATACAGAAAAAGAACTCTTGGATATAGTTAGCTTTTTCTATGACAAGGCACCACTGGAAATAATATGTGAGATTACAGGCAAGAGTGAGCTTGAAATACTGCCATCTATGGAAGAACTTGAAAGACGAAATATTTTAACTGAAGTGGCTAATAAAAATACTATTTCTTTAGTTTTTACACATACGAAACTCCGAGAATATATTTATATGACTCAATCCACTTCCAGAAAAAAAATCATTCACAAAAAAATCGGAGAATTGCTTGAAAAAAAATTAGACAAGAGAAAAAAAGACCCTTATTTACTTTCAAAACTTGTCTATCACTATACCAATGCCAATGAAGAACTTAAATCTCTAAAGTATAAAATTGAAACACTTAACTATTATTTAAACTTTTCACATGAACTGTTTCCAATTTTAAATACATCAGAACTTCAAAGTAACAACATTGTATATATTTCCAGAGATAAAATAGAAAACTCTCTTGATGAAATTGAAAATGTGTTTAATGAGCTTAGAAAAGAAGACAAATCTGAGGAGTTAAACATATTGGAAGTTGAATTTTTCTATATGAAGGGTCGTTATTTAATAAGAGATGGCGACTATAAAGAGGGTATAGATGATATAAAATATGTAATACAAAAAGCAACTGAATTAGACGACAGAGACTACGTACTTGATGGCTACAAGCAAATGATTTTCTACAATATTCAAACTAACAATGCTGAAGACATGATTGTATATATTGAACTTGCTCTGGATTTAGCCGTAAAGTGTAATTATCACAAAGAAATTGGAATACTTCTAAGGCTTAAAGGTCTATACAACATGATGATAGGAAATTATTTCACAGCTGAAAAATTACTGACAGAGTCAATAAATACTTTTAACGTTACAGAAGATGTTGCCAATAGGTATGCAATAAATATTGCAGCTGCTTACAACTATATAGGAGAACTTCGATTCGCCCTTGGAGAATATAGTGAGTCCATAATCAGTTTTGAAAAGGCAATTGAACTTTCTATAAACAAAAATGCGCTCTCAAGTCTATCTGTATTCTATATTAATCTAGGAAAATCTTACTTTGCCTTAGACAATATGGAAAGAGCTACTTACTATTTTGACTTGGCATATGAACTATATGGACGATTTGATTCTTTCTGGAAGAGGCCGGTTCTTGACTCATATATGGCTTTAATAGAAATTAAGCAAAGTAACTATGAAGATGCACTAAAGCACATTTCCAGTGCAATAAAGTTTTCAGAAAAAATGAAAGACCCTAGAGCTTCAGGCTCTGTATACTTTGCCCTATATGAAATTTCAAAATTGCAGGCAGAAAACAATGAACTGAGCTCAGTATTTAAAGACATATTAATTGAAAAACCAGACTACTATAAAAAGAAAGCTCTTGAGTCTTTAGACAAATATAGAGATTTATATGAAATAAATATTATTACAAAAAAATAAATAAAATAAAATTTAAACAGGAATAGGGGAGCTTTTGCTGAGATTTAACCCTTAAGCTGATCCAGATAATGCTGGCGTAGTGAATTCCAAATACACTTAAGTTGGCACCTGTTAGAAAGGTGAATTATGAAAAATAATACTAAAATGTTAACTGAAGCAGGAGTTATGATAGCTCTTGCTCAGGTCTTAAGTTATGTAAAACTTTTCCAACTTCCTCAAGGAGGTTCTGTTACTCTAGGCAGTATGGTGCCCATTATTCTCTTCTCTGCAACTTGGGGAGGAAAATATGGTCTCATTGCCTCTTTTATCTATGGCATCTTCCAATTTATGTTTGGAGGATTTATACTAAACCCACTTTCAATACTTTTAGACTATATAATTGCATTTGGAGTTTTGGGAATAGTAGGCTTCTTTCCAAAAACTTTAAGAGGAACTCTAGTTGGATCTACCATTGCAATTTTAATTAGATTTGTATGCCACTTTTTGTCAGGATGGTTAATATTCGGCTTTTATGCTCCGGATAACTTGGCACCTTGGCTATACTCTCTACAATACAATTCCTTTGTGTTTGTAGAACTTGTAATCACTCTTATTATAATTGCAGCTGTATATAAACCCTATATGAACTTTAAAAAACTACATCACTAGGTAAATTATCAATTACAGCAATTTCACATTTATTTTTTATTGTTACCACATTTGTGATATATTATATTAAATAGGAGGTGGCTTATGAAAAAATTAACTATTGTTTTTGCATTAATGCTAATGTTAGTTGGATGTGGAAGTAAAGAAGAAAACACTGCCAATACAAACAATAAAAATAACAATGCCCCAATTACTGAAGAAGATACAAAAAGCGATATTATCACTCACTTTGAAGGACGAACTGAAAACTACAGTGCTGAAATTACAGTTTCTAAATTTACCGCTGAAGATGAAAAACTTATTGAAAGTGAATTTGGTAAAGATTCTGACGAGTACATAAGTTTGCAAGACAATAGACCTGAATACAAGGTTGAAAGTTTTGTACTCTATGACGGTGATGGAAATGTTGATTTAAAAGAAGTGAAAGAATTAAAAATTTCAATTTCCAATATGAACAGCTACACTTTTTTAAGTGAACAAGAAATTGTAAAAGTTCTTCAGGGAAAAGAAAATATAACTCACAATTACTTTGTATATGAAGATAATAGAAATGAACTTCCAACTGAAGACGACGTTGTTGAAATGTCAGGTACCTTCGACGGAAATTCATCCCTTGATTTTACAATTGAATTAAAGTCTGTTAAATAAGTTTATAAAACATTTAAAAACTCACGGTTTAAATAACCGTGAGTTTTTTTATCTGTCTACTCTATTTATATTTGCACCAATGCTTCTAAATTTTTCTTCTATATCTTCGTATCCTCTGTCTATATGGTATATTTCAGATATTTCAGTTTCCCCTTCAGCCACAATTCCCGCAAGTATTAGTGCTGCGCCTGCTCTTAAGTCCGTTGCCTTAACTTTTTCTCCTTTGAGCTTTTTGCCGCCACTTACTACTGCCTCTCTGTCATTTACTACAATATCTGCACCCATTTTTACAAGTTCATCAACGTGCATAAATCTGTTTTCAAACACAGTTTCCTTGGCAATACTAACTCCCTTTAATTGAGTCATAAGCGCTAAAAACTGAGCTTGCATATCAGTTGGAAATCCAGGATAGGGCATAGTCTTTATAGTAATTGGCTTAAGTTCTGAATTTCCTATTACTCTTATTTTATCGTCATCTTCAATGACCTCTGCTCCACATTCCTTTAGTTTTGCAACTATTGGCTTCATATGTGAACTGATTACATTTTCAACTGTAATATCTCCTTGGCATATTGCCGCTGCAACCATAAATGTTCCGGCTTCAATTCTGTCAGGTATTATTTGATGAGTACACCCTTTTAATTCCTTGACTCCATTTATTCTAATAGTTGAAGTTCCGGCACCTGTTACCTTTGCTCCAAGTTTTCTCAAGAAGTTTGCAAGATCAACTATTTCCGGCTCCATTGCAGCATTTTCTATTACCGTCTCACCTTCTGCAAGTACAGCAGCCATTATAATATTTTCAGTTGCTCCCACAGATGGAAAGTCTAAATAAATTCTAGCGCCAACTAAATTTTCACTATAAGCTGTAATATCTCCAACGTTGTTTTCAACTACAGCTCCCAGTGCCTCAAAGCCCTTTAAGTGTAAATCTATTGGCCTTGAACCAATATTGCAACCTCCCGGCAGGGAATTTACAGTTTTTCCCATTCTCCCAAGAAGTGGTCCCATTACTAAAAATGACGCTCTCATTTGACTCATTAGCTCATATTTTGTCTCATATGAGTTTAAATTTTTAGAATTTATTATAAATTTATTTTTTCCGATTTTTTTTACTTCACAACCTAATGACCTTAGTACTTCAGCCATTATCTCAACATCTTTAAGTTCTGGAACATCTTCTAACACAATGTCTTCTGTGCCCAAAATTGAAGCAGCAAGTATTGGCAATGCAGCATTTTTAGCACCGCTAATTCTAACAGACCCATGAAGATTTAAACTTTTCTTTACAATTATTTTCTTCAATCATATTCCCCCGCAAATTTTTTACAGACACATTATACCATATAGACTTTAGATATAACAAACCTATTAGCCACTTTTACTCATTTGTCTTTAAAGCTTCTACCATATCTATTCTTTTTAGTTTATTGTGGAAAATTACCATTATTACTAAACTAACAGTAACAGTAATTAATGCTGCTATTAAATAACTTGTTGCCTTTAATTTAGGATCCATCATCGCCTCATAAGGCACTACCATTTGAAGAACTCCATAGTGAAGCCCTTTTCCAACCACTGTTCCAAATAGCATTCCTATTATTGTAAGTATCCAGGTTTCTCTGTAGATATATTCCGTTGTCTCCTTTGGATAAAATCCAAGAACTTTAATTGTGGATATTTCTCTAATTCGCTCTTCAATATTAATATTTGTCAAATTATAGAGTACTACCATTGCAAGTAAACTTGAAGCTACAGTAATAATCAGTTCCACTTTTGAAATAGATCCCATTAGTTGATTTACTAAAGTTTTTATAGAACTTACATCTACTACTGAAAGTACTGACTTATGAGATATAAAGTCTGTGCTCAATTTTTCAATGTCTTCATTGGAGTAGTTTTCCAGTTTTAATAAATCAGTGTTTGGCTCATAGCTCCTTCCAAAGACTTTTTCATAGTAACCCCTATCCATAAACATATAGTGTCCTACATACATTTCATCTATTGCCTTAACTTCTACTTCATATTCTCTATTTTCTATATCCTTAACTTTTACTAAATCTCCAACTCTTAGTTTTTTAAGTTTTGCAAATTTTTCACTTACTACTACACCTCTACTAGGCAGTTCTATTTTTTCTCCTGTCCTTCTGTTCCTTACATTGATGTAGTCGTATAGTTCTTCATTTTCTTCAGGTACTACTAGTACAATATTTTGATTTAGTTCCTTATAATCCGATTCCAACGATTCTTCATAAACTGATATTCCCTGAAGTTCTTTGGATTTTAAAAACTCCTTGTACTGAGTATATGAGTTTTCATCTACATCTCTATCATAGGTAACTGCAATATCGTATTTTAACAATTCGTGAAATTGTATACCTTCTATTCCCTCAATTGAGGATCTGATTCCAAATCCAAGTACTAAAAGTGCCATACATCCCATGACACCTATTATTGTCATAATCATTCTATTTTTATATCTAAATAAATTTCTAGCTGTTACTTTAAAGAAAAAGTTCATTCTGCTCCAAATCGGGGTTATTCTCTCTAAGAATATTCTATTTCCACTTTTTGGAGGTTTTACTCTTAGAAGGTTCGCAGCATTTTCTTTAAGCGTATTATTTACAGAAATTTTTGCTGCAACAGCTGTAAAGAAAAATCCAATTGCTATTGCCAAGATTGATCTAAATAAATAAAACTGAAGAATTAACTTATCTTGAAATATAGTGCCTGTAGAATAGGCTATTCCTATTATCTCCGGAAGAATAAAACTTCCAAGCAGCGCTCCAATAACTCCTCCTATTATTGAGGCCGACCCTCCATATATGAAAAATTTTCTGGATATTTCAGAGTTTGCATAACCCAACGCTTTATAGGTTCCTATTATAGTTCTCTGCTCTTCTACCATTCTAGTCATTGTAGTAAAGGAAACTAAAAGTGAAATCATAAAGAAAAACACGGGAAATATTAAAGATAACAAGTCCATACTTCTTGCATCATTTAAATATGTGTTTAAATCAGCATTGTTATACCTTGGTGTAATAGTATATCTAGGCTGTTTTAAAATTCCCATTATTCTTCTGGCATCTGCAATTTTTTTCTCTCCGTCTGCAATTTTTTCGTCAGCTTCTAAACTCTTGTCTTTAAATTCTCTTTCGCCCTCTGCCAAATCTGCTTGCCCTTTATATAGTTTTTCTCTGGCTTCTTTTAACTTGTCTTCGCCTTTTTTTACTTCTTCTGCATATTCTTCGCTTCCCTCATTGTAAGTCTTTCTTCCCTCCGTAAAAGCCATCTTCCCCGCATCTAATTCAGATCTGCCCTCTAAAAACTCCTCATAGCTTTCAATATATGTCTTTTCTCCATCTTCATATTCTCTTTGTCCATCAGAGAGCTCAGTACTTGCATCGGCAAGCTGTTTTTTTGCAGACTCCAATTCACTTTCGCCTGACTTGTACTCTGCCTTGCCATCATCTATTTTCTTTTTATTTTCTAAGTATTCACTTTCTCCCGATTCTGCTTCCTTCACACCGTCGGCAAGTTGTTTTTTTCCATCTGTTATTTCTTTTTCAGCAGCAGCAAGTTTTTGCTTGCCATCTTCTAATTCTTTTGACTTTTCTTTTATTTCGCTGATTCCGAATTTTGCAACTTCTAATTGAGAAACCAGTGAATTATAGTCTCTTTCTATATCCATTCCCTGAGGTAAGCTGGAATTTATTTCACTTATGCTGTTTTCAATTACTTCATTTTTTGCATTTAGTGATATTAAAGTTTCTCTTGCCTGTGTAATGCCACTGTCCAATTGAGCTTTAGATTGTTCCAACTCTGCAATTTGACTGTTTATTTGAGCCTTTTGTTCTTCTGATAAACCTGGCGAATTTAACTGTTCTCTAAGAGATTCTATTTGAGCTCTTAGGTACTCGCTCTTTGCAGTTAAATCATTTAAAGAACTCTCTGCTAAACTTATCCCCTGTAATATTTCTCTGTGCCCATCGATTAGAGATTTTGCACTTGGAAGCATATTTGACATTGAATTTATCTGTTCTTCAATTTCTCCAATACTTGCTCCACTTAAACCCATCCCCGAACCAATTTGAGCTATTGCATCTTGCAGCAGTTTTTCTCCATCTTCAAGTAGTTTTTTATTTTCTGCTATTTCTTTTTCTCCGGAGTTTAGTTGATCAGTGGACTCTTTTATTTTTTCCCAAGCTTCATCAAGTTTTTTTCGCCCGTCCTGTAGTTGTTTTTCTCCTTCTTCAAGTTGAGTTTTACTGGCCTCTAACTTGGCCAATCCACTTTCATATTCCATTTTCCCCTGAGTGTATTCAATTTTTCCGGTAGCTAGCTCAGTTTTTGCATCGTCTAATTCTTTTCGTCCATCTGAAAGTTTTTTCTGCCCATCACTTAGTTCTATTTCCGCATCGTCAATGTCTTTTTCAGATTTGTATAGTTTATCCTTTGCCTCATTTAGTTTATCTCTGGCTTCTTTAGTTTGCGTGTCAAACTCATCTTTACCCTCAGCATACTCTCTTTTACCGTCTGCCAGTTCTTCTCTTCCATCACTTAATTCTGTCTTTGCATCTGAAAGTTTAGTCTTTGCATCATCTATTTTTTCTTCGCCTTCTTCAAGCTCATCTTCTATATCACTTCTTAAACTGACCAGTCTATTTTCCGGACGATATTTAAAATCCAAGTCCAAGGCTCTTTTATATTCTTCAATTTCATTTTTATATTCTCTGGAAGTTGTAGTAAGTCCCTTAGTGCTCTCATATATTAATCGTGCATAGGTGGGGTTATTTTGAAATTCAAAGGGACTTACAAATCCAAATCCCTTAATTTCTCCAAGACCTCTTTCCGAATAGCCCTTATTGTCATTTGAAATATAGTTTAAACTCTCACAAAATCCCACAACTTCATAAGAATAATCCTTTAATACATCTTCTGTTTCTTCATCTTCTAAGCTAAACTTGTCAACTTCTCTTTTAAAGTCAACTCTATCTCCAATTTTATAGCCTCTATCTTTTAAATTTAAGTCCAGCATTATCTCGCCCATATTTTCAGGAGCCCTTCCCTCTTTTATTATGGGCATATTGATTTTGTAGGGCATGTTTAAGACCTTTATTAAAAGAGTTGAATCACTTACACCTAAATCTATGTCGTATCCATATTCAAGCTCATAGAGCCCACTTTGAGATTCTACAATTTTTTCATCTTCACTTTCAAAACCCATAGGTATGCTCACAAGAATATCTTCAAAGTTGTATTTATCTACATAGGTTTCTGAAGTATTTCTCATTATAGGTCCTGTGGCAACTAGTCCAATAAATACAAAAACTCCAAGTCCCACTATAAGTATTATGGAAATATATTTTGAAAAAGTATTTTTTATTTCTCTAAGTGTATCTTTTCCCAAAAGACTCATATCTCCACCATCCTCACCACTCTATATTATCTATACTCTCCGGATTTTTATTTAATGTAACATTTCTGATTTTTGAATCTGCTATTTCTATAACTCTATCTGCTGCCGGTGCAATGGCTTTGTTGTGAGTAATTACTATTACAGTAGTATTTGTACTTCTACTCAAGTCCTTTAGCAAACTAAGTATTTGCTTTCCCGTCTTATAGTCAAGAGCTCCAGTTGGCTCATCACACATAAGCAGTTTTGGATTTTTGGCAATCGCCCTTGCTATTGACACTCTCTGCTGTTCACCACCTGAAAGCTGAGATGGAAAATTGTCCATTCTATCTTTAAGTCCCACATCTTCTAAAACTTTTTTTGGATCCTTTGCATCCTTTACAATTTGTGTGGCAAGTTCTACATTTTCTAAAGCAGTTAAATTTGGCATTAAATTATAAAATTGAAATACAAAGCCCATGTCGTACCTTCTATATGTAGTTAGTTCTCTTTCATTTAACTTCGTTATATCTTTTCCATCTATCAGTATACTTCCATCTGAAGCCCTGTCCATTCCGCCCAGTATATTTAAAAATGTAGATTTTCCCGCTCCTGAAGGCCCTATTATAAGTGCAAATTCTCCTCTTTCAATTTCAAAATTTAAATTGTCATTTGCCATTATTACAGTTTCTCCCATATCATATCGCTTATATAAATTCTTAACTTCAATAAATGCCATTTTATCCTCCAGTTACACTTGCCCTATATTTTTATTTAAATATAGAGGGATTTATTTTTAAAAAATTACAAATGAATTGTTCAAAATACTTTGTATTTTCAGCAGACTTTGGACTATTATTTAAGTGCACCAGCCCAAAGCACCCATGAATTAAAAACAGCGCCATAGGATAGGCCGTTTCTTCATTTAATCCCGACTCTTCTGAAATAATTTTTCTCTCCCTTGCCTCTAATAAAAAATCTGACACCGGCTTTGCAAATGCCGTTAAAAATTTTATTAACACCGTACTTTCAAAGGACACACTCTCCGGAGAATTAAAGGAACTATAGTACTTATTTATTCCATCTTCAATAGTATTTAACAAACTCTTTGCTCTACTCTCTATTGATATAGAACTGTCTTTTAATATTTCAGTTCTCCTGTCTATTTCTCTTTTTATCATTTGATGCATGGCTTCATTATATATTTCCTGTTTAGACTTAAAATAGTAGTAAAACATTCCCGGATGTCCATTTACTACTTTTAAAATATCACGCACAGATACGGAATCGTACCCCTTTTTTTGAAATAAGTCCAACGCCACATCTATTAACTCTTGTTTTCTAACTTCTGGCGCTTTAGATACTCTTATCAACTAGACCCTCCTATATTTTTAAACTTATAAGCTTAAACTACTAAGCAGTACATAAAAATTTATTTTCTCCAATTCGAAAGAACATTGTTCAATAGTTATCCTAACAAATACAGCCATTGTTGTCAATTTTTAAAACAACTATTTAAACTGGTAAACTTAAGATTATACAGTTGAATTTTAATAATATTTTGCAAATATAATTATTTTGAATTTTATTATCATTTACTTTGGGTATATAATATTTATTGGAGGTGTACTATGGAAAAAACTTTACACGTTGACGGAATGACATGTGAACATTGCTCTGCTAGAGTTGAAGAAGCCCTTAAATCTTTAGACAATGTTGACTCTGTTAAAGTTTCACTTTTTAAAAAGAAAGCTGTTGTCAATGGAGAAAATCTCGACGACTCCACACTAAAAAAAGCTGTTGAAGACAGTGGATATACAGTTACATCTGTTGAATAAATTGTGGCTACATGCCACAATTTTTTTATTTAATAAAATATACTCTTTTACTATCTATGACTTCCACACTGTGGTATAATTGAAAAGATATTTTTAGTTTTGTGGTGATTATTATGTTAATAGATATAAAAAATTTATCTGCCTTTTATAAAAACAGATTAATCCTAGATGAGATTAATCTTAAAATAAATGAAAAAAACTTTATATGCATTTTAGGAGAAAACGGCTCTGGTAAGTCTACACTTCTAAAATGTATTTGTTCGTTAAAGAAGTATAGTGGCACTATTGTCAAAAAGCCCTATCTGCGAATGTCTTACCTACCACAGGATAATATTTTAATTGAAGATTTAAGTGTAAAGGATAATCTAAAACTCTTTATAAGTGATAGAAATTCTTTAAATAACGAAGTTATAGACTTATTTGATTTAAGAGTATTATTTCCTGTAAAGGTAAAAAACTTATCTGGTGGAATGAAGAAAAAACTATCTATTTGCTGTTGTCTAATAGATGAGGTGGACTTATTAATTCTAGATGAACCCTTTGTAAGCTTGGATTCAAAGGCCATAGACTTAATTATTAATGTATTAAATGAAAAGAAAGATCAAGGTATGTCTTTAATATATACTACACACTTGGACAGCACATTGTACATTGCCGACAAAAAATACTATCTATCAAATTCACAATTGGAGGAAATTGAATGAAAAAATTAAGAGGTGCTGCTAATAATAAGACCATAATCGGTGTTATTATAGCACTAGTAGTATTAGCTGGAAGTTACTTTGCCTATGGTAAACTTGGAAAAGACAACCCAAAAGCTGAACTTAAAGATGCTTTTTTAGGTGTAATTACTGAGTTTCACAATACAGCTAATGACTTAACCCCTGGTCTTGGCGAAAGTGAAATGTCTAAAAAAATATTAGACAATGGAGCTTTTGACTTAGATATGAATGTTAACACTGAACTTCTTGCAAGTATGGGAATTGACAAGGCAGGTATTAATTTAAGATTTAAGCAAAATAATAAGGCTAAAAAAGCTGAATTTGAAATGGGAGCCAACTTGGGGAACCTTTCAACTCTATCTTTAAATACAAAATTTCTAGGCGATGAAATTTATCTTGATACTCCCTTTGCCTATGACAAAGCCTTTAAAATAAACGCTAAAACTCTAGGTGCTGACTTAGAAACTTCTGCTTTGGCAACACTTATGAATATTGATACTGAAGAAGCTAAAAACTTGAGTATTGATTTATTTGGAAATGCCAAGACATTTGCAGAACAGAAAAAAGAATTTTTCGCATTTGTTAAAACTGAACAGTCTACTCTTGTAAAAAATATGAATATTACCAAAGTAGAAACTGACAAAGTAACTTCAGAAAAACTTGCACAGACAGATTTAGAACAATTTAGCATTGAAGTTAACAGTACTGATTTAAAAGCTTATTTAAATAAGTCTATTGACTTTGCTATATCAGTAAATGAAAAACAAATAGAATCTATTGCCGGTACTGACAGTTTAATGAACTCAGATTTTCAATCACAAATCGACTCACTTAAGCAAACTAAAACAGAAATTGAAAATGCTGAACTAAAAGAAAAAGTTACACTAAAAGCTACTTTAAATAAAGAAGGTAAACTTGTAGCATTTAATCTGCCAAACTTTGCAACTGATGCAAAAGAAAAAGAAGTTATGAATGTGTATCTAGCCGGAAAGAAAAACACTACAGATGATATTACAGTGGAATTTAGTGATGAGCTAGATACCTTTACTATGACATATAAAACTGTTGCCGGAGAAAGTCAAAATACTTCTGATTTCTTAATCTCAGAAAATGACGAAACAATACTTTCTATTTCATCCACCTATTCACCAGCTGATAAGTCATTTACAGGTAATTCAACTGCATTTAATGCTGTTGCAGGTGAAAAAATGGATATAACTTTATCTGGAAAATATGAAGACGTTGTTGAAGGGGTTTCTTATAACCAGATATTTGACAACATTACAATAAGTACACCTTCACAAGAACCTATAGTTCTAAGTGGAAATATTAAACTGTCTGTTGAAGCACCTGAAATAACTGCACCTGAAAACTCAACTGAAATTTTAAAACTTACTGAGGAAGAACTAAACAGTTTGGAAACTGAAATTATGACTAATGTGGAATCCAGTCTTATGCCATTAATGACAGTTATGTACGGACTTTAAGTCCCATAAGTTATAAATTAATCTAAAGGAGAATATAATTGAAATATTTCTTATATAACTTTAAGAAAAAAATAAAATTATTGCCCATAATATGTGCTCTTATGCCCATTATTATGGGCATCTTCTACATATCTCTATCTACAAGTGCAGAAAAAATCAGCGTGGATATTTACTTTAAAGACAATGACTACAAAAACAACTTTTTATTGAATATTATAAATCAAACGGATAGCACGAAATCCTCTATTAAAATAAATAAGAGTGTAGATTTTGAAGAGTCTTTAAATAATTTGCACAAAAACAAAATCAATATACTAATAGATGTTCCCAGCAAGTTTTACAATTCCATAATCTCCGGAGAAAATAAACCTGCTACTATTTACTTTGCAGAAAATTCTCAGCTCGTTAAAGGATCTTTTAAGTCTTTAATATCCAGTGCTGAAGAAATGCTCTCAGATGCGCAGACTAATATTTACATTTCCGACAACATTAAAGACCTTAATAGAGACACTAGAAATTTAAGTTTAAATAAAGTGTTTTTAAACTCTATTTTAAATAGAGAAGATAACTTTAAAATAGAAGTAGTGGAAAAATCCAACTTAGTTTTATCTATAATCTACATTTTACTCTTAATATTTTCAATTGTATTTGTAGCTCTTAAAGACAATAACTACTATAACAACATTTCATTTTTAAAAGTAAAGGGCCACTCACCATATTTAATTGAGCTTTCAGATATAGTTAGTTCTACCTTAATACTTAGCTTTATAGGGACTTTCCTACTATTTTTAATTGACTTTAAATTAAAAAATACTTTGTCTTTTTACAATTTTTTTGGAGTTTTATCAATTTCTATATTTATTAGCAGTTTAAATTCACTACTTTTAAATATTTTAAATAATTCAAAGACTATTTTTATAACACTGTTAATTATTATATTTAATATATTTTGTTCAAATTTAATAATTCCAAAATCTATTTTTCCAAAGACAGTACTTCAAATAATTTCAATACTTCCCATGGGATTAGTACAAAATTTTAATATTTTTAATTTAATCTCAATATTTATCTACAGTATTTTACTACTTGCTCTATCACTAAACTTTACAAGGAGGAAATTTATATGAAATTTTTAATTTTTACTAAGAGAAATTTAAAATCCTCCTACTTTTTTATAACACTTATAAGTGCAGTAGTAATACTCTTTCTATACAACAATTTAAATTTAAGTAGTACTAATAGTTTAAAAGTTGCACTTTATAATGGAGATAAATCTGAAAACAGCAGTATATTAATTAAAGATCTATTAGGTAAAGAGAGTATTTTTAAATACTATGAAGTTAAATCTCAAGAAGAGTTACTTCAAGAAGTAGAGCTTGAAAGCGCCAACTACGGATATATAGTTGACACCGGTAGTTCTGAAGAAATTTTTACCCAGTACTCTAAAGGGGTTATGTTTTCCGGAATTTCAAGAGAAGATATATACTCCTCTTACTTTAAAATTATTTCCAGAGAATATACAATAAAACTTACTAATTTAAGTAAAAGTGCATACTTAAAATCCTATGAAATTGAGAAAAACAACAGCTTTAAATTTAACTACGAAGGTTATGGGACAGATAAGGTGTTTCCAATTGTTGAAACTGTAAGTGTTATGCTCTTTATGCTAAGCCTTTTAAACTGCTATGATTACTTTTTGCTAAACTCAAAGTCAAAATTATTTGAAACGGCGAAGGGAAATAAATTAAAATTTCAATTTTTACTTTCAGGTCTCACTATACCCTTAGTAATATTTTTAATAGTACTTGTACTTAGCTCTAATTTTAATATTGTTAACTATGCTCTATATTCAATACTACTGTATTTATTTAATGCCATAGTTGTAGATTTTTTAACTGAAAAAATGAGTTTAATATTAATTCCAATATTTACTATATTTAGTTTGTTAGCTGTGTTTTTACTATATACAAAAAATAGATATTCTCTGTTTTCAATACTATCCCCCGCCAACTTATATCTGTTATCTTATGATTCTATAATATATTTATTAGCACCTATAGTTATTTTATTAATTAGCCTAATATTAAAACAATTCTTACAAAAAAATAGTTGAATTATTCTTAATTTTGATATGATTTTCATTTTTTGTTATACTTATTATTGTGTATGTATAATTCATACACTTTTAAGTATATTTTTTTAAATTATTTATTAGTAACTTAAGTTTCAGAAAGGAAATAATATGATTGAATTCAAAAATGTTACAAAGATCTATCCTGGAAATCAAATTGCCTGCGAAGATGTAAATATAGAAATTAATACAGGTGAATTTGTGTGTTTTATAGGAACCTCAGGTTCCGGGAAGACAACATGTATGAGAATGATTAATAGAATGAATGAGCCCACTAGCGGAGAAGTACTTATAGACGGACAAAATATTATGTCTTTAAATCCCGTTGATCTCAGAAGAAAGATTGGATATGTAATTCAACAAATAGGACTAATGCCACATATGAGTATATATGACAACATAGTTATGGTACCTAGACTTTTAAAGTGGGATGAAAGTAAACTAAGAGCCCTTGCCGAGGGACTTATTCAAAAAGTTGATTTGCCAGTAGACTATTTGGAAAAATATCCATCTGAACTATCAGGTGGCCAACAACAGAGAATCGGAGTAATACGTGCTCTTGCAGCTGATCAAGATATAATTCTAATGGACGAGCCCTTTGGAGCTCTTGACCCAATTACTAGAGATTCACTGCAAAAGCTTGTGAAAAAACTACAAAGAGAACTTGGAAAGACCATAGTCTTTGTGACTCACGATATGACTGAAGCATTGACTCTTGCTGATAAAATTGTAATTATGGACAAGGGCCATGTAATTCAACAAGACACTCCTGAAAATATCCTTAAGCACCCTGCAACTGACTACGTTAAAAACTTGCTTGGTGAAGAAAAATTAAATGAGGCAAAAACTTCTTATAATACTGTTGAAACTATAATGATTAAAAATCCAGTTTCAATTGAAGAACAAAACACTGCCTATGAGGCAATAAGCCTTATGAGAGAAAAACGTGTTGACACGCTTTTTATCACTGACAAAGAACTTCACTTAAAAGGAGTTGTTGGAATATTTGACCTTGGAAAAGTAGGAAGAAGAAATCCTCAAATGAGAGATATTATGACTGATGCCTTTTCAATTCCAAATGATACAAAAATTATTGAAGCAATACACCAGTTTTACGTACTAAAGGTTAAAAATCTACCTGTTGTAGATAATGAAAATAAACTTGTGGGAATTGTCACACGTGCTTCTATAGTTGATATTATATACACAAATATCTGGAGTGATGATGAAAATGCCGAAGACAGTGGAGAAGATTTTTCCGATGTAGTTCACTTATTAAATGAAGCAGAAGGTGATTCTAATGCTTAATTATTTAGTAGAAAATTATATGAAAATTCTATCTAAATCAGGTGAGCACTTATTTATTGCAGCCACAGCTCTCATTCTTGGAGTTATCGTTGCAGTTCCCGTTGGCATTGCCATTTCAAAGTCTAAACTTGCCTCAAAAATAGTAATGACTGTGGCGTCTGTACTACAGACTATTCCATCATTTGCTCTACTTTCAATTATGACTATAATAGGCGTTGGAAAATTACCTGCAATAATCGCACTATTTATATATTCCCTACTTCCTATTTTACGAAATACCTATTTGGGAATTATAGGAGTAGATACAAATACTATAGATGCTGCCAAGGGAATGGGCCTGACTGAAAAACAAGTTCTATTTCAAGTTAAGATTCCTATGGCAATGCCCGTTATTATGAGTGGCATTAGATTATCTGCTGTATATGTAATAGCTTGGACAACTCTTGCTTCCTATATTGGTGCCGGTGGACTGGGAGACTTTATATTTACGGGACTTCAAAATTATATTCCTCCTATGATTGTCTGGGGAACAATCCCCGTTACTGTTATGGCACTTTTATGTGACTTTCTACTTGGAAAAGTAGAACAGAAAATGTCTCCTTATAAGACGTCAGGAGGGGAAATCGTTGAAGCTTAAAAAAATATTTATAACACTTATGTGTTTTTTAATCCTTACCGGATGTACTTTCCCCGGACTTGGAGGAAATGTAAAAAAAGACGTTGTAATAGCATCTGGAAATACTACTGAAAGACAAGTTCTAGCAGAAATATTAAAGCAGATGATAGAACACCACACAGATTTAAATGTGAGTTTAATAAATAACCTTGGTTCCTCCACTTTAATTCACACTGCAATGCAAAATGGCGATGTGAATGTGAGTAGTGGTATGTACACAGGAACTTCTCTAACCGGAGAGCTTGGCCTTGAACCTGTTAAAGATCCAAAAGAAGCTCTTAAACTTTGCCAAAGTGAATATTTAAAGAGATACAACAGAATTTGGTATGATTCATATGGATTTGAAAATACCTACGCATTTATGGTATCTAGAACATTTGCCGAGAAAAACAACTTAAAAACTGTCTCAGACTTAGAAAATTTAAAAGACAATATTAAAGTTGGAGTGGATACATCTTGGATAGACAGAAAAGGCGATGGCTATGAAGACTTTAAAGAGATCTATGGCTACTCCTTTAGTAAAATTTTCCCTATGGAAATCGGGTTAGTATACTCTGCTCTGGACAATAAAGAAATGGACGTAGTCCTAGGTTATTCAACTGATGGTAGAATTAACTCCTACGACTTAGTTATATTAGAAGATGATAAAATGTTGTTTCCAGCTTATGACTGCTCTCCAGTTGCATCTAAAGAAATTGTTGAAAAATATCCTGAACTAGACACTATTTTTAAATCTCTAGTGGAAAAAATTTCTTCTGAAGATATGCAAAAAATGAACAGAGAAGGTGACGAAGATTTAGATGAACCGCACATTGTTGCAACTAAATTTCTTGAAGAACACAACTACTTTGAAAATGAGGTGAAATTATGATTAGAGGAATGCTCACCTATTATTCTGCTAACAGTTCTTATGTACTGGAACAATTTACAAGACATTTTTTAATTTCCATCTATGGGGTATTAATTGCAGCAGTTGTTGGGATACCACTAGGATTTTTTATATCAAAGAGATATAAGTTGTCCAATACAATAATAGGATTTGCCAATGTACTTCAAACTGTTCCGTCCTTAGCAATGCTCGCTATACTAATGCTTGCAATGGGAATCGGCTCAAATACTGTTATAATGGCTGTGTTTTTATATAGCCTACTTCCCATTTTAAAAAATACTACAACAGGTATTAATTCAATTAGCCCTGATATTGTAGATGCTGCTAAGGGAATGGGCATGACAAGACTTCAAAGTATTATTAAAGTTGAATTGCCACTTTGCCTGTCTGTTATAATGGGTGGAATTAGAAATGCTCTAGTAGTTGCAATAGGCGTTACTGCCATAGGTACCTTTATTGGTGCTGGCGGTCTTGGAGATATTATTTCAAGAGGTGTGAATGTGGCACATGGATATTCTATTATTTTAGCAGGCGCTCTACCTACTGCCCTAATGGCAATACTTTCAGACTTACTACTGGGCTTTTTAGAAAAAAAACTTATGCCCAATACTGGATATAAAATTAAAAAATAAAAATAAACCCAATCTTAAATTTAAAATCTAAGGTTGGGTTTTTAGCATCTATTTATAAAATCTTACTTAAAAAATCTCTGGTTCTATTTTCTTTTGGATTGTCAAATAACTCTTCAGGTATATTTTCCTCTACAATCATTCCCTCATCCATAAATATTACTCTATCTGCAACTTCTTTTGCAAAGCCCATTTCATGAGTTACTATTATCATAGTCATTCCATCTTTTGCCAAGGCCTTCATAACATCCAGCACCTCTCCTACCATTTCAGGATCTAGGGCAGATGTAGGCTCATCAAAGAGCATTACTTTAGGTTCCATAGCAAGAGCCCTTACAATTGCAATTCTCTGCTGTTGCCCTCCTGAGAGCTTCTTAGGATAAGTATCCCTTTTCTCTTCTAAGTTGACCATCTTTAAAAGTTCCATTGCCTTTGCTTCTGCTTCTTCCTTACTAAGTCCCTTTACAATCATTGGAGCAAGAGTTATATTTTCTAAAATAGTCATATGTGGAAATAAATTAAAGGACTGAAACACCATTCCCATTTTTTCTCTAATTTCATCTATATTAGTGTCCTTAGCTGTAATGTCTATATCATCAAAGTAAATTTTTCCACCTGTTGGCATTTCAAGCAAGTTAAGGCATCTTAAAAATGTTGATTTTCCAGATCCACTAGGCCCAATTATTACAAGCACCTCTCCGTCAGAAATATTTTGATCTATTCCCTTTAAAACCTTTAAGTCTCCAAAATTTTTTTCCAACTTGTTAACTTTAATCATTTGCAAGACTCCTCTCAACTCTTCCCAGTACTTTTGAAAGGGTAAATGTCATTATAAAATAAAGTATTGCCGCATATACAAGAGGTCTTACTACCTCAAAAGTTGCGCCCTTAATTACATTTGCTCTATAGGTTAAGTCTGTAACACCTACTGTCAAAACTATTGCAGTTTCCTTTATAAGAGCTATAAACTCATTTCCCAGTGAAGGCAGTATATTTTTAAAGGCCTGAGGAAATATAATTCTTCTCATAGTTTGCTTTTCACTAAGTCCCAAACAACGACCTGCTTCAAATTGTCCCTTGTCCACAGATTCAATCCCACCTCTAATTAGTTCCGCTATATAAGCTGATGAATTTATACATATAGCTATAGAGCACAGTAGTATTGAATTCCTAAGTAGCTCCATGTTTGGTGGAATTATTTGTTTTAATCCAAAGTAAATTATAAGTAGTTGAACTACCATTGGAGTTCCTCTTATTATTTCTACGTAAGCTGTAGAAATTCCCCTTACTAACTTACTTTTGCTCATCCTCATTAAACAAATTACTATTCCGAGAATTGAACCTAACACAACTCCAATTATTGAAAGTAGGATAGTCACTCCTGCTCCTGACAAGTAAGATTGCCAGTATTTCGTTATAAAAGTTATCTGACTTTCTATAAATCCCATGCTATACCTCCTATAAAAAATTCCCTGTCAGGGGAATTTTTAATTAGACTCTTCAGATAACTTCATATATGAATCAAACCATGATTCTATTATATTCTTTTCTTTCATTTCTTTTACTACTTCATTCATAACTTCTACTAAATCAGAATTTCCCTTTTTTACAGCTATTCCGGATCCATCTTCATTAGGTATGTCCAGTTCTACAATCATAAGCTCTTCATTTCTATTTGTAAATTGTTGTGCTGGATAGTTTGTAATAAACACTGCGTCTAATGTTCCATTTTTAAGTTCCATTATCATATTGTTATTGTCCGGTATTGAAACTATTTCTGAATCAAAATTTTCTTCTGCATAAAACTGTTGAGTTGATGCAAGTTGCGTTCCTATTTTTTTACCTTTTAAATCATCTAGGGACTTGTACTTATCTGCATCTTCTTTTCTAATAACTATGTCCTGGCCTTGTTCAAAGTAAGGTTCTGAAAAGTCTGCTGCCTCTTTTCTCTCTTCAGTAATTACCATTCCCGCTATTACAAAGTCAATTTCATCTGCTTTTAATGCAGCTAGCAGTCCATCAAATTGCATGTCTTTTATTTCTAGCTTAACTCCTAGTTTTTCAGCTACTACTTTAGCTATTTCAATATCTACTCCAACTATATCGTCTTTTCCGCCATCTATTACATGCCATTCGTATGGTGGATACTCTGCTGCTGTTCCAAGTACTATTGTTCCCTTTTCCTTTATTCTATCTACATTTTCTCCAGTTATTTCTGTAGGAGTCACTTCCATACTTTCTATAGTAGAATTATTTTCAGTTTTATTATTTGCCGTTTCACTGTTTGCCGCCTTATTATTTGCAGTTTTATTACCACAAGCCGTTAAAATTCCCATTAGTATTAATACTGTTGATAATAGATATAATTTCTTTTTCATTTTTTATTCCTCCAAATATTTTTCCCAATAGCTTCCCTTAATAATAAACTCTCATGTATTTGGAAGAGACATTTTGATTACTGCAAGACTTCCGAGAGCTCTTGACCATATTTTTTACAATATTCAAGATTAAGGCCTCCTTTTATGTAATTTTTATTATTATACTGGATTTTACAACTTTTTTCAATGTTTTTTTCCATTTTAGGCATATAAATATATTATTCTTAATATATCACATTTAACTTGTCTTTTCCGATTTTTTAAAAATTTTTTCCTTAATTTTAAAATAAATCAGACCTGTATTTTAGGCCTGATTTATTTTAAGTTAATATACTTTTTTTATAAATTCTCTAGTTCTATTCTCTCTTGGATTTTCAAATATTTCCTTTGGACTTCCCTCTTCAGCTATTATTCCCTTGTCTACAAAAATAACTTTTGAAGATACGTCCTTTGCAAATTGCATTTCATGAGTTACTACTATCATAGTCTGTCCAGCTTTTGCAAGAGCAATCATTATATTTAATACTTCCTCTACCATTTCTGGGTCAAGTGCAGATGTGGGCTCGTCAAATAACATTAGAGCAGGCTCCATACAAAGTGCCCTTGCTATTGCAACTCTTTGCTTTTGACCACCTGATAGTTGAGATGGCTTTGCATTTACATATTCTGCCATTCCAACTTTCTCAAGATTTTCCACAGCTCTTTTTTTAGCTTCTTCTTCTGAAATTCCAAGAACTTTTACAGGCCCTATAGTACAATTTTTAAGTGCGTTTAAATTATTGTACAAGTTAAATGACTGAAAGACCATTGCCATCTTAGCTCTTGCCTTTCTAATATTTACATGTTCGCCTAATAAGTTCTCGCCTTCAAAATATATTGCTCCTGATGTAGGTTCTTCCAATTGATTAATACATCTTAAAAGTGTGCTCTTTCCTGAACCTGAAGAGCCGATTATGGATACAACTTCTCCCTTGTTCACTGTAAAGCTTATTCCCTTTAGAACTTCATTTTTTCCAAAGCTCTTTCTCAAATTTTCTACTCTTAATATTTCTTCCACGTCGCACCTCATATTTGCATTTGATTGCCCATTTGAAGTTCATAACTCTCTGGTCCTTCAAATTTCTTTTCAATCAATCTTAAAATCTGTGTAATTACTGTTGTCAAAAATAGATAAATTAAAGCAACGACTGCATAAGTGTTAAACATGTCAAAAGTCTGTCCTGATATAGACTTTGCTGCAAAGAACAACTCTGAAACTGATATTACATTTAAAACTGATGTATCTTTAATATTTATGACAAATTCATTTCCCGTTGCTGGGAGTATATTTCTCAAAGTTTGAGGAGCCACTACATATAACATAGTTTGAACGTGACTCATTCCGCTGGCATATGCTGCCTCAAATTGTCCCTTGTCTATGGAAATAATTCCACCTCTTACTACTTCAGACATATATGCTCCCGTATTTATGGAAACTATTAAATAAGCAGCAATTGTCCTATCAATTTGGACTCCATAGAACAGTGCTATTCCATAGTAGAATAACATTGCCTGAACTATCATAGGTGTGCCTCTAAATACTAATATATATAAGTTTAATAGAGCCGTAACTACTTTTTGAATTACTCCCTTGCCACCTTTTTGTTTTGGAATTGTCTTTATTGCTCCAACTACCATTCCTATTAGCAGACCAACTATAGTACCCAATATAGAAATTTTAAGAGTTACTATAGTTCCATCTAAGAACATTTGATAATTGTTTTGAAATATTTGAATAATCTTTTCCATTTTACCCCTTCTTAGTTAGCTGCAGGTTGATTTTTAACTGCTTGAGTCATCAGTTCTTGTCTGTCTTCTTCTGTCAATGCATTTAAAATTTCATCTATTTCACCTTTTAGCTCAGACCCTTTTTTTAGACCTGCCGCAATGGTATTTTCGTTATCTTTAACTTCAAATCCCTTGCCTTCATCAAAGTGAACTGATACTAAGTCAGGCATTGCCATTTCAATTGACATTGACTCTGGAACTTCTGCAATATATCCGTCAATTACACCGCTTTGTAGTGCAACTCTCATCTGTGGAAAATCTTCCATAGCTTCTTGTTTGTCCACACCTTTAATTTGATCTAATATGTCATAGTGAACTGTATTTAACTGTCCAGTAATTTTTGCTCCTGCAAAGTCTTCTAATGAAGTTGCATTTTCATATTTTGAGCCTTTTTGAACTATCATTACATAGTCACTTACCCAGTAAGGAGCTGTAAAGTCAATTTGTTCTGCTCTAGCTGCCGTTGGACTCATTCCCGCCATTATTACATCAATTTTATCAGATTGTACTGCCGGTGGAAGTCCATCCCACTGAGTTTTTACTATAACCAGTTCTCTACCAAGTCCCTCAGCTACTTTTTTGGCAATTTCCACATCGTAGCCGCCTGCAAATTCATTAGATTCGTCTATTTTTACTGCACCATTTGAATCATCTTGTTGCGTCCAGTTATATGGAGCATATCCACATTCCATACCAACTCTAAGTACAGGTGTAGCCTCAGCATTTGGATCTGGCTTTTCTGCTGTGTTTGCCTTATTTGCTCCACCACATGCTACTAAGGGAACCAGCATAGTAACTGCCAACAACATTGCTCCTACTTTTTTTAAACTTTTCATTTTATTCCTCCTCCTATAAATTATGTAAACTTTACATAATTAAAAAAACTTTCGAACCAAAGAGAGTCTCTCTCTGGGACGAAAGTTAAAATTCGTGTTACCACCCATTTTTATATATGTCTCACAACATATACCTCGCAAAGTACTACCATACTTTTGTCCTGTAACGTAGGACGTGCACGCTTTGAAATCAAAAAAATCCTCCAAAGTGCTTCAAGTCTTTTTTCAGCTTAAAGTAATTTGTGTTTTTTCACCATCAACACTCTCTAAAAAATCCTTTTTAAACCTACTCGTCTCTTCATAGCTTTTGTTTATTATAACTAGAATAGGGCTAAATATCAAGTAATTTTTAATCCTATATACATTTGCTATCTTATAAAGCTAATTATAGATAAAACATATTATTTAAATAAAACTCTCTTATCAATATCTACCTTGGACTTCTCCTTTGGCTCCTGCAAAATATTTCCAAATACCATTTGAGATTTTAAAATCCACTCTCTTGGAATATTCCACTTTTCTTTTACTTCATCGTCAATTACGGGATTGTAATGTTGCAAATTTGCTCCCAGTCCAAGCTCTCCCAAGGCTGTCCACAAGCCTATAGTAACTATTCCATTTGCATGTTCTGACCACAAGTCTAAATTTGAACCGTAACTGCCTAAACCACTTTTTGCTTCTTCTAGAGCTTTTCCATCTTCAAATATTAAAATAGTGCCATAGCCACTTTTAAATCCATTTATTTTTTCTTCAGTACTCTTAAATTTTTCTTCATCATTTACAATACTTCTAAGAGTTTCCATAACTATGTTTTTCCAGAGATAATCATGGTTTTCACCCATTAGAACTACTGCCCTTTCAGACTGCACATTAAAAGGCGTTGGCGAATAGTACACCACATCTCTTATGGCATTTTTTATATCTTCTTCACTTGATTTTATATTTTTATCCAGTGCATAATAACTTCTTCTCTTTTTTAACATTTCTACAGTTTGTAATTTCATAATGTCCCTCCAATAGTTTGTTAATACCCATAGCTAAATATTAATAACACATTGCCACACTTTCTTTTATAGTTTCATTAATATATAATGACTTTGGTGATATTATGAAAACAGTCTTAATTACAGGTTCTTCTCGTGGAATTGGCAGAGCTATTGCAAAAAAACTTGGCGAGTTGAACTATAGAATAATTATAAATTACAACAACAGTGAGTCTTCAGCAATAGAACTTCAAAATGAAATTAGAAGCTTAAATGTTGATGCTCTTGCAATAAAAGCTGACATTTCACAACTTTCAGAAGTGGAGTCTTTATTTAATACTATTGAAGAAAAATTTGGAGGAGTGGATATTCTAATTAACAATGCGGGAATTTCAAAGACCTCTCTATTTCAAGATCTTTCCCCCCTTGAGTTTCAAGAAATTTTTAATATTAATGTATTTGGAATGTACAACACTATTCACTGTGCTCTTCCCTATATGCTAAAAAAACACGATGGTGTGATTTTAAATATTTCCTCAATTTGGGGCTCAAATGGAGCTTCTTGTGAAGTGGCATACTCTGCAACTAAGGGTGCAGTGGAATCTCTTACTAAGTCACTTGCAGTGGAACTAGCCCCATCAAATATTAGAGTGAATGCCATAGCTCCAGGTGTGGTAAATACTGATATGATGAAGTGCTACTCCAATGAGGACTTACAGCTTATATGTAACGACATCCCCATGCTAAGGCTTGCAGATCCAAGGGAAATTGCAGAACTTGCAGCTTACATTGTATCTGAAAAAAATTCCTATATGACCGGTCAAATTATTGGAATAAACGGTGGAATGTGCGTGTAACAATTTGAGACCTAACAGAAATCTTTGATTTCGTCGTAGGTCCAATGTCAGATTTTCCCAAGGCTGAAAGACTTGGTTGAAAACTACGACTGAGACCTAACCTAACAATCTATAGAAACCTATGGTTTCGTCATAGATTTTATGCAAGAATTTTCCAAGAGAACGAAGTTCGATTGGTTGAAATTTACTGTCAATTAAAATAATTTATTTTAAAAATTTAAAACCCGTGAATTTTTCACGGGCTTTTTTTATTTATAAAGCTCTTCAAATACCTTATATAGATACAAATTGTCATCTACTGATGCAAGTTCTCTTATTGAATGCATTGATAACATTGGATTTCCTATATCAACTGATCTGATATTTAGTTGACTTGCTGTAATAGGTCCAATTGTAGAGCCACCAACTTTATCTGATCTATTGTAAAATGTTTGGCATGGAACATTTGCCTTTTCACAAAGTTGTTTAAATATTCCACCTGAAATTGCATCTGATGTATAAGCTTTATTTGCAGCATATTTTATAGCAGGTCCCTTGCCTAGTTTCGGTTTATTTGTAGGGTCAGCCATTTCTTCAAAGTTTGGATGTGCAGCATGTGCCATATCGGCAGAGATTATATAACTTTTTTCAACAGCTCTTAAAAATTCTTCTCTGTTCTTATTAAGTCCTATTGCAATTCTCTCAAGTACGTCGGAAATCATTGGGCTGTCTGCACCTTGTCTAGATCTACTTCCAACTTCTTCATTATCTGTACAGACCATTACGTTTACACCCTTAGTTGGTTGGTTTTTAACTAGTGCAACTGTACTTGTATATGCCATAGCTAAATTATCTAATCGCCCCACAGAGATAAACTCATCTTTAAGTCCTATTATCTTTCCCTTTTCTCTATCATATAAATACATGTCATATTCTAAAATTTCTTCTTTAGCTACTTTTAATTCATCTGCCAACACTTCTAAAAAGAAATCTTCACTTATTTCTTCCTCTGTAAGTGTTAGAAGTGGCAATGTATGT
Organism: Anaerosphaera aminiphila DSM 21120; assembly: GCF_900129925.1. Classification (GTDB taxonomy): domain Bacteria; phylum Bacillota; class Clostridia; order Tissierellales; family Peptoniphilaceae; genus Anaerosphaera; species Anaerosphaera aminiphila. Next base: position 10,113 of record NZ_FQXI01000010.1, on the reverse strand, counting down.
TTTTGAGGGTTAAATTCAAATCCCTTATTTACATCTCTATTCATGTGAATTGCAAGACTTGGTATAATCATTAAGTCCTTGTCTATATTTAGGAGTCTAACACTTGGATTTAAGACGTCATCTGACTTTAAAACTACTCTTCCCGCAACTGAAAGTGGTCTGTCAAACCAAGAGTAGAGTATTGCTCCTCCATATACTTCCGTATTTAGTGTTACTGTATTTAACTTGTTAATTTCAGGATTTCCCTTTATTCTAAAACTTGGAGAGTCACTGTGTGAACCTATAATTTTAAAGCCATAATCTTCAATATTATTGCTATCTCCAATTGTAAATGCAATTATTGCACTGTCGTTGTTTATAGTAAAGTAAGAACCTTTTTCCTGAAGTTTCCAAGTGTCACTTACTTTTAATTCTTTAAATCCACTTTCCAACAAATAGTCTTTAATGTTTTCTACGGCAAAGTATGAACAGGGGCTTTTATCAATATAGTCAATCATATCTCTTGCCAAACTCAATTTTTCCATTTTACTCCTCCTCTTTTAATGCTTCTACTAATTTATTATATCTCTCTTCAATAATTTCTTCATTAATTTCACTAAAATTTTTAATTTCAATTACATATTCCAATGTCTCTCTTAAATTTTTACTTTCTTTTTTTTCTAAAACATCTTGAGCTCTTTTAACTAACTTTCCCAGTTCATTAAACTTAGTCATAACTAAGTGCTCTTCCTGTATATGCTCCAGTAGGTAAGAAAATTCCCAATCTTTTGAAGTTTCTGTAACAACTGATTTATAGGGAACTGCCAAACCTGCTTCTCTTAAATCTTTTAAAAAGCTCATTAGTGGTTCCCTATCAAAATCCGAAAATAGTAAAAATTCTATTTCAGGAGCCTCCACTGCTTTTTTGTCTTCTCTTTCATATCCAGGAAACTTCATAAGAGTTCCAACTTTTTGTGAAATGTCCTCATAGGAAATTTCGCCTACTTCAATATCGTAATTCTTTGCAGTTTCACAAATTGTATTATATTTTAATTCATCTCTATTAAATCCATATATTAATAATTTCTTATCCAAAATATCATCTCCTAATTTTATATACCCAATGCATTCTAGCTTTACCTTTACCTTTATTATTATAATAGATATAATAAATATATTAAAGGTGGGGTGTTTATGCATAAAAGGGAAACTAATATGTTAAAAGGTCTTATTTTTACCATGCTGGGTGCAATTTTTTGGGGTTTCTCTGGAACTTGTGGCCAGTATCTTTTAAATACCAAGGGATTAAATCCTCAATACATAGTAAACGTTAGACTGGTGTTTTCAGGAGTTATACTCTTTATTATTTCACTGTTTCAAAACGGAGAAAAAACTTTTTTAATATTTAAAAATAAAAATGACACTGTTAAACTAGTCTTATTTGCAATTTTGGGAATACTCTGCTGTCAATACGCTTACTTACAAGCTATCGCTCGAACTAATGCCCCCACTGCAACAGTGCTGCAATTTTTAAGTACCGTTTTTATAATGATTGGAGTATGTGTCAAAGAAAAGAGACTTCCACATATAGTTGAAGTTGCATCTATAATCTTGGCAGTTCTTGGGACAGTTATTCTGGCAACACATTTAAAATTAAATACCCTTGTAATAAGTCCTGACGGACTATTTTGGGGACTATTGGCAGCTTTTGGCGTCGTTATGTACACACTTCTTCCAATAGAACTACTACACAAATACCCAACTTCTGTAGTCACTGGATCTGCAATGATTATTGGCGGAGCAATTATAACTCTTATAAATAAACCTTGGACTCAAAATGTAAACTTTGATGTAATGACTGTTCTGGCATTATCTGGTATGGTTTTATTTGGAACAGTATTTTCTTTTTCACTGTTTTTAACTGGTGTGAGTATTATAGGACCTGTGAAGGGTTCTTTAATTACAGGTTTAGAGGCTGTCTCTGCCCTTGTATTCTCTATTTTATTACTTGGTGAGAGGTTTACACTAATGGATCTTCTTGGCATGCTATCTATACTCTTTGCCGTTTCTATTTTAAGCTTAAAAAAAGAGTGAGAGTAAACTATCAACTGATAATTTACTCTCTATTTTTAACTGCTAAATTCTTTTATATAGTTTTCATTCCCAAGCATTTCATTTAAAATAACTTCATCAGTTTTTTTCATTCCATACTTGGCAATATTTCCAATAGCTCTAATAGTTTCATCTACAGTTGGTTTTACTATTCCATCTCCAACTTCAAAACTATTTCCGCTTTTAGCTTGTTCATATGCCAAAAATGCATTTCTAAGACTGGATGCTATCTTCATTGCACATGACGGCTTTGCTCCGTCACATAACAGTCCTGAATTTACTACAAGACTGTTTGAAAGAGTCTCCTCCAATATTTTTTCTGAAGCACCTTCTAAATATGCAATTCCCACAACTGCTGCCGATGCAGCCGAAACCACACCACAATAAGCTGACAGTTTACCTATTCTCTGCTTTAAATACAAACCTATTAAGTTTGCAAATACTAATGCTCTATAGAGTTCATCACTGTTTATTTTATTTTCTCTTGCATAAAATATTATTGGAACTGAAACTGTAAGACCTTGATTTCCACTTCCTGAATTTATCACTACAGGTTTTTCACATCCACTCATTCTGGCATCAGAACCTGCAGCTGCATAGGCCACTAGCTCTTCATTAAAATCTCTGGCATTTTTATATATTATACTTCCTATATTAGAACCCCAGTCGTTTTTTATTCCCTCTTTGGCTATTTCATAGTTGTAATTTATTTCCATGTCTAAAATAGATTTAATATCTCTGTAGTCGCAAGTTTTTGCAAAGTCATATATCTTATTAAAAGAAAAATCTACACTCTCTTCACTGCTGTTTTTTCTCTTCTCGCTTAATATGACCTCGTCATTTTTCTCTATTAATACAATATTTGTATGGTCATTTTCCACTACTACTTTTGAATAGTTCTCTCCTCTGTGAGCCTCTATTTCAATATATAAATTCGCTATTCCCGGAACCAGTTCTATATTTACTATTCCATCTTCTATTAAACTGTCACATCCTTTTAACTTGCTCTTATCAATACCTGCCAATACTTCTAATTCTCTGGAAGAATCTCCTAAAAAAGCTCCTGATACTATAGATATTTCAAGACCTCTTCTGCCATCAGTTCCAGGTACTTTTACGCTGTTTGCATTTTTTATTATATTGCCTGAAACTCTGGCAATTATTTTATCGGGATTTTCACCCAGTATTTCTCTTGCTTTTGCAGAAGTATAAGCGAGAGCTATGGGCTCCGTACATCCAAAAGCAGGAACTAGCTCCCTTTTCATATACTCTATATAATTCATAATATCTTCCTCCAAATACACTTACTTTTATTCTTCAACAGGTGGAACATACTCAGGATTTCCATTTCTTCCTGGAACTTTTTTAAATATTCCAGTTACCATTAAAGCTATAGCTCCATCACCAGTTATGTTACAAGCTGTTCCAAAACTATCTTGAAGTGCAAATATTGAAAGCATTAGCGCTGTTCCTGTACTGTCAAATCCAAGTACTGAAATTATAAGTCCAAGTGAAGCAACTACTGTTCCTCCCGGAACACCAGGCGCAGCTATTGCAAATATACCAAGAAGTAGAATAAATACTATCATTGTGTGAAACTCAGGTATTTTTCCATATAAAATTTGTGACACTACCATTACAAAAAATGTCTCTGTCAACACTGAACCACATAGGTGAGCATTTGAACAAAGAGGTATTACAAAGTCTCTAATTTTAGGATCTAGAATTTTTGCCTTTCTTGCAGATTTTAATGACACTGGCAGTGTTGCAGCTGATGACATTGTGCCAAGTGCTGTTACATAGGCCGGTCCATAGTGTTTAAATACTTCACTTGGATTTGTCTTTGAAATAATTCCTCCAATTGAATAAAGTAAGGCCATCCAAATAAAATGCCCTACAATTACAATTAATATAACTTTTAAAAATACAGGTAATTCATAAAGTATTGTACCTTGATATGCAAGTTCTGCAAATGTAGATGCAATATAAACCGGAAGTATTGCTATTATTACTTTATCAACTATTGAAAGTACAATATTGTTAAGTTCTAACAACAATTTTTCCCAAGTTTCAGATTTAGTCCATATTACAGCAAGACCTATTAACACTGCTGTGACAAGAGCTGTCATAACAGGCATTATCGGATCTATTGAAAGGCTAAATATCGACTCCGGTATTACTCTGGCATCTGCAGTATTACTCACTATGTTTAAGTGCGGAATTATAATTTCTCCGGCAATTAAACTAAATGTTGCAGCTCCTACTGATGATATGTAACAAATTAAAAGTGTTACCGTAAGTATTTTTCCTGCACTTTCTTTTAAACTCACTATCGCCGGGGCAATAAATCCCAAGATTATTAATGGAACAACGTAGCTAATTAAATCTCCCAAGATGTTTTTTATAACGTCTATAACTACTATTACCGACTCATTGGCTATTAATCCAACTACCATACCTAGTATAATTCCCAAAACTAATTTAAATAATAAACTATTAAAAATTCCCTTTTTTTTCATAATACACCTCCAAAATTAAATTATATATCCATTATATCCCTTTCATGCATAATATAAAATACTGAAATTTAAACTACAACACTTATATATATTCTGAGAACTCGTAACATATGTTACAGAAAAACTTTTCCAATACATGTACTATATATTTAAGTATTAATTGCAATAATTTTTTAAGAAGATTTTAAGTAAAATTATTTTACTTTCTATATTAAAAAATTACTCAGTATATTCGGCTATATAAATGAGAGGGGCTACAAATGAGTCAAACTTTAGGATTTATACACCATTTAATGTATGGTAAAATAACATTTTTAAACAGTGTTACAAATTCAATTTTAGAAATTGCAAAAAGAAAAAAACTTAATGACTTAGTCTATACAGTTAATGAGAAGGGTATTCTTGAAGAAGGACCACTGGAAGAAATTGTAGATGAATTAAATATTCATGGTTGGATTCAAAAGAGAGTGGAATTAGTTGAAGAAAAATTTGCAGCGGCAACTTCACTGTTACTAAGTGAAAAACCTGAATTTAAAGAAGAAATTTTTTCTCTTTTTAATGCGCTTGGAAAAAGTGAAAACTTTAACGGTTCACCTTCTGATGCCTATCGACTTATGATATCTAAATTTTTAGATGATATGCCCTGTGACCATGTACTTTCTGCAGTAGACAATGAAAACAGCGTAGTATTTACAATTCATGAAGATGTTCATGCAGAATACTGGAACACTTATAAAAATGAAAGCTTATACTGGGATTTAAGAAGTGAATATATGAAAGGTGTTTTATCTAATACAAATTACACTTTGGAAAAAATATCTGAAAATTCCTATGAGTTAAAGTAATAAATATATTTGAAATAGTCGTAGAAAGTAAATTTTAAGGATGTAATTTAATGAATAGACGCACTAAGAATATTAATCCAAGCGAAGTTTTAAAATTGTCTGAATTGGTAAATCTGGCAGAAGGACAAGTTGTAAGTAAGACAATATCTCAAAATGACAATGTGAGCATTACACTTTTTGCATTTTCAAAGGGTGAAGAAATAAGCACTCATGAAAGTAGTGGAGATGCACTTGTGACTATTTTAGAGGGAAAATCTGAAATAGTAATAGATGGAGAAAATTTCAGTGTCAGCGAAGGCGAGAGTATTTTAATGCCTGCAGGCTCTCCTCATTCTCTACATGCCTTAGAGGATTTTAAAATGATGTTGACAGTTGTATTTTAAATTTATAAAAATACGCTTTAGAAAACACCCTAAATTAAAATTTTAATCTAGGGTGTTTTTATTTTTTATACTACTTATTCTTTGGAACTATTGCAAAACACCTTGCAGGGTATCCACTTCCACCTACTAATTTTGGAAAAGTACAGAAAATTATTCCACCTTTTGGCGGACACTTATCCACATTTTTAAGTAACTCTATTTGAATTTTATCTTGCTCTAAAATATAGTACTCTACTTCATAGTCCGTCTTTCCTGAACTAATTGGCGACTCCGTATCAGATGTCTCATGCCCAATTGCTCCTATTTCTCTATCTTCAACTAAAAACTTCAAAGCATCTAAACCCCATCCCGGAAAGTTTCTATTTCCCTCATCATCAAAGTTATCCATGTCTTTTGCCTGTCGCTTTGACCATCCACTTTGAAATACTACAAAAGCTCCCTTTGGAATTTTGCCATATTTTTCTTCCCACTCTAAAATGTCATTAAGTTCCATTACATAGTTTTCATTTTTGGAAACTTTATCCTCTAAATCAATTACACACAGTGGATAGACCATTTCCCTAAGTTCAATTTTATCTAGAGTTCTTCCACCGTCTACCATGTGAATTGGAGCATCTACATGAGTTCCATACTGACCTACAGTTTTATAGGCACTGGCATTAAATATAGAATTACTCAAATTACATTTTTCCTCAACTTCAAGATTGTCCCATCCAATCCAGTGAGGAGTTTCAGGGCTTAAATCATGTGTCAACTCAATCCACTCATAGTTTTCTCTTAAATTGTCCAGCACTGTCCACAAACTTAAATCCATACTACCACTCCTTTTTTTATATTAATTGGTTTACTTATAGAAAAAATGCCAGAAATCTGGCATTTTTATTTATTTACTATATACTACTTTTCCACCAATAATTGTCATTGCTGCTTTTATATCTTTTATTTTCATTGGGTCAATTTCAAATATATCTTCGTCTAATACTGTAAAATCTGCAAGATAACCCTCTTTAATTCTTCCCTTTATATCTTCTTCAAATTCTAAATAACTTGAACCGATTGTATAGGCGTCAATTGCCGTATAGATATCCACTTTTTCTTCAGGAAAAAATCCCCCTTCAGGATATCCAGTTTTATCACATCTAGTTACAGCTGCATATATATTTGGAAATGGATTTAAGTCCTCAACAGGCGCATCTGTTCCATATCCAATATGTGCTCCAAGCTTATCAAGTGTGTTAAAAGCATAGGATGTACTTGAAAGTTCAGTGCCAACTCTGTCTTCTACAACGTGCATATCATAGTCTAAAAATATTGGTTGATAATAAACTCCCACGTCTAATTTTGCAATTCTCTCTAAAAGTGGTCTATCTGTTATTTGACAGTGTATTAGAGAGTGTCTTAAGTTATTTTTCCCATTTTCAAAGCTCTTTTCATAGGCGTCAACTGTCTCTTCTATTGCGCCGTCTCCAATAACGTGAGTTACAACTTGAAATCCCCTCTTGCTGGCTTCTGCAACCAGTTTTTCTTGGAAGTCATATTCCATAGCACATACGCCGTGATTGTCTTTGTCTGCAACGTAACCATTTCTCATCTGCGCTGTACTGGCACCAAGACTTCCATCTTTAAACATTTTTATTGGTCCCAATTTTATTTTATTTCCATTGTAAATACTCTTCTTGGCCTCTACATTTAAAACTCTGTCCATTTCCTCTTCTGTATTAGCACAAAATTGGTGTCTATATCTAATATCTACTAAGTCATCTTCATAAATTTTTCTTATTGAATCAAAATCTCCATAGGTATTTGGCGCTGCCACGTCATTAGACTGAACACTTGTAAGGCCTACGCTCTCAGCATATTTAAGCGCTTTGCACATAAAGTCTATTTTTTCCTTTTGAGTATATTCAGGAATTATTTGTTCAATCCACTGAACTGCATTTTCTGTAAGTACTCCTGTAGGTTCGTTGTTTTCATCAAATTCAATAGTTCCACCACGCGGTGCTTCTGTTTCAATGGTTATATTTTTCATTTCTATAACTTTTGAATTTACAGCACATATGTGTCCACATACTCTTTCAAGAACTATTGGAATTTCTGTTGAAATTCTATCTACATCATGTTTATTTAGTATTCTCTTTTCACCAGTTGTAAATAAATCTTGATTCCAACCCATTGTTCTAATTCCATTTTTTACAAGTTTAGGATTTTCTTCAATAAATTTTTTTGTAATTTCAACTATTTCATCAATGGAGCTACAATCCGATAGATCTACTTGAATGTAAGCTGCTCCAACAGATGATATATGACAGTGAGAGTCGTTTAAGCCTGGAAGTACTGTCTTTCCTGTCAAGTCAATTTTTTCATCAAAGTCCATTTTTTCAAGCTCTGACATATTTCCAACTTTTATAATCTTATCATCTTCTACTAAAACTGCTTCTGCAAATTTTTCTCTGTCTATATAAAACTTTCCACCAAAAAATAATTTTTTCACTATTACACCTTCTCTTTTTTTAGTTTCTTATCAAAGTAGATATAAACTACAACACCTATCACTTGTACTACAAGTCCTAAAAACGCATTTACAGGGTCTTCAAAAAGAGTATTTAATACAAGACCTGAAAATAATATAATTGTCAAAATAACACTATAAGGATACATAAACATCTTATAAGGTCTTTCAATTTCAGGATATTTCTTTCTCATAACTATTACCGCAACTATAGTAAGTAGATTATATAACATTGCTGTAAATACTACTAGTGACGTCAATTGATCTAAGTCCCTTGAAAATACCAGTACTATAGAAATAAGCATTTGAACAATAAGTGCCGCTGTTGGAACTTTGTACTTAGGATGAAGTTTTGCAAATGATTTAAAAAAATGTCCCTCAACTGCCATTGCATAGTACATTCTAGGTTGAGCTATAATCAGTCCATTTAGCCCGCCAAACATTGCAAGCGCCATACCAATGGATACTATTACCCCTCCGGTATTTCCCAAAACTCTTATTGCAGCTTCTGTTCCAAGGTATAAATTTCCAGCGTCAATATTTGAAACTATTTCATTATATGGAAGTACTTTGTAAATTGCATAGTTAAAAAGAGTGTAAAGTATTGTAATTCCACCTATTCCAAATATAAGTGCTCTAGGTAAGTTTTTCTTAGGGTCTTTCATTTCCTCTGTCATTGAGTTTAAGTTTGTCCAACCCTCATATGCCCACAAACTTGCCACTGTTGCAAATGCAATCATTTTTACTATTTGAAATATACTAGCATCTCCACCAACCATAGGTTTTAGTGTAAGATCAGGGCTCTGTTCTCCCATAAATAGTGCTGCAAATAGTATAATAAGTATTGGAACTAATTTAGCCACCATTGATATATTTTGTAAAAAAGCTCCTTGTTTTATTCCAAATAAATTGTAAAACGTTAAAAGTATTATAAGTACTGTAGCTATAATTTTTATTTGCATATCTGAAATCTCAAAGAAAGATCTCATTGCCGTAGGAAGAGCTATTGCCATCGCCGCAACAGAACCTGGCCCACCTATAATCCAATCTGTAAATCCCCTTAAAAATCCAACCATAGGGTGAAATGCCTCTGTTAAGTAGACAGTAGAGCCACCTGCTCTTGGCATACTAACCCCTAATTCTGCATAGCAAAGACCCGCTAAAAGGGTTACCAATCCTCCTACAATCCAAGCTAATAATGATAGACCTAAGCTCATTCCAGTTCTCTGAAGTACATAAGAACCTAAATAAAATATTCCTGAACCTATCATTATTCCGCCAATAATACTCACCCCGCCAAACACACCAATTTCACGGTTAAATTCAGTTTCCAGTGTAGTCATCTCTTCAATATGTTTATTTTTACTCATTCTATCCCTCCTCCTTATAAATTTCTATTAATATATCATACTTTCACAATAGAAAGCAATAACTCACTAAATAAACTCCCCTTATTTGTTTTATACAATGTAATATAATATTTATTTTAAAAAGGTTCTATAATAAATGTTGGGGTGAGTACTCCAACATTTATTTTTTTGCAAAAAAAGAATGCACGTATCCCAAAAATCCTTTACCATATAAAGTGACTAAACCAAATAGAAAGGGTGAAATACGTGCAAGATAATTATATACAAAAACTTCTCAATATTAAAGATATTATTGTAACAAATATAACAGAAAATAGTGAAACCATAGAAGTTTCTATTAAGTCTACTAATAATACAGGTATTTGTCCTTGTTGTAAACAGCCTACTACAAGAATT
>NZ_FQXI01000015.1 GCF_900129925.1 Anaerosphaera aminiphila DSM 21120 | reverse complement strand
ATATAATTATCTTGCACGTATTTCACCCTTTCTATTTGGTTTAGTCACTTTATATGGTAAAGGATTTTTGGAATACGTGCATTCTTTTTTTGCAAAAAAATAAATGTTGGAGTGGTTACCCCAACATTTATTATAGAACCTTAAATATTAAACCCTCAGTTTAACTGAGGGTTTTCTTTCACCAAAAAACAGCTACTTAATAATTTTAAGTAGCTGTTTTTATATTACATTCTATTTAATTGAACCATTTCGTTAAATGTCTCAAGTTGAGTTTTAACTTGTCCAAAGTCTTCCATTTGTTGGTCATATCCCATTTTTATTAAAGGTATTCCCTCTTTTTCAAATGCTTGTTTTAAAGATGGATATTCCATTTCCTCAGTGTCGTTAAAGTTCATCATAAATAATAGACATCCATCTGCGTCATTATCTATAGCTAAATTAACTACATACTCAGGTCTCTTCCAAATATCAGGGTCATAAAGTATTGGATCTTCGTCCATACGAGCAAATTGATCTGCTAGAGCAAGCATTGGATCTTCTATAGACATATCTATATCTATTTTAAGTCCTCTTGACTCATGAGCAACGTCATCTGCAACTATGGCAATTTTATAGTTATCAAATACTTCTAGTAGTGCCGGGTTATCAGTGATAATACCACTTGTAACAACTCTACTTCCATCCCAATCTTCTTCAGGAATCGCCTTTAATTCTTCATTTAGTTGTTTTAGTATTACATTGTGTTCATCTTTTAACATAAAGTAAGCACTTTTTAATACATTAGATCTATCTGAAGCTTTTATAGTTTGCGGATGTGTTGCAGCAAGTTTTATAAATTCTCTTTTTAATGCTCTATTTTCATTGTAAACTTCAAAAGCTTTTTTTAGATTTTCATCTGTTATTTTTACGTCACAAATGCTTTCTAATTCTTCTTTAGCTTTAGTGAAAATTTTAGCATTGTACACTTTTCCAAATTCTTCTTTTCTGTGTTGTCCATGATTTAAAAATACCATTGGAATTTTTCTTCCGGCACTTACTTTGTAGTTTTGAGATAGTGGTCTTAATGTGTCATCTAATGTTGTAAGCATAGCTGCAGATAGTCCATCAAGTGTTCCATCTAATGCCATCTCTAAACATCTCAAAGCCATTGAATAGTAAAATGTTGGAAAGTATTCCTTTGCCTTTTCAATTGGACCTGTTCCACCCCAAACTCCCATTGGCACCATTCCGCCTGCATATATTATTTCTTCAGGAGCGTAGTATGGAAATACACCTACTGCTTTTTTGCCTTCACCAAGATATTTGTCAAGTTGTTTTCTTGGATTTTTTGCATAAAATTCAAATTGTTCTAATAAATTTTTTATCTCACTCATGGCTAACTCCTTAATCTATAGTTGATTTTGACCAATCAGTTTCTTTTGTATTGTCAAAGTTTGTATAAACATCTTCGCCTCTAGCTTCTCTTTCAGCTTTTCTCTCGTCCATTATCTCTACTAGTCCTTGAACTCTAGTGTTGTACTGCTCAGTAGAGAAGTTTCTCTCATCGGCTTGATCTCCATCAAAATGCACTACTGGAATATCTAAGTCTTCCTTCCATCTTCTTTCGATTTCAGGCATAGCACCACTCCATGGTTTACAACTACGGTTGTAGTTAACTAGTGCTCCACTTATTCCATTTTCCTTAGCCATAGTTTCACGCCATTCAACTCCAGTTTCAATACATACTGAACATGGTGCTTTACTGTAAGCTGCAGCCATTTCTCTAATTCCGTCATATCTAAATCCAAATGCCGGAGCATATACTACTGCTGTTACGTTAACTCCGCTATTTTTTAATGGTTCATATAGAGCTCTAAGTCCTGGCCAGCAAGGAATTCCCTCAAATAATATTCTGTGTTCTTCTGGATATTCCCAAGTTGAAGTTCCCTCTCTAACTGATTGTTCAAACTCTTCTGCTAAAAGTTCAAATCCCTCAGCTGCTTTAACTTCACATCTAGCAGCTACAATGTCTGCCATGTGGTTAAATAAGTCAAATCCACTTAGTGGTGATGGTTTATATTGCATATAAGAACAAGCTTTTAACCATGCAGACGCAGTTCTGTTTGCAACAGCACAAGCATCTTCAAATTTTTTCTCGTCAAATTTTTTGCCTGTTAATTCTTCTAGTTGTTTTATTGCATGTTCAAACTGTCCAACCATGTAGTCTACTTTTTCTTCTGGAACTTCCACTGTGTTTGAAAATGGAATATCTATCATAATCATTGGTATATTATGCATTCTAGCAAGGTTTTCATACCATTTAGTCATCATGTTACAGATGTTGTTACAACATAGAACAAAGTCCGGCATAGGCATCTTTCTTGAGTCTGTAGGCTCTCCCGCAGCATATGCCAAGTTAATTCTAGCATACCCACAGATATCATTGTCATATCCCATATCTTCTGCAGCTTGACACATTCTAAGTCCATCTTTTTTTGCAGCAGTTGTAGCTGCCCAGTTTTCAGGATAAACTACGTTTAAGTCAAAAGCTTTTGCCAGTTCAATTGGGAATTTTGAAGAACTCCATCCAACTAGTTCTCCTCTTTCTTTAGCATCCCATGCATTGCCATATACCATATCTACTACATCTCTTAACATAGCTGCAGCAGGTTTACGGCCTTCTACTGGTCTTGGTTTTATACCAGGTATCTTTTCTAATACTTTCTTATTCATATTTTCCTCCTAAATATAAAAGTTATACAATTAATTTGCTACTTTTTCTTTTCTAAGTGCAGTTTTATATTTTTGATATCCAAATAAAGCAGCGCCTAGCGCTCCATTTAATTGGCACATTGGACTAGTGTGAACTTTGTAGCCCAAGTTTGCTTCCAGTGCTCTAACCATTCCCTTGTTTAGAGCTACTCCCCCAGTGAAAACTACATCGTCTTTTAATCCAACTCTCTTTGCTAAACTCCCAACTCTACTTGCAATAGAGTAGTGAATTCCCTTTACTATATCTTCTATCTTAGTTCCCTTTGCCAACTGAGAAATAACTTCTGACTCAGCAAAAACTGTACAAGTCGAACTAATAGTTACATCTTTTGTAGCCTTGGCATCTAGTGCTTCTAAGTCTCCAACTCCAACTTCTAAAACACGTGCAATAACGTCTAAAAACCTTCCTGTTCCGGCAGCACACTTGTCATTCATTACGAAATTTTCAAGTATTCCCCCATCTCCAATTTTAAGAGCCTTGGCATCTTGTCCACCAATATCAATAATTGTGTGAACATTGGGAAATAGGAAATAAGCTCCCTTAGCATGGCATGAAAGTTCAGACATTTGAAAATCGGCTTCTTCTAAAGAATTTCTTCCATAGCCTGTAGCCATTATAAATTTTATGTCTTCTATTTTAAGGTTTGCATTTTCTAAAACCATTTTAATAACTCTTGATGGACCTGAAGTTCCCGCACCTACATCAACTACAGCAGTTGCTATAACCTTTTTACCATCTTCTAGTATTACACCCTTTGAAGCTGTTGAACCAATGTCAACGCCCATTGTGTAAATATTATCTACCATTTAATCCCCTCTCAACTATACATAATTAATAAAAATTACAATAATCTTCCAATATTTTGGCGATTATATTGTACTATTTATTTACATCTTTGTCAAATAGAACGTTTGCAGGTTTCCTTGTGTAATGTGCTATTTTACTCTATTACAAAATATGTACTCCACTTTTTTCTTTTATTTAATCTATAGTCAAGATAACAACAATTTTAAAATGGGAATTTTAAATATTCAATATTTTTGTTATACTTTTAAAAACCTTTTCTTTTTATTAGTTTAAATATAACTTTTAAAAACAACAGGTCCTAGTTTTAAAAACTAAGACCTATTTTTTATAAATTCAGCTATTTAAAGTCTCTTTCCAATTTATTTTGAATATAAATTGTCAAAATCTCTTATTATTCTTGGTAGTAACATTTGGTGTACTGGACAGATTGATTCTGGATTTTGATATGCACTTTCTGTAAATGCAACTATATAGTTTCTCAATAAGTTCATATTTACAACTTCATCAACAAGTCCTGCTTCTGCACAATATAGCGGTTTAGATTTTTCAACATACTCTTGAATTAATTTGTTCATTTTATCAATAGTTGGTTGTAAGTCTTTTCCAGCTTTTTTGTCTTTTGCAAGTCTTCTTGAATACATTGCAGTTGCAGCTGTTTCACCATTCATTACGTTTATTTCTGTAGCAGCTGTACCTAAACTAAATGCATTTGTATCATTTCCTTGAGGTCCACCTAGTACATAGTGTGCTGCAGCTGTACCTTTTCTAAGTGTAATTTCTAGTTGAGGAAGGTCTGATTGTTGGATTGAATAGATTAGTGATTGTCCAAGTCCAAGTAATTCAGCTCTCTCTGCATCATCACCAACATCTATTCCAGATGTATCTTGAATCCAAACTATAGGAAGTTTATCTCTAGCACAAAGAGTAACAAATTCATTCATCTTTATTAGACCTTGTCTATAGAGTTTTCCACCTATACCTACACCTTTTTCAATGTATTCAGGATAGTTTACTAATAGTCCTTGAGTGTTAGCTACAACTCCTACTAGAAGTCCGCCAACTTTTGCAAGTCCTGTTACCATTTCAGGGCCATATCCCTTTTTGTATTCCATAAATTCAGAACCGTCAAATAATCTAGACATTACTTCATAGATATTATAAGTTTTTTTAGGGTTCATAGGAACTAGAGAATATAAGTCAGTTGGGTTATATGCCGGAGTTTTCGGATCATCTACTCTAAAGAAATCTAAGTCATATGATGGAATCATATCTATATATTTTCTAATACCTTCAAGCATTCCCTCTTCTTCTACGTATACTTCTCTAAAGAATCCAGTTTGAGCAAAGTGTACACTTACTGATCCTGGAGGAGTTGTCTTTTTAGCATTCATTGTTGCATCTGCTATCTGGTTAGCTCCTTCTTCGTCAATATATCCCTTAGGGTTCATTCCGCCAAGTATTCCTGCTCCTCCAACTGCCATGTTAGCATCTTTGTGAGCAATTAATATTGTAGGTGAAATTGAGTGATATCCACCACCTGCTGGGTTTGTTCCATAAATTCCAACAATAACTGGAATTCCCAATTGGTTTAATTCAGAGTTTCTGTAGAATGGAGTTCCTCCACCACGTCTATTTGGATAAACTTTTTCTTGAACGTCAAATTTAACGCCAGAACAGTTTAGTATATACACTAGAGGAATTCTCAAGCGCTTAGCTGTATCACTAGCTCTGATTAAATTTTCAGCTTGTCCTGGAACCCATGCTCCTGCAAGTTTTTTATTATCTGAAGCAACTATTACTGCCCATTTTCCGTTGATTCTGCCAAGACCCTTTACAATTCCTGTTGAGCCATTGTCATTTTCTTCTGGGTTAAATAATGAGTTTAGTGGACACCAAGTTCCCTCATCTATTAGTTCAGCAACACGCTGTAATGCTGTCCACTGTCCTGATTCATTAAGAGCTTCATCAGATTTACCAGCTTTTTGAGCTGTAACGATGTGCTCATAAATTTCTTGTTCAACTTTTCTAACTAGTTCTATATTTTCTTCATCATTAGCCTTTAGTGGTGCACCAATCGTACTCATATTTTTAAAATAAGAGTTCATTGAATATTGTCCCATTATATCCTCCTTATTAGTCTCTTGGAACTTGAATGAAAGCTTGTCCTGGGTCTATTTCTTCACGGATAAGTTTTATTACACTCTCTTCAGGTTCTTCAAGTAAAACAGCCTTTGAAACATCTATATCAAATCCTGTATTTTCAATTATATCTTCAGGGCTTGATGTTGGATAGTATCCAGCAAGATACATCTTTTTAGTCTTTTCATCAAACTTCATAATTCCTCTGTCTGTTACTACCATTTGTGGACCAACATTTTCTGGAATACCAGCTTTTGTACGTCCTCCAGGACCGTCCATCCAACCTGGAGATGTGATGTAATCTATTTTTTCCATAAATCTTCTTTTTTCATGTTGCATCATTATTATAGTGTTAGTATATGTTGCAATCCCATTAGCTCCACCTGATCCTGTAAATCTAGTTTTAGGATTGTTGTAATCTCCAATAACTGTTGAGTTTACATTTCCGTAAGGGTCAATTTGAGCTCCACCGATAAATGCCACCATTCTTTGTTTATCATGTTGCCACTCACAAGCTTCAAATCCAATAAATCTTACGTTTGGCCATTGAACTGCACAGTGAGCCATTAGTCTGTTGTCTCCAACTGATCTTGGAACTTCAATTGGTGCACAGTCCATTAGTCCACTTTCCACAATTAGTGTACAGCTTGGTGCAAAAACTCTCTTAGCAAGTGCCGCTCCAATTAGAGGAAGTCCTGTTCCAACTATTACTATTTGACCTTCTTGAATTTGTCTTCCAATAGTAACCGCTTGCATTTCTTTATTTGTATAATTATCGTATCTTGCCATTATTTTTCCTCCTTTAGAACATTTGTAGCATATCCAAAGCCTGGAACAATGTGTAAATCAATAATTCTATTTGCTCCTAATTTATTTAAATAATCTCTGTGATCTTCTATGTCATAAACCCATTCTTTCATGTAAGCAGCGAAATCTTCATCTGTCTTACTTACAACGTTGTACATCTTGTAGAAGTCAGCATCGTAGTCATAGTAGTCATAACATTGTGAAGGATGTGCACCGTAAGGTGTATGAACTATAGCATCAACACAGAATCCTGGAATACTGTTTAAATTAGGTTCTTTTCTAATTTCTTCATTACTTACCAGTTCTTCACAAGTTACAATTGTCTTTCTTGCAGCAACTGCAATGTCAACATCATGGAACTCATCTCCAAGAATTCTACATGTTCCGTCTGGAGAAGCCATTTGAACGTGAATAACTGCAGTGTCAATCTTTGGAACTGGAACCGCTATAACTTTATCTCCTTCAACAAAAGGATTATCTACATAAAAGAATTTATCTTTAGGTAATTTTTCAACAGTTTCTCTTTGCTCTTTTGAAATACCCCATTTTTCTGCAACGTCAGTACCCATCATAAGTTTTACTGGTAGGTATGGAAGTCCAAGTGATGCTGCGTGAAGTCTTAACATTTCAACGTCTTGAGAGTAGTCTTCCATAAGAAGTTCTCCCTTTTCAACAGCTGCTCTAAATCTTCTTGATACGTTAGTGTATCCGGAGTTTGCAGTATAGCAGTTTATATAAGCCTTAACTCTTCCTTCTCCAATTAACATATCCCAATCTCCACCTGCTGGGCCTGCTTCACCTATGAAATCTTTTTTACCTTGTCTAAGAATTTCATAAACTGCTGCATAAGGTTTTCTGTTAGTTGTAAATCCACCAAAAGACATTACGTCTCCATCTTCTACGAATTTACTTATAGCATCTTTTAAACTATAAATTTTACTCAAAGTAATTCCTCCTCATATTTTTTCATAACTTCCTTTATTATATCTAAACATGGAACAATTGAGAACCCTTAGATTCTCAATCGTATTTTTATTAGCCAAACATTATTAGAAATACCCCTGCTGCTACAGCAGAGCCTATAACTCCTGCAACGTTTGGTCCCATTGCGTGCATCAACAAGAAGTTAGTAGGGTTGTATTTTCTTCCCTCAACTTGAGCTACACGTGCTGCCATAGGTACTGCAGAAACTCCTGCTGCTCCTATAAGTGGATTTATCTTTCCACCAGTTGCATAGTATAGTACTTTTCCAAATAGAACTCCACCTGCTGTTGAACATGCGAAGGCAAATAGTCCTAGTGCAATAATTGCTATTGTTTGTACACTTAAGAAAATTTCTCCATTTGCAGTTGCTCCAACAGTAAGTCCAAGCATAATTGTAACTATATTCATAAGAGCATTTTGAGCTGTGTCTGACAATCTGTCAACTACTCCTGACTCTTTAAATAAGTTTCCTAACATTAGTAATCCTAGTAGTGGTGCTACAGATGGTAATAATAGTGCTGTAAATAGTACTACAACCACTGGGAATACAATCTTTTCTGTCTTAGAAACCTTTCTAAGTTCAACCATTTTTGTTTCACGTTCTTTTTTAGTGGTAAGTGCTTTCATGATTGGCGGTTGAATTAGCGGAATTAAAGCCATGTAGGAATATGCCGCTACGGCAATAGGTGCAAGTAAGTGTGGTGCAAGTGTATTTGTTGTGTAAATAGCTGTAGGTCCATCAGCTCCACCGATTATTGCAATTGAAGCAGCTTCTTCCATTGTAAACAGTCCTGAAGCCACTGCAATAATAAACGCAGTATAAATACCAAATTGTGCTGCTGATCCCAATAGTAGTGATATTGGATTTGCAATTAACGGACCAAAGTCAGTCATTGCTCCTACACCCATAAATATTAAACATGGGAATAAATTTGACTTTACCCCACTATATATAATTCTCAGAACACCTGAATCATACCAAGGTTCTGCTTCTGTCATAAGTCCAGCTTCAGGTAAATTTGCAAGTAGCATACCGAAAGCAATCGGAAGAAGTAGTAATGGTTCAAATCCCTTTCTAATAGCTAAATATATAAGTATAAAAGCTATTAGAAACATTACACAGTTTCTCCATTCCAGATGTGCAAAGCCTGACTGAGACAATATCTCAGATAATATACTAAAAAAACTCATTTTTTACTCCCTTTTCACATTTTGTATTCTTCTCTTTTAAAAATTAAATAACTTATATAAATTATTTAATTTCAGCTAGAAGTTGGTCAGTGTCTACAGTTTCTCCTTGAGTTACCTTCAATGAAATTGTTCCTGCAACTGGTGCTACGATTTCATTTTCCATCTTCATTGCTTCTAAGATAAGAATTACATCTCCAGCTTGTACTTGTGAACCTTCAGTTGCAACAAGTTTCCATATATTTCCTGGCATTGGTGAAAGAACTTGTTCTCCACCTGTTGATGCTGCTTTAGGAGCTTCTTGAGCTGGTGCCGGTGCTGCTTGAGGAGCTACTTGTGGTGCCGCTTGTGGTGCTGGTGCTGCCTGAGGTGCTCCAAAGTCTGCCATTGTTAAAGACTTAGATCCTCCAGTCACTTTCTCCACTTCTACTTCATACACTCTTCCATCTACTTTTACTTGATATTTCATTTTTTTAACATCCTCTCTAATTTTTTAATTTTATTTTTTTTCTTCTATTGAAGTTATAGTGAATTTATCTACAGATAATTTTGTTTCAGCACTTACAGCTCCTATAATTGCAGCTATTAATGCTCCATCCTGTTTATCTTCCACCACTGCTTTTGATGGTTGTGTCGCTTCTTTAGTGTCCTTTTTTGCTGATTTATCAATTGAACCTACTACTTTAGAAATAATAGTAACAAAAATTCCCAACGCTACTAATGTTAAAAATACTATAGTAAGACCTGACGCAGAAATTTTTAAAGCATCTCCTACTGTTCCAATTGTCATTATTGCACCACTCAAAATTTACACCTCCTCATATGTAATTCCATATTGTAAAACTAATTTCATCTTTAAACTCATTAT
The DNA here is from genome assembly GCF_900129925.1 of Anaerosphaera aminiphila DSM 21120. Classification (GTDB taxonomy): domain Bacteria; phylum Bacillota; class Clostridia; order Tissierellales; family Peptoniphilaceae; genus Anaerosphaera; species Anaerosphaera aminiphila. The sequence continues at coordinate 34,491 of NZ_FQXI01000015.1, read as the reverse complement.
AGCAAAATAAACTTTTAATATCAACAATACTTTGGGAAGTTTTATTTCTTTTAATAAGCTATTTAGAAATTTACAACTGTTTTTTTCATATGTTCACCAGCTTGCTTTTTCTCATTTTTCAACTATTAAAATTACATTATTTTTTCCTTCCTATACATAATATATTTACTTCACCTTTAATAATAGATTATATTAATTCACTTCACAAATTTATATTGCAATCTGATATAATTATTTTAGTTTTAATTTTACAAATTTTAAAAAATAACGGAGGTATTATCTATGAAAAAAACTGCAACACTACTGAGTTTAATTTTAATGTTCTCTGTACTTACTGGATGTTCTGGTAAAAATGCAGAACAATCTACTGGCGATTCAAAAACTATTGAAACTCTATCTATTCAATTTGTCCCATCTAGAAATCCTGACGACATAGTAACTCAAACTGAACCATTAAAGGAAATTTTAACTAAAAAATTAGCTGATGAGGGATATACTGTTCAAAATATAGATATTTCAGTTGGCACAAACTACGAAGCTACTGGCGAAGCACTAAGTGCAGGCTCTGTAGATATTGGATTTATTCCAGGTGGCACTTATGTGCTATATGACGATGCAGCAGAAGTAATTTTAACTGCAACTCGTGATGGACTTTCAGTTGATTCTGATGAGCCCATAGAGTGGAATAAAAATAAGCCGACTACTTTAGATGAAAACAATCAAGTTACTTTTTATAGAGCACTTATTTTAGCAGGCCCTTCTGAAAAGGGACAAGAGCTGTCAGCTAAAATTAACAATGGCGAAAAGCTCACTTGGGATGATCTAAACTCTGCTAAGTGGTCTGTAATGAGTTCTTCATCTCCTGCAGGATATATATATCCTACTCTTTGGCTTCAAGACAACTACGAGAAGTCAATCACAGACCTTACAACTACTGTTCAGTCTGATTCTTACGGCTCAGCTATGGCCAGACTTGCTTCAGGTCAAGTTGATGTGTTAGTGGGCTTTGCAGACGTTAGAAACGACTACGCTGAAAACTGGCAAAGTGATTGGAATAGAGCAAGTACAATTTGGGATGAGACAAATGTAATTGGAGTTACTGATAAAATATATAATGACACTATTTCTGTATCAAAGAATTCAAAGATTATGACTGACGAATTTAAAGAAGCTCTAATAAAAGCTTTTATTGAAATAGGAAATACTGAAGAGGGAAAAGAAATCATATCTATATACAGTCACACAGGATATGAAAAAGCAGATTCCAAAAACTATGATTCTGAAAGAGAAGCACAGGAACTCTTAAAAAGTCTTAAGAGCAATTAATCTTTTAAGGACTGAGAAATTCTAGTTTCTCGGTCCTTATTTTATTTTAGAAAGGTTTAATATGATTAAATTTAAAAATGTAGATAAAATTTATCCAGGCGGATTTAAAGCCCTTGACAATATTAATTTAACTATTGACGATGGCGAATTTGTAGCTATTATAGGTCGTTCCGGTGCAGGAAAGAGCACACTTATTAGAACTATAAATAAAATGCACGATATTCAAAGTGGAGAACTTACAGTAGATGGCTTAAATGTCTCTACCTTAAAGGGCAGAGAACTTAGAAAGTTTAGGCGTAGCATTGGTATGATATTTCAATCTTTTAACCTTGTAGAGAGAACTACAGTAATTAAAAATGTATTGACTGCCTTTGTTCCCGATTTAAATCCTCTTCGCTCATTTTTTGGAATATTTCCCAAAGAATATAAGTTAAAAGCGCTAGATGCTTTAGAACAGGTAGATATATTGGACAAGGCCTATGCAAGAGCCGACCAACTGTCAGGTGGTCAAAAGCAAAGAGTTGCACTAGCCAGAACTCTTGCACAAAATCCCAAGATAATTCTTGCTGATGAACCTGTTGCCAGCTTAGACCCAATTAATGCAAAGCAAGTAATGGACTACTTTAAAAAAATAAATACTAAAAAAAATATTGCAATCCTAATAAATATTCACCACGTTGACTTGGCTTTGGAATACGCCACAAGAGTCGTTGGAATAAGCGAGGGAAAAATTGTATATGACGGCCCATCTGAGGGAGTTAATGAATCTGTCTTAAAGACAATTTACGGCGAAGATGCCGGTGAACTACACTTTAATGAGGAGGAATAAATATGAAACTCTTTAATAAAGTACTTCCCCCTAAAAAACTAACTCTTAAATCAGGAGCTACTGTATACGAAAATCGTTCACACCTCATTGTAATACTTCCAATATTTATTTTGTTTTCCATACTTGCAATTAAAATAACAGGTTTTAACTTAAATACTTTATTTACAAATGCAAATCAGTTTTTTGTAATACTGGCTCAAATATTTAAACCCAATTTAGATTATTTGCCCCAAGTGATAAACCCCTTAAAAGATACTATTAAAATGAGTTTTCTAGGTTCTTTTTTAGGAGCAATTGTGGCAATGCCCTTCGCATTTTTAGCCTCTACTAATATGGTAGATAATAAGGTTGTAAATTGGATTATAAGACTTTTATTCTCTGTGCTTAGAACAATTCCAACACTGGTAAATGCACTTATTGCAACTTATATATTTGGACTTGGAACTCTAGCCGGCACTATTGCAATATTTATATTTTCATTTTCATATGTGGGTAAACTCACCTATGAGCAAATAGAAACTGTGGACATGGGAGCTTTCGAGGCCATGATTTCAATGGGATTTACTAAAGTAATGGCATTTATAAAGGGAGTAGTTCCACAAATTCTTCCAATATACATTTCAACTTCCCTATATAACTTTGAGGGAAATGTAAGATATGCCGCCATACTTGGATACGTTGGAGCAGGTGGACTGGGACTTCTTCTAAATGAAAATATAGGTTGGAGAGATTACAACAGCACAGGTACAATACTACTTTGTCTACTTGTCACTGTATTTGTAATTGAAAACATCAGCTCTTATTTTAGAAACAAATTAAATTGAGGTACAATATGGATAATATAAATTTAAAATTAAAAGAAGAACCCAATAGAAAAGGAAGAATAATTACAATTACATTAATTGTTCTAGGACTTTTTATTTGGTCGCTGGGAGCTGCAGGAGGCTACGACTTATCTTCCGGCTCAGGAATGAGTATAGCTAAAAATATATTTTCAGGAATACTACATCCTGACTTTAACTTGCTCTTTAACTTTACAAAGCAAGGTGTATTATATATGCTCCTTGAAACTATATGTATAGCTTTTTTAGGAACTATTATAGGGGCAATTATTTCAATTCCCCTGGCATTTTTATCTTCTTCAAATATAGTTCCCAAACCTGTAAGTGCTATTACACGTTTTTTTATAATGATGGTTAGAACTATTCCATCACTAATATACGGACTTATGTTTATAAGAGTTACAGGTCCCGGAGCATTTGCAGGACTTTTAACTATGAGTTTTATATCCGTTGGAATGCTTACAAAATTATTTTCCGATACAATTTTAGACTTAGATAAGTCAATTTTAGAATCTCTACTAGCCCTTGGCTGTAACACCTTTGAACAAATTAGATACGGTGTATTCCCACAGCTAAGTGCCAACTTTATATCTACAACTATCTATAGATTTGATATAAATTTAAGAGATGCAACAGTTCTTGGACTTGTTGGCGCCGGAGGAATCGGAGCACCATTAATATTTGCAATGAACGCATATAAGTGGAACCAAGTTGGAGCAATACTGCTGGGACTTATTATTCTAGTGTTAGTCATTGAACTGTTTTCCACTAGAGTAAGATCTAAACTTGTAAAAGGTCATTAAGGAGTAACTATGAAAATTTACTTTACATCAGATATTCACGGATATTTTTTCCCAACTGACTATCTTGATAGAAACTATAAAAACACAGGACTACTCTGTGAGGCAAATTCATTTGCAAGAGATGAAAATACTATTGTAATCGACGGCGGAGATACTCTTCAGGGCTCTGCCTTTGACTACTATATGAAAACTAAAAATAATTCCAAGTCAATTGGAAATATTATGTCAGAAGTAAAATACGACTTCTACACACTTGGAAACCATGACTTTAACTATGGATATGAGTACCTTTTAAACTACACTAATAATTTTAATGCTCAGTGTATTTGTGCCAATGTTGAAGATACTCTTGGAAATATTAAAATTAAGCCCTATGTAATTTTAAACATTGAAGGTAAAAAAGTTGCCATTACAGGGCTTGTAACTGATTGGGTTTCACTTTGGGAAAAACCTGAGTATTTAAAAAACTTTAAAATTTCAAATACATTTGAAACTGCCAAAAAAGTCCTTGAAGAAATTAAAGACGCAGATTTTAAAATTTGTATCTACCACGGCGGCATAGAAGAAGATATACACACCTTTGAAAAGTTGTCTGACACTGACGAGAATATAGCTGCAAAAATGGCCAGAGAATTAAACTTTGATTTAATTTTAACTGCTCATCAGCATATGGATGTTCCCTCACTTAAAATTGAGAACACTCACCTTGTTCAGTGCCCTGCAAATGGAGAAAAATATATTGAAATTGGTATAAATTTAGAAGACAACACAGTTAACTCCACATCAAAAGCGCCAACTTCTAAACCTGATAAAAATATTTACAATAAATTTAGAGAACTGGACCTTAAAACTCAAGACTTCTTAGACAGTCCACTTACCACTTTAGATAGAGATTATCTACCTGAAGATAAGTTAACTATGGCTATGAAGGGTTCAGATCTTGCCGATTTTATTAATAGAGCACAAATTGAAATTGCAGATGCAGACATTTCAATTACCTCCTTTGCCAATGAAATAAAGGGATTTAATAAAAATGTAACTATTCGAGACGTACTCTTAACCTATAGATTTCCAAATACTCTTGTAGTTTTAGAAATTGACGGCAAAAATTTAAGAGCTGCTCTGGAACAAAATTACACTTACATTGAATATGTTAATGGAAAATTTGAAATTGCTAAAAAATTTCTACTACCTAAAGTAGAACACTATAACTTTGACTTCTTTTATGGAATAGAATTTGAACTTAACTTAAAAAATGAAAACTACAATAAAATAGGAGATATTTACTATAATAAAAAACTTATTTCTGATACAGATACTTTTAAACTGGTAATGAATAACTACAGGTCTACTGGTGCCGGGAACTTTACAATGTACAAAAACTTAAAAAAAGTTAAAGAAGTAAACATTGAAGTTTCTGAACTTTTAATTAACTACCTGTCAAACCTGAAGTAACTCCTTTACTTAAATCTGTATATTATATATAATCAAATTGGAGGTATGCAAATGAAAAAAACACTATTATTATCACTATTATTTGTACTCTTACTGGGAACTACAGTTAGTGCAAAAGTAGTACCAACAGACCAAGATGTAACTCTTGACGGTCAAAAAATTGAACTTGAAGGATATAGCATTGATGGCAACAACTACTTTAAACTAAGAGATATTGCTGCAATATTAAGTGGAACAGATGTGGCATTTGGCGTTGATTACAACGACAGTAAAAACTCTATTGAAATCACTAGAAATAAAAGCTACACTAAACTTCCAACAGACTTAACTATATCCCAAAATAGCGAAATAGAATCTAAAAAATCTTCTCAAAAAGTCTATATTGATGGAGAAGTAGTAAACTACAGCGCCTATTTTATCAACGGAAATAACTACTACAAACTTAGAGACTTAGGTAAGACAATTGGATTTTATGTAGACTATAAAGAAGATACTAAGACAATAGTAATTAAATCTGAAAAAGTTGATGCAACCGACTTAATTGAAAGAGAAGATGTTAGCTTTAAAAGTTTTGCTGTTGACACTTTAACTAATATGCAAGAATTTAAAATCGGCGAGAAAAAAAGCATTTCAATGGATGACTTCACATCAAATATAAAATCTGTAGTATTACTTTCTACAGACGAAAGACAATTTTCTGCAAAAGTAGAATATGATGAGTCCAGCAACAGTGTGAAAATAGTTCCTCTACTTTTTAAAATCAAGGGTTCACTTAACTTTACACCTGTTATAAAAGTAGAACAAGGCGAAGAGACACACTTTGAAAGTGCACAGAGCAACTTAAATTTAAGTTCACTTACATCTAAGATTGACCCTTCTAAAGAACATAAAATTGTATTAGGATATTATGTTGGAGATGAAAGTCCTGAAAACTTCAGAAGTTTTTCAATTTTAGAATTTAAAAACTGAAAATAGTGGTATAATATACTTGGAGGGATGTATATGAAAGTAACTAAAGATACAATTATAGGAGAAATCCTTGCTAATAAACCGGAATCTATTGGAACTCTTATGAGTTTTGGAATGGGATGTGTAATGTGTCCTGCAAGCCAAATGGAAACTCTTGAAGAAGCATCAATGGTTCATGGATTAGATGTTAACTTACTTGTAGATTCACTTAACAAGTCAGAAGTTACAGAAGAAGCTTAAAAAAATAACCTAGTTGAAATTTCAACTAGGTTATTTTTATTTTATATTGTTTAAAATATTTAATGTATCTTCAACTTGGTAGTAGTGTAGGTCTTTTATATTATCAAGTTCCGAACCCATGACAACTATAATATATTCATTCTCACCTTTTTTAGATAGCGTTGCCCAGCACTCTCCCGCTTCAAGCGTAGTTCCTGACTTTCCACCTAAAACTTCAAATCCATCTTGCTCATATTCATCTAGCTTACTTAAAACAGTGGACTTTAAAACAATTCCACTTGGATGGTCTAGTGTCTTCGTAGTTGTGTAGGACTTCTTAGTAAATACTGCTCTAAAGTCATTATTATTTAAAGCTGAATTTACAATCATTGCAATGTCTTTTGCAGAAGAATATTGCCCCTCTACATCAAGGCCCTCCGGATTTTTATAGGCAGTATTTTTTAACTCTAATTCCTTAGCCTTATCATTCATCATCTCTACATATTTATCTACAGAGCCTGAAATATTTATTGCCAAAGAGTTAGCCGCCTCTCCACCAGAGGCCAGCATTGTCCCATATAACAAATCTCTATAAGTTACCCTCTCTCTTCCATAAAATCCCGCCATTGATGCGTTACTGCTGTTCATTCTCTTATAAGTTTCCACATCTACAGGCGCTATTTCAGAAAGATCACTTATATTCTCAACTGCAACTAAGGTCGTCATAATTTTCACTAGAGATGCAGGATATACTCTTTCATCTGCCTTTATAGAAAGTAGTTCCTTTTCATTGGTTCTGTCATATACGTAAATGTTTTTTGAGTGGTAGTCCAGTTTTTTTAAATTGTTGCCACCTATCACTTTAATTCCAACTACTGCCACAGCTAATATTAAAACTAAAGCTATAATTATTTTAAATACTTTTTTCATATAATTTGTCCTTTACATTTTATTCTTATAGTTATATTAACTTAAAAAACATAAGAATTTATGATAAAACTATTAAATATTAGTTAAATTAATATTTCCACATTTCCACTACATTTTACTTTCATCATAATCATAGATATTTACTAAATCTCCCAGTACAAAATATCTATTGCCTGTGTTTTTCCCATTTTCGTAGTAACAGTTCATAAGAGATATTATTGGACCACCTCTTTTATCTGCCTCTGCATTTTCAATCATGTAAAGAGCCGTTGGTGAAACAATTTTTCTGTCGTAAATTTTATATTCATAGATATTTTCTTTATCTGTAATTTTTATAATATCATTTATTTTAGCTTGGTCTAACTTATAAAAAAGTGCACCTTTTCTGGAGTTGTGACCGGCTACTGCATAATTTCCCTCACCCATAATTTGACTTGGCTTCATAGTTCCCGCACCGGCAAGTAAATTAGTTTCACTAACTCCCTTAAATACAGTTAAATCTAAATCTATACTTTTAATTGTAATTTGACCTACAATTAACTTTGGATTAATTTTACTGGGGTCTAATAAAACTCTCATCGGAGAAATTTCCTCTACACTTTCAAAATTAAAGTTTTCATCTTCAACTACTTCTCTGTTGTTCTTTAAAATATCTTCTGCATTTAACTTGTTAAAATAATCTACGCCTTGCTGCGAATTGCTGTTTAAACTTCTTATAGTTAAATAGGGCATGCTTATTAACAATACTCCCGCTATTAATAAAACTACTCCCAGTATTTTTTTCTTGTTCATATTATCTCCTACAATTAATTTTTATCTTTTCTATTATACCATTAAAAATAGCTGAGTAAATTACCTCAGCTATTTAACCTATTACTTATTTTTATTTCTTTTTCTTTAACAAATACATTCCCACTGCCAAAAGTGATATTCCTGAAACTGTAAGTGATGTCATTGCTCCTACTCCAGTTTTTGGAAGTATCTTTGAAAGTGTTGAAGATTTTACTGCTTCTTCCTGCTTTGATTCTTCTTTTGCTTTTAGTTCTTCGGTTGGTTCCTCGTTTGATTTCTCTGTTGTAGTTATCCTTTTATAAGTGTTGGTTATTGTAACACTACCCCTTACACTTTCATCATAATTTACTTCATATCCACTTGGAACTTCAACTTCTCTTACTGTATAGGTTACTTCTCTTCCATCTACAATTTTTTTAAGTCCTGTCCAATTATGACTCCAGTTGTTGGTTTCGTTTAGTTCTATTACTTCTCCATATTTTTCACCATTGCAATAGAGTTGTACTTTTATACTGTCTGGGCGAAGATTGTCTTTGTTGTTTTCATCGTCCCACACTTTTTTTACTGTAATATTTCTATCTTCTTCTGTGTATCTATTTTTTATGTTGTATCCACTGTAACTTGCCTCATAGTTTTCAGGCACTACTTCTTCTACTGTGTATTTTATTAGTTTGTCATTTTTATACTTTGGAAGGTCTGTAAAACTGTATTTCCAATTTCCATTGCTATCAGGTGTTACTGTTTTCGTTCTAACTATTACATTGTCTGCCAATAAGTTTACCACTATACTACTTGGTCGTTTACCTTCATTGTTATAATCATCCCAAGTTTTTTCTCCATCTATATCTATCTCAGGTGTTGGATTCGTTGGAGGTGTTATTGGTGGTTTTTCTGGGGTATGTGTATTAGTTATTACTATATTGCCCTTTGAGCTTTCTTTTTGACTACTTACATAGCCTGATGGAACTCCACTTTCTTCAACAGTATAGACTATATCTTTCCCGTTTTCTTTTTCAGGTAAGTTAGTCCACTTGTAACTCCAGTTGTTCTCTTTATTTAGTGTCTGTGTATCTACAAGGGTCTTTATTCCATCTGCAGTTTTATATAGTTTTACTTCAATACTTATTGGACGAATACCATCTTTATCATTAGCATCATCCCAGCTTTTCGTTACTTCAACTTGCGTCTTACCAGGTGTATAGCTGTTTTTAATACCATATCCAGTTGTTTCTTCACTTGTATATCCTGGCACAAGTTTTTCTTTTACTGAGTATGTTATCTCTTCTCCATTTTCATATTTAGGAAGATTATCAAAGCTATATTTCCAGTCACCATTTCCATCTGAAGTTACTGTAATATCTTTTACTTTGTCAGTTTTTCCAGCTACTGTTTTATATAGTTCTACAACTATGCTTTCAGGTCTATTTCCATCTTGGTTATTTCCATCAACCCAAGTCTTTTGTCCTTCTAAAGAAACAACATTTAATTTATTTGTTATATTATATCCATCAATTATAGTTTCATATCCTGGAACTTTTACTTCTTCAATAGAATACTGATATTTATTTCCATTTTCATCATATTTTCTCAAGTTATAAAAAATGTATTTCCAATTATCTAATTCATTTACATTCATATGGTCTATTTCTGTACCATTCTGTAATAGTTTAACTATTATTTCATTTGGACGAATACCATCTTTGTCATCTCCATCATCCCAAGTCTTTTCACCTTCAACGTCTATATATTCCGGTTCATTATAAGCCGTAATAAGTATAGTTTCCGTTTCTGTACCATCTATAGTAAATGTGTCCTTACCATCTAAAAATACAATTTCATCAGTATATCCAAATGGTGGCGTTACTTCTACTACCTTATATTCACCATTCGACAAGTCTCTAAATATAACTTCCCCTTTTTCATCAGTGATTCTTTCAGGTTCTCCGCCATCATCTGGCGTATACTCTGTCCAGTCTCCAGATTTATCATTTTTTTTCTCTAGTTTAAATTTAGCTCCTGCCAGTGTTTTTTCAGTACCGTCTTCTAATTTTTTAATAGTTACAGACTGTGCATCTTTAAAACCACCTCCTGCTTCTAGTTTCTTATAGGTAACAGGTTCCGCATCATCTGTAAGGTCTTCGCCAGTCCATTTTATAGTAGCTGAATTCTCAAGCTTCTCTCCACTTGGAACACTTTCTAGCACACATAGGTCTTTAAATACCAATCTAAAACCAATTACACCAGTTCCTTCAGGTGATTCTGCTGTTTTTGTTGCATCAAATATTCTCTTATAGGCTTCTTTAGTCTTAGTTTTTTGAGTAGCGGTTAACTTATTATCACCCTCTATAAGAGAATTTATTCCTTCAAGACCTTCTAGTTTTTTCGGACTTTTTAAATCTCCTGGCAAATTTCCAAAATTAAATATAACCTTATTTCTATTATAATCATCCTTATCTATAAAAATTCCATAAGATATTGGTGATGAATCTTTTTCAAATCTTATTTTAAAATCGTCCCATATTTCTCCTTCCTTTTGGTCCATTTTCGGGAAAGAGTCATTTCCTAGCACACCGTAGTTATTCCAACCACCTTCTACAATAGTAGATGACACATTTCCTTCAATATTGTTTCCATCTTTATCTGTACTACCTTCAGGCATAGCAGCGTAAATTGGCATAGCTAAATCTATATCACTAATGTCTTTTCTAAATTCTACTCCAGCCGGTAATTCATCTATTACTATAAGATTTTCTTTTGTGCCAATGTTTTGCTCTTCATTATTATATATTTTTCTATAATCTTCATAGTTTACAAGTATTTCCCATGTTACTGTTTCTTTATCTCTATTTTGCCAACCATTTTTTTTAATTGGTTTAGTATCTCCTAATTCTTCCATAGGTTTTTCACCAATGTCAATTCCCGGAAAAGCCTGTTCTCCAACATGTATTATTGTATCTTCCTTTGTTATTTCTTTTGCTTCTCCTGTAACCTTAAGATATCCACCTGTTATAGCGCTTTTTCCCGTAGCATTTTTATTTAATACAATTTTAAATTTAGCCAGATTTTCTCCTTCTGCTGCTACTATTTCATAGGTTCCGATAACTTCCTCTACACCAGTGACTTCATTTTCCGCTTTTATATCAACAGGTTTTGTTGTTTCATTAAATTTAAAATAATCACTTGGTAAATCGAATTCAAACCAATCTCCAGTTACTAGACCTTTTTTTAAAATATCAGTAATTTCCCAATTAATTGTAAATTCCAAACTTTCTCCTACTTTTAATGATATATCCGGAATTTTTCCATCTTCTCCTGGTTCAATTATTTCCCACTCATGATTTTCATTAAACTTAGCAAATATAACAGAAATTTGGTCTACTGCTTCATTCCCATCTTTTCCCTTAAGCTTTACTCCTATATTTTTAGCTTCTCTTTTTGAGCTCACTTCATCATTAAATAAACCTAACATGTATGTATTTGTAATAACTGCATTAGCATCACTTACATAGTCTATACTACTTTTATAATAAGGTATCGGTTCTTCTTCAACTGTGTATTTTATTAGTTCGCCATTTTTATACTTAGGAAGATTTTCAAATGTATATTTCCAATTGTCTTCTTCAGAAATACGTACTTCATCTATTTTTTTCCCATCAGCAAGTAAATTCACTGCTATAAAAAGTGGTTTATTTTGAAATAGACCTTCTTCCCATTCTTTCGTAACTAAAAAGTCTACAGTTTCTCCACTTTGTGGTTTATCCATATTTTCTTCCGGATTTTCTGTTTCAGGATTCGTTTCCTCTGGATTTATTTCCGGATCTATTTCACTTTCCTCTATGTCTTTTACTTCTTCGTCTTCATTTTTATTTTCATCATATGAAAACTTACTTTCTTCTAAAATTACATCCCTTTCTGATTCTAGTGAATTTTTAGACTCTACATTTTTTTGGCTCTCTACATTTCCAACTTCACTACCTATTAAGCTGCCCGCTTCAAAATTATTTGAATTTGCATTTGAATTTGCATAAGAAATTAATGGTTGAATGTTCGAAAAAACCATAGCTAGCAGTAAAACAATTGTTATCTGTCTTTTAAATTTTTTCATTTTTTGTCCTTCCTTTTATTAATTATAATTAGTTAAATATTTCTATTGTTTTAATATCAAATATTTAACTACAATCCATACCTATTTTTTAATATAGATTATTTCTGTTTTTATCGGCCACATAAATATTTATTATTACACTTACTTCATTTATAAATCTTATAAAATATATCTATGTTTCACACTTAATAACTGTTTTTGCACTACCAGTCCCTTCATGTTCCTTCTCTTTTTATTATAAATACTTTTAATAAATGCTTTACTCAATTTAATCTTATAGCACTATTTTACTAATTTTTGACTTTAAATTCTTAAAAATCTACAATACATTTCTAACGAAGTCAGTTTATATACTATTTAGATTTTGACTAATCCCTTTAAAATCACTGCCGTTAAATATTATACTAAGACTATAAAACTATTTTTATATTTTTCTACAATATAATTGTAAAAATTCCACTTGTATTGTTTAATTCATATATCCATTATAAACACTAATAGTATTATAATCAATGCGAATCTCTATTTTACTAATGTGTAACCACTTTAATATTTACTTTAAGTGTACTGTCTTTTGGTACATTATATGTAAATTTTAACTTTAATTATTTCAATTCCTCATTTAAGTACTGTTCTACTTTAGTATAGGACTCTTATGTATATTTTTATGTATATTTATACAATACTAAAAACATGTCTTTTTAAGATATATTAAAAAAATAAGAGTAGAAATATATTTCTACTCTTATAAAAAACTTTAATTCTTAGCGCAATTTTTACTTATTTTTATTTCTTTTTCTTTAACAAATACATTCCCACTGCCAAAAGTGATATTCCCGAAGTTGCCAATGATGTCATTGCTCCTACTCCAGTTTTTGGAAGTATATTTGAAAGTTTTAAAGCCTTTACTGCTTCTTCCGGTTTTGATTCTTCTTTTGCTTTTGATTCTTCAGTTGGTTCCTCGTTTGATTTCTCTGTTGTAGTTATTGGTTTATAAGTGTTGGTTATTGTAACACTTCCTCTTACACTTTCGTCATAATTTACTTCATATCCACTTGGAACTTCAACTTCTCTTACTGTATAGGTTACTTCTCTTCCATCTACAACTTTTTTAAGTCCTGTCCAATTATGACTCCAGTTGTTGCTTTCATTTAGTTCTATTACTTCTCCATACTTTTCACCATTGCCATAGAGTTGCACTTTTATACTGTCTGTACGAAGATTGTCTTTATTGTTTTCATCATTCCACACTTTTTTTACTGTAATGTTTCTATCTTCTTCTGTGTATCTATTTTTTATGTTGTATCCACTATAACTTGCCTCATAGTTTTCAGGCACTACTTCTTCAACTGTGTATTTTATTAATTTGTCATTTTTATACTTTGGAAGATTTGTAAAACTGTATTTCCAGTTTCCATTGCTATCAGGTGTAACTGTTTTTGTTCTAACTATTACATTGTCTGCTAATAAATTTACCACTATACTACTTGGTCGCTTACCTTCATTGTTGTAATCCTCCCAAGTTTTTTCCCCATCTATGTCTATTTCAGGTGTAGGATTCGTTGGAGGTATTGTTGGCGGTGTTGTTGGAGTATGCTTATTTACAATCACTATAACACCTAAATTGCTGTCATTTATTGTTACATCATAGTCATTTGGAACAGATACTTCTTTTACTGTGTACTTTATTTCTGCCCCTTTAGCTTTTTTATCTAGGTTAGTCCATGAATGACTCCAATTATTGGATTCATTTAATTCTACTTCTTCACCATGCTTTTCGCCATCTGCATAGAGTTGAACTTTTATACTCTTTGGACGTATTCCATCTTGATTGTTTTTATCGTCCCAACTCTTTGTAACATGTACAGTTGTTTTTAAAGGATTGTAAGTATTTTCAATATCATATCCCTTTATTTCATTTGTGTAATCCGGCACTGGCTGTTCTTTTACTGAATATATTACTTCTTCTCCATTTTCGTATTTAGGAAGATTTTCAAAACTATATTTCCAGTCACCATTTTCATCTGGAGTTACTGTAATTGTTTTATCCGTAACTTGTGTGAATTCTCCACCTACTGTCTTCCATAGTTCAACTACTATCTCTTTAGGCCTATTTTCTTCTGGATTATTTCCATGATCCCAAGTTTTTTCTCCCTCAACTTTTGTTGTTTCAGGAGCCGGCTGTTCTCCTGGAGTATAGGTATTTGTCACTTTGAAATCTATGGTAAACTTATCGCCTTTTTTTCCCTCTATCTTATCTATCACAGAAGTATAACCTTCTGGTTTATTAACCTCTTCTAAAGTATAATCTATTGCAGATGCTCCTTCTTTTGTAATTTTATATTTTGGTAGTTCTTCCCAAGAAGTTTCCCAATTATTTTCTTTATCCAAAGTTACCAAGCCTTTTAATTCTTCAGTATCTTTTATGTTTTCTTCATCTGCTTTTAATTGTACTTGAATACTATTAGGTCTGGTATTTCCAGCATTATCTTCATCTTCCCATAATTTTTCTGCTCTGATTAGAACTTTATTACTAGTATTAATTCCACCATCTACTCCTATAAATTCTACTTCTCCACCAGCTTCTTCTCCGACTCCTTCATTCCATTCTAATCTAGCTGTATTCTTATATGGTCCATCTGGTCCAACTACCATTGTTACTATTGATAAATCATATCCTATAACTTGACCTTGCGTAGGACCAGTTTCACCATATATTATCTTTGTTTGTGATTTTTGTTCATCATTTAAATTTTTGTCTGCATCTATTAATGCTTCAAAGCCAGTTTTACCGCCAGCAAAATTATGATATGTTTGTCCATTTCCAGGTAAATCACCAAAAGCTAATATTACTGTTTCTCTATTGGTCTTTTCATTAAAATACCATCCTACAGTTGGTTCAGCAGAGTTTCTCATTGTTTTCTTATAATCTTCATAAGATTGTCCTTCTTCTGGCATTTTAAGCGTTGGTATTACTTTTAGCGAAACAAGACTGTATCCACTCATCTCTCCAGTAGGAGTAGGTGCATATACCGGTATTTTTATATCAATCTGATCTTCAAGTTTCCTATTCCTATCAACTAATACATTTTCCGGAAGTTCATCTATTAATAGCATATTCTTTCTTTGTTCTATTGCCATTTGCGGGTTATAAGTTACTAAATTATAAATTTGGTCATAATTTATCTTTAATCCCCATGCTATTTCATTAGCATTGCCATGTTGGCTTCCCGTTTTATCAATTATAGGTTTCTCATCAATTCCTCCAAGGCTTGGATTCTCTGGATCAACTTCTGGTTCACCTGGATCAACTCCCGGTTCATTTGAATCAACAGTAACATCTACTTTAACCTCTCCCTCAGCATCTTCTCCAATTACAAGATCATCTCCTGTAGAATAGACTGATGCCTTAAATTCGAAGAACCCATTATCTATTGTAGTCTTTCCTTCTGCATTTTCATTAAAGGTAATTTTAATATAATATTGATCTGGGTTAGAATTAATAAGTTCATATTCTCCTACTTTAATATCGCCATCTAATAAAGACCCCTTAAAATGTTTTGTATCAAAATACTTAGTTGCAGGTGCCTTAATTTTAAAATAATCTCCAGCTTTTACATTGGGAGCATAAGAATCATCTATCTTAAATGTATATCGAAGAAATAAAGAATCTCCCACATTAATTTCTTGCACTTGTATTCCTGAATCATCAAATATACGTAACTTTTCTGAAGTTCCTGATTTTATAACACTTGTTTCTTCAGCATTTATTATTGCATGTCCCCCTATATCTATCCCTGTTTCTTCTGCAAATGTCATTCCTGTTGCTACTATTAAATCTAATAGCATAGCTATTATTAATAGCCAACTTATCTGTCTTTTTTTACTCATACCTATCTATCACCTTTTCTAATTTTTTCAACCAAATATAAATAAATGTAAATATAAATAAATGTAATGATAATTTAAATTATTTAATTTTTAGTATCTTCATCTGATGAAATAATACTTTCTTATATAATTTATCTTTAACGCAAGTCATTAAATTAAAATAATTGCCTTATTAAACTCATTTTACATTAATCCTTTACTTATATACTGTCTCTTCACTTAAATTTATTTGCATTTAACTTATTTCTATCATCCATATTTTCTTAATCGCCATACTTTTCCTAAAATATTAAACCGAATATTTAGGTTCACTAAATTTTCAACTATTAATATAATCTTCACAATTACGAAAAAATTAAACATCCAAATTCTATTACAATTACTATATTTAATAGTATCTCTTATTTTATATTATACCTCCCTCTCAATTTTTGTTTATAATATAGTACAATTATATCAAATTGCTTATTTAAATCAATGGAAATTATTGCATATATTACATGTTAAGTGACTTTATTACACTTCATTGTCTATCTTTTAAGTGTCTTTTTTAATTTCACAACTCTTTAATTTCTTCTATTTTTCAATGCTTTTTAATATATGTAAATATTAACTTTTCTAAATCTACGTTTTTAATTGAATATAATTATAATCTATTTATTTTTTAATAAAATTTTAAATAAAATCAGAGTAGAAGTGTTTTTCTACTCTGATTAATCTCTACTTTTTACTTAATATGCTCTATTAAATTTTTATTTGTTAATCCTTTTTCCTCAGTAAATAAGCTCCTATAGCAAGAGAGGATATTCCACCGCCAATAAACAAGCTTATATCAGCTATTCCTGTTTTTGGTAGCATTGGAATTATTGACTCTTCTACTACTTCCTCCACTGCTTCAGGTTCTTCCGTTATTTCTACTTTCTCTATTATTTCTACTTCTTCTACTTCCTCCACTATTTTAGGTTCTTCTATTATTTCTTCAGCTGGAGGTATTATTGGTGTCGGTGGCTTTTCTGGATCTGGACCTGGATTAGTTGTAGTTGGTGGAGTTACTATTGGAGGTATTATTGGTGTCGGTGGTTTATATTCATTACTAAACTGAATTTTATCTGGGTCTAATTTATTTCCAGCTGCATCCATATATACCACTTCTGATATTAACGTATTTGTAAGTCTATCAAATCTAACTTTTACAACTGCCTTATAAATAGTTCCATCATATATTATATCAGGATTATTTCCTTTTACTTCTTTTAAATAAAATTCAAATTCACCTTCATGATCTACTGGTATCTTAAATACAAAATCCCCATTAGCATCATTCGTTACTTTTATTTCATTACCATCTTTATCAAATAAAACATTTCCTTCTTCATCTGTAAGTACAAATTCAAATTCTTTATCTTTTGGTTTTTGCCCCGGTCTTCCTATTACTTCCTTGTTTCCTCCTAAACCAGCTTCTCCTGTTGGTAGTTCATCAAATTTATTCCAGAACTCTAATGATGTATCATTATATTTTTCCCCTGCATCAGCAAATTTACTTTCGTGAACTCCGGTAACTTCAATTAATGAATCAATAAATTTTTGCATAGGATCATCTTGGAAACCCATATCAACATCTGTTATTTTTTTTATGTCATCTTTAGAATAAGCTATTAAATCTTTAAAAGGATCATCATCACCAGGCATAACCATTCTTACTTCTACTAATTTTGTCCCTTCAAATTTCAAATAGTATATTCTTTCATCATAAGTTACTCCTGGAAGTTTTTCTTCACTTAAATACGGTTTATTTTCTACTTCTATTAATTCACTATCTTCGTCATCAGGGTCATCCAATACCCATCTTGTAGGCTCCTTCGTTTCATTTCCATCTCCATCAAGATATAGAAGATCTCCTTCTATATAAGAAACTGTACCATCATCATTTAATACTTCACCTAATATTTCCTTCTTTTGATATTTTTGTACTTCTGTAACTTTATAGTAAGTTGTACCTTCAGCATCCGGAATTATGGTAACCGATCCTTTACCATATCCATCTTCGCCCTCTTCAAAATCTATATATTTCTCTTCAATATCCAAATCAGGACGTTTTACAGGTTTGCCATCTACTATATCAGCTTTAGCATTCTCTCCATTAAGAACACCGTCTATCCAACCAACAATGTTTCCAGCAGCATCCTTTATAGCTTCTTCAATTTGTATTAAAAAATCTCCATCTTTAATTTCTCTTTTTGGCTTACCATTAGAATCTATTACAATTGTTTTCTCTTCTTCAAATTTTTCAATTTCTTTATCTTCTTCTATTTCAGAATTTTGATTTTCTTCATCTGCTAAAATATAATTTTCAACAGTTTCTTTGTCTGTGTCACTTGTTTCTTTATCTGTGTCTTCTGTTTCTTTTTCTGTGTCTTCTGTTTCTTTTTCTGTGTCTTCTGTTTCTTTCTCTGTATCCTTTGTTTCTTTCTCTGTATCCTTTGTTTCTTTCTCTGTATCACTTGTTTCTTTATCTGTGTCGTTTGTTTCTTTTTCTGTGTCGTTTGTTTCTTTTTCTGTGTCGTTTGTTTCTTTTTCTGTGTCGTTTGTTCCTTTTTCTGTGTCGTTTGTTTCTTTTTCTGTGTCACTTGTTTCTTTGTCTGCGTTTTCTACTTCATTAAATATTTCTTTTCCTTCTGATTCTGATATCTTTTCTGCACTCGTTGATACTACAGTATCAGTACTTGAGTCTTCTACTGATTCAGCATAAACAATATTTTGAACTCCTAACGATGAAAATATTATTGAAACTGCTAGTAGAATACTACATATTCTATTTTTTAATTTCACTGTCTTCCTCCTACTTACTCTATTATTAAATTTACAATATTTGCCTGAAATATTTATGTTCATTAAACCTTCAACTATTAATATAATTTTCATAATTACAAAAAATTTAATATATAAATTCTACTATAATTACTATATTTAATAGTGTTTCTTCTTTTCTATTATACCTCCCACTCAATTTTTGTTTATAATGTAGTACAATTATATCAAATTATTTATTTAAATCAATGAAAATTAAAAAAGCTAATAAAAGAGATATTTTCTCTATTATTAGCTTTTTATATTCTATACTATTCTTTTGCTGTTATTATATCTTTTACTTTCATTAGTCTTGTTATATTTGCTCTCTCATTTTCATCCAGTTTACTTACAATATATCTAATGGTATCTTGTAAATCCGGTATGGTTTTATATTCCAGAGCATTTACTCTACGTCTCGTGCTTTCTATTTCACTTGCCATTAGTTGAACTGATTTTTCAATTTGTGCAAGTTCCAATAATTTTTGCATTATTTTATTTAACTTGTCTATTGCATCATCTACATCTGCTGTAGTTTGAGCATATCCATAGGGGTATATTGAACCCTCTTCAGAAGTTTTTTCAACTTTAAATTCCATTTCAGGTATTTCTACACTCATTACATTTTTTGTCTTTATTTCCAAGTTAATTTTTTGAGTTGGAAACATTATTGCCTCTTCAAGTATTTCAGGGCTTGTAAAAGCTGATGCCAATAAAAAATCTTTAAATGAGCCGGAAAGTTCTTCTTCAACTTCTTCTCTAAGTCTTTTATTTTCCTTTATTATACTTATAAATCTTCTCATCAACTCATCTTGCTTGTCTTTTAAAAGTTTATGTCCTCTAGTAGAGGTCTCAAGACGTTTTTTAAGTGTTGTTAAGTTCATTCGCGTTGGACTGACATTTAGCTTAGCCATAATATCACTCCCTATTCTCTATTTACAAGGTATTTATCAAGGTATTCATCTCTAATTCTCTTTAGTTCTGTTCTAGGTATTATGCTTAGTAAATCCCACCCTAAGTCCAATGTCTCTTCTATGGTTCTATTAGTATAGTATCCTTGATTTACATATTTTCCTTCAAATTCATCTGCAAATTTGGCAAACGCCTTATCTGCCGGTGAAAGTGCCGACTCTCCAAGTATTACAGATAGTTCTTTTGCGTTTTTTCCTGATGTATATCCTGCATATATTTGGTTCATAGTGTCAGCGTGGTCTTCTCTGGTCTTGCCCTCTCCAATTCCTTTGTCTTTAAGACGGGAAAGAGATGGAATTACGTTTATTGGCGGTTCAATTCCCTGTTTGTATAGATCTCTTGAAAGTATAATTTGCCCTTCTGTTATATATCCCGTCAAATCGGGAATGGGATGGGTAATATCATCTTCGGGCATTGTCAATATCGGTATTTGAGTTATAGAACCCTCTCTCCCCTTTATTCTGCCGGCTCTTTCATAAATTCCCGCAAGGTCGGTGTATAAATATCCAGGATATCCACGACGTCCCGGAACTTCTTTACGAGCTGCTGAAATTTCTCTAAGAGCTTCTGCATAGTTTGTCATATCAGTCATAATTACAAGCACTTGCATTCCAAGTTCAAAGGCCAAGTATTCAGCACAGGTAAGTGCAACTTTTGGAGTTGCAAGTCTTTCTATTGCAGGGTTGTCTGCAAGGTTCATAAATAGTACTGCCCTGTCTATCGCACCTGTTTTGTTAAAGTCATCTATAAAAAACTGTGCTTCTTCAAAAGTTATTCCCATTGCTGCAAATACTACTGCAAATTTTTCTCCAGAGCCTATAACTTTTGCCTGTCTGGCAATTTGAGCTGCTACGTTGTTGTGAGGAAGTCCTGCTCCTGAGAATATAGGCAACTTTTGACCTCTTACCAGTGTATTTAATCCGTCAATTGTAGAAATTCCCGTTTGAATAAATTCTGAAGGGTAGTCTCTACTTGCAGGGTTTATTGGCGAGCCGTTTATGTCGACTTTTTCCTTTGCAATTATTCTAGGCCCATCATCTATAGGATTTCCCAAGCCGTCAAATACTCTACCTATCATGTCCGGACTAACTCCAAGTTCCAAGGGTCTTCCCAAAAATCTCACAGATGTGTCTTTTAAGTTTATTCCACTGGAGCCCTCAAATATTTGAACCATTGCCTTGTCTTCTTCTATTTCAATAACTTGTCCACGTCTTCTCTCACCTGTTTGAAGTTCAATGTCCACAAGTTCTTCGTAAGTTACTCCCTCTACTCCTTCTACTATCATAAGAGGTCCTACAACTTCAGCTACTGATTTGTATTCTTTAAGCATTTATAGTCCCCCTTTTTTCTTCTAATTTTTTCATTTCCATCTCTATATCTTCTATTAGTTCATCTAATTCAAATAACGACTCTTCAGATATATTTTTCGTTCTGGTAATTCTCTCTCTTATTGGCATTTCCTCTATTTCAGAAAGATAAACTCCACTGTCTATAGCACTTATTGAAGAATCATAAAATTTAAGTATTACTTTCATCATCTTACTTTGCTTTTCCAATGAGCAGTAGGTATCAATATCATTAAAGGCATTTTGTTGCAAAAAGTCTTCACGAATTGACTTTGTAACTACCAGTTTAAGTTGATCTTTTTCTGATAGAGAGTCCATTCCAACAAGTCTTACTATTTCTTGAAGGCCTGTCTCTTCTTGCAAGAGAGCTATTGCCCTCTTTCTATTTTTGGAAAAATCCACATCTACATTTTCATCAAAATATGAATCCATTTTATCTTGATATAGAGAATAGGAATCTATCCAGTTTATTGCAGGAAAGTGTCTTGCATAGGAAAGGTCATAGTCCAATTTCCAAAAGACTTTTACTATACGAAGAGTTGATTGGCTTACAGGCTCAGATATATCTCCTCCAGGTGGAGAAACTGCTCCTATTACAGATAGTGCACCTTCTCTATCGTCACTTCCGTAGCACTTTACACGTCCTGTTCTCTCATAGAAGTCAGCTATTCTAGATGCCAAGTAAGCAGGATATCCCTCGTCTCCCGGCATTTCTTCTAAACGTCCACTCATCTCACGAAGAGCCTCTGCCCAACGAGATGTGGAGTCTGCCATCATTGCCACAGAATAACCCATATCTCTATAGTATTCAGAAATTGTAATTCCCGTATAAATAGAAGCCTCACGAGCTGCCACCGGCATATTTGAAGTGTTTGCAATTAAAACTGTACGCTTCATAATTGACTGTCCGGTTTTCGCATCTATTAGTTGTGGAAACTCCATAAGTACGTCTGTCATTTCATTGCCACGTTCTCCACAGCCTACATACACCACGATCTCAGCATCTGCCCACTTTGCAAGCTGATGTTGAACTACAGTCTTTCCACTTCCAAAGGGTCCCGGTATTGCTGCTGTTCCACCTTTAGTTATTGGAAAAAAAGTGTCTATTACTCTTTGTCCTGTTATTAGGGGAGTATTTGGATCTATTTTTTTCTTATATCTTCTTCCCTTACGCACAGGCCATTTTTGCATCATTGTAAGTTCTTTTTTGCCTTTGTCTGTCTCTAAAATACACACTGTTTCATCTATTGTGTAGTCTCCTGAAAATATTTCCACTACTTTTCCGGAAATCCCCACAGGCACCATTATTTTGTGAACTACTACAGGAGTTTCGTCAACTGTCCCTATAATATCTCCTTCAACAACTTCATCTCCCACACTTATTGTAGGCTTAAACTTCCACTTCTTTTCTCTATTTAAACTCTTTACTGATCTGCCCTTTAAGAGAAAGTCTCCCGATTGAGCTCTTAATATCTCCAAAGGTCTCTGTATTCCATCAAACATCTGCTCTATAAGTCCCGGACCAAGTTCAACTACAAGAGGTTCTCCTGTTGTACTCACTATATCTCCAGGCCCTATACCTGTTGTCTCCTCATAAACTTGAATTGAAGCCCTATCGCCTCTCATCTCTATGATTTCTCCGATTAGTTTATTCTCAGATACCTCTACTACGTCATATACGTTGGCATCCTCCATTCCACTTGCCACAACAAGCGGTCCAGAAACTTTTATTATTTTCCCTGATTTCAAAAAAAGTTCCCCCCTTATAAAATATTAGATCCAACTGCTTTTTCTACATTTTCGTTGATCTTGTCCATTGCCATATTTAAAGTCCCTTGATTAGAAGGGATTAGTATTATTGCAGGTATTACTTGTCTATTATATCTTTCAATTGTCTCTTCAACTTTACTTGCCAATTCTTCTGTTATGAAAATTACTCCATAATCATCTTTTGCAAGTTTATCTATTTTATTTCTCGCATCATCTGCTTCATAAGATATAACTACGTCTATTCCCAGTACTTTAAAAATAGAAACTGAATCCTTATCTCCAATTACTGCTATTTTATACATAAGTATCACGCAACCTCTCTTTAATAAAAGATGTATCTAAACCATTTTGTTTGGAAATTAAGACAAATCGCAAATTTTTTATTTCACTGTCTTTTGCCAAGAGATATGCAAAAATAACCTCCGGACCATAGGATATTGTCCTTGTGTCTTTCATTTGTTCAGTAAAGTAATTGTCCTTTTCCCTTTCAAATATGAAAAGCGAACCGGAGCGATTGTACTCTTCAATTCCTCTTTTTACAGGTTTGTAAATATTACTATTTTTAAATAACGGGCTTTCTTCATCTATTTTTTTAGAAAAAAATTGTTCTATTTGATACTTCTCAATATTTCCGCCATCTATTAAAACATTTTTTAAAAAACTGATATCTCTTCCCTGTCTTTGACACCTTAACAATATATTTATATTAGAAAAATCTATTAAATCTTCTACATACTTTTTGAAAAAATCTACTTCCAATTCAAGAGCTGTTTCTTTTAACTTTTCAAAGTATAACTTGTCTAAAATTATATCTATATATTGAGGGTTTTTTGTCTTCTCATAAATATCTTCCGCTTTATTTAAAGCATCTAAGTACTCATTGTCTGTAAATTTTTTTCTTGAAGATTCAATTTCCTCTCTGAGTTTTTCAATGTTAAACCTTTCTATATCTATAATTAAATTGCTAAAATCTTCTCCAAGTATTTTTTCCTTAGCTAGCACTTTTAAATTGTGATAGCAGTACTTTAAGGTCAATAAGTCCACTACTTTCTCATCGGGACACAGCTTATAGTACTCAGCATAAGTTCTCAGCTCTTCTGCTCTTAAAGCTTCTTCATAGTCTTTAGGATCTTCTAATTTAGATATGAACTGCTGATACACAGAATCACTTAAATTTCTAAGTGCATCACTTAAATTGTTTGACTCTATGAGTCTGTCAAAGGCACGTGTGTTTAAAAGTTTTTTCTCTAAAACTCTAGTTGATGCAGATAATTGGATAAATGCACTTCTATCCATACATACCTCCTAATTTTGAAATATTTTATCAAATATTTCACTTTCCATATTAACTTTAATATCATCTATTAAGCTTGAAAATTTATTGTTATACAATACAGTTCCATTAATTAGCGAAAATCCATCACTTACAAATTCATCTGACAACTGAACTTTTAAGTTTTCTCTCTTTACAGCTTCTATATATTTTTCTGGAACCATTAGTATGCAATCTTCACTTGGCCCTATTGTTTCTAAGGATTTTTTTAAAAACTCCACATACTCTTCTTCTGAAAGATTTTCCAACTTAGACAGTGCAGATTTAAAAACTCTATCTACAACTTCTTCCTTAGATTTGATTATTAAATCTCTAGCTTCAAGTGTTGCTGAAGAAACTATTTTCTCTTCTGTTTCCACTGCCTCTAGTTTTTTTCTGTCCATTAGCCTCTTTGCATCTGCCCTTGCCTCTTCTTCCTTGGATGTTACAATTGCATATGCTTCATTTTCAGTAGTTACCATTATTTTCCGAACTTCTCTCGTTGCATCTTCTTCTATTTTATTCGTAAGATTATCTACACTTGACACTTTATCAACTCCTAGATTAAACTCTTGCCCAAACTAAGAATGACATAGCTAACGCAAGAATTGCATATAATTCAACCATTACAGCTAAAATCATACCCTTTGTTTGTTGTTCTTCATTTTTTGCAAGTATATTAATTCCCGCTACTGAAACCTTTCCTTGAGCTATTGCAGAAAAACATCCAACAAGTCCTACTGGTAGTGATGCTCCCAATAGTGTAAATCCGTCTACTACACTCATTGTAGGTGATAGTTTAGATAATATTAACATTCCAATTACAAATCCATATAGTCCTTGAGTTCCCGGCAACAACTGTAGTATTAAAGCTTTACCAAATTTTTCCGGTTCTTCAATAACTACTCCTGCTGCTGCCTCTCCTGCTATACCTACTCCCTTTGCTGAACCTATTCCTGCAAATAATGTGGCTATAGCAATTCCTAAAACTCCCAACATTATTCCACCATTTTCAATAAAAAAACCTTGCATTACTTATTCCTCCTCAATATTAAAGTACTTTGATTTTGCAATCATATTTTTAAAAGGTATTCCTCCACCTTCGTAAAATTTATTAAACATCTCCACATAGGTCAACCTTGCAGTGTGAACATATGCTGACAAAAATGATAAAAACATATTAAATAATTGGAATCCAACAAATATTAAAACTCCTGCTACAATTCCAAATATGCCCTTTCCAACTAGCATTCTAACTATAATATTAATAGCTACAGAAATAAAACTTCCTGCAAGTGCAAGTGCCATAAGTCTTAAATAAGATACAAAGTCACTTAAGTAAGATGTTATTCCATATAGGGAATAAATTCCCCATCCTATTTTTGCCGCTATTGACTTCTCATGTCTTCCACCAGTTAAAACAATTCCAATCATTCCAAGTGCCATTACTATTATTGCCATTTTAAAAATCATCGGATTAATGTTCATTAAGTAACTTATTAATGCCACAATTACTCCAACTAGTGCCATATACCAAAATCCCACATCAAATAGTGCATCAAAGGGCTTTTTATCTCTTATATCCATATAGCCTTTTATTCCCAGAGAAAAGAATATGTGAATTCCTCCAAATATTAAGGACATCATAATCATTTCCATGTAATCTACTGCCGGGTCAATTATAGCTTTAAGTGGCAATAAATCTCCAAAAAAGGAACCAAATACAAAACCCCACATTACTGTGGAAACTCCCAAGTATCTAAAAAATGTAACCATACCCTTCATTGCCTTGTTTAAATTGAAAAACTTTAACGCAATAGAGGCGCCTAATACCATCAACAGCCCAAATCCTATGTCTCCTACCATTATTCCTGCAAATACAAAATAAAAGGGTGCAAATAGCGGTGTAGGATCTATTTCATTGTACTTAGGCATAGCATACATAGCCGTTATAGATTCAAAAGCTGTTACAAATTTATTGTTCTTAAGCTTTATTGGAACTTTTGGATCATCTTTATCTGCATCTTCAATTTGAATGTAATAATTATCTTTTAAAACACTGTCCAGTAATTTAATTAGCTCATCACTATCAGAAGTGGGAACGTATCCTTCAATAATATCCACACTCTTAGTCTTTATAAAATTCTCACTGGACTCTATTCTAACTTTACTGTTTCTCAAATATTCATAATATACTTGAAAGTCTTCCAATAGTTCTCTATAGCTTTTTATTTCTTCTTCAATTTCTATTATTTTAACTTTAAGTTCTGATATTTCACCTTCCATTGATTTTATATTTTCACTTAAAATTCCCTTTGTTTTAATTTCCACAGATGTAAATCCACTTTCTTTAAGAAATTCATAAATTTCTTCATCTTCAGAAATATCATTGTATATAACTAAGTACAGAAAATTTTTATCGCTACTCACTTTTTCTACAGATGTAAACTCAAAACTCTTTATTTCACTTATTAATTTTTCTTCATATTTTGCAGAAATAGTTCCTATTCTAACTACTACATTTCCAAAGCTCTTTAATTCCTCTATGGGAACGCCAATACTTTGCCATGGACTCAGTGTAGATATATTGGACTCCAAACTTAAAATTCTCTGCTCCATAGTACTTTTTTCATCTGCCAAATTATGAAGCTTTTCATAGTTTGTATTAAAATCAAAACTCTTCGCTCTTTTTATAAGCTCTTCTAATGTTAAATTTTTATTTCCCTCTTTTAAAGCATCTAAGCCTTTCTTCTTTTCGGAAAACTTACTCAATAAATCAATGCTCCACTTTGCCTTTGTTATCTCGTTGTCCAATTCCATTAGTGCATCTGAAACATTTATTTCAGTTAAGTAGTTATCTTCTTCACTTTCAAGGCGATTAAAGTGCACATCATTAAATTTCTGAAGTGATTTAAGTAAATTTTTTCTGTCTGAATCAAAGGAAAATAAGTTAAATTTACTCATTTTAACTATTGCCATTAACCATCACTACCTTTTTTACTATTAAATCTACAAATTTTGATAAGTCCTTTTCATTTAATGCAAGTATTTTGTCAGATTCATGTTTTGCCTTGTCTAAAATGGGCTTTGCTCTATCATTTCCCCTTTTTGTTGCCTCATCTATTAAAACTTTACCCTCAGCTTGTGCTTTATTTACAATGTCTTCATATTTTAATTGACCTTCTTTTTTCGCATTTAATAGGATAGTACTTGCTTCTACTTTTGCATTGTCCAACCTCTCTTTAGATTTTAATTCAATGTCTTTTATTTTTTCAATTGTACCGGACATAACCTCACCTCCAATGTAATTTCACCTAGTTAAATTTATTTATGTAAAAAATATATTTAATATAAGTGAAGTGCATTTATATTAAATATACCCTTGTAAGCTCCTCTTAAATAACTAATGTAAAAATTTGTTTACGATACTTTCACTATATACTATTTTCTATTATTTATATAGCTTTTTTCTTACGGCTTGTGAATATTATAGTCTTTTTCTCTTCCAATACAAGTTCCTTTTTCACATGTCCTATTTTTTACAATTAAAGTAGTCAAATTTTACAGAGTATAATATAATTAAAATGTGGTTTTTTAGGAAGTGTATCGAAGAGGTCATAACGAGCTGCACTCGAAATGCAGTAGCCTATTTGGGCACGTGGGTTCGAATCCCACCGCTTCCGCCACTGATATTCTCCTTTACATATTTAAAACTTTGCTAATACCTCTTTATTTACATATCCTAATTATTTTACAAACTTGACAATTAATTTACTATTGTAATAAAATTTAATAGAGAATTTTAATCCACAGTGCACAACTAATACTGTTTTGCACTGAAGTTAGGCTTACTGGAGTTTAAATATTTTTGTATTGAAACTCAGTGTAGACAAAGGAGTGTTTTTTTGAAAAATATAAAAGGCAATCAAAATCATAACCACTCTAAGCACCACGAAGAAAATTTAGATGAAACTAAGTATTTTAAAGACCAAGATAACAAAGAACAGGTTAAGGGCGAAAATATACAAATGCACAGTGAACACTCTAGTAGTGATGAACATATGCATATGGACCATAGCAACATGAGTGATATGAGTCACGATAACATGGACCATACAAATCACGGTGACATGGACCACAGCAGTATGGGACATATGGGTCACATGGGAAACTTAAAGCAAAAGTTTTTCGTCTCTCTGGTAATATCTATTCCAATTTTAATCCTTTCACCTATGATGGGTATCAAATTACCTTTCCAATTTACATTTCCTGGAAGTCAGTGGATTGTACTGATTTTATCTACAATTTTATTTTTTTATGGCGGCATGCCTTTTCTAAGTGGAGCTCGTCAAGAATTAAAGGACAAGAGCCCTGCCATGATGACTTTAATTTCCCTTGGAATTACAACTTCTTATTTATATAGTCTATACGCATTTATATCAAATACCTTTATCAATCCAAATGGACACGTTATGGATTTTTTCTGGGAACTGGCAACTTTAATAGTAATTATGTTGTTGGGCCACTGGATTGAAATGAGAGCAGTTGCAGGAGCAGGAGATGCACTTCAATCCCTTGCAAAACTTCTTCCTTCAGAGGCAAGTGTTCAACAACCTGACGGAAGTTTTAAGCAAACCCCTCTTTCAAGTCTTGCAACTGATCAAGTTATAATGGTCAAAGCAGGAGAAAAAGTACCTGCCGACGGAATTATACTGGAGGGTAGCACTGATATTAACGAATCCATGTTAACCGGAGAAGCAAGCAAAGTTTCAAAAAATAAGGGAGATACTGTAATAGGTGGTTCTCAAAATGGATCGGGAAGTGTTTTAGTAAAAGTTACAGGCACTGGCGATTCAGGTTATCTTGCACAAGTTATGCAACTTGTAAGTGATGCTCAACAGGCAAAGTCCAGAGCTGAAACTATGTCCGATAAAGTAGCTCGCTGGCTCTTTTACATTGCAACTGCTACAGGTATTATTACTTTAGTAGTTTGGTTTGCAGTAACGAAAAAACTTGACGTAGCCGTAACTAGAATGGTGACTGTTCTTGTTATTGCGTGTCCTCATGCACTTGGCCTTGCAATTCCACTTGTCACTGCTCGCTCCACATCTCTAGGTGCACAAAATGGTCTATTGGTCAGAAAGCGACAAGCTCTTGAAACTGCACCTAAGGTAAATGTTGTAATGATGGATAAGACAGGAACACTTACAGAGGGAAATTTTAAAGTCACAGAAGTAATTTCTCTTAATAACAACTACTCAGAGGAAAGTATACTTTCAATGATGGCGTCTCTTGAAGTAGGTTCTTCCCACCCTCTTGCAGTTGGAATTGTAAGTGAAGCAACCAGCCGTAAATTGGAAATTTTAAGCGCAAATGAAATTCAAAGTTTACCCGGAGTTGGAATTGAAGGTAAGTTAAATAATAAAGATGCAAGAATTGTCACTGCAAACTATTTAAATAAAAATAATATTTCCCATGATTTTAAAGAGTATGATGATTTATCTAAAAAGGGCTATTCAATAAGTTTCCTTCTCTTAGAAGGTAGTGTTGTAGGCGTTGTAGCACAGGGAGATGAGATAAAACCTCAGGCAAAATCATTTATTTCACAGTTGAAAAGCTGGAATATTACTCCAATAATGTTAACTGGCGACAATTCTGCTGCAGCTGAAAAAACAGCAAATTTCTTGGGAATAGACGTTTTTAAATCCTCACTGCTTCCAGAGGACAAAGAAAAAGTAGTAGAAGAATATCAAAACTCAGGTAAAGTAGTAATGATGGTTGGAGACGGAGTAAATGATGCACCAAGCCTTGCTCAAGCTGACATAGGTGTGGCCATTGGAGCCGGAACTGACGTTGCCATAGATTCTGCAGATGTAGTATTGGTAAAAAGCGACCCCTCAGATATAATTCACTTCTTATCTCTTGGACGAGATACCACTAGAAAAATGGTACAAAATCTTTGGTGGGGTGCAGGATATAATATAGTGGCAATTCCACTGGCAGCCGGAGTACTATCTCCTATAGGAATTACCCTTAGCCCTGCAGTTGGTGCAATTTTAATGAGCTTATCTACAGTAATTGTAGCTATAAATGCACTTACTCTCAAAATTAGAGACCTAACCTAATTTACGAAGTAAATTACTGGTAGGTCCTATGTCAGGTTTTCCCAAGACTGGAAGGCTTGGTTGAAAACTACGACAGAGACCTAACCTAACAATCTATAGAAATCTACGATTTCGTCATAGATTTTATGCAAGAATTCTCCACGAGCATTAGCGAGTGGGTAGAATTTACTGCAAATTTTAAATTTAGTTTAGTTAAAATATAATTTAATTGAAGCCTAAGAGTGAAGATAAATACTGCAAATTATTTTTATTGTATCTTTCCTATAAAAATAATTAACTTTGGAATTTTAATAAACTTTCAAATTAAAAAACAACTAAACTTATTAAACAACCCAAAAGCGTTTCAGAGGTGTAATGGAAGGATTTGGGAGGGCATGAGGAGAAATCGCAATCTCCTTCGCCCTCCCAAAAATTTAAAAAATAAATTTGAAATCAAATGGAAAACATAGATAATGTTATGTTTATTTATACTTTGTCAACAGTCTAAGGCCTCAATTTAATTGAAGTCTTTTTCTTTATTTCCACATTAAACTAATTTAACTCTATCATTTGATATAATAGTATTAATAAATCTGTTAGGAGATGATTAAATGGGCTTTAGAAATAACAACGTAGGATATCCAAATAACCTTTTAAATTCAAGAAGTATAATTAAAAAAGGTGAATACGCGCTAATAACCCCTGATGGAATGGTAAATAATATTATTCCAAATTTTACAAACTGCAATACAACTATACTTTCCTCACCAAAACTTGGTGCCAGTTTTGTAGACTACTTAGTTGATTTTCTACCTTGTGGAAAATTTGAAAACTTTGGTGGATATGGGGTTGAGTCATTTTTATTTATTATTGAGGGAAGTGCAAAAGCAACTATTCAAGATGAAAATTTTTCTTTAGAAAGTGGCAGCTATATCTACTGCCCTGCCAATAGCACTTTAAGTGTTGAAAATACTTCTTCAGAAATCACAAAAAGCTTTTTATACAAGAGGCGCTATATACCTGCACCAAACCTTGAAATACCTCCAATTGTGCATAATAATATTTCAAACTTGGAGCCTGTTTACTATGAAGGTATGGATAATTTAAAATTTTACAACTTACTACCCGCAAATGAAAATTTGAGTTTTGACATGAACTTTCACATTTTGTCTTTTGAACAAAGTGCTTCTCATGGCTACATTGAAACACACATTCAAGAACACGGTGCCTACATACTATCTGGAGAGGGAATGTACAACTTAGGCGGAAATTGGATTCCAGTTAAAAAAGATGACTACATATTTATGGGAGCTTATACTTTACAAGGTGCCTATGCCATAGGAAACAATCTTCCATTTAGCTACGTCTATTCTAAAGACTGCAATCGTGATGTAATTATATAGTTAAAGGAGAATTTTATGATAGAAGAAAATGTTGTAAGACTGTCCTTTGAAGAATTAAAGGAACTTATTAAAAATAAACTTATGTCTGCCGGACTTCCTACAGAACATGCCGAGGCAGTTTCTGATCACTTGGCATATGCAGATGCTCATGGAATTCACTCTCATGGTGCTGTTCGAGTGGAATACTACGCTGAGAGAATTTCCAAAGGTGGAAGCAACATAAATCCAAATATAAGCTATGAACTTAAAAGTGACAGCATTGGAATACTAGATGGCGACAATGCTGTTGGACACTTTATTGCAAACTTAGGTCTAAAAAAGGCTATTGCACTTTCAAAAAAATCAGGCGTTGGTGTAGTTGGAATGAAAAATTTAGGGCACTGTGGAGCTCTTTCCTACTACCTTAGAAAATCTGCTGAAGAGGGATATATTACTATTGCAATGGCTCAATCTGACCCAATGGTTGTAATGTATGGAGGTGTTGAACCCTACTTTGGGACAAATCCAATAGGATTCTGCGCTCCCAGAAAAAATGGCAGTCCCATTATTTTTGATATGGCAACTACAGTAATAGCATGGGGAAAAGTTTTAGATGCACGCTCTAAGGGAACTTCCATTCCCAATAATTCTGCAATTGATAAAGATGGAAATGTAACTACCAATCCAAATGAAGCTGTTTCCCTACTTCCAATTGCTGACTATAAGGGCTCCGGACTTATGATGATGGTAGATATTTTAGCCGGAGTACTGCTTGGTCAACCTTTTGGAAAACACGTTTCTTCAATGTATTCAGACCTATCTAAAGGTAGAGAACTTGGACTTTTATACATAGTTTTAAATCCTGAATTTTTCGTTGGAAGTGAAGTATTTAAAAATTCCATAGACCAAATGGTTGAAGAAATACACAGCATGGAAGTTGTAGAAGGGCACGATAAAATTTCCTACCCTGGAGAAAATAGTGAAAATATCTATAAGTTGTATTCAAAAGAGGGTATACCCATAGTACAAGATATTTATAATTACTTAATAAGCAGTGATATTCACTTTAATAAATATGACTAATTACTTTTTACTTGAAATAATCCTAATAAGGAGATGATTTTATGGATAATTCTAAAAAATCTCAAAGTATTTGGACTAAGAACTTTATATTAATTTCAATAATAAATTTTTTAATCTATTGTTGCTGGCAGATGTTTCCTCCTTCACTTCCACCCTATGTAAGCTCCCTAGGTGGAGCAGATAATATACTGGGTTGGCTAAACGGAGTGGCAACTATTGCAACTTTAGTTATAAGACCTTTCTCCGGAAGTATAATGGATAAATTTGGCAGAAGGGGTATTTTTAACTTTGGTTTAATTTTACTTATAATTTCTTCCCTTGCCTTTTACTTCTCACCTTTCATAGGAATTATATTTGCAATAAGGTTTATTCACGGAATAGCTTGGGGAGTTGCAAGTACGGCAAGTAACACAATTGCAACTGACAATATAAAAAAAGACAATATGCCTAAAGGCATGGCCTACTTCAGTCTTTCAGTAAGTCTTGCATCTGGAGTTGCACCTGCAATAGCTCTTTCAATTAATACAAAGACTATGTTCTTAACTGCCTCAGCATTTGTATTAGTGGCATTTTTAATGAACTTTGCAATAGACTATCCAAAACAAGTTTTAAATACTGAAAAAAGTTCTAAAAAAGTATCACCCTATGAAAAAAAATCTATTTTACCGGCATTTTTAATGTTTTTAGTGACTACAACCTATGGTGCAATTGTAACTTTTGTTGCTCTACTTGCAGCTGAAAAGGGAATCGCAAATATAGGGTTGTTCTTTACCCTTTATGCAGTTGGAATGCTAGTTGTAAGACCTTTCTTGGGAAGTATAATTGACAAAAGAGGATTTGGAGTAGTTATAGTTCCCTCTGCAGTATTGTCTATTGTAGCACTTTTAATTTTGTCTAATGCAAATACTTATGTAGCATTTTTAATGTCAGGAACTCTCTACGGAATTGGCTACGGAGCACTTCACACTTGTTTTCAAACCCTGTCTGTAATTTCTGTGGAGCCTAATAGAACTGGCGCTGCCAATGCAACATTTTTTACGGGATTTGATGCGGGAATGGGCTTTGGTTCAATAATTGCCGGCTCAATTTCTGCTAGAGTTGGATACAGCTCAATGTTTGGAATACTTAGCTTGTGGTTTGTTGCAATAATTATAATTTATCTACTAAGTAGTAGACATATAAAAAAGGTTCTATAATAAATGTTGGGGTGAGTACTCCAACATTTATTTTTTTGCAAAAAAAGAATGCACGTATCCCAAAAATCCTTTACCATATAAAGTGACTAAACCAAATAGAAAGGGTGAAATACGTGCAAGATAATTATATACAAAAACTTCTCAATATTAAAGATATTATTGTAACAAATATAACAGAAAATAGTGAAACCATAGAAGTTTCTATTAAGTCTACTAATAATACAGGTATTTGTCCTTGTTGTAAACAGCCTACTACAAGAATTCATGACTATAGACTCCAACGTGTAAGACACAGTAACATCGGATTAAGACAAGTAT
>NZ_FQXI01000005.1 GCF_900129925.1 Anaerosphaera aminiphila DSM 21120 | reverse complement strand
AGGCCCTGTGGTCAAGCGGTTAAGACACCACCCTTTCACGGTGGTATCCCGGGTTCGATTCCCGGCAGGGTCACCAAGAAAAACATAAAGAAAAATTGAAAAGTGAATATACTTAATTTACCTTAGAAAATAAGGGCGCATAGCTCAGTTGGGAGAGCACCTGCCTTACAAGCAGGGGGTCATAGGTTCGAGCCCTATTGTGCCCACCATAGAAACATATGGGGCCTGGTAGTTCAGTTGGTTAGAATGCCAGCCTGTCACGCTGGAGGTCGTCGGTTCGAGCCCGATCCAGGTCGCCAAAAAAATTGACGAAACAATTTAATTTATATGAATTTACATGCTGGTGTGGCTCAATTGGTAGAGCAACTGACTTGTAATCAGTAGGTTGGGGGTTCAAGTCCTCTCACCAGCTCCAAAATAGGGAGGAGTACCCAAGTTGGCCAAAGGGGACGGACTGTAAATCCGTTAGCTTAGCTTTCAGTGGTTCGAATCCACTCTCCTCCACCAAGAAAATTTAATAAATACATCATGCGGAAGTGGCTCAGTGGTAGAGCATCGCCTTGCCAAGGCGAGGGTCGCGAGTTCGAATCTCGTCTTCCGCTCCATTTTTTTATGCACCGTTAGCTCAGCTGGATAGAGCGTCTGGCTACGGACCAGAAGGCCGAGGGTTCGAATCCTTTACGGTGCACCAAGATAAAGTCTTACAAACATTTTCAAAAATGTGATTGTAAGACTTTTTTTGTATATTTTTTAGTTAATATATACTTTGAGAAGATAAAATATTTAGTGCTAAAATAGAAAGCATATATAATTGTTAAAATAAAAGAATAAAATCGACTAGAGGTAAATGATTTAAACTTGTTTTTAGAGAGTTTATTTGAAATGGTATGTAACTCTACTTTTGTTGCTTTAAACTTAAATTTAACACTAAAAGCTCTCTTGAAATGATGTAATAAATATATATACTCTTCAAAATAAAAATTAGTAGCCGAGATTGTTGAAACATTAGCTATAAAAATTTTTATAAAAGTATATAAGAAAATAGATGAGGTAATTATAAGAATAATATTTTAATTTTAATTATTTAATTAGATATTTATAGTATAAAGTGAGTTTGATATAAAAACTATTGAAGAAAAAGAACTAAGTGGTATAATAGCTAAAACAAAAGAGGTATAAAATTGATTATATCTTCTTATCTTTATTAAAAATTAAGAGTATAGGTATAATTAATCAAAAAACTTTAAAATAAAAATAATTTAAATTTAAAAAATAATATATTAAAACATTTAAATATTGAGGTGGTGTTTATGAAAAAAATAGGAGCATTTTTTGATATAGATGGTACGATTTATAGAGAAGCTCTATTAATTCAACATTTTAAAAAGCTTATGGACTATGAGGTTATAGATAGAGCTTTATGGTATACAGATGTAAAAAAAGTATATGAGGAGTGGAAAAAGAGATATGGAGATTATGAAGAGTATCTTGAAACTCTGGCACCAATATACTTGGACAATTTAAAGGGTGAAGATAGAAAGTTTGTAAACTATATAGCTGATCAAGTTATAAAGACAAGTGGCGATCAGGTTTATAAATATTCTAGAGAGAGACTTAAATGGCATAAAGAAAAGGGACACTTAATATTTTTTATCTCAGGAAGTCCTGACTTTTTAGTTTCAAGAATAGCTGCTAAGTATGAAGCTACAGATTATAGAGGTAGTGTTTATAAAGTTGACAGCGATGAAAAATTTACAGGTGAGCTAATTCCCATGTGGGACAGCAGCAGCAAGAACAACGTTATTTCCGGATTAATAGAGGAATATGATATAGACTTAAAGAAAAGCTATGCCTATGGGGATACAACAGGAGATTTGTCTATGTTAAAGAAGATGGGTAACCCAATTGCCATTAATCCAAATAAAGCTCTATTAGAAAGTATAAAGTCAAATGAAAAGTTAAGTGAAAAGATTAAAATTATTGTTGAGCGCAAAGATGTAATTTATTCTTTAGATTCATCTGTAACTATTTTAGATTATTAATATTGACAAATATTAATATAGAGTTTATAATTCATTATAAATTAAATTGCTGTGATTTAGTAAAGTAGATTATGTTTTACCTTACAGAGAAAACTTTGGTGGTGAGAAAAGTTTGGAGGAAATATATTTGAAGTGCACTAATGAGCTTTGATTCGAAATTTTAGTAGATGATACGTTTGCTTACGTTATAGAGCTAGGACTTGTTTGAGTCTAAATGAGATGGGATTTATCCCAAACAAAGTGGAACCGCGAAGTTAACCTTTTGCCTTTGAATGAGGCGAGAGGTTTTTTTTATTTTGTTAAAGTTTTATTTAAATATAAAATTTATAAATGTGTAGCTAAGAATATTTATAAAAGGCTACAGTAGTTTGTTTAGGAGGAAAGAAATGATAAAAAATAATATTTTAGAGACAATAGGAAATACACCTCTAGTAAAGTTAAATAATTTAGTAAGTGAAGATATGGCAGATATATATGTAAAAGTTGAGTCAAAAAATCCAAGTGGATCTATTAAAGATAGGGCAGCCTATCAAATGGTAAAAGATGCAATAGAAAATGGAGATGTGAAAAAGGGAGATACAATAGTTGAGTCTACCAGTGGAAATATGGGAGTAGGATTGTCTATGATAGGAGCAGTTTTAGGAATTAATATTGTAATTGTAATGCCTGATTCTATGACTGTTGAAAGGAAAAAATTATTTGCAGCTTATGGGGCAGATATTGTATTGACACCGGGAAAACTTGGAATGCAAGGTGCAGTTGATGAAGCAAATAGACTGGTAAGAGAAAAGGGATACTATCTTTTAAATCAATTTGGAAATTTTTCTAATCCGCTAGCTCATGAAAAAACTACAGCTGTTGAAATATTAGATGAACTTAAGGATATAGATGTTTTTGTCGCAGGAGTTGGAACAGGAGGAACAATTTCAGGAATTGGGAAAAAACTAAAGGAAGAAATAGAAAACATAAATATTGTAGCAGTGGAACCTAAGACTGCACAAGTGTTAAAGGGAAATCCGGGAGCTCATAAAATACAGGGAATTGCAGCTAATTTCATACCTAAGACTTATAATGATAAATACGTTGATGAAATATATGATGTGAGCGATGAAGATGCCTATGAGACATCTAGAAACTTAGCAAAAAAAGAGGGAATACTGGCAGGAATATCTTCAGGTGCCAATGTATTTGCAGCACTGGAATATGCCAAAAAATTAGGCAGGGGCAAAGTGGTTGTAACAGTACTTCCTGATACAGGAGAGAGATATTTAAGTACGGATTTGTATCCATATGAGGATTAATTATGAACTGGCTAATTAGAGAGGCAAAAAATATATATGAAAAAGATCCGGCTTGTAAGTCAGTTTATGAGGCGTTGTTACTATATCCAATTATTAGAGCTAGAATATCTCACAGATTGGCAAATTATTTTTATAAAAAAGACCACAAATTTATTGCGAGATTTATCTCACAAAGGTCCAGAAAAAAAACCGGCATTGAAATACATCCGGGAGCTACGCTAGGAGAAAATTTATTTATAGACCATGGCATGGGAGTTGTAATAGGTGAGACTGCCATTGTAGGAGATAATGTATTGATGTACCATGGAGTTACTCTTGGGGGAACGGGAAATGAAAAAAATGTAAAAAGACATCCAACAGTTGGGAATAATGTAACCATTGGAGCAGACTCAATTATACTGGGAGATATAAAAATTGGAAATAACTCTAAAGTTGGTGCAGGTTCAATTGTATTAAGTGACGTTCCTGAAAATGTTACAGTAGTAGGGGCTCCGGCAAAAGTAGTAAGACAAAATAAATAATACTAAAAAATTTATAAATATTATAATTTTATCGCTTGACATTAATATTTTAATCCACTATAATAGAAAAAGTGATTTGCACTAAGAGTCACAACTTAGCCGAAAAGTAATTGGAGAAATACTCAAGAGGCTGAAGAGGCTCCCCTGCTAAGGGAGTAGGGCTCGTAAGGGTCGCGAGGGTTCAAATCCCTCTTTCTCCGCCAATGGTGAGGGCCTTTAGCTCAGTTGGTTAGAGCGCCCGGCTCATAACCGGTAGGTCTGGGGTTCGAGTCCCTGAAGGCCCACCATTTGCCCAGATAGCTCAGTCGGTAGAGCAGAGGACTGAAAATCCTCGTGTCGCTGGTTCGATTCCGGCTCTGGGCACCAAAAAAAGATCATTTGATTAGTCAGATGATCTTTTTTATTTGCAAAATTTTAAGAACTTAAAAGTAGTTTTTTTAACTTTTCAGAATCTTCTTTAAGTAAATTTAAGTTAGGGGAACTACCGTTTGCTCTAATAGAAATACTTGTTTTTTTATTTAGTGTAACAATCCCAACTATATGTTCATATTGAGCTTGAGGTGCGGGAAAGAAGTTAATAGAGTTTATGTGAATATTTTCTATTGGACCAAGATTTGCAATTGTAATTTGTCTACCTTTTTTAGAGTGATTCATAGCTAGGGCAACTTTTTTTGCAGCAAAATTATTTAAAGTTCCATAGGTATTAAAATATATTGAATCAATTAGTGAGTGGTCTAGCCTGTCATAAATATGTAGAAATAAAAATTTAGCTTTAGAACTTTCAAGTTTTTGTTTAATCATTGCATTTATATTTTTAGCATCCTCCCAAAGGGGATATTTTTTGCGATATTTAAAGGAGATAATAGAAATATAATTTCCAATTAAGTCCTCAGCATTAAAATTTAAATCTCTTCTAATGTCTATAGATACAGAAATTTTTCTGTGCTTTATTTTTTCGTTTAATTCTTCTGTTGCAACTAAAAGTGCGGATATAACTGCAGAACTTATGGTAACTTTATTGATTGTGGAATTTTTATGTAGTATTTGAGTTTCTATTTCATTAAAATTCAAAACACAAAGCTCAGTGTGTATTTTTTGGTGGTAGCTGTTAAATAGGTTTAAATAATTTGGTATGGAAAATTCTTTAGATGTATTTTTCCAAAGGCTGCTGATTTTATCTAAATTGTGATTTTGAAACATATTGGGTTTACTGTTCTTTGGAAAGTCAGAGCTATTATTTATCAGTCTCAAAAATGTAGAATGAGTATTTTCACCAGCATAGATTTTTATAAACTCATTTAAGAGTAAGAGTAGGGATTTTCCATCACACAAAAGATGGTGAACATAAAATAATACATCAAAGTTTTCAGTGTGAATATTTGTAAATATTCTAATTAAACTATCAGTATTTAAGGAGAAGGGTATTTTATCTTCTCTTTTAATAATTTCTGCGATATTTACATTTGTATTTGATATAGGAATTTTTTTGGCAGAATTTAAAAGAAAATAAGCTCTGCCATCACTTTCAAATTGGACAGTTGATGATAGGGAAGGATTGTTGCTAACAAGTTTTTCAATAGAACGATTAAAATCATCTTCATTAAATGAAAAATTTATATTTGCTGATATGGCAAAATGTGCAGTAGGAGACATTAGATAAATTCGCTCTGTATTTATATATAACTTTGTCAAAATAATCTTCCCCTTATTAATATTTTATTATTTTTCTTTGTTTATTATATGTAATATACTATTAGTAGTCAAAAATTAAAAGTACAAACTTTAAAATAAATTATTAAAATTGAGGTGTGCAAATGTGTTAAATATTATAGAAGGGGACATTTTAAGCCTTTCATGTGAGTGTATTGTAAATGCAGCTAACAGTGAACTTAAAATGGGTGGAGGAGTTTGCGGAGCTATATTTAGGGCAGCAGGAGAAAAGCAACTTCAAGAGGAGTGCAATAGTATTGGATACTGTAAAACAGGAGAGGCAGTAATTACTAAGGGATATAATTTAAAAGCAAAGTACATTATACATACAGTGGGGCCAGTATACAGAGGAGGGAAAAGTGGAGAGAGGGAACTTCTATACAGTTGCTATATTAATTCTCTTGAACTTGCAAGGAAAAGCAATATAAGTTCTATAGCTTTTCCACTTATATCCTCAGGGATCTATGGGTACCCCTATGAAGAGGCTTTAGAAGTTGCCAAAGAGGCTATAGAAGAGTTTTTAAATGAATTTGACATGAGAGTCTATCTAGTGTTAAAAAGAGCTTAAATCACCTAATAAAACGGGACTGTCCAATGTGATTTCATCACTTTTAACATTGCAGTCAAAGCACCTTATATCAACGCCGTTTTTCTGTGCCATATTTAATTCATGTCCAAAGTCAGGTTGCATTTCAACGTTGGGTAAAAAATATTTAATACCCTTCATTTGAATTAAAAATACTATATGGGCATTGTAGCCCTCTTCTTTCGCCAATTGAAGTTCTCTTATGTGCTTTAAACCTCTAATAGTGGGAGCGTCAGGGAAATAGGCAATGTTGTCTTTTTCAAGAGTAACGCCTTTAACCTCAATAAATCCCTTAACTAGTTCGGAGTCTTTTACAGACTCATAGTAGATATCAAAGCGACTTTTATTAAAAGTTTTTTCTCTTACAATTTTTGAAAAGTCATAATTTGTAAATATTTGCTTGTTTTTTAAGGCTTCTTCTACAACTGCATTTGGAGCTTGAGAGTCAATATTTATAAGTGTGTCCTTTTTGTATACAGAGGTCAATGTGTATTTCGTAACTCTGTCAGGGTTCTCTGACTTAGATACATATACTTTACTTCCGCTTATAAAAAGTTCCCTACACCTACCTGTATTTGGAACGTATACTTTTTCTTCAATTCCGTTTATTAAACACATTGCTATAAATCTATTTGGCCTATTTAAAAATATGGCCTCTTGAATATTTTCATATTTCATTAAAATCACCATTTTAAATTATAGCATATTGAATATTTACTTTATATATGTAGAATATACTTAGGAGGATGCTATGAAATTTAGAAAAGCAGAAATTAAAGATGCAGATATTATTTATAAAATGTACTTAGATGGCTCAGAAAGTTTAAAAAGAGATGAGGTAAATCAGTGGCAAGAAGATGAACAGCCAAAATATAGAGAAATAATTGAAAATCTTTCGGATATATACATATTAGAAGACGGAGAATTGGTTTCCACTGTGAGAATTGGAGGTCATGATCCACAATATGACAAAATCTATAGTGGAAGTTGGATTACTAATGGGGAATACTATTCAATTCATAAAGTTGCAACTTTTTCTACAAAGAAGAATAGGGGATATGCAAAGAAAATGTTTTTGGAAGGTGAGAACATGGCAAAAGCTGACAACATTAAAAGTATAAAAATAGACACTCATGAAGACAATATTAAAATGCAGAACTTTTTAACTTCTATTAACTATAAGTATTGTGGAATAGTTTATTTAGATGTTGAGGGAAAGAGATTTGCCTATGAAAAAATACTAGAGTAATCCTCTAGTATTTTAATA
Organism: Anaerosphaera aminiphila DSM 21120; assembly: GCF_900129925.1. Lineage (GTDB taxonomy): Bacteria > Bacillota > Clostridia > Tissierellales > Peptoniphilaceae > Anaerosphaera > Anaerosphaera aminiphila. The sequence goes on along the minus strand of NZ_FQXI01000005.1, from coordinate 114,927 downwards.
TTTGGATAGTTCTATTAAAAATCGACTCATTTCTGAATTCTCGCCGTTGTGTACTTTAGGGTAGATTAAATACAAGTCTTCTTTAGCTCTGGTCATTGCAACATAAAAAAGGCGCCGTTCTTCTTCAAGAAGTGAGTTGTCATTTTCAAGAGACTTGTTTGAGGGCAGTACGCCTTCAACTAAGTCAATAACAAAGACACTGTCAAATTCAAGACCTTTAATGGAGTGAATTGTGGAAAGGGCAATATTGGACTGTGAATTTTTAGGAACTTTCATCAAAAACTCCAAGTGCTTTAATCTTCCAAGTAGTCCTTCAAAAGTGTTTTCATCTTTTGCTATATATTTTAAATAGTGGCTGTATTCTCTAAGGGACTTATAGTTAAATCCAAATTTATTTGCACTGTCTTTTAAATATTCGTCATATTCAAGAGTATCCAGTATATAGTCTATTTTTTTGTAAATAGACAGTTGGCTTAGTGTTTTAAAATTTGAAATTAAGCTTGCAATGTTGTCTTTATAGTAACTGGGAAGCCCGGGATAGGTTAATAGAACTCGCAACACATTTTTTCCACTGTGAGTTTTTAAGTAGCTAATGTGTTTCTTGGAAATATAGCCCTTTATTTTATAGTAAAAAGTAGAAAAAGTATTAATATCAGATGTATCCTCAGAAAATTTAATTATATTTAAAATATCCTTTAAGACAAAGTGATTAAAGAATTTCATGTTGTTGTCTTTAATGTTGAATGTAATATTTCTTCTCTCTAAGTATTCTACCAGACCTAAGGCACAGAGGTTATTTCTATATATGACCGCATAAGTTTTTGAAGGGTCATCTTGAGTTTTTTTGTAGATAAATTCATATTCCTCGTCATTATTTTCTAAAATAATAATATTTACAGGCTCTTTATAGCTGTTAGTTGTAGATATATTTTTTTTAAATCTTGATGTATTATTACTTATAAACAAGTTAGAAGTGTTTACTATATTTTTAGTTGATCGAAAATTATTTTGCAAATAGTATAATTTAAGATCTTTGTAAACTTTTTTCAAGTTCAACAGGTAAGCGGGGTCAGCGCCTCTAAAACTATATATAGATTGATCGTCATCAGCTACAATAAATAAATTATTGTTAGGTGAGCAGAGGTAGTCAACTATTTGAAATTGAGAAATAGAAGTATCTTGCCCTTCGTCAATTTGAAAGTATTCGAACTTTGACTTAAACTTAGTCCTAATGTATTGATCAGCTTTAAGTATTTTTAAAGCTAAAATAACCATGTCGTCAAAATCTATTAAGCCTCTTTTTTCCTTGTAGTCCTCATAAATATTAAATATTTCACAAAAATTAGGTATTTCATTTTTTGAATCCTTGGGATTAGTAAGAGAATTTTTGTGATAGGAAATTTGACTGATTATTATTTCAAGCTTTTCTTCAGTTACATTTTTTGAATTTACTTCATAGTATATTCTCTTTAAAAGTTCATATTTTCCAGTGGAGCTATCTTCTATAAGAGTGTATTTTTTTCCTCTGAGCCTTGAATACTCAAGAATAATTTGATAGCAAAAAGCATGAATTGTGGAGAACTTAAGTGGTCTATTAAATGTGGGGAATAGAGCTTTAAATCTTTTTTGCATATCTAGTGCAGATGCTTTTGAAAAAGTAATAGTTAAAATTTTACTTGGGTCTACTCCTGATTTAATTAAGTTCATAGTTCGATATATGAGCATAGTTGTCTTTCCAGCTCCGGGGACAGCTAATACTAAAGCCGGTCCATTTATATGGTTAATCGTGTTTAATTGTTCATTGGTAAGGTTCATTTAAAATTCCTCCATAGACATTCTATAGATTAAACTTATAAATTTCAATTGATTTTAAATAATGAAATGTTATAATGATAAAAATAGTTTGCAGATTCCTTTATAAAAGTAAATTATTGTTATATAATTCTACATAGAGGTAGTGTATGAAAAATCCATTTAAGTTATTTGACAATTTATTTATTAATTTAATAAATAAAAAAATGAATAATAAGTTTTTTAGCTTTTTATTTTATTATATTACAAATTTGGGAGGACCATTTTTTCTAATTGGTCTTGTCATAGTATTGATACTGCTCGGAAATAATATGAGAAGTTTAGGTATTGAAATAGCCCTTGCTTTAGGAGTTTCTACGATTGTAGTTCAAATATTGAAGAGAACTTTTTCTAGAAATCGACCTTATTGGATATTAGAAAATTTAAATACATATGGTATAGATTTAAGGGATTATTCTTTTCCATCAGGGCACTCGGCGGCGAGTTTTTCAGTTTGTACTATAATTGCCTTAAACTTTCCGGCATTTTCTTTATTAATTATGTTTGTTGCCATATTAGTAGCTGTTTCAAGAATATATTTAGCGGTGCACTATCCTACTGATGTTCTTGCAGGAATTATTATTGGCATTGTTTCAAGTTTGATTGTTCACTATAAGCTATATCCATTTCTTAGCTTATACTTTCAAAATAAATTTTAGGGGGAAAATATTATGGTTATGACCAGTTTTTTACAAAAAAGACGTTCAGTTAGAGAGTTTAAAGATGATGCAATTCCAAGTCAATTTATGACTACAATTAAATCTTATATTTCAAAAATAAATGATGAAAAAGAAGATGTAAATTATGAAATATATGAAGATGGGCTAAAAATTTACAATGGACTTATTGGCAAAGCTGGATATGGTGGAGTTATGATAAAAGCCCCTCACTATGTGGCGTTTATAGCTGAAAATGACGATAGAGAAACACTTTTAGATGTGGGATATTATCTTGAAAAATTAAATACACAAATTACAAATTTAAATTTAGCTACATGCTGGATAACGGTAGATGAAGTCGATAGTAAGGTTAGAAGTGAACTATTTGGGGAAAGTGGAGATAAAGTAAAATATATAGTTGCTTTTGGATATCCCGTAGGTAAAAAACCATTAGTTCCTGAGGCGTTTAGCTCTAGGCTTGAAGTGCAGGAAATAGTTTTTTCCAAAGAAGTTGGTCAAAAAGTTAGTATAGATGAATTATACAGTAGAGGACTGTTTAATATATTTTCTTCAGTTAGATTTGCTCCTAGTTATAAAAATCTTCAACCTTGGAGATTTGTAATAAGAGATGAGTATGTGTACTTATATATGGTGAAATCTGAAAATGACAATCACGCCCTTGTGGATATAGGTGTTGTAATGTTTTATTTTGAAGAGATGGCAAAATCTATAGGGATGTATGGGAAGTGGGAGTTAAGCTTAAAAGACGAAGAAAACTATTTAGAAATAGGAAAATTTAAAATGTAATATTGGAAATGAAAGCCTTCAATCTTAAAAAGTTGGAGGCTTTTTATTTTCTCTTGACAAAATGAGCATATGGGCATATACTTTAATTAAGATATGAATAAGTAATCATATAAACATATGATTAAGGTTTAATTACATAATGTATAGGAGAATAATTATGAAATATTTAATTAAAGGACTAGATTGTCCGGTGTGTAAAAATGATTTAATAAAACATAAAGATAAAATCCTTGGACTTTTAAAAATTTATAGTACAGGAGATGACATAATTTTAGAGTCTGAAAATTCACTTTCGGGCTCAGATGTACTAAGCGGTGTCTCGAATCACTTAAAACATATCGGTCACAATCACGACATTAAAATTTACGATGAATACACTATTTTTTTAAAGGGCTTAACATGTGCCAATTGTGCTCAAAAAATTGAAAGTGAAACCAAGAAACTTCAAGGAGTAGATGATGCTAACTTTGATTTTTCCACTGAAAAATATAATATTTCACTAGTTCCGGGAACAGATAGAGAAATGGTTTTTAAATCTGTTGATGATATAGTAAGAAAGTTTGAACCGGGTGTAGAAGTTAGAGAAACTCTTGAAGAGAAGAAAAACAAGAATTTTAATATTGCAAAGCACAAAAATGAAATTATTAAATTTGTGGCTATACTGGCTTTACTCGTAGTAAATATAAATTTAAATATAGATAACAATATAAAAATTGTAATATATCTAGCACTTTATTTAATTGTTGGATTTGACGTATTAAAAAGTGCGGTTACAAATATATTAAGTGGAGAAATATTTGATGAAGAATTTCTAATGAGTATTGCATCTATAGGGGCAATTGTAGTAGGAGAGTATCCGGAGGCAGTTGCTGTAATGCTATTTTATCAAATAGGAGAAATGTTTGAAGACATTGCACTTGAAAAATCCAGAAATTCTATTTCAGAGGCCCTTTCATTAAAACCTGACTATGCCAATTTATTAATTGGAGATGAAGTAGTAGCAGTGGATCCTCAGGAAGTTAAACTTGGAGATATTATTTTTGTAAAACCTGGTGAAAAAGTTCCTCTAGATGGAGTTGTGTTAAGTGGAGGAGGATTAGTAGATACTTCGGCAATAACAGGAGAGTCAATTCCACAGTATATTGAAGAGGGAATGAAAATAATTTCCGGTTGTGTGAATAAAGAAGCTCTATTAAAAGTAAGAGTAGAGAGCACTTACGACAATACGACAATTTCAAAAATTGTAGATTTAGTTGAAAATGCAAATACTAGAAAGGCACCAATTGAAAAATTTATTACAAAGTTTGCTAAAGTGTACACTCCAATAGTTGTTTTATTAGCTGTAATAATTACAACAATTCCTCCAATATTTGGCATATTGGAATTTAAAGAAGCTCTTTTTAGAGCGTGTACTTTTTTAGTAATATCTTGTCCTTGTGCACTTGTAATATCAGTTCCTCTAGGAATGTTTGCAGGAATAGGTTCAGCATCTAAGGCGGGTATCTTTGTAAAAGGTGGAAATTATTTAGAAGCACTTTCAGAACTAAGCGACATTGTATTTGATAAGACTGGAACTATAACAGAAGGTGTCTTTAAGGTAGCGGAAATTAACACGGCATCAAGTATTTCAGAAGATGAGCTCTTAAGATTGGCAGCAATAGGTGAAAAAAATTCAACGCATCCAATTGCAAGAGCAATAGCAAGTGGAGCTCACAATTTAGATACAAGTGCAGAAATTTTAGATTTTCTTGAAGTGGCAGGCAAAGGTGTAAGCTATAAATTAAATGGAAGTTTGATTTTAGTTGGAAATAAAAAACTTTTAACTGAAAATAATATAGAAATGCCTTTAACAAATGACTCACTGGGAGTTAGAGTGTATGTGGCAAAAGATGATGAGTATTTAGGAGAAATTATAGTTTCTGACAAATTAAAAGAAAATATTGAAGTGGACTTAAGAGAACTTGAAAACAAGGGTATCACATTGACTATGCTCTCAGGAGACACTGAAAAAAACGTATCGGAAGTAGCTAAAAAAGTTGGAATTAAAAATTACTTTGGCGGATTACTTCCTGCTGAGAAGGTAAGTAAACTTGAAGATGTTTTAAAAAATGCAAAGAAAAAAGTTGCATTTGTAGGTGATGGTGTAAATGATGCACCGGTACTTGCATTGGCAGATGTTGGTATAGCAATGGGAGCCATTGGTTCAGACTACGCCATAGAAGCTTCAGATATTGTTCTAATGACAGATGAAATTTCTAAAATTTCTCAGGGAATAAAAATATCTAGTGAAACTAAAAAAATAATATATCAAAATATTATCTTTGCACTGGGAATAAAAGTTTTAATATTAATACTTGGAGCCTTTGGAATGGCAACTATGTGGGCAGCTGTATTTGCCGACGTGGGAGTTACTATAATAGCTGTAATAAATTCAATGAGGGCATTAAAAATAAAAGCTTAAAATTTAAACTGACTTCTAAAATATACGGACTAAAAGTCCGGTTGTTTAGAAGTCAGTTCTATTTAAGTACGTTCCACCTGTTTTTAAGTTCTTTGTCTATTGAAGATATGACAGATAATTTGTCAGCGCACCATATTGGAGCAACTAGCTTTTTTTTGTCAGGGTCTCCAGTTAATCTGTGAATGACAATATCTTTTGGAAGCATATCTATAGCATCACAAACTAGCTTAACATACTCATTTTTTTCTAAAAGAGGAAAGTTGTTTTCTAAATAATATTTATATAGAGGACTATTTTTTTGAATATATAGGGAGTGGATTTTAACACCAAAGGGGTGAATATCCTTTACATATTCAATGGTGTTAATCATATCCTGTTTATTTTCATAGGGAAGTCCAAATATCACGTGAGTCAAAAATTTTATGTCATGCTCTTTTAAAACTTTAATATTTTCATTAAAGCTATAGTGTGAATATCCTCTGTTAATAAGTGAGATAGTATCTTCATTAGTTGTTTGAAGTCCAAGTTCCACCCATAAAAATGTCTTTTTGTTTAAATCAATTAGCATTTTTAAAACTTTATCACTTAGACAGTCTGCCCTTGTAGCAATGGAAAGACCAACTATATCATCTCTATCTATGACGTAGTTATATAAAGCAGATAGCTCTTCTATATTGCCATAAGTATTAGTGAAATTTTGAAAATATGCAATGTACTTATTACTATTCCATTTTTTAGACAGTAATTTTTTTTGATCTTCAATTTGTTCATCTATACTTTTAAATCTACTTCCGGCAAAGTCGCCACTGCCACTTTCTGAACAAAAAATACAGCCCTTAAAACTTAGAGTTCCATCTCTATTGGGACAGGAATTTCCAGCATCTAGTGAAAGTTTTACAACTTTTCCATTAAATTTATTTTTAAAATAATCGTTAAAAGATAAAAAACGTCTCAAGTTAATACTCTCCAGTTCTAAGTTTAGTATAAAAAGTTTCCCCTACTTAAATAGTTAAATAAGGGAAGCTTCTAAGTTTTATTTAGTTGGCTTTGTGTAGCCGTCTCCAATTACTACAGTTCTATTTTCTCCATCCCAATCTACATTTACACCAAATTGTTCTGCAATAAATCTAATAGGTACGAAAGTTCGATTGTTTTTAATTTGAGCAGGTTCATCTAAATTTAAAAGTAGAGTTTTATTGTCAATGGACTTGCCCTTGGCGATAGTTATTCCAATAGTTAACTCTAAATGAACTTCAGCATCTTGTATAGTTATTTTTTGTGAATTTTCGTCCCAAAGCACTTCATATCCAAAGTTCTCAGAGATTACTCTAACGGGAACTAAGGTGCGATTATTTTCAATATAGGGTTCAACGTCAGTTTTTAAATATTCTCCATTTAACCAAATTTTAATTGGCTCTTGAGCATTTGTAGGTTGTGAAATTCCAAGTAACAATGTAAATAACAATAATAAACTAAATAGTTTTTTCTTCATAAAATTCTCCTAACTAAATAAATTATATAATAAAAGATTAACTTAAATTTTTAATTTAGTCAATAAATGGATTTATTAAAAATTGAAATCATTGTTATTTTAAACTATTATTGTGTGACAATTTCAATTATTTGCTATAATATCTATTTGGAAGGGCGGTTTGGATAAAAATTGGAGGCATCAAAGAAATACTATAACTATATAATAATAGCCAATGATTTTTTGGCTGTTGAAGAATATACAAAAGCTTTTGATTCTTTTGAAAAAGCTTTAAAATTTGCAAGTAGTGGAGAACAGAAGATAGATGTACTTTTTGAAATGGCAGATATATATTTAATATTTGAGAAATATAGTTTAGCTAGAGAAATTTATTTAAAAATATTAAATATAGATAGTTTGAGAAGTGGTGCTTACTACGGCTTAGCACTGTGTAATGACTTCTTAAAAGGAGATATAAAAGACACTATTAAATACTATGAGCTTGCAATAAAATACGATGCAAACTATGATAGAGCATACTATTATTTGGCATTGGCATATGACAGAGTAGGAGAAAAACAAAAAGCTCTGGAACTTTTTTCTAAATGTGTAGAGCTTGATGATATGGATTACATATCTTACAATGATATGGGTGCAATATATGAGGAACTTAAAGAATATGAAAAGGCTAAATTCTTTTTTGAAAAGAGTTTGGAAATAAATCCCAATTATTTCAGAGCACTTTTTAATATGGGAGTAATTTTTGGAAGAATGGGTAATATAAATAAGGCTTTAAGTTATTATAAAGAAGCTCTTGAAGAATCAAAGGATTCCTATATATATTTAAATATGTCAGCAGCTTATATTGAAAAGAGAGATTATAGAAGTGCAGTTGAAATACTTACAGAGGGAATACACTACAATGCTAAAAGTGTAAATTTGTACTATAATAGAGCTTGTTCTAAGGTAAACTTAGGTGACAGAAAAAGTGCTATAGTAGATTTAAAACGTGCTATAGATTTAAATGAAGATGTTGTAGATTGGGCTAAAAACGACCCTGATTTATGTGATATTATTAAGGAGCATGAGAAATGGTAGTAATAAAAACTGAAGAAGAAATTCAAAAGATGATAGCAGCAGGTAAAGTTTTATCAGGTGTTCACCATGAACTTAGAAATAAAATAAAGCCTGGCATAAAGACAATAGAGTTAGATAGATTTGTGGAGGAGTATTTAACAGAAAGAGGAGCATATCCGGAACAAAAGGGATATGAAGGTTATCCTTACTCCATTTGTGCCTCAGTAAACGATGAAATATGTCATGGATTTCCTGGTGAATATGTTTTAAAAGATGGAGACATTATAACTGTGGACATGGTAGTAAATGTAGATGGATGGCTTGCAGATTCAGCTTGGAGTTATGAAGTTGGAGAAGTTTCAAAAGAGGCTCATGACCTTTTAGAAAATACAAAAAAGGCAATGTACCTTGGGATTGAACAAGCTAAAATAGGAAATAGACTTGGAGATATAGGACATGCAATTCAAAGCTTTGCAGAGTCAAAGGGATATTCTGTAGTTAGAGATTTTGTAGGACATGGAATAGGAAAAAATATGCATGAAGACCCACAAGTGATGCACTTTGGAAAACCGGGAAGAGGACTTAGAATAGTTGAAGGAATGGTATTTACTATAGAGCCGATGATTAACATGGGTGAATATGAACTGACAATTGACGACAACGGGTGGACAGCCAGAACTAAAGACGGTTCTTTATCAGCTCAGTATGAGCACCAGTTGGCAATTACCAAAGACGGTCCTGTTATTATAACTGACCAAGGAGATTGTTAATTATTAGAAATAGAATTAAAAAATAGAGAAGTAGCTATTGTGGCTTACTTCTCTATTTTAAAATAATTAAAAGAATTATGAGTAACTGCAGATTTAAGGGTATAAATATTAATAGAGTGATTGACAACAAATAAGGAGATGGTAGTATGTCAAATTACGAAGAAAAAGAAGCAAAGACTTTAAATGAAATTGCGGATACTCTAATTAAACTTGATAAAACTTTTGAAGATTTAGAGGAATCAGAGGGAAGAGTAAAACACTTTATAGAACAGGAAAAGGCAATTCATGAAATTAAAAAGATAGTTAAAAAATGTAACAAAATAGAGGATTTGGAAGATGACCATATCTACGATGAAGTTTTAAACCTAGAAGATTTAAAAGATTTTGAAAGTGAAAATTTAAAAGAAATAGGAAATACAATAATAGACTTAGATAAAACTTTAGAAAAACTTGATGAAGGTAAAAATAGCAAAGTTAAAAGTTATATAGAACAAAAAAAGGCAATTCACCAAGTAAAGAAAATACTGCACAATGTAGGTCTATTCGACTCTTATGTAGAGGATGAGCTGGATAATATGTGAGGTCTATTTAAATAATTTAATATAGTAGAATTAAATACACTTTTAAAATTGAAGCTTACTTTTAAAAGTGTATTTTTAATAAAATATTAAATTTGAAGCTCAACTACAGTAATCCAAATAGTGGTATAGACTTGGAACTTGACCTTAATAGGGATATAATAAAAAAAGAGTTTTAAAATTTCAATATATTTTAGATATTATAACAGAAGGAGAGATTTTCAATGGAAAATATTGATATTTTAGTAGCATTAGATGAAAATTATTTACCTCCACTTAAAGTAATGTTAACTTCTCTTTTTTTTAACAACCCGGGTGAAAAGTTTCGTATATGGATTATGTATAGTCACATATCAAAAGAAAAATTAGATTCATTAGATAAAAATTTAAAAGCTTTAAATATGGAACTTCACAGTGTAAAAGTAAATGAAGAAGATTTTAAGTTTGACTACACAGTTGGAAGATACACTTATGAGATGTACTATCGTCTGTTAGCTCAACATATTTTGCCGAAATCTGTAAAAAGAGTTATTTATTTAGATCCAGATGTACTGGTTATAAATCCAGTTCGTGAACTTTGGGAACTGGATTTAAATGGAAAATTTTATGCTGCAGCTTCTCATACTGGAGCTACGGGATTATCAGATGAAGTAAATAAAATACGCTTGGGAACAGACCATAAATATTTTAATTCAGGTGTATTATTAATTGATTTAAATCTTGCTAGAAAAAGGACTTCTTCTAATAACATGTTTAAATATGTAAAAGAGCATAAAGTGGAGTTAGTACTTCCGGATCAAGATGTTTTAAATGGACTCTATGGTTCACATATTATGGAAATTGAAGATGCCATTTGGAATTATGATGCTAGAAATTACAATACTTACTATGTTAAAAGTGGCGGAGAAATGGATACAATGTGGGTTATGCAAAACACTGCAATATTACATTTCTGTGGAAGTGCAAAACCTTGGCAGCCGAAATACAGGTATAGATTTGGAGTGCTCTATATGCACTATATGAAAAAATCCAGCTATTATTTTGATTAATAGAGCTTAGTTTAGGTACTATAAAATATTACTTATTTGTATTATTAAATGTTGCTTTTTAAATTAAATGTTCTATAAAAGTTAATGTATGAAGAAAATATGGGGGCGGTAAAATGACTATTTTAAAGACTGCACTAAAGAAAATTTTTCGAGATTCTTTTAAAGAACCTGTTAAAGTTATTTTTTGGGATGGAGAAGAAATTAGCTACAATGGTGAAGAGCCAAAATACACTGTAAAATTCAATAAGAGCATATCAGATGAACTATTGAACAAAGATCCAACACTTGCTCTTGCTGAGGCGTATATGGACGGAGATATTGAAGTTGAAGGAAGCCTTGAAGAGCTAATAGTAGATTTATATAAAAATAAGGACAGTTTTATAAGAGTAAAAAGCGAACTACTTTCAAAAATTATAAAGTCAAAAAACAATAAGCATGACAGTAGAGAAAATGCTCACTATCACTATGATATTGGAAATGATTTTTATAAGTTGTGGCTTGATAAATCAATGACCTATTCCTGTGCATATTTTAAGGATAAAAACGACACTTTAGAAATGGCTCAGGAAAATAAAATAGACCATATCCTTAAAAAATTAAATATTAAGCCTAATCAAAAATTACTTGATATTGGATGTGGTTGGGGAGAGCTTATAATTAGAGCTGCACGAGACTATGGAGCTAAGAGTTACGGTATTACTCTTAGTGATGAACAGTATACAAAAACTCTTGATAGGATAAAGGAAAACAAGCTTGAAGATAGAGTTTTTGTAAAATTAATGGACTATAGAGATTTAAAAAATGAAAAATTTGACAGAGTGGTTAGTATTGGAATGCTTGAACACGTTGGAAAGGGAAATTTAAATGACTACTTTTCCAAAGTAAATGAACTTTTAAATGATGGAGGAATATCTCTTTCTCACTCTATAACTATGCCAAACGATGGGGCAAATAATATATTTTTAAATAAATACATTTTCCCAGGAGGATATGTTCCGGGGATTAAGGAAATAATAACTGAAGTTGCTGAAAATGACTTTCATCTTTTAGACGTAGAAAGTTTGAGAAGACACTATGCCCGAACCCTTGAAATGTGGACAGATAATTTTGAATCTAATTTAGATGAGATTAGAAAGACAAAAGATGAAAGATTTATTAGAATGTGGAGACTTTTTTTGCAGGGCTGTGCAGGATCTTTTAAATCGGGAAATATAGATATTCATCAAGTATTATTTTCAAAGGGCATTAATGATGAACTTCCTTGGACAAGAGAATATATATATAAATAATTTTTAAATAAAAGTGTAGAGAGTATATTATATATTTTCTACACTTTTTGTTTATTTAGAATGGGCTACACCAAATAAGATACAAAATATATGTATGAAAGTTTATAAATTATTTTTAGGAATAGTTAATTCACTTGGTAATTTATAAACAAGTAATTTAATAGAATTAAAATATAGTTTAACTTAATAAAATGGAATTTATAATTTCATATGTTATAATTTAATATATGTAAATTATATAAAAGAGGTGTAAAATGAGTAAATTTATAGCTGATGACAGCTTTTTTGATTTATTCCCAGATGCAAAGTTGAGCGTACTATTAATTAAGAATCTGAAAAATGGTGAAAGTCCTTCAGATTTAAAAAAAATACTTACTGAGTCAAATACTGTAGCTGAAAAGTATTTAGGTAAGGCAAAATTTAGTGACAATGAAGTAGTTAGTCAGTGGAGAGAAGCGTATAAAAAATTTAAAACTAAGAAAAAAGCCAGATGCTCTATAGAAGCTCTGCTAAAAAGAGTTGAAACCGGAAATGTAGTTGGTCCTATAAATGCAGTTGTGGACATATATAATTCAGCATCACTAAGGTATGGAATTCCAGCAGGAGCTGAAGATTTAGATAAATTTGTTGGAGATATGAAACTCACTGTTACAGAAGGTGGAGATGAATTCTATGCAATAGGTTCTGATAAAAATGAACCTACTTACGAAGGAGAGCTGTGTTATAAAGATGATGCAGGTGCAGTTTGTCGTTGCTTTAACTGGAGAGATGGACAGAGGACAATGATAGAAGAAGACACAAAAAATGCTTTTTTAATGATGGAAATTTTAAATGACGAAAAGTTGGAAGCTTTAAATGAAGCATTAGATTTTATAACTAACTTAAGTAAAGAGTATTTAAATGCAGATGTTCACAGATATATTTTAAGTAATGAAAATAGAGAAATAGATTTATAAAACATTAGAAAAGTGTTTAAATAATATTTTTAAGGTTTTATAAATTGAATTTTAAATGTTTTGAACAATATAACAAGTAAGTAAATTGAAAGTTTAAATATTAAAGTTATTTTAATTTAAACAAGATATAATATTTTAAGAGGAGCTATATAAATTTGAGTACAATTATTTTTGCAGCATTATTATTAAATGTATTTGCATTTCTCACAATAGTTCTGCGTCCAAAGCTATTTGGTGTAAAATTGTTTAAACCGATGATTTGGAACTTTAAACTATCTCTTTTACCACTTTTACTATTAGTGGTAAATGTTATTATTTTTTATATATTAGTGGGCCTTTCAGTTTATAAAGAACTTAATTTTATTGGAAATATTGCAGTAATAATATTTATTTTAGGAATGGCATTTTGGATATTGTTACTTCCAAATTCTGGTTATTTAATAACAGAGCTAAATTTAACTCATAGAAATGTAGATGAAAAAGAGGTCCCTGTATGGTATGACATTGTGTCAGTTTTATCATTTGCACTTTCAGGAATTGTAAATACTCTTTTAAACATAGTTGTATTTCAATTGTTGTATTTGATTTTATTTGACCCTGATGTTCTATTGAAAAGAGAAAAGACAATATTAATGACGAGTGCAGTCATTATTATACTGTTAGTTTCAATTGGAGTCTATCTGGGAAGGGCCATTAGATTTAATTCATGGGACATAGTTCATATTTTTTCTTTTTTTAAAAAGTTAGTTAGTTACTTTAAAGAAAAAGAGCATATTAAAGATTTTGTACTATTTGTCTTTTTTCATACAGTATTTTTTATTATAATGTACTTGTCGTTTGGAATACAAAATTATTTTGATTATTTAAAATATATTTAAAAATAGGAGGATAACATGTTAGAACAGTTAAAAGAACCGATTAAAGGTGAAGAAGTTGCAATTTTAAAGACAAATCACGGAGATATAAAGATAAGACTTTTTGAAGAAGCGGCACCAAAGACAGTTGAAAATTTTAAGGGCTTAATTGAAAAGGGATACTATGATGGGATAATATTTCATAGAGTAATAGATAATTTTATGCTTCAAGGAGGAGATCCAACAGGTACTGGAACAGGTGGTGAAAGTATTTGGGGAGGTAAATTTGAAGATGAATTTGATTTAAATTACAGAAATATTAGAGGAGCTCTTTCTATGGCAAATGCTGGACCAAATACTAATGGTTCGCAATTTTTTATAGTGCAAATGGGCCCTGTAGAAGATGATATAATTCGCCATATGAGATCAGCTGGAGAGGAAAATGGTTATTCAGACGATGTTGTAAATGCATATGAAAATTTAGGTGGAACGTACTGGCTTGATGGCAAACACAGTGTTTTTGGGCAAGTTTTTGAAGGTATGGAAGTTGTAGATGAAATAGCTTCTGTTGCCGTGGATTTTAGAGATAAGCCTGTAGAGCCTGTTGTAATTGAAAAGGCAACTATAGAAAAATTTTAAGAGAAGATATTTTTATCTTCTCTTTTTTATACTATAATATATTAAAAGTGAGGGATGGATTATGATAATAAAAAATGCACATATAATGGATCCAAAATCTAATTTAGATGGGATTTATGATATAAAAATAAATAATGGAATAATAGAAAAAATAGGCAAATTTGATGAAGATGGGCTGGATGTAAATAAAATGATAGTTGCTCCGGGACTTGTGGATATTCACGTTCACTTTAGGGACCCAGGATTTACACATAAGGAAGATCTTACTACAGGAAGTGAATCGGCAGCAGCGGGAGGATTTACAAGTGTTATTTGTATGGCAAATACAAATCCTAAAATTGAAAGTGTAGATATTTTAAAAGAATTTTTAAAGAAGGCAGAAAAACTAAAAATAAATGTGCACACCGTAAGCACGCTTACAAAAAACTTTGACGGTGAAAATTTAGTGGATATGGAAGAAATGACAAAATCAGGTGCTATTGGATTTTCTGATGATGGAATACCGGACAGAAATACAAAAGTTATATTAGAGGCCATGAATAGAGCAGTTCACCTTGATGTGCCAATAAGTTTTCATGAAGAAGACCCAAGTTTAATAGTAAACAATGGAATCAATCATGGAAGCGTTTCAGAAGAATTGGGAATATATGGCAGTCCTAGTATTGCAGAAGATGTATTAGTTGCAAGAGACGTAAATCTTGCCCTATATACAGGGGCTAAAGTGGACATTCAGCACATCTCCTCTGGAAACAGTGTTGAACTTGTACGCTGGGCTAAAAAAATGGGTGCAAATGTATATGCAGAAGTAACACCTCATCACTTTACACTTACAGATGAGGCTATTTTAAAACAGGGTACACTTGCAAAAATGAATCCTCCACTTAGAAGTAAAAGAGATAGAGATATGATTATTGAGGGATTAAAAGATAACACTATAGAAATAATTGCAACAGATCACGCTCCCCATACAAAAGAGGAAAAAGCCGTAGAACTTTCTAAAGCTCCAAGTGGAATAATTGGATTAGAAACTTCACTGGGTCTTGGAATAAGAGAACTAGTTGAAAAGGGACATCTAACTTTAATGGACTTGTTAAGAAAAATGACAATAAATCCTGCCGAGTTATACAATTTAAAAGCCGGCTATATTGCAGAAGGTGGACCTGCAGATTTAGTAATATTTAATCCAGAGGAAAGTTATAAAGTAGAAGAATTTAAGTCTAAATCTAAAAACTCTCCTTTCATTGGAGAAACTTTACCTGGGAAAATTCACTATACAATATGTAAAGGTGAAATAGTTTATGAAAATTAAGGTGAAGTAAATGAAGTGTCCAATTTGTGATAGTGAAATGGAAAAAGGTGGAATATTTGCAGATACCATATATGTATATTGGTACAATGAGGAAGAAGTTAAAGAGGACACCATTACTTTAAAGGTGCGTACTAGTGGAGTTCCAATTGGAAAAAATAATTTCGTTTTAGGGACAACAAGAATAGAAAATGCATATCTATGTAAAAAATGTAAAAAGATAGTGGGTGTATTTGACATTGCAAGGTACTGATAATGTAGAAAAATATAAAGAGTTTTTTGATAATATCACTTCAAAAAGAAATGAAGAAAAAAGTATTCCAATGGCAAAGTATATGCAAAATAAATTTGAATTTTTGGGAATTCAATCTAAAGATAGAAGGGATTTAAGCAAAGATTTTTTAAAAGAACTTAAATCAAAGAAAGAGATAGACTGGAGATTTGTAGAACTTTGCTGGGAAAATGAATATAGAGAATTTCAGTACATTGCCAATGACTATCTTAAAATGATGGAAAAGTTTTATAAATTTGATGATATTTATAGAATTAAAGAATTAATTCTTAAAAAATCTTGGTGGGATACTATAGATTTTTTAGATACAATTGTTGGTGAAATGGCATCTATGTATCCTGAACACAATGAATTAATATTAAAGTGGAGTTTAGACGAGAA
The DNA here is from genome assembly GCF_900129925.1 of Anaerosphaera aminiphila DSM 21120. Lineage (GTDB taxonomy): Bacteria > Bacillota > Clostridia > Tissierellales > Peptoniphilaceae > Anaerosphaera > Anaerosphaera aminiphila. The sequence goes on along the minus strand of NZ_FQXI01000005.1, from coordinate 98,487 downwards.
TATTTGGCTGAGAAGAATATCCATTGACCACCAATTGTTACGAAAAGGAAAAACAGACACTGAACTTTTAGAAAAAATAATTATAAATAATTTAGGGCAAAGTGAATTTTTTATAAATAAGGCAATTGGATGGGCGCTTAGACAGTATAGTAAGACAAATGAGAAGTGGGTTTTAGATTTTATAGAAAAATATAAAGACAATATGAACCCTTTAAGCATAAGAGAGGGAAGTAAGTATATAAAATAAGGATAGTCTAGTTACTATCCTTATTTTTTTCCTATAAATATATGAACATAAGAGAGTAAGTCTTTTGTTTCTCTTTGAACTTTAAATTTCATGGCTCCAACTTTATATAGTTTTGAAAGTGCTAAAATAGTTTTATCTGTATTTAAAGTTTCAATATTTTTTAAAACGTCAAAAGTATTATATTCAAAGGGCTTTGAAATATTTGATATTAACATATTAAAAAAATCATCTTCTCTTATTTCATTAATGTAGTCATTTTCTGCAGGTTCATCAGATTTAAAAATATACCACTCACAAGGTGCATTTACAACTGGATTTATATATTCACTTTCTAAAATATATTTTACAATATTTTTATTAATTTTATTTTGCTTTAGAAGTCTTTTATAGATAAATATAGATTTTTCTGAGAGATTTTTTACCAGTATTGTGTCATCATATACTCGTATATTTTTAAAGAGGTAAGAAAAATATTCTGGTAAGTGTCTATAATTTAAAATTTGAATATTAGGTGCATAGTTTAAATTGTGAAATTCATATTCTTTTAAGAAATAGGCAAGAATATATTGAATGTAAATATTATTGGAGATTAAATTTTCCAGTAGTAATTCCGGTGTATTAGGTGAGTGTTTTACTTTAATGCACTTTGGTTTTGAAAAATCATTTTCATCTAACTCAAAAGGTTCAGTATAAAAATATTCATTAAACTCTTCAGAACTTACTTTTTCAAACATAGCAAACTTCCTTTCTATAATAATGCAATTATACATCTTAAAAAGAGACAAAGTTAATAAAATATGAATATTATTATTTATAGAGTCAAGTTTTACAAAGAAAGATGGCTATGATAAAATTTAGTTTAATGAGGAGTGATAAAATGAATTTAGAAGATTTGGAACTAAAACAAAAATCTATTTGGCAATTAATAGACAAAAAAGAGTATGATAATATCTTTGACTACTGTGAGGGTTACAAAGATTTTTTAGATGAGGGAAAGACTGAAAGAGAATCCTGTTCTTATATAATAAAAAAAGCTGAGAAAAGTGGATTTATTCCCTTTGAAGAAGCAGTGAAAAGTGAAGTTAAACAGGGAGATAAAATATATTACAACAACAAAAATAAATCAGTTATTCTCTTTGTAATGGGAGAAAACTTAGAAGATGGAATGAGAGTAGTTGGTTCTCATATAGATGTTCCAAGACTTGATATAAAGCAAAAACCTCTATATGAAGATTCAGAGCTTGCTCTTTTAAAAACTCATTACTATGGAGGAGTTAAAAAGTACCAATGGCCTACTATACCTCTTGCAATACACGGAATAGTAATTAATGAAAAAAATGAAACTATTAACATAAAAATTGGAGAAGATGAAAGTGATCCTGTGTTTTATATTAATGATTTACTTCCACATTTAAGCGCTGATCAAAATAAAAAATCATTGGCAGCAGGTGTGACAGGAGAGTCTTTAAACATTGTAGTTGGACACAGTAGCTATGGAATATCTGATGAAAAAAACCCAATAAAAAAAGCTGTTTTAAAATATTTAAATGAAAAGTATTCTATAAAAGAAGAAGATTTTTTAATTGCAGAACTTGAAGTTGTTCCTGCAACTAAGGCAAGAGATGTTGGATTTGATAGAGCTATGATAGCAGCTCATGGTCATGATGATAGAATTTGTTCCTATGCAAATTTAGAAGCTATTTTAACTGTAGAAAATCCTAAAATTTCCACAGTGGGACTTTTTGTAGATAAAGAGGAAATTGGCTCTGTTGGAAATACATCTATGTCAGCTAAGTTTTTTGAAAACTTTATAGCAGAAATACTAAACACTCAAAAAGAGTATTCAGATATAAAATTAAGACGTGCTCTTGCAAATTCTAAAGTACTATCAGCAGATGTAACTGTGGCAATGGATCCAAGTTATAAAGAAGTGCTTGATGAAAAAAATGCAGCTTATGTAGGATATGGAATATCAATGGCAAAGTATACGGGAGCTAGAGGTAAGAGTGGTTCCAATGATGCAAATACAGAGTTTCTAGCTGAAATTAGAGACATGTTTAACAACAACGGTGTAATTTGGCAAACAGGCGAACTTGGTAAAGTAGACCAGGGAGGCGGAGGCACAATTGCATATATCTTAGCTGAATATGGTGCAGAGGTTGTAGATATGGGAACAGCTATGCTTTCAATGCACGCTCCTGTAGAATTGGCATCAAAGGCAGATGCATATATGACATATAAGGCCTACAAAGTATTTTTCAATAACTAATAGTTTAAAGAGGAGTGCTATGAGAAGAAAAGATAGAGAAATGGACATTCTATTTGGAGAAGAAGTAATTGATAATTCTCAATATGGAGTGCTTAGTTTAAGAGAGGGAGATGGAGTTTATTCTATTCCACTTTCCATAGTTAGAGATAAATCCACATTGTACTTTCACTGTGCGCTAGAGGGAAAGAAAAATAGTTTAATAAGTGATGGAGATACTGTCAGTGCAGTATTTGTATCCTATGCGAAAGTTCCCAACCTATTTAGTGAAGAAGAGTTAAAAGAAGTTGCAAAGAACAAAAACAACATAACCAGCAAAATTTATACTACCGAGTACTCCTCGGCGATAGTAATTGGGAAAATATATAAAGTTACTGAAGAAATTGGAAAAGTTAATGCCTTGAGATTTATTTGTGAAAAATATACGCCTGATATGATGGATTATTTTTCAGCTGCAATAGATTCGTCATTAAGTAAAACTGATGTATATAAAATAGAAGTAGAAAATTTAACATCAAAGCGTAAAAAATTTGGAAAAGATAGAGAAGAGTTGAAGTTTATGAAAAAAGAATAAATTTAGTAGTAAAAAATCTCTATAAGTAATTTCACTTATAGAGATTTTTTATTTGTCCCATAGTACTATATTATCTACTGTGCTCTTATTAAGATCTATTATTCTTTGATTTGATGAACCTTTAAATTTTAGTTTTAAATCTTTTAAGTCATTTATAAATAAACCATCAACTAAAATATCGCAGAGATATAAGAGTTCAGCTTTTATTTTATCTTGTAGGATTTGTTCATAGGTATAGCCTGAATAAATCCAAATGTTTTTATTGGTTTTAGATTTAATTTCTCTTAAAATTTTTATTAAGTCAGGAGAATTTTGGAAGGGCTCACCACCTAATATGGTAAGTCCTTCAACAACATCTTCATTTAAATAGTCGATTATTTTTTTAGTTTCTTCATCAGTCCAAATACTGCCTGCATTAAAATCTTGATATTCTTCATTAAAGCAGTCAGGGCACTTGTGAGTACAACCAGTTACAAAAAAACTGGTTCTAACTCCAGGGCCATTGGCAACGTCATACTCTCTAATTTGACCGTATCTCATTAGATGTGAAGTACTCTGTCATTTATTTCTTTGGTTCTTCCTTCATTCCAGAAGTTTTCTCCAAGATAGCCACAAGTACGTCTTACAACTGTAAGAGTTGCCTTGTCAGTATTTCCACATTGAGGACATTGCCAATCTCCACTTTCATTTAATTTAATTTCTCCATCAAATCCACATTCAGCACAGTAGTCGCTTTTAGTGTTAAATTCAGCATATTGAATATTGTCGTAAATAAATTTTACAATAGTTTCAAGAGCTTCCAAATTGTGTCCCATGTTTGGAATTTCAACATAGGAGATACATCCACCTAGAGACTTGTCTTGGAATTTTGACTCAAAGGCAAATTTTTCAAATGCAGAAATCTCTTCTCTTACATCTACGTGGAATGAGTTAGTATAGTATCCCTTGTCAGTTACATTTTCAATAATTCCAAATCTATCTCTATCTATTTGACAGAATCTATGAGTTAAACTTTCAGCTGGAGTAGCGTATAGTGTGAATTTTATTCCATATTCTTCAGTCCAACGATTAACAGCAGCATTTAAGTGATCCATTATTCTCATGGCAAATTCATAGCCCTTAGGGTCAGTGTGTGAAACTCCCTTTGTTAAAATAGTAGCTTCATACATACCTATATATCCAAGGGATACTGTAGAGTACCCACCCTTTAGTAGAGGAGCAATAGATTCGTGTTTGCCAAGTCTAGCTATGGCGCCGTGTTGCCAGTGGATAGGTGATGAGTCACTAGTAACTGTCTTTAAGTGTTCATATCTGATTAAGCCAACTCTTTTAACAAGGTCAAGTCTCTTTTCTAGAATATCAAAGAATTTAGTTTCATCGCCATTTGCCAAGATACCTATTTGAGGTAAGTTTATAGAGCAAGCTCCCATGTTAAATCTTCCTTCAAATTGATATTGACCTTTTTCATTTTTCCAAGGAGGTAGAAAAGCTCTACAGCCCATTGGTGCAAATACATTTCCTTCATAGTTTTCACGCATTTTCTTTGCACTAATGTAGTCAGGGTACATCCTCTTTGCAGTACATCTAATTGCAAGGCTTGTTAAATAGTAATATTTAGAGTCTTTTTTAATATTATTTTCATCTAATACATATATTAATTTAGGGAAAGCTGGAGTAACGTAGACGCCAGATTCATTCTTAATACCTTGTATTCTCTGTTTTAATATTTCTTCAATTATTTGTGCAACTTCATCTATATATGGATCATTATCTTCTAGGTACATAAATAAAGTTACAAAAGGAGCTTGTCCATTAGAAGTCATAAGTGTATTTATTTGATATTGGATAGTTTGAATACCACTTTCCAAATCTTTTTTAGTCATATTTTGTGCCATTTTTTCAGCCAGTTCAACGTCACCTAGTGTTTCAATAGCCAAATTCAAGTTTTTTTCATAGGATTTTCTCAAGTATTTTCCTAAGAAAGATACATTTATTGACTGACCACCATATTGGTTTGAAGCAATTTGAGCAATTATCTGTGTCATTACATTACATGCAACTTGGAAAGATTTAGGTGTTTCAATCATTTTTCCATTTACAACAGTACCTTTGTCCAACATATCTTTAATATTTACTAGACAGCAGTTAAATATTGGTTGAATAATATAGTCAAGATCGTGGATATGTATAGCACCATAATCATGAGCTTCAACTAAATCTGCAGGTATCATTTTTCTTTTGGCAATGTCTTTAGATACTTCACCTGCGATTAAATCTCTTTGTGTTGATGCAATTACCGGATTTTTGTTAGAGTTTTCATCCATTACAGCAACGTTAGTTTGATTTATCAGCCCTAGGATTTCTTCATCAGTAGTATTTTGTTCTCTTTTAAATGCCTGTACAGCTTTATAATTTTCATAAGCTTTTGCAGTTGCAGGATTGTCATTTTCAATTAATTTATAGTAGACTCTGTCTTCTATGTCATAAATAGTTAACGCTTCATTTGATTCTTGTGCATAGCGTTCAATTTCAGTTGCAATTTGTTTTGCTTGTCCATTAACAAATATACCACTGCTTGAATTCATAGCCTTTTCAATAGCAATTTCAATTTTGTTAATATTGAAAGGAACTTTGTCGCCATTCCTCTTAATTACTTCCATCATTAAATCCCTTCTCCTTTTAGAATATATCCTTTAGTTATATGTTTCTTCGTAATTAATAGTATACAACATATTGTGGTTGAGTTCAATAATTTTAAAGAAAAAGGCACAATATGTTGTAAAGGGCTGAAATGGGATAACATAGCTGTTTGCACTTAATAAGTGAATATTTTAAATAAAAATTTATTTATTTTTTAAAACTTTATTTTTAAATACTCTTATAATACAATGAGTATAATATAAAATATAATTGAAAAGAGGAAGAAAATGAAACTTTTTGTATTTTCAGATGTAGTGTGTCCATGGTCTTATGGAGAAGAAAAAGTACTTAGAGCCATTGATTACATATATGGGGAACAAATTGAAATATATAATATTATGGGTGGATTAATTGCAGACTATCACGACATACTTCCAATGAATATGAAGGATAAGGATTCAGAGGAGACTGCAAATAAAATACTTTTCCAATTGTGGCAGGGAGGTTATTATATGCACCATATGCCAATAATGAACCATCCTCCAAAGTTACTGTCTAGGGAGAAGGTAAGTACTTATATAATAAATACTGCCTTTGTAGCTGCTAGAATGACTGATGAAAAGCTTGCAAATAAGTATTTAAGAAAGTTAAGAGAGGCAACTTTACTAGATGGATTAAATACAATGGAAGAGTCAGTACAAGTTGAAATTGCAAAAAATGTGGGAATTAATAGAGAAGATTTTTTAGAAAACTTAAATAATGGGGCGGCTGAAGAATTCTTAGAAGATAGGATTAGTACCTTTGATAGAAGATTTACAAGTTATCCTAACTTTATGTACGTTGAAGAAAGCGGAAGAGAAAAAATTTTAACAGGGTACAAGTCACTAGAGGAGTTAATTGAATTTATAGAGGAAAGTGATTCAACTTTGACAAAAAGGGAAGTAGTTTTAAATAGTGAAGAACTTTTTAAATTTATAGAAAAATATGAGAGAGTATTTTTTGTAGAGTTAACAGAAGTCTTTAAAGATGAAGATAAAATTAAAGAATTATTAAATGAACTTGTAGTAGAGGGAAAAATAGTAACTAATGATTTAGATAGAGGAATGGAGATAAAAATAAAAAATAGTATTTAAGTTATTACATTAAAAGCAGCTCTGCGTTAAAACACAGGGCTGCTTTTTTAATTAATTATATTTATTTCTAATATATCTGTCTATTTCTTCTGCGGCAGTTTTTCCGGCACCCATTGCCAGTATAACTGTAGCTGAACCGGTAACCGCATCTCCACCGGCAAATATTTCTTTTCTAGAAGTTTGTCCCAGTTCATTTGTAAGAATACATCCCTTGCTATTTGTCTCTAAATTATTAGTAGATTGAGAGATTAATGGATTTGGATTTGTACCAAGTGCCATTATAACAGTTTCAAAATTTTCTTCAAATTCAGAGCCTTCAACTTTAACAGGGCGTCTTCTTCCTGATTCATCAGGTTCACCTAATTCATTTCTAACAGATACAACAGATTTAACCCATCCGTCTTCACTGCCTTTAATTTCAATAGGGGCAGTTAAAGTTTCAAATTTAATGCCTTCTTCCTGTGCGTGGTGAACTTCTTCAAGTCTTGCAGGAAGTTCTTTTTCAGTTCTTCTGTATAGGACTGATACGTCAGCGCCAAGTCTTTTAGCAACTCTTGCAGCGTCCATTGCAACGTTTCCGCCGCCAACTACAGCTACTCTACTTCCAACGTTAACAGGAGTGTCATATTGTTGCTCAAATGATCTCATTAAGTTATTTCTTGTTAAAAATTCATTTGCAGATACAACACCATTTAAATTTTCACCAGGTATGTCCATAAATGTAGGAAGTCCTGCACCTGAGCCTATGAAAACTGCTTCATATCCTGAGTTTAAAAGAGTATCAACTTTAATAGTCTTTCCAACAACTACGTCTGTTTCAATTTCAACTCCAAGATTAGTTAAGTTTTTAACTTCTGAATTTACAACACTATCCGGAAGTCTAAATTCAGGAATACCATAAACTAATACTCCACCAGGTTGTTGTAAGGCTTCAAATATTTTAACTGTGTAGCCCATTTTAGCAAGTTCTCCAGCACAAGTAAGACCTGCAGGACCTGCGCCTACAACAGCAACTTGGTGTCCGTTTTGTTCAGGTTTTTCAGAAATTTTTATTTTATGTCTTCTAGCATAATCTGCTACAAATCTTTCTAGTTTACCAATTGCAATTGCATCACCTTTATTTCCAAGGATACATTTTTCTTCACATTGAGTTTCCTGTGGACAAACTCTACCACAAACTGCTGGCAGAGCAGTGTAAAGAGCTAAAACTTTTGCAGCTTGTTCAAAGTTTCCATTGGCAATTTCCTTTATAAATCCAGGGATATCTATAGATACGGGACATCCTGCAATGCAGTGAGGAACTTTACAGTTTAAACAGCGCTTAGCTTCACGCATAGCTTCTTCTTCAGTATAGCCAAAACAAACTTCGTCAAAGTTTTTATTTCTAACATCCGGTTCTTGTACTGAAACAGGTATACGTGTAAATCTGTCAATTTTTTCAGTTACAGGAATGTCTTCAAGATGTTCATTTTTTGTGAGTTTTTCTTCTAGTTCAATATCCTTGTGTTGTTTTATAATAGCTTCATCTAAATTACAAATGTGCCCATCTTTGTGACTTTGAATAACAGCTCTCTTATTGTTGGCATTTTCTCTAAATTGTCTTTGTCTTTGAATAGCTGAATCAAAATCTACAAGGTGACCATCAAATTCAGGGCCATCAACACATGCAAATTTTGTTTGATTTCCAACGTGTACTCTACATGCTCCACACATTCCGGTTCCGTCAACCATAATAGGGTTTAAAGACACTGTAGTTGGAAGATTATATTTTTTAGTAGTTTGACAGACGAATTTCATCATAATCATAGGACCTATAGCTACACATTGATCATAGTGCTTCTTTTCTTTACTTATTAGGTCTACAATTTTATCTGTTACAAGACCTTTAAAACCATAAGTACCATCATCAGTAGCTATATATACATTTTTAGCATATTTTCTTATTTTGTCTTCTAATATTACATAGTCCTTAGATTTAGCTCCAACGATTACATCAACGTCAATGCCTCTATCGTATAACCATCTAATTTGAGGACATATTGGAGCTGTACCAACTCCACCTGCAACAAATAAGAACTTTGTATCTCTAAGTTGATTTATATCCTGTGAAATAAATTCAGAAGGTTGTCCAAGAGGACCTACAAAGTCTTTAAAAGCTTCGCCTTCTTCAAAGGCACATATTTTTTCAGTAGATTTTCCTGAAGCTTGTACGACAATTTGAACAGAACCTTTTCTTAAATCAAACCCACAAATTGTAAGAGGAATTCTCTCTGCATATTTATCAGCGATAACGATTACGAATTGTCCAGGCTTAGCAGAAGCGGCTATTCTTGGAGCCTCGACATCAAAGAGATAAATATTTGGGGCAAGATTTTCTTTTTTTAATATTTTATACATTTGCTCATCTCCACTTTAGTTAAATAGTTTAATATGTTAAATATATAACTATTATATCATATAGTTATATATTTGAACCTGTCTGAGTATATGAAATTCAATAATTAAGTATAAGAAATAATCTATAGTAGTTAAAATGAAAGAAATATTTAATTTAAATAGAATCTAAACAATTATATATGTAGTAAACATATATGAAGATATATATAGTTTTCGATTTAGTATATTAATATACTATAGTGTACTATTTAAAGAGCGAAAGTTAAGAAAAGTTGGTATAATAAACAAAAGTTAATATGAGGTAGTGTGTTAAAGGTTAATTTAGATTGGTATCAGAGAGTAGAGGGTGATTTTATGTTAGTAAATGTAGTAGTTAATGGTGAAAAGATAAAAAAAGATGTTGATCCTTGCTTGAGATTAATAGATTTTCTAAGAGATGAACTCAACTTAACAGGCACAAAGGAAGGGTGTTCAGAAGGAGAATGCGGAGCTTGTACAGTTATCTTAGATAGAGTAGCAGTAACTTCTTGTACAGTACTCACGGGCCAAGTTGACGGTTCAGAGATAATAACTATAGAAGGCTTGGAGAAAAATGGGGAATTAGATATTTTGCAGAAAAAATTTATAGAACATGGAGCGGTTCAATGTGGGTTTTGTTCTCCAGGCTTTATAATGAGTGCAAAAGCTCTAATGATGGAAAAAGAAAATCCCACATTAGAGGAAATCAAAAGATCTATAGAGGGCAATTTATGCAGATGTACTGGTTTTATAAAAATAGTTGAAGCCATAGATGCTGCTTGTAAGGAGGTTGTATAATGTTTTACTCTCCTAGAAGTGAAAAAGATTTAGTAAAAATATTAAAAGACATTGATGACAATACATATATTATTGCCGGCGGAACAGATTTAATTATTAAACTTAGAAATAAAAAGGCAATAGACTACAGTATTTTAGATATTACAAAATTAAAAGAGTGGAAAAATATTAGAGAAGATGAAAAAAATATTTATATAGGTTCCTTAGTTACTATGACTGAACTTTGTGAAAGTGATTTAATTTGTGAAAAACTTCCAGCTCTGTACTGGGCAGCTCATGAATTGGGTTCTACACAAATTAGAAATAAAGCAACTATTGGAGGAAATATTTCCAATGCTTCTCAATCGGCAGATACTCTTTTAAGCCTTTATGCATATGATTCTGAGATAAAAATAGTAAATGGAGATAGCGAAGAGGTAGTAGTTTCAATAGAAGATTTTGTAACAGGTAGAGAAAAGACAATCCTTAAAAAAGATGAAGCTGTAAAGGAAATTATTATAAAAAAAGATGATAGAATGAGTACTTTTCAAAAGGTAGGTTCTAGAAAGGCTGTTACAATATCAAAAGTGAGCTGTGCTGTAAGCTTAAAGATAAAAGATGAAATAGTAAATGAAGTAAGGGTATTTCTTGGGGCAGTAGGTGTAAAACCGGTTAGAGCGAATTTAATAGAAGAAGTACTTTTAAATAAAAGTTTAAATGAAATTGATTTGGAACTGCTATACGATGCTTCCTTTAATCAAGTGGAAATGGCAATACCAACTAGAGCATCTAAGTACTATAAAAGAGTTGCTATTGAAGGGTTAATGGAAGAAATTTTAGGAGATTTGATAAACTATGGATAATTATAAATATGTAGGTAAGAGTTTAATTAGAGAAGATAGTTTAGAAAGAGTTACTGGAAAGACGAAGTATATAATTGATGTTAAAAAACAGGATATGTTATATGCCAAGTTAATCTTAAGTGAAAAACCACATGCAAATTTGACATTTGATTTAGAGGAAGCTTTAGAAGTAGATGGGATTAAAGCCATTTTTACTCACAAGGACGTTTCCAAAGTTGCCTATAATTCTATGGAGTGGTTCACTGGCATAGAGGGCAAAAGAGATGAATACGTACTAAATGAAAAAGCCAGATACGTTGGAGATAGAATAGCTTTAGTAGTGGGAACATCTAAAGAGTCAGTGGAATATGCCATAAAAAAAGTAAAGATAACCTATGAAGAACTTCCGGTTACCGTGGGATTAGATTCTGCAAAAAGAGATGAAGTAATAGTAAAGGGCAATACCAATTTAGGATTTGAGCGCCATATAGAAACAGGAGACTACGAAAAAGCTAAAAGTGAAGCAGATTATGTAATCAGTGATATTGGATACACTCCAAGGACACATCACTTGGCAATAGAGCCACACTCTGCACTTGCTGAAATAGATGACTATGGAAATTTAGTAGTTTCAAGTGCCAGTCAAATGGTATTTACAGTTCAAATGCACTTGGCAAGAGTTTTAGAAATACCTTTTTCAAAAGTTAGAGTTATAAAGGCGAATATGGGAGGTTCTTTTGGCGGAAAACAACAGCCGATTTTAGAGATAACTGCCGGATTTGCAACGTGGAAATTAAAAAAACCTGTTCTAGTGTACATGGATAGAGAACAAAGTATGATAGGCACAGTTACAAGAAATCCCACTAGACAGAGGATTGAAACTGCAATAAAAAAAGATGGAACAATTTTAGGACGTAAAGTTGAAGTTGAAGTTGATGGAGGAGCGTACGATACTAATAACTCCAGTGTTACCAATGCTCTTGCAAAAAAACTCTTTAGACTTTATAAGTTTAAAAATCAGGAATTTATGGGAAGAGCTTACTATTCAAATGTAATTCCCGGAGGAGCTTGCAGAGCCTATGGTGGACCTCAAGCTCATGCAATAACGGAAATTAACATTACAAATGCAGCAAAAGCCATAGGAATGGATCCATGCGAGTTTAGACTAAAAAATTTAGTTGACCCCTATGCAGAAGATCCTACAGGTGGTCCAAACTTGGGAAAAGCAGCTATAAAAGAATGTATTATAAAGGGAATGGAAGCATTTAATTGGAAGGAAAAATACAAGAATATAAAGGGAAAAGACACAGATAGATATGCGTATGGAGTTGGAGTTTCAGCAGTAAGTCACAGTACGGGATATTGGGGAACTTTTCCGGACTTTACAAATGTGGAAATGGTTTTAAGTCCAGATGGAACTGTACTTGCAAAAGTTGCAGTTCACGAACAGGGTTGTGGAACTATAACGAGTTTAACGCAAATGGCAGCAGAAGCACTGGACTTAGATGTTAAGAAAATAAATGTGACAGAAGCAGATACATTTATAACACCTTATGATTCTGCAGGTACTCAAGCAAGTAGGGTAACTTCCGTAAGTGGAGGAGCATTAAAAAAAGCCGGCGAGGCAATTATTGAAAAACTATTTGATACTTTGCATAAGGTAAAAGATTTAAATATAAGTGACTTATATACAGATAATGGAGTAGTAAAAGTAAAAAATTCAAAAGAAGAATACTCTTACGGTGAAATTGCAATGATGAGAGAAAAACACTTGCAGGACTATATGTCTGTATACATTAATCATGAATCTACTGGGAATCCGGCATCACTAGCTGCTTGTTTTGCAGAAGTAAAGGTGGACAAAAAGACGGGATTTGTTGAAATAGAGGATTTACTTTCAGTTCATGATATAGGAAAGGCAGTAAATCCGTTGTTAGTGGAAGGACAAGTTCAAGGAGGTTGCCAGTTTATACTTGGCATGGCTCTATCAGAAGAAATAGTAATAGATGAAAGAGGATATGTAAAAAATCCAACACTTTCCAAATACCACTCATTAAACGTTCACGATATGCCAAATGTTAGAACACTTCTAATTGAAAGTGAAGATGAGTCCACACCTTATGGTGTAAAAAGTATTGGAGAGATATCAGCGGTTGCACCTGCTCCGGCAGTTTTAAATGCAATAAATTACGCTCTTGGAACCAATATTACCGACTACCCTGCAACACCGGAGAGGATAATAGAAAGTATAGAGAGTTTAGAGAAAGGAGGAGAACAATAAGTGGGAAAATTAGTATTAAATGGGGATCAATTGAGCCTAAATGATATTTACAACGTTTCATATAATGATGTAAAAGTTGAAATATCTAAAGATGCAGAAGAAAGAGTTAAGAAGTCTAGACAAGTTTTATTTGACATGGCAGCAGAAGGAAAACCTGTGTATGGATTAAATAGAGGGGTTGGTTGGAATAAGGACAAAGAATTTGATGAGGCATTTTTTGAAACATACAATAGAAACCTTTTAAATAGTCACAGTCTGGGCGTAGAACCTTACCATCCTGAAGAGCAAGTAAGAGCAATACTATTAATAAGATTAAATAAAGCATTAACAGGACATACAGGAATATCAGCTGATTTATTAGATCACTATAGAGACTTTTTAAATTATAAAATTCACCCTAGAGTTCCTATGAGATCATCTATAGGCGAGGGAGATATTACAACACTTTCTCATATAGGTCTGGCATTTATCGGCGAAGAAGAAGTAACTTATAATGGAAGAATAATGAACTCTAAAGAGGCAATGGATTTAGTGGGAATGAAACCTGCAAGATTAGGACCAAAAGACGGTTTGAGTATAGTTTCATGTAATGCTCAAGGCGAGGCAATGACTGCTATTTTATTAAGAGAAATCAAAGATATAATCGACATGTCAACATTGGTTTTTTGTCTGAGTTTAGAGGGATTAAATGGTGTAATAGAACAGCTAAGAGAAGATGTTAATGGAGTTAGAGGTATTAGAGGTCAAAGTTATGTGGCTAGACAGTGTAGAGAATATTTAGAAGGTAGTTTTTTATATGATTATGACCCAGAAAGAGCTCTACAAGATCCACTTAGTTTTAGATGTGCCCACGCAATTCATGGAGCAATGTATGAAGCAATGGACTATGTTGAAAATCAACTGAATACAACTATGAACACTACAGATGATAACCCTTGTATAATTACTGAAGAAAATTCTTCATTTGTAAGTGCAAATTTTGAAGTTACTTCGCTGGCTATAGGAGTTGAAATGCTTGCAACTTCTTTAAGTCATCTATCTAAGTCATCTTGTTATAGAATGATAAAACTTGCAGATCCGGAATTTACAAAATTAAATAGATTTTTAACTCCAAAAGAAGTTGAAACTATAGCATACGGTACAATTCAAAAGACGTTTACAATGTTAGATACTCAAAATAGAGGACTGGCGAATCCTTCTTCAATGGACTTTTATTCACTTGCAGGAACTATAGAAGACCACGCCAGCAATTTACCTTTAGCTGCATATAAAATATTTCAAATGCTAGATAACATCAGGTATATTATAGGTATTGAAGCTATGCATGCTGTGCAGGCAATAGATTTAAGGGGAAATACGAAATTGGGAAATGGTACTAAAGTAGCTTATGAAATTATAAGAGAAGTTGTTCCGTTTTACGACAAAGATAGAAATATAAGTAAGGATATAAAGAAAGCTTATGAACTAATAAAGTCTAAAAAACTTTTAAAACGTAATTAAAGGAGGATACATAGAGTGGATAATAATAAGAGATTAGATAAAAAAAATATACGTTGGCCAGTATTTATACCTGCCTATGCCATTACACTAATTACTGCAATCTATGGAATAGTAGACAGTAAAGGGCTTGCAAGTGTATCAAATTCATTTTTTAATTGGTCTTTAGACACATTTGGTTGGCTATACCAACTAGTAGTAATGGCAAGTTTAATATTTTCATTTGCACTTTTACTTTCTAGTAAGGGTTCTATAAGAATTGGTGGTAAAGATGCCAAATCTAAAATGCCCTTTTGGACTTGGTTTGCAATGGCACTTACCGGTGGAGTTGCTTCAGGGATAGTTACTTGGGGAGTAAATGAACCGTTAATATACTTTGGAAACGCGTATGGGGAGTTGGATACTCTAGGAATACAGGCGTTTTCTGATGAAGCGGCAAGATTTGCAATTGGTAGAAGTTTTTACAACTGGTCATTTGTACCCTATGCAATTTATGCACTTACTGGAGTAATTACAGCTTATGTTTATTTTAACAAAAAGCAAAGACTTGCTGTAACGTCTACACTTCAACCGCTATTTGGGGATAGAATTACAAGAGGTGGATTGTCTCACGGTATAGATACACTGTCTCTTTTAGGTAATGTTTTAGGTCTTAGTTCAGGACTTAGTGCTTGTATTATAATAATAACAACAGGCTTAAACTACACCTATGGAATTGATAATGGACTTATGTTATTTATATTAGTAGGTGCAGTAACCATATTCTTATACACTTTTTCTTCTTATGTAGGTTTAGAAAAAGGACTACAAAAAGTAGCAGGACTAAATGCCTATTTCTACTATGGTCTTTTAGCATTTTTACTTGTAATTGGACCAACGCTATTTATATTTAAAAATACAACAGCAGGACTTGCAGAGTGGTTCCAAAACTTTTGGGGATGGGGACTTGATCCCAACACAATTGGTGGGAAACCGCTAGTAAACTCCTGGACACTGTTTGACTGGGCTTGTTGGATAGCTTATGCTCCGGTTACTGGAATTTTCCTAGGACAAATATCCTATGGTAGAACTATAAGAGAATTCTTAGTAGTAAACTTAATATTACCATCAATATTTGGTATTGTATGGTTTGGAGTTTGGGGAAACAGTGCGCTGTTTATGCAAATGACAGGTCAAGTGGATTTAGTAAATACTATATTAAATCACAACGCAGTAACTGCACTATGGCAATTCTTACAAAATCTGCCTTTTGGACTGGGGACAATTGTCATTCCAATAAATATGCTAGTAGTAATGATTTCTTTCGTAACAGCGGCAGATGCTACATCTAACAACGTTGCATCTCTATGTGTTAAAGATATTCCAATTGGCGCTGAAGCTCCTGGAAAATTAAAAGTTCTATGGGGAGTTACAATAGGTGTTATAGCAATAGTACTTGCAGCATTTGGAGGAACAGAACAAGGCGTTGAAGGTATGAAAGCACTGGCAGCAGCAGGAGGATTCTTTGTACTATTTGTATTCTTAATACAAGTAGTATCAGCAGTGAAGATGTTCTTTATAGATAAAGTAGTTGAATAAATTGAAATAAGACAATAGAGGGCGAGTTTATAATTTGTCCTCTATTTTTATAAATGGAGGGATTTTTGTGAAAAAGAAGAAAATATCAATAAATGGAATAGTTGTACTATTTATATTGTTGCTAATAGTGGCTTTAAGTACATATCTTGTTCCAGCCGGAGAGTATACTAGAATTCAAGTTGATGGAAAAACTATAGTTGACGGTTCAAGCTATAAGTTGGTAGAGTCCAATCCTACAAGTGTGTTTAGTTTTTTCAAGTCAATTCCAATGGGACTACAAGAATCTTCAACTTTAATAATAATGATTTTCTTAATAGGCGGAGCTATAAAAGTATTTGAAAGTACGGGAGCAATACGAGCTTTTATACATTATTTACAAGATAAACTGGGAGAAAATAACAGTTACTTAATACTGATTTTAATATCGATATTTTTTGGATGTCTAGGAGCTTTTCCGGGTATGTTAGAGGCTGTAATACCATTTGCCCCACTGTGCATAGGAATTGCGCTATCTCTTGGATATGATATGTTAGTTGGAATAAGTATATCACTGGTGCCAATAGTTGTAGGTTGGTCATCAGGAGTTACAAATCCATGGACTACGGGAATTGGACAATCTCTTGCAGAACTTCCAATGTTTTCAGGATTTCAGTATAGATTTATTGCTTTTGTAATATTTATGGGAATTACTATTTCTTATACAGTTATATATGCCAATAAAATAAAAAAAGATCCATCAAAGAGTTTGCTATATAAAAAAGATATAAGTCATCTGACAACTGAAAGCGAAGAAATAAAACTCACTTCTAGACATGTGAGTGTATTAATAGTTTTTGCACTTACTATTGTAGCAATAGTATATGGATCGTTAAAACTAGGGTGGGGAATGATTGAAATGTCTGCAGTATATATTATTGGTGGAATACTGTGTGGACTTGTTTTTAGATATTCTCCCAACAAAATATCTGATGAAATTATTGCAGGCGGTAGAGATATGTTTATAGCTGCATTTGCAATAGGTATGGCAAGAGGAGTATCAGTTATAATGACAGAAGCTCACATAATTGACACTGTAGTAAATTATACTGCTTCTATTCTACAGGGAAAGTCAGCTTATTTTAATGCCTTTGGGATGTTTGTAATTCAAACGATTATAAATTTCTTTGTTCCATCAGGTAGTGGACAAGCTGTGGTAACTTTGCCGGTACTTTTACCAGTGGCTGATATAATTGGTCTCAATAGACAAATAGCAATACTTGCATTTCAGTTTGGAGACGGATTTAGTAATTTAATATATCCTACAGTAGGAGCTTTAATTGCTGTGTTATCCTATGCAAAAATATCATTTTCAGAGTGGTTTAAATACATTTATAAATATTTTATAATTATATTTATAATATCTACATTATTATTGATGGTAGCGGTAAAAATAAACTTTTCATAAATTACTGTAAATGAGCCCTAGGGGCTTATTTACTTTAGGGGGAAAATAATGAGTATAAAATTAAATAAAACACTATCTATAGAAGAGGCAATGAAAGTTATAAGATTTAAAGAGAAACTTGAATTTACAAAGGAAGCTAAAGAGAGAGTGCAAGCTTCAAGAGATTGTATTAATAGAGCAATTGAATTAAATATTCCAATGTACGGAGTTACAACCGGACTTGGTGCAAATAGTACAAAAAATATTTCAAGGGAAGAAACTAAACTCTATCAGGAAAAAATACTAAAAAGTCACGCAGTTTCAGTAGGTAGAGAAATTACTGAAGAAGAAGTACGCGGCATTATGCTAATGGTAATTTTAAACGGAATAAAGGGATATAGTGGAGTTAGCTTAGAGGCATTGGAGTGCTATAGAGAAGCTTTAAATAAAGATATATACATATTTGTTCCGGGAAGTGGCTCTGTGGGATATCTGTCACTTGAAGCTCATATTGCATTATCACTACTTGGCAAGGGGAAAATAATGTATGAAGGTGAGTGGAGAAACTCAAGTGAAGTATTAGAGTTTTATAATATAAAACCCTTAGATTTGTCATATAAAGAAGCACTGTTTTTAATATCAGGGACAACAAGTGTTACAGCATTTGCAACTATAGGAATTTATGATATGGAAAATCTTTTAAAGAATTTTGAACTTCTATCTGCAATGGAAGTAGAAGTAAATGGAGCTACTACAAGAGCTTTTGATGAGAGACTTATGAGCGTTAGAAAGCAATCCGAACAAAGAGAAGCAGCTAAAAATATATTAGATTATTTAAAAGATTCAGAAATATGCGAAAAGTACTACTATGAAAATCTTCAAGATCCACTTTCTATTAGATGTATTCCACAATTAATAGGACCTGTAAAAAAGAGAATTAATGAAGCAAAGGCCACTATTTTAAATGAAATGGACAGTTGTACTGACAATCCAATAATATATCAAAATGGAGATGAAGTTGAAGTAATATCTGGGTGTAATCCGGAATCATCTTATATAGGTTTGGAAATGGACTGCTGTGCAATATCTCTATGTATGCTTGCAAAGATGAGCGAGAGAAGAACCTTTAGACTTCTAGATGAAAAACTATCTGGAAAACCCGCCTTTTTAGTTAAAGATTCAGGCTCAAACTCAGGACTAATGATAACACAGTACACTCAAGCAGGACTTTTAAATGAAATGAAAGTTTTAGCAACACCTTCTGTAATTGATAATATTCCAACATGTGCAAATCAAGAAGACTATGTGGCTATGGGATTTAACTCTGCAAAGAAAATTGCAAAATTAGTTGAAAATTTAAATTATATTATGGCAATTGAGTTACTTGCAATATTTCAATCAAATGAGTTTATGGATAGAGATTTGAAGAGAAGCAGTGTAACTGAGAAAATATATAAGTATTTAAGGGATATAGTTCCAATATTAGAAGAGGATATTGAACTTTATCCAATAATAGAAGAACTGTTTGAAGTTATAAAATCGGGAAAATTAGTAGAGATTATTTAAAATTGTCTTTAATTGCAATAGAGCTTTTGGTATAGTATATAATTATAAACTATTAGAGAGAGTTGAGAAAAATGAGAAGCTTTAGCAATGAATTAAAAACCGTAGTTGTAAAAATAGGATCTTCATCTATTACTCATGACAATGGGATTATAAATCTTCAAAAAATAGATGAACTTGCCTGGGAACTTTCCAATTTAAAAAACCATGGAATTAATGTAATTTTAGTTTCTTCTGGGGCAATTGCTGCTGGTGCAAAAAAACTTAATTTAGTTTCCAGACCTAGAGATACTGTAGGGAAACAAGCTGCATCGGCTGTAGGTCAAGTTGCACTTATGAACACTTACAATAGAGCTTTTCATGAATTTGGATATGAGGCAGCCCAAATTTTACTGACAAAACAAATTGAAACAGACTTGATGATGAGAGAAAACTCTAAAAATACATTTGAAAAACTTTTAGAGATGAATGTAATTCCTGTGGTAAATGAAAATGATACAATTTCAACCTTTGAAATAGAGTTTGGAGATAATGACACTCTTTCAGCAGTTGTCTCTAGAATTGTAAACGCTGATTTATTAATATTGCTTTCAGATATTAACGGTCTCTACGATGATGACCCCCGAGAAAATCCTGATGCTAAATTAATCTGTGAAGTAGTAGAAATAAATGAAGAATTAGAAAAAATGGCAAAGGATTCCAATTCCAGTGTGGGAACGGGTGGAATGGCAACGAAAATAAATGCAGCTAGAATGTGTATGGAAAAGGGAATAGATGTTGTAATAGCTAATTCAGAAGAGTTGAAAAATATTAGAAAAATAGTAGAGGGTGAGGAAATTGGTACTATCTTTAAGGCAAGAGCTTGAGGTAATAGGAGAAAATTCTAAAATTGCAGGCAGAAAGCTCTCAAAGCTTGGAACAAGAGAAAAAAATGAAATTTTAAGCTCTATTAAAGTTTCAATGAGAGATAATAGTAAGAAAATTTTAGATGCAAATAAATTAGATATGGAAAATGGAAGAAAAATAAATCTTTCAGAAGGTCTGTTAGATAGACTCTACTTAAATGATGATAGAATTGAAAGTATGGTTTTATCTATAGATACAATAATAGAACTAGAAGATCCAATAGGCGAAATAGAAAATATGAAGACTTTGGAGAACGGCTTAATGCTTGGCAAAAAAAGTGTGCCAATTGGAGTTATAGCCATAATTTACGAAGCTAGACCAAACGTTACATTAGATGCTTCTATTTTGGGATTAAAATCTTCAAACACCATTATTTTAAGAGGTGGTAAAGAAGCATTTAATTCAAATAAGGCCATTGCAGATGCAATTAGAGAGGGAATTAAAAACTCCGGAAATGATGAGAATATGGTTACATTAATTGAAGATACCTCCAGAGAATCTTCTACTGAACTTATGAAATTAAAGGGATATATAGATTTACTAATTCCTAGAGGTAGTGCCAGCTTAATTAATACAGTAGTTGAAAATGCTAAAGTTCCAACTTTAGAAACAGGCGTTGGAAATTGTCATATATATGTAGATAAAAGTGCAAAAATAGATATGGCACTAAATATTATAGAAAATGCAAAGACCACAAGAGTAGGAGTTTGTAATGCAATGGAGTCACTTTTAGTTCATGAAAGTGTATCAGATGAGTTTTATAGTGGGTTAAAAACTATAATAGATAAATATAGCCTTACAGTTTACGGAGATGAAAGGTCTAGAAAAAAAATCGAAAATTTAAAAGTTGCTACTGAAGAAGAATATGCAAGAGAATATTTAGACTACGCAATGTCAATGAAAATAGTAGATGGAATTGAAGAGGCCATAGATCATATTTATAAATATTCAACAGGGCATTCAGATGTAATTATTACTGAGGACTACAACAATGCAATGAAATTTTTAAATGAAGTAGATTCGGCATGTGTATATGTCAATGCAAGCTCAAGATATACTGATGGAGCAGAATTTGGCAAGGGAGCGGAAATGGGAATTTCAACTCAAAAACTACATGCTAGAGGGCCAATTGGATTAAGAGAACTTACAAGTACAAAGTATGTAATCTTGGGATCAGGACAGATAAGGAAGTAAAATATGAGATATGTTAGTACTAGAGGAAATTCAAAATTAAATTCAACTTTCGAAACTCTTTTAAAGGGTTTAAGTGATGATGGAGGCCTATATATTCCGGAGAAACTTCCTGAGATGAAGTTTTCAAATGAAGAAATAGAAAAATTTGAATATGTTGATTTTGCTAAAAAAATTATAGGAACTATTTTTGATGATATAGATAGAGAAGATTTATATAGAGAAATAGAAAGTGCCTATGCAACTTTTGAAAAGGATATTTTACCTATTAAAAAAATTTCAAATAAATATGTAATGGAACTATACCATGGCTCTACTTTTGCATTTAAAGACTTTGCACTTTCTCTCTTGCCTAGATTAATAAAACTTGCCATAAAAGAAAAAAATCTAGAAGAGAAGATAGTAGTTTTAACAGCTACATCTGGTGATACTGGAAGTGCAGCACTCTATGGTTTTAAAGATGTGGAAGATACAAAAATAGTTGTATTTTATCCAACAGATGGAATTAGTGAAATTCAAAGAAGACAGATGACTACTATTGATGGTAAAAACACCTATGCTATTGCAATTGAAGGGAATTTTGATGATGCTCAAAGTGCCTTAAAAGAAATATTTAATGATGAAGAATTTAAAAGAGAATTGAAAGATAAAAAATATATATTGTCATCGGCAAATTCTATAAATATAGGTAGATTAGTTCCTCAAATAGTGTATTATTACTACTCTTACTATGAACTTGTAAAGAGAGGAGAAATTTCAAATGGAGAACTTATTTCAGTAAGTGTTCCAACTGGAAATTTTGGAAATATTTTAGCAGCATATTTGGCAAAAAAAATGGGACTTCCAATTAAAGATCTAATTTGTGCTTCAAATAAAAACAATATATTAACTGACTTTATAAACACAGGTGTATATGATACTAATAGAGAATTTTACAAGACAAATTCACCATCTATGGACATTTTAATTTCAAGTAACTTGGAGAGATTTTTATATTATAAATTAGGAGATTCTAAGTTATTAGTAGAACTAATGAAAGATTTAAAAGAAAAAGGCCAATATGAAGTTAAAGATTTAGAAATATTTAATGATGTCTACGGATATAGTTTTAATGATGAAGAGACAATAGAGGGAATTAAAAATTCTTATGATAAAGATAAGTATTTAATGGATACTCATACAGTAATAGCCTATATGGCAGCAGAAGAATACCAAAAAGACAACAATATAAAAGTTTTAGTGGCATCTACAGCTTCACCTTATAAGTTTTCCGAATCAATAGCAGAGGCGTTAAATATTCAAGCAAATGGAGAATTGGAAAACTTAAAAGAAATTGAAAAAAATACAGGTAATAAATTACCTGCCAGATTTGAAAATATTTTACAAAGTGAAGTAACTCAAAACCTTGTAATAGAAAAGTCCAAAATGAGAAGTTCGATTTTGGAGGTATTGTAAATGATAATTATTAAAGTGCCGGCGACTACTGCCAATATTGGGCCTGGTTATGATTCACAGGGTATGGCATTGAAACTATACAATGTTTTTAAATTTACAGAAGAGAAATCTTCAATAGAAGAAAATAACTTAATATATAAGTCCTTTAAATACTTCTACACTAGAAATAATATAAGTGTTCCCGAAGTAAAAATAGAAGTTAATGGAGATGTACCGTTGTCCAGAGGATTGGGCAGCAGTGCAACTTGTATAGTTGCAGGACTTATGGCTGCAAATGAAATGTCAAAACTTAAACTTGATAAAAAAGAAATTTTAAAATATGCAACAGAAATTGAAGGACATCCGGACAATGTAGCACCTGCAATTTATGGAGGACATATCACTTCAATAGTAAATGAAGATGTATTTTTTTCAAGAAGAGAAGTAAGCGATAATTATAAATTCTACTTGCTAATTCCGGACTTTGAACTTCAGACAAAAGTGGCAAGAGAAGTTGTAAAAACTGAAGTAAAGTTATCTGATGCAGTTTCAAATATAGCCAGAGCAACTTTAGTTTCAGATGCACTTTCTTCTGGTGACTTTAAGTTGTTAAAAGGTGCAGCAAAAGATTTATTACATGAGCCCTATAGGAAAAAATTAATTTCTGACTATCCTATATTTGAGAAAATATGCAAATTAAATAGTGCAGTAATGTTTATAAGTGGCGCAGGACCAAGTCTATTAGTAATTGCAGAAAAAGAAAACAGTAAAATAGAACAAGCTTTAAAAAACAGTGGTGAGAAAAAAGCTGTTTGGAAAGCTCTTAAATTAGAAGTTTCAAATGAAGGTGCTACTATATTATAAAATTCACTTAAGGGAAGATATTCAAAATTAAAAAAAAGGGGAATGAAAAATAAAATGTTATTTTTTCATTCCCTTGATTTTATTTAAAAGCTGATTTTCATCTTTTGTGTCAAAGATATGTTTTAATTCACTTATTAAATTAAATTTATTTTTATAGTCCTTAAAAGCTCTATTTCCGGCAAGTAAATTGACTACTACATATCCTCGCTCTTTTGTAATTGATGTAATTTTAATTAAACCAATTTCTCCGGTTCTATTTAAACATGGACCTACATAGTTGATTTTTCCAAGATTTTTAATAGAAATCTCATTGTCTATATGGCTATTGGTAATAAGTAAATTGGCATTTATTATGTAGTTTGAAAACTCTTCTAATTTATCAACTAGCGAAATATCTACAATATCATCATAAGATAGATAAATTTTATTTTCTCCATGAGAGATTTTATAATTTTTAACTTTTAAATTTGTAGATTTTAGTATACTCAATCTAAGAAGTGCATTTCCAAAATTTTGTTGCATAATATCTAAGCGCTTTTGAAAATTAATCTGTTCTTTTATTTCATCTGTATTGCTTTGATAGTAAGTATCTTCTCCAATTTTAAGAGTGTGTGGTTTTTGAGAGTTTATTTTATATTCATCACCTGCTATATTTTCAGTGCCAAAGAAAATTATGCTCTCTTCAGGTTTTACGTACTTTATTCCATTAATATCTTTAGTATTTACCGCTATTGTAGAGTGGATACTTTCGTAAGGAAATTTTATATATCTTTTATTCACAGTAATCCCTCATTTCCACTTAATTGTATCACAGTAAAACTCTTTATTGAATTAAATTTAACAGTATACTATTATTAATTATAAGGTGAATTTATGATTAGTATATTGTTGTCAATTTTAATTGGAATTTTATTTGGTCTGTACATAGATGTAAATATAGCAGTTATAGTAGTACTGGTGTCTCTTTGTGTAATGGGATTTTTTCTGTTGAGCAAAAAGAGAAGTGACAGGTTGTTATTTTTGTGTTTAATTTTATTTTTTATATCAATTGGGAATGTAAGTATACGAGAGAATATATCTATACCTGAGACTAATGTTATAGAGGCGACAGTAGTAAAAAAATATGTAAATAATAAAGAGAAGTACATTTTAAAAGAAGATGGAATTTTACCTAAAAAACATTTATGTTATTCAAAGAAAGTTTTAACTATTGGAGATAGAGTAGAAGTTAGTGGTAAATTTAGAGAACCTGATTTCAAGATGAACTTTGGAGGATTTGACAACAGAACCTATTTAAAAACTTTGGGAGTTCATTCAATTCTATATGCTGATAAAGTAAATAAGTTAGAATCGCCTAAGGGCTATTATAAACTTCAAAATAGTTTTTTTAAATATGTAGAAAAAAGTTTTGACCACTATTTAAATGAAGAAAACTCATCTTTAATGACGTCTATAGTTTTAGCAGATAGTACTTATATAGAAGACTCTGTAAAGGAGAGTTTTAAAGATATAGGTGTATCACATATACTGGCACTGTCTGGATTACATATTTCTATAATTTTATTTTTTTGTGAATTTTTACTTAAGCTTTTAAAGATATCAAAGTTAAAGAGAAAAGTGTCAAGTTTGTCAATAGTATTTATATATATAATGTTAATAGGTTTCCCTATAGGAGCTTTGAGGGCATATTTAATGAGTTTATTTTTAATGCTATCATATATGTTAAAAGTTAAGAATTCACCATTAAACAGCTTGTTTTTAAGCGCAGTGGTTATACTGTTGCTAAACCCATATAGTATATTTTCTGTTTCGTTTTTAATGAGCTATGGCTGTGTATTTGGACTAATTGTATTTTATAGTAAGATAAAAAATTATATTGGCGGAAACCCTATACTTGATTCTATTTCTGCAAGTATTGCAACAAGTATTATTATTTTTCCCATATGTATATATTTTTTTAAAGTCTACCCTCTTAAAACTTTTATTTCAAATATTATATTAGTTCCAATTTATTCAGGCGCAATTATTTTATCCTATGGTATTTTAATTTTAAATTTCATTGGTTTTTTAATAGCTCCTGCATTAAATTTAATTTTAAATATAGCTGGATTTTTTGTAAGTGCAATAAATTCTATAAGTTTATTTAGTATTAATACTGTTCAAGTTACGTTAAGCACAGTTTTTACTTACTACTTGATTATTTTTATAGTTTACTTTAGAGATAAGCTTGAAGTTTATAGAAAAATTTATAAGGTTGTATTTGTATATTATTTTATTGCAATGCTTATATCAGGACATAGTTTATATTTATATTCACAAGATTTCAGGGCAGATTTCTTGTATGTAGATCAAGGGGACTGCTCCATTATTAGCTCAAGTGGAAAGACATATATGGTAGATACGGGAGGGAGCTTTAGAAAGAACTTTAGGCCGGGGGAGTTTTATACTTTAAATTATTTAAAGTCTACTGGAGTTAAAAAAATAGAAAAGTTGTTTATTTCTCACTTTGATGAAGACCACATAGATGGAGTATTGGATATAATAGATGAAGTTGATATTGGTAGTGTATATATAAATTATGTAGAGGACAATATATATTTAAGAGAACTGTTAAATAGAAATATACCTATCTATAAAGTTAAAAAGAATGATATTATATATTTAGACGATAAAACTAATATTAAGGTTTTATCAAATCCAAAAGACTACATGGACTCAAATGACAAGTCAATGGTAATGCTTTTAAATCACAGGGGTTTTGATATTTTATATACAGGAGATGTATCTTCAAAAATTGAAGATAATTTAAATGTGAATTTTGATTTATTAAAGGTGTCACATCATGGTTCAAAAAACTCTACATCTGATGATTTTATTTCAAAGAGTAGACCAAAATATGCAACAATTAGCGCAGGAGTGAATAATATTTACTCCCATCCGTCAGTTGAAGTAATGGATATTTTAAATAAGTACAATGTAGATACAAAGGTTACAAGTGAAGACGGGCAAATAGAACTTAGAATTGACTACAAAGACGATATAACTTTTAGGGCAATAGGAGATAGATACTTTGATTTCAGTGTACTATTTACAATACTTGTCTATACTGTGGCAATATATTTATTTTTAAGGAAAATGGTGAAAGAATGCAATATAGAGATTTATATAAAGAGGAAATAAGTGGAGCATACTTATTTTATGGTAAAGAAAAACTGTTAATAGACAATACAGTTGAATATATTTCAAAAAAATATATTGATAAGGGAATGGAGACATTTAACTTGGCTTTTTTTGAAGGTAAAAACTTAACAGAGGACAAATTAATTTCTTCTTGTGAAACACTGCCAATTATGAATGACAAGAGATTAATTTTTGTAAAAGATGCCTCTTCATTTTCAGATGACTTGTCAAAGGAATTTTATAATTTTTTAGATAATATAGGGGATTTTTGTATTTTAATATTTTTAGATTCAGACAATAATTTAAATAAAGTTAAATCTTTTTATAAGTACTTTTCTAAGAGAAAGAGAAATGTTGAATTTTCCAAGTTAAACAACAGAGAAATATTTAATTTTGTCGAGGGATATATAAATAGAAAGGGATTAAAAATTAGCAAAACTGATTTAAGTTACTTAGTTAGTAAGTCATCTTATAATTCCAGAAATATAGATATGACGCTATATGATTTAAAAAATGAGTTAGACAAGTTGATATCTCTATCAAAGGACAATGTTATAAAGAAATCTACAATAGATGGCTCTGTAACGGAAAATGCAGATTCTAACATTTTTAGTTTTCTAGATGCGCTATCTGGTAAAGATACAGAGACAGCTTTAATTGAATATAAAAATCTACATCTTTTAAACGAGCCAACACAGAGAATTTTATTTATGTTTATTAGACAGGTTAGAAATTTAATTTCTTACAAAGAACTAAAAAAAGCTGTCTACAAGGATGCAGAAATTATGACAGAAATTGGAATAAAACAATATGAATACAGTAAAATTTCAAAAGCTGCCAATAATTTCGATTTAAAGTTCTTATATAATTTTTACAAAGAACTGCTGACTGTAGATGAAACTATAAAAACATCCAGTGTTGTAGATGATGTGTTACTGGAAATGTTAATAGTTGAGTTTACAAAACACAAAAAAGTAGGTTAATAAAAACTTCTTTTTAGAAGCTTTTATTAACCTACTTTATTTAACTTAAGTGTCAATCTTGACATTTTTCTTGAAGCTGCATTTTGATGAATAATATTTTTATGAGCAGCTTTTTTAAGCTTTTTGTCAATTAGCTTTAAAAGTTCTCTTGCTTCATCTATATTACCTGCATTTAGTGCTTGTTCAAATTTTTTAATTGAAGATTTAACTTCAGTTTTCATTGCCTTATTACGTTCATTATTTCTGTTAGCAACATCTATTCTCTTTATAGCAGATTTAATATTTGCCATGTAATCACCTCCATAGTTAATCTATAAGCTTTAAGTATTTTAACATTAATTTTAAGACAATGCAAGGTAAGTTTTACTATAGTCTTAGAAAATCTACTTCAACTATATTTGAAAGATCTAAACCTAACTTTGTCAAAACCACAGAATTATCTTCTATATATATTAAATTGTGGTCTATATTTTTTTGAATTTCTTCTCTGTAATATTCTCTAAAGTCAATTTTAAATCTCTTATTTATTTCATTAATATTAACTCCTGAGTTTAAACGCAAACCCATTATAGTAAATTCATTAATTCTATCTTTAATACTTAAGTTTTCGCTGTCTTCAATGGGAAAGTTATCTTCACTTAAAGCTTTAAAGTGTTTATTAAAGTTGGAAAAATTATAAAACCGAACATTGTCAATATTTGAGTGAGAGGATACACCGAGCCCAAGGTAGTTATTTAATTTCCAATAGTTTAAATTGTGCCTTGACTGATATCCCGGTTTTGCAAAATTAGATATTTCATATTGCTTATATCCAAGATTATCTAGTGAATTTAAAATATAGTGATACATTTTTCTGTCAAGTTCCTCTGAGGGAAAGTTAAGGGAATTTTTATCATGCATTTTTTTTAAGATTGTACCATCTTCAAGTATTAGACTGTAGTAGGATATATGAGACAACTCCAGTTTATTAATATGTTCAATGGATAATTGAACATCTCTCATACTTTGATTTGGAAGTGCCAACATTAAATCTAAACTTATATTTTTAATATTGTACTTGTGAAGTAAATTAACAGAATTAAAAATATCGGATTCTCTGTGATTTCTTCCAATAGTTTTTAAAATGTCATTGTTAAAGCTTTGAGCGCCCATAGAAAATCTATTTATATTTGAATCTAAATAAGTTTCAATTTTATTTTCATCTATGGAGTTGGGATTTAATTCAATAGTTATTTCACAGTCCTTTGAAATTGTGGAGAGAGATTTAATTTTATTTAATATATTTGAAATATATTTTGGATTTACAGAACTTGGAGTTCCACCTCCAATAAATATAGTGTCAATTATCTTATCTTCTAAAAACTCTCCATACTTTTCAATTTCAATATTTAAATGTGAAAAATATTTTTCAACTATTTCACTATTAAAAACAGAAGAGTAAAAGTCACAGTAGTAACATCTGCTTTCGCAGAAGGGAATGTGAATATATATTGATAAATTTTTATTTTTAGTTTGTATTTTTTTCATAGTTTTCAAAAAAGAAAATCCAGATATCTGGATTTTCTATTCCTCATCATATTTCAAAACAGATAAGAATGCTTCTTGAGGTACTTCAACTTCTCCAACCATTCTCATACGTTTTTTACCTTCTTTTTGTTTTTCAAGCAACTTTCTCTTTCTGGATATATCTCCACCATAGCACTTGGCAAGTACATCTTTTCTAAGAGCTCTAATAGTTTCTCTTGCTATTACTTTATTTCCTATGGCAGCTTGTATTGGAATCACAAACTGATGTCTAGGAATTACTTTTGAAAGCTTTTCGCAAATTTTTCTTCCCTTGGCATAAGCAGTTGATTCGTGGACTATTATAGAAAGAGCATCTACAATGTTTCCATTTATGAGTATATCCAGCTTTACAAGCTTAGATTCACTGTATCCAGTTAAATCATAGTCATAGGAAGCATAACCTCTAGTTTTTGATTTTAAAGCGTCAAAAAAGTCATATATAACTTCGTTTAAAGGCAAGTCATATTTAACAAGTGCTCTAGTTTCTTCAAGGTATTCCATGTCAATAAATACGCCACGACGATTTTGACAGAGTTCCATTACCGCACCAACATAGTCTGTAGGAGTCATAATATCTGCTCTTACAATAGGCTCTTCCATATAAGCTATTTCAGTTGGGTCAGGTAAATTTGTAGGATTTTGAATTTCAATTACTTCTCCATCAACTTTTGTAATTTTATAGATTACAGATGGGGAAGTGGTTATAACATCCAAGTTAAATTCTCTCTCAAGTCTCTCTTGAATAATTTCCATGTGGAGAAGTCCTAAAAATCCACATCTAAATCCAAATCCTAAAGCAGCGGAAGTTTCCGCTTCAAATACTAGTGCAGCATCATTTACTTGAAGTTTCTCAAGAGCTTCTCTAATATTAGTATATTCTTCACCTTCAGCCGGATAAATACCGCAGTATACCATTGGAACAACTTTTTTATATCCAGGAAAGGCTTCTTTAGTTGGATTGTTGGCAAGAGTTATAGTATCTCCAACAGTTGCTTCTTTTACGTTTTTAATACTTGCTGTAATGTAACCAACATCACCTGCAGAAAGTTTATCAAGACTTATATGGGATGATGTAGTTACACCTACTTCTACAACTTCAAAGACTTTTTTTGTAGCCATCATTATTATTTTATCGCCTGGTTTTACGGAGCCGTCTTTTATTCTCACAAAGCATACAACTCCCTTGTAAGAATCATAGTAGGAGTCAAAAATTAAAGCCTTTAAAGGAGCATTTTCGTCTCCGTCGGGAGCAGGTATATCTTCTATAATCCTGGTAAATACATCTTCAATGCCGATTCCTTTTTTAGCAGAAATCAAAGGCGCATTTTCACAGTCAATTCCAATAATATCTTCAATTTCTTTTTTTACTTCATCAGGTCTTGCACTGGGAAGGTCAATTTTATTTATTATTGGCACTAACTCCAAGTCCTGATCTATGGCCAAGTAGACATTTCCAAGTGTTTGAGCTTCAACTCCCTGAGTTGCATCTACAACAACTAAGGCTCCTTCACAAGCTGCAAGAGATCTTGAAACTTCATAGTTAAAGTCCACGTGACCGGGAGTATCTATTAGATTAAAAATATATTTTTCACCCTTTGGGTCAGAATATATTAGCCTTACAGCTTTTAATTTAATAGTGATACCTCTTTCTTTTTCCAAGTCCATCGAATCTAGGACTTGTGTTTGCATTTCACGTTCAGTCAACATTCCCGTCTGTTCTATTAATCTGTCAGCGAGAGTTGATTTCCCATGGTCAATATGTGCAATTATTGAAAAATTTCTTATATTTTTTTGTCTATCAGTCATTTAAACCTCCTATAGATCCAAATTCAGAAATAGGCCAATATCTAAAATTGGCAATTCCTCTAATAGTATCTTTATTTATAGGGCCAAAGTATCTTGAATCAAGAGACTTACCTGGCAATCTATTATCACCCATTACAAAGTATTCATCTGCACCCAATGTCCATGAATTTTCGTTGTAAATTAAAGTGGGGGTGTTTTCTTCAATATAATCCTCACTATAAATTTGTCCGTTTACATATACACTTCCATCTTTTATTTCAATAGTATCACCGGGGACGCCTACAACTCTCTTAATGTATTCTTTATTTTCTTCTTCAGGAGAGTCTAAAATTATTATATCTCCTTGTTCCGGATTGCTATAGTAAAGTGGAAATTTTAAAGAAATCAATCTGTTATTTTGTTGAAGTGTAGGCTGCATTGATTCTCCAATTACAACAGTTGTATTTAGAATAAAACCAGTAATTATAAAATAGAGTATTACTGCTCCTACAATAGTTGTAATCCAACTTAAGATTGAGCTTTTTTCCTCTCGTTCAGAATTTTTACTATCCATTATATATAATTCACCTCATTTTAAATTAATTGAAAGGATATATTTTAAAGACGACAACAGATTTAATATCTTTGCGACTTATTGGTCCAAATAATCTGGAGTCACTAGATGCTCCCGGATTTCTATTGTCACCTACAATAAAATACTCATTATCCTTTAATTTTACATCAGTGGCATTTATAGCCTCTGTGTATTCGTTGGAAATATAATCTTCTTCATATAGTTGGTCATCAATGTAAATTTTGCCGTTGGTAATTTTAATTTCTTCATTTGGCAGACCAATTAGCCTTTTAATATATTTTTTGTTTTTTTCAGTAGGGGGTTTAACTACTACAATGTCTCCTCTGGAAACAAAATATTTTTTGGGAATGAGAGAGAACATTACATTGTGATTACTAAGTGTTGGCTCCATTGACGAGCCGTTTACAAATGTAATGTTAAATAAAAAGTTTCTCACTACAAATGCCAAAATAAGTGCTATAAGTAAGAATTTTAAATTACTTGCTGTGCTATCTTTCATTATATGCCTCCTAAAATTCGCTAAACTCTATTTTAACACAGTTTCAAAATATTTTAAACAGATTAAGAATTCAATAGTTAGCTATTTATAATAAGCATCAAAAACCAAATAAAATATATTATAAATCTATTGACAATCTTTGACTAAGCTAGTATTATATATACATAAGCTTTAGCACTCGCTGCTAATGAGTGCTAATAAAAGGTGGTTGCAATGAATGAAAGAAAAACAGAAATCTTAAAGGCTATAATAAATTCTTATATTAATTTTCCAAGTCCTGTAGGTTCAAAGACAATTTTAAAGGAATTTAACATGGGAATTAGTTCTGCAACGATAAGAAATGAAATGGCAGATTTAGAAGAATTAGGTTATTTAAGCAAACCTCACACTTCAGCTGGTAGAATTCCATCGGACAAAGCTTATAGATTTTTTGTAGATGAGTTACAAGGAGAAGATTTTCAAGAAGACAAATTAAATATAGACATATCTTTAATAGATAAGTTATTTAAAAATGTTACAAAATTTGATGATTTATATCAAAATGCTGCTAGTTTATTGGCGGATTCAACTAATTGTACTGCTTTTGTCATAGCATTTAAAAAACCAGATACAAAAATTAAGTTTATACACTTACTAAATATTGACAAATATAGTATCTTGCTTTTAATAGTTGGAAATAAGGGAGTTGTTGAAAAACAAATTTTAAATGTTAAAACTCCTATACCAGACTATGATTTAGATATTATATGCGACAAGTTAAATGAATATTTAGTAGAATTGGACTTTCAAGAAATAGACGGATTAAAAGTTGTGTTAAAGGGACCAATAGTAAAATACAGTGACTTTATATCTGAGGTCATTAGCAGAGCAAGTATGTTTAATGAAAAAGTTAGTTCAATAGACATATACTATGATGGTATAACAAATATATTAAATTTTGAAGAATTTTTAAATTTAGATAAAGTTAAAAACTTTATTTCGTTTATGGAAGATAGAGATTCTATTTTAAAACTCATAAGTAATCCAATGAATTCATCTGATTTAGAAGTTATAATAGGCGATGAAAATACAGAGGAATTAATGAAGTCAAATTCACTAATTAGAGCTACTTTTAAACCAAAGAATCAACAAATGGGAGAAATTGGAATTATTGGACCAACTAGAATGGATTATAAAAAACAAATTGAAACTGTAAAAGAATTTAGAAATAATTTATCTTTTGCATTAGATGAAATAGTGAGGTGATTATGTGAGTAAGAGAGATAACTTAAATAAAAAGGCAGAAGAAGTAGAAGATACAGAGGAAGAATTGCAGGACATTGAAGAGGAAATAGAAGATAAGAAAAATACAGAAGATGTATCTGAAGATTCTCAAGGTGAGTCAGATGATGAGTTAAATTTAATGAAGGACAAGTTCGTTAGACTTCAAGCAGATTTTTCTAACTACAAGAGAAGAACAGAAAATGAAAAAAAAGATTATATTGACTTGGGCATAGAAAAAGTGATGTTGGGCCTATTGCCAATAATTGATAACTTTGAAAGAGCTTTGAGTATGAGTGATGAGAAGAACAGCTTTACTGAAGGCATTGATATGATATATGGCCAATTAATTGAACTACTAGAAAAGAATGATGTAAAGGAAATAGAAGCGTTAGATAGTAAATTTGATCCGAATACTCATCATGCTGTACTAGTAGAACCAAAAGAAGGCACAAAAGAAGGAATAGTAATAGAAGTATTACAAAAAGGATATAAATTAGGCGAAAAAGTACTAAGACCAGCTATGGTTAAAGTATCACAATAAATTAAAAATAAAAATCTCTTAAGGAGGAAACAAATAATATGGGAAAAATAATAGGTATCGATTTAGGAACAACAAACTCTGCTGTCGCAGTAATGGAAGGTGGAGACTCAATAATAATTCCTAACATTGAAGGAAATAGAACAACACCTTCAATAGTAGCTTTTACTAAAGATGGTGAAAGATTAGTTGGAGAAACAGCAAAACGTCAAGCAATAACTAACCCAGAGAGAACAATTCAATCAATCAAAAGAGAAATGGGAACTGACCATAAAATTACAATAGATGGAAGAAGTTATACGCCACAAGAAATATCTGCAATGATTTTACAAAAATTAAAATCAGATGCTGAAAGTTATTTGGGAGAAAAGATTACTGAAGCAGTAATAACAGTACCGGCATATTTTACAGACTCTCAAAGACAAGCTACAAAAGATGCAGGTCTCATTGCTGGATTAGATGTTAAGAGAATAGTAAATGAGCCAACAGCGGCAGCACTTGCATATGGTGAAGATAAAGAAAAAGAAGATCAAACAGTAATGGTATTTGACCTTGGTGGAGGAACTTTCGACGTTTCAATACTTGAATTATCTGACGGAGTATTTGAAGTACACTCTACAAGAGGAAATAACAAACTTGGTGGAGACGACTTTGATAGCAAAGTTATAGACTTTATAGCAGATCAATTTAAAAAAGAAAATGGAGTAGATTTAAAGGCAGACAAAATGAGTTTACAAAGATTGAAAGAAGCAGCTGAAAAAGCTAAGAAAGAACTTTCATCTACTATGTCTACAAATATTAACCTTCCATTTATAATAGCTACTGCAGATGGTCCACTTCACTTAAATATGGACTTAACCAGAGCGAAATTTGACGAGTTGACAAAAGATCTTGTAAAGAAGACAGAACAACCAGTATTAGATGCATTAAAAGATGCAGGACTTACTGCAAAAGATATAGATAAGGTACTATTAGTAGGAGGATCTACAAGAATTCCTGCTGTACAAGCAAGTATTAAAAGATTAATAGGAAAAGATCCTCAAAAGGATATTAACCCTGATGAAAGTGTAGCACTAGGTGCAGCAATTCAAGGTGGAGTTCTTTCAGGAGACGTAAAAGACTTATTACTTCTTGACGTTACACCACTATCCCTAGGAATTGAAACTATGGGAGGAGTAACAACTAGATTAATTGAAAGAAATACAACTATTCCTACTAAAAAATCTCAAACATTTACAACAGCAACAGACAATCAAACATCTGTAGATATTCATGTTCTACAAGGTGAAAGACAAATGGCATCTGACAACGTAACATTGGGAAGATTCCAATTAGACGGTATATTGCCAGCTAGACGTGGAACTCCACAAATAGAAGTATCATTTGACATTGATGCAAATGGTATAGTAAATGTATCAGCTAAGGACTTGGGAACAGGTAAAGAACAAAATATTACAATTACCTCTTCTTCAAACTTAACAGATGAAGAAATAGAAAAGAAAGTTAAAGAAGCAGAAATGTATGCTCAAGAAGATGAAAAGAAAAAAGGTCTTATTGAAGCTAAAAATAACGCAGATGCAATGATTTACCAAGCAGAATCAACTTTAGAAGAAGCTAAAGATAAAATAAAGCCAGAAGATAAAGAAAAAATTGAAAAAGCTCTTGAAGAATTAAAAGCAGTTAAAGATTCTGAAAATGTTGATGAAATAAAGGCAAAAACTGAAGAGTTGACTCAAGCTTTCTATGCTATATCAGAAGAGATGTATAAACAAACTCAATCAGATTCAGGACAAGCTAACCCTGAAGAAGATGTAGTAGATGCTGATTATGAAGTCGTAGATGAAGACGAACAATAATTAAGTATTTGAATAAAGCTAAATCAAAAAAGATTTAGCTTTATTTTTTTTAGAATACAATGTAAAATGGATTAGAAAATGGTGGTGAAACATTGAAAGATTTTTATGAAATATTGGGAGTTAAAAGAGATGCTAGTTTTGAAGAGATAAAAAGATCATATAAAAAACTTGCTAAAAAATATCATCCCGACTTAAATCCTGATAATAAAGATGCAGAAAAAAGCTTTAAAGAAATAAATGTGGCATATGAAATTTTGTCAGATGAACAAAAGAGAAAGACTTATGATCTCTACGGTGAAGACGGAGTAAATGGAAACTATCAAGATTCCGGATTTGGTGGATTTGGAGATATATTTGGAGATATATTTGATATGTTTGGGGGAGGATTCAGAGATTCTGATAGTACGAGGAATTCTAAATCTCCGACAAAAGGTCAAGATATAAGATATGATATAAATCTTGATTTCAGAGAAGCTGTCTTTGGCGTTGAAAAAGATATTAATATAAGAAGACAAGAAGATTGTAGTGTATGTCATGGAACAGGAGCAGAACCAGGAACTGACAAGCACACTTGTGATAAGTGTCATGGCTCAGGTCAAGTTAAAGTTCAGTCAAATTCCGCTTTTGGAAGATTTGTTAGAGTGGTAACCTGTGATAAGTGTAATGGGACTGGAGAAATACTCGATGACCCTTGTCACAAATGTCATGGATCTGGAAAAGAAGTTAACAATAAAAAAATTAATGTAAAGATTCCTGCGGGCGTAGATGACAACACTATAATATCTATGAAGGGCGAAGGTCATTCAGGGGAAAATGGTGGACCTAATGGAGACTTATATATCTATCTTTCTGTAAAAGAAGATTCTGTATTTAAGAGAACAGGCAATGACTTACACTTAGAAATTCCTATCTCATATGTAGATGCAGTTTTAGGTGGAGAAATAAAAGTTCCAACGCTTACAAGTTTAGTCGACTTTGAAATACCAAAGGGAACTCAAGGAGGAACTACCTTCAAACTTAAAAATGAGGGAGTTAGCTTTGTAAAAAAAGAAGGCAAAGGCGACCTGTACTTCACAGTAGATATAATAGTTCCTAAAAAAGTTAATGAAGAACAAAGGGAATTATTAGAATCTCTAAGAGATAAAAGTGAAAACGGAAAAGAAGAAAAAAAAGGATTCTTTGATAAGTTTAAAGAATTTTTTGAATAGACAAAATTTATAAATTTTGTCTATTTTAATATGGAGGAATTATGAAGTACGTAGAACTCATAATAAAAACAGAAGATAATCTGAGAGAAAAAGTAGTAAATATTTTATATGATCATGATATATATACGTTTGAAGAAAATACTGCAACAATAGTAGATGAATTAAACCAAGATGAAAAGAATTGGGATTTTATAGATGATGATGCCTTTTTTGTAGAAGAGGGAGAGTTATTAATAAAGTGTTATTTTGCAGAAGATGATTTAATAGATGTTGAAAAACTAAAATCAGAACTAGAAAAAGTAGATATAGATTCAACAATTAATATTACCAGTGATGAAGATTGGGCTAATAATTGGAAGAAATACTACCATCCCATAGAAGTTGGAGAAAAAATTACAATAAAGCCCTCTTGGGAAGAATACGACAATGATTCTAGGATAGTAGTTGAAATAGACCCAGGAATGGCATTTGGAACTGGAACTCATGAGACGACATATCTATGCATAGAGGCCCTAGAAGAGCACGTAAAGGATGAAGATGTTGTCTTTGATATTGGCTGTGGAAGTGGAATTTTAGGAATAGCAGCATTAAAATTAGGTGCAAAAAATGTCTTGGCGGTGGATATAGATGCAAAATGTATAGAGGCCACATACAACAATGCAAAGTTAAACAACACACTTGATAAAATGACTATTTACAAGGGAAATTTATTAGATGTTGTAGAGGGTAGAGCAAATGTAATAGTTTCAAATATAATAGCGGAAATAATAGTTGAAATGATAGGCGATTTAAAGAAACACTTAAATAGAGGTGGACTATTTATTTCATCTGGAATAATTGTAGAAAAAATTGATATGGTCAAAAATGCGTTGGAAAAAGAAGGATTTGAAATATTAGAAGTAAAAGAAAAAAATGGTTGGGCATTAGTTGTTGGAAGAGAGAAAAATGTATAGATTTTTTGAAGAAAGTAAATTTCAAGATAGTATAAATTTATCACCGAAAAATTCTCATCACTTTTTAAAAGTTTTGAGGATAGGTGAAAGAGAAAAAGTTGAAGTATGTGCCAATAATGGAATTTTTTTAGCTGAGTTACAAGAAGTAGAAGAAAATATTGTAATATTAAAAAAAATTAGTGAAGTTGAGCCCAAAAATGAGAGTAAAATTAAAATTACACTTTTCCAGGCAATTTTAAAGGGCGATAAAATGGATCAGGCATTAAAACAAGCTACAGAAGTTGGAGTGTCTGAAATTTATCCACTAATACTAAAGAGAAATGTTGCAAATATAGAACAAAAATCTGATAAAAAAGTTCAAAGGTGGCAAAAAGTAGTTGAGGCGGCAGCAAAACAGTCTAAGAGGGATTTTATTCCAAAAGTAAATTCACCTATAAATTTAAAGAATCTAATTGATAACTTTAAAATGAAGGACTTAATAGTTCCCTATGAAAGCGAAGAAAATAAAACTCTCTATGATTTAAAAAACCTATCAAGTGATATTGCTTTGGTAATAGGCTCGGAAGGTGGATTTGAAGAATCTGAAATAGAGTTATTAAAAGCAAATGGCGCAAATATAATAACGCTTGGAAACAGAATTTTAAGGGCGGAGACAGCTGCTGTATGTTCAAGTTTTTCAATAATTTATTATTTAGAAAGCAGGTAATTGATGAAGAAGACATTTTCTATATTGACGTTAGGATGTAAAGTTAATAAATATGAATCTGAGGCTATGTCTGAATTATTTGAAGAGAGAGGGTACTTAAATGTAGATTTTGAAACAGAGGTTTCAGATATATACATTATCAATACTTGCACAGTTACAAATTTATCAGATAAAAAGTCAAGGCAGTTTATAAGACGAGCAAAGAGAGAAAATCCGGATTCTATAGTTATAGTTATGGGATGCTATTCTCAAACAGCACCAGATGAAGTAAGTGCTATTGATGGGGTAGATATTATAATAGGTACTACTGAACGTAGTAAAGTTGTAGATTTGTGTGAAGAGTTTGAAAAAAATAAGAGTCAGATTAATATAGTCAGGTCACTTAAAAATGATAGAGAATTCCAAAGCATCAACATAAGTAGAGAAAAAGATATGACTAGGTCTTATATGAAAGTTCAAGACGGCTGTAACAGATATTGTACTTACTGTATAATTCCTTATGCAAGGGGAAACATAAGATCTAGAAAACTTGAGGACTGTCTTGAAGAGGCGAATGTACTTGCAGAAGCAGGTTATAGAGAAGTTGTAATTACGGGTATTCACGTGGGCTCTTATGGACATGATTTAAAGGACACTAGTCTAATAGATTTAATAGAGAAGATATCAGAAGTAAATGGAATTGATAGAATTAGGCTTTCCTCAATAGAGCCTAAAACTATAACAGAAGACTTTATGAAGAGGGCAGTAAAAACCAAAAAATTGTGTGATCATTTTCACCTATCTCTTCAAAGTGGATCAAATAAAGTGTTAAGAGAAATGAATAGGAAGTACACAAGAGAAGAATATTATAATACTACAGAGTTAATAAAGAGCTATATGCCAAATGCAGGGTTGACAACTGATGTAATTGTTGGTTTTCCGGGAGAATCAGAAGATGAATTTATGGAAAGTTACGACTTAATTAAAAAAGTTGGATTTTCAAGAATACATGTATTTAAATACTCTAAAAGGTCAGGCACAAAGGCAGCTGATATGGAAAATCAAATAGACGGAAATATAAAACATAAACGCAGTGAAAAACTTATTACACTAAATGAAGATTTAATGAAAAACTTTGCAGACAAAAACAGAGGAATAGTACATTCAGTTCTCTTTGAAGAAAAAATGACAGACGGTTTTTACGAAGGATACACTACAAATTATATTAGATGCAGAGTAAATTCTAAAAAAAGTTTAAATAATGAGATAAAAGATGTTAAAATAGTAGATACAGATAGAGAACCAGTAGAAGTTGAATTAGAAACGGAGGGTTAGATATTATGGATTGCTTATTTTGCAGCATTATAAAAGGAGAAGTACCTTCAGACTGTATTTATGAAGATGAACTTGTATATGCATTTAATGATATAGATAAACAAGCTCCGGTACATTTTCTAATAGTACCAAAAAAACACATTGACTCCACTGATGACTTAGAAGAAGAAGACGCAGATCTTATAGGTCATGTATTTTTAGTTGCGAAGAAATTGGCAAGAGAATTAGGAGTTACAAATGGCTATAGAATTGTAAATAATTGCAAAGAAGACGGAGGCCAAACAGTAAATCACATTCATTTTCACGTTCTGGCAAAGAGACAATTAAATTGGCCACCGGGTTGATAAAAATTCTATTGAATTATTGACACTTTTAAGGTATAATTATTAAGAATTAGCCCAGAGGGCTACTCTTTTCTGCGAGAGGAGGGGAAGTAATGTCAGAAATTAAAGTTGGAGAAAATGAATCTCTTGATAATGCTCTTAAAAGATTTAAGAGACAATGTGCCACTAGCGGAGTTTTAAAAGAGGCAAGAAAGAGAGAACATTACGAAAAACCAAGCGTAAAAAGAAAGAAAAAATCTGAGGAAGCACGTAGAAAAAAACATTCAAAATACTA
Source organism: Anaerosphaera aminiphila DSM 21120 (assembly GCF_900129925.1). GTDB lineage: Bacteria > Bacillota > Clostridia > Tissierellales > Peptoniphilaceae > Anaerosphaera > Anaerosphaera aminiphila. The sequence goes on along the minus strand of NZ_FQXI01000005.1, from coordinate 57,792 downwards.
AAAGAGGTGTAACAAATGTCTTTAAAAGAAAAACTTATGGAAGATCTTAAGGTTTCTATGAAGAATAAAGATAAGCTTCGAAAAGATACTATTACTATGGCACGTGCAGCAATAAAGCAGAAAGAAGTCGATGAACGTATAGAGTTGTCTGATGAACAAGTTGTAGAAATACTTACTAAGCAGATGAAAGAAAAAAAGTCTTCAATAGAAGAATTTGAAAAGGGAAATCGCCAAGACTTAATAGATCAGACTAATTCTGAGATAAATATACTACTTGACTATTTACCTAAACAATTAACTGAAGAAGAACTTACAGAAATTGTAAAAGAGACATTAGATGAATGCAATATTAATTCCCCAAAAGATATGGGATTATTGATGAAAAATATAATGCCAAAAATCAAAGGTAAAGCAGATGGGAAAATGGTAAGTAAAATTGCTCAAAATTTGTTAACTAAACCTGGGGAATAAACCCAGGTTTTATTTATTTAGGAGATAATATAATGAAAAAGAATATATCTTTTTTAGTTTTATTTTTCATGCTCTTATCTAGTGTTGGAGCTTATGCAAGTGCTCCTACACTTAGTACAGAGTTGCCAAAGGCAGAAATAGTGCCCATAAAGGGAGATATTAACAATTCTAATGCATCCTTTGTTCAAAAGAGTATAAAAAAAGCTGAAAATAACAATGCTCCAGTAATTATTTTTGAGATAGATACATATGGTGGATCTGTCTATGCAGCAGAAGAAATAAAAAACCACATAATGGATTCAAAAGTTCCCACTGTAGCTTTCGTCAATAACAAAGCTGAGTCTGCAGGTGTTTTAATTACAATAGCTTGTGAAAAAGTCTATATGTCTAAGACAGCTACAATAGGATCGGCAGAAACAGTTCCAAACAATGAAAAAAATCTTTCATTTTGGAGAAGCATTTTAAGAGACACTGCGCAAAGTAGAGGAAGAGATTCAGAAATAATAGAAGCTATGGCAGACAGGGATATTGTAATTCCCGATATTTCTCAAAAGGGAAAGTTGCTTAATTTAACGTCAAAAGAGAGCTTAGAACTTGGGATTTCAGACGGTGTATTTGAAGATTATTCGTCAATACTAAAGAGCTTAAATTTAGATGGAAATAATTATGAAGTAAATGAAATGGATGCAAGTTTAAAATTTATAAATATAATTTCAAATCAAAGTATTTCCACTTTACTTTTAGTAGTTGGAATGGTTGGATTTGTTATAGAAATATTCACTCCCGGGTTTGGAGTTGGGGGTATATTATCAGTTATATCCTTTGGATTATTTTTTATAGGTAATATATTTGCAGGAAACTCCACATGGCTTGCTATATTAATATTTGTATTGGGTATAATACTACTTGGAATAGAATTAATAGTTCCAGGATTTGGAATAGCGGGAATCAGTGGTATTTTATGCGTAATAGGTGGAATAGTTTTAGCAATGGAGTCAATTCAAGTAGCATTACCAAGTGTGGCAATTGCACTAGTTATTGCAATACTAGTAGCAGTTTATTTAATTAAAAAAGGAGCTAGTTCAAAGTTCTTAAAAAAAGTGGCAAACACTCAAACTCACAATTCCAAAGAGGGATACTTAAGTGTGGACACTACTGAATTAAAAATTGGAGAAATTGGCAAGACATTAACTATTTTAAGACCGACCGGTTTTATAGAAATAGATGGTAAAAAGTACGAGGCAATAGCCTATGAAGGTTTTATAGAAAAAGACATGAAAGTTCAAGTTTATAAAATTGAATCTTTTAAAGTCTTTGTAAGGAGGATAGATGATGGTATCTAGTATATTAAGTGGTGCAGTAATAGCTGTTATAGTAGTTGTAGTTATATTATTTTTTACATTTGTTCCAGTGGGACTTTGGATAACAGCTTATTTTTCAGGTGTAAAAATAAAAATTTCAACACTTATTGGAATGAAACTTAGAAGAGTTAGCCCTGGAAAAATAGTATATCCTATGATAAAAGCAACAAAGGGTGGAGTAGATTTAGAGCTTGAAAGTTTAGAGGCACACTATTTGGCTGGTGGAAATGTAAATACACTAGTAGATGCATTAATAGCGGCAGAGCGTGCAAATATTCCTCTTCAATTTGAAAGAGGAGCGGCAATAGATTTAGCAGGAAGAAATGTACTTGAAGCTGTTCAAGTATCAGTAAACCCGAAAGTTATTGAAACACCTAATATTTCTGCGGTAGCTCAAGATGGTATAGAAGTAGTTGTAAAAGCTAAAGTAACAGTTAGGGCTAACATAGATAGACTTGTTGGGGGAGCCGGTGAAGAGACAATAATAGCCAGAGTTGGTGAAGGTATTGTAACAACTGTAGGTTCAGCAAAAACTTACAAGGCAGTACTTGAAAATCCGGATTCAATTTCAAAAGTAGTTTTAGATAAGGGACTTGACTCAGGTACAGCTTTTGAGATACTATCCATTGACATAGCTGATGTTGATATAGCAAGAAATATAGGTGCTAGACTTCAAACAGATCAAGCTGAAGCAGATAAGAGAATAGCTGAGGCAAAAGCTTCTGAAAGAAGAGCAATGGCACTTGCTGAAGAACAAGAGATGAGAGCTAAAGTTGTAGAAGCAGAGGCAGAAGTACCTCTAGCAATGGCTGAAGCATTAAAGAGTGGAAATTTAGGAGTTTTAGATTACTACAAAATGAGAAATTTAAATTCAGATACTGATATGAGAGAAGCTATTTCAAAAGTAACTGATAGTAACGATAACAAGAAAACTGATAAGTGATAATATGGATAATATAATTGGATTACTAATTGTGATTTTAGGTATTGGACTGGGAGCATATAAAGATAGGAATAAAAAAGAAAATAGTAAAAAAGACAAAAATAAAGTATTTAATCAAAGTTTAGACAACAGGCCAAAAGACGATTTTAAAATTAATTCCAATAAAAGAAATAAAGAATTTAGCTTCAATAGTGATACAATAAAAAAGTTTTTATCTGAACAATTAGATAAAAAAGATGGAGCACAGATTCTAAGCAAAATAGAAGATGAAGTGGAAAATCTTAAAGAAAGAGATATTTCAGCAGGTGATTTGGCAAAGCTTAGAATTGAAGCAGAGAGAAGTAATTTTATGGAAACTTTAAAGGAATTTGAGCCTGAAGTTTCTGCAATAGAGACAAATGTTGTTTTAGACAGCGAATTAAATAGTGAAAAACTTGCTAAAATGATAATAATGAAAGAAATTTTAGATAAACCTAAATCTTTAAGAGAAGACTAACGGGAGGCTTAAGCCTCCCTATTTATACTTCAATAGTATGTTGATATATGGTATTATAAATAGAGTTATGGAGGTAATGATGGCTGAAATTTTAATAGATATTTCTACACTGAATTCAGGAATGCAAATGCAATTATACGGCAAGCTTGACGAAAATATAAAATTAATTGAAAGAGAATTAAGTATAAATATAAAATTAGAAAATGAATATTTAAAATTAAAGGGTGCAGATGAAGACTTGGAAAAAGCATCTATTCTATTTAATAATTTGTTTGAACTTATAAAGAGACAAAAGAAACTTTCAAAAGAAGATATTGACTATTCGATTAAGCTGATAAAAATGGGAAATACTGTTCCAATTTCAGAATTATTAGATGAAACTATTGTATATACTTCAATGGGAAAACCTATAAGAGCAAAAACTCTTGGACAAAAGAGGTATTTAGATTCTATTAAAGACAATGACATAGTATTTGGCATAGGACCAGCCGGAACGGGAAAAACTTACTTGGCAATGGCGATGGCAGTAAGGGCTTTTAAGAACAAAGAAGTAAATAGAATAATACTCACTAGACCTGCAGTTGAAGCGGGAGAGAGTTTAGGATTTTTACCAGGAGACTTACAAATGAAGGTGGATCCCTATTTGAGACCTCTTTACGATGCACTGTTTGAAATACTTGGTAATGACAACTATTCTAAGTACGTTGAAAAGGGATTAATAGAAGTTGCACCCCTTGCATATATGAGGGGAAGAACGCTAGATAGTGCTTTTATAATTTTGGATGAAGCACAAAATACTACTAATGAACAGATGAAAATGTTTTTAACTAGACTTGGCTATGGTTCAAAGGCAATTATTACAGGGGATATTACTCAAACTGACTTGCCAAAGGGAAAAGAGTCAGGTTTAAATAGAGTTTTAAAAATATTGAAAGATGTAAAGGAAATAGGAATAGTTTATTTGGGTAATAATGACATTGTAAGAAATTCACTTGTACAAAAGATTATAAGTGCATATGACAAGTATGAAATAAAAGACAAAGATAATTCAAATAGAGAAAATAATAAGTGAGTGAGAGTAAATTAAATGAATGTTTTATTTGACAATAGACAAGATGAAATTTATATTGACGATGTTATAACTGAATTAATTAAAAAATCTATAAGAGAAGTAATAGATGAAGAAAAACTAGATGAAAATATAATGATAAGTGTTTCTTTTGTAGACGATGAAGAAATTAGAACGTTGAATAGGGACTTTAGAAATGTGGACAGTTCTACAGATGTACTTTCATTTCCAATAGATGATGAATTTCAATTAGATGAGAGAATACTTGGAGATGTAGTAATTAATACAAAGAGAGTTATTGAGCAGGCAGAAGAATTTGGACATTCAAATGAAAGAGAACTATCTTATTTAACTGTTCACTCTATACTACATTTACTGGGATATGACCATGAAGACGAAGAAGATAAAAGCTTAATGCGATCTAAGGAAAAAATAGTAATGGATCGAATGAAGTTATATAGGTGATCAAATGAAAAAAGGCAACTTTATTTCCTCATTTAACTATGCTGTGCAGGGTATAATTTCGGCACTAAAAACAGAAAAAAATATGAAATTACACTATTTAGCTGCTTTGGGAGTAATTATAATAAGTTTGTTTATGAACTTTTCAAGAGTTGAGTTTATGCTCTTAATATTTGCAATTACTTTTGTAGTTGCAGCTGAAATGATAAATACTGCTATTGAAAGAACTATTGACTTAATTGTTCAAGATTATAACCCCATAGCAAAATATATAAAAGACGTATCAGCAGGAGCAGTTTTAATATCGGCGATTAACGCTTTAGTTACGGCTTATTTATTGTTTTATGATCGAATATCCAATGTGGGAGATCTATTATTAGTAAAGTTAAAAAACTCAGTGCAACACTTGAGTTTTATTTCTGTTTTAATAGTTTTAATTTTAACTGTTGGAGGAAAGTACCTGTGGGCCAAAAAAAATGGTGGCACATATTTTCAAGGAGGAGCAATTTCAGGTCATACATCCTTAGCGTTTTGTGCTGCTACTATAATTGCTCTTATTAGTGAAAATACATTAATTACTCTTGCAGCATTTGGCATAGCTTTTTTAGTTGCAGAGAGTAGAGTTGAAGGCGGTATTCACAAAATCAGTGAAGTTGTAAGTGGAGCTGTACTGGGAATATTAGTTGTGCTTGTAGTGTTTAGAATAATAGGATAGGGGAATTTATGGAAAATAGAGAACTTATAAAACTTGCTATTAATGCAAAGAACAATTCGTCTTATACTCCCTACTCAAGCTATAAAGTTGGAGCAGCTGTGGAAATGGAAGATGGGAGCGTCTATACAGGGGGAAATATTGAAATAGTTTCCTATTCACCAACTAATTGTGCAGAGAGAACTGCAATTTTTAAAGCTGTGTCGGAGGGAAAGAGAAATATAAAAAAAATAGCTGTAGTGGGAGATAAAGAAAACACATTTCCCTGTGGAGTTTGTAGACAGGTAATTAGAGAATTTGGAGAAAATCCGGATATTATAGTTGCCAATTCTCCAGAGGATTATAGTGTGTACAAGCTTGAAGAACTTCTTCCTCACAGCTTTGGACCGGAATATTTAATAGGGGGAAAAGATGAAATTTAAATCAGGTTTTGTAACAATTATTGGAAGACCTAATGTGGGTAAAAGCACACTTTTAAATGCTATAATAGGTCAAAAAATATCGGCTATTTCAAATAAAGCTCAAACTACTAGAGATAAAATTACATTAATTCACACAGATGAAGATTCACAGATTATATTTTTAGATACTCCTGGAATTCAAATGCCAAAGAATAAACTGGGAGATTTTATGCTAAAGACATCTGAAGATACTCTTTCAGAAGTAGATGTAATAACTTATATAGTGGATTGTTCTGAAAAAATCGGGAAAATGGATAGCTATATAATAAATGAGCTCAAAGAAAAAAAACTTAAAGCTCCTATTATATTGCTAATAAATAAAGTTGATGAAATTCAAAAGGAAAAACTTTTTGAAATAATAAAAATGTATGATGAAATAGGAATTTTTAAAGAAATAATTCCAATATCGGCTCTAAAAAGAGATGGGATTGAGAATTATATAGAAGTCTTAAAAAAATATTTATCAGAGGGACCTATGTTTTATCCGGAAGATATGATAACAGATAAGCCTGAAAAATATATTGTATCTGAGATAATAAGGGAAAAAGCACTTAGATTTTTAGATGAGGAAATACCTCATGGAATTGCAGTTTCAATAGAATCTATGAAAGAGCGAACAGATAAAAATCTAATGGATATTCAAGCTAATATATATGTTGAAAGAGAGTCTCATAAAAAAATAGTCATAGGAAAGTCTGGTTCAATGTTAAAAAAGATAGGTACAAATGCCAGAAAAGAAATAGAAAATTTACTGGATATGAAAGTAAATTTAACCTTGTGGGTAAAAGTTGAAAAAAATTGGAGAGACAAGGAGAACAAAGTAAAATATTTTGGTTATAAGTGATGGAAAAAACTACTGCTGAAATAATAGTTTTAAGTGAACAAAAATATAAGGAAACAAGTAAAATTTTAAGAGTCTTTACTAGAGAGTTGGGGAAAGTGTCAATACTGGCAAAGGGCGCTTTAAGTGCTAAATCTCCCTTAACCTCTACAACTCAAATATTTACAAATTCAACTGTAAAATTAATTAAGGGAAAGTCATTTTATTATATAGAGCACTCAAAATTATTAAATTCAAATTTTGAAATAAGAAGTAATTATGAAAATTTAATTATGGGGAGCTTTATTTTAGAGTTAGTTGACAAAACTTTTCTTGAAGGTGAAACTAATGAAAAAGTTTTTGAGTTATTAAAAAAAATGTTACTTTTAATTTCTAAAAAAGAAGATGTAATGCCCTTGGTTATGGCCTTTGAATTGAAGTATATGTCCTTTTTGGGATATAGACCCAAAATAAGAGAATGTAAAAATAGTGTGTTTTCAGTATTAGATGGTGGAATAATAGAAAAACCTACTGAATATCAAGAAAAATGCTATAAATTAAGCGACAAAGATATTTACTATTTAAATAAATTATTATATACTTCTTTAGATGAATTAGAAGAAGAAAATTTTACTGAACTATCAAATTTACAAAATATCATTTTAGAATATATAAAATATAATCTTGAAATTAGTGAATTTAATTCGCTTTTATTGATATAAATTTAAGGAGGAGACAAATGTATTTCCAAGATTTAATACAAAGTTTACAAAGTTATTGGAAAGAAAAGGGATGCGTTATTATGCAGCCATATGATGTTGAAAAGGGAGCGGGAACAATGAACCCATCTACTTTTTTAAAGGCATTGGGACCTGAACCATGGAGGACTTGTTATGTTGAACCATCTAGAAGACCGGCAGACGGCAGATATGGTGAAAACCCAAATAGGCTTTATCAACATCATCAAATGCAAGTTATTTTAAAGCCATCACCTGAAAATGTGCAAGAACTTTATTTAGAGAGTTTAAAGGCTATAGGAATAGACCCACTAAAACACGATATTAGATTCGTTGAGGACAACTGGGAAGCGCCAACACTGGGTGCTTGGGGTCTCGGATGGGAAGTTTGGCTAGATGGCATGGAAATAACTCAATTTACTTATTTTCAACAAGTTGGAAGTGTAAACTGTGATTTGGAATCTGCGGAACTAACATATGGTCTAGAGAGAATATCTATGTATTTACAAGATGTAAACTCTGTATACGATATAAAGTGGAATGAAAAATTGACATATGGTGACATATTTAAAATGTCAGAATATGAAAATTCTGTATATAGCTTTGAACTGGCAGATATAAAAATGCTAAAAGAACTTTTTACCACTTATGAAAAAGAAGCAACTAGAATTATAGAAAATGAATTAGTTCTTCCTGCTTATGATTATTGTTTAAAATGTTCTCATACGTTTAATGTATTAGATGCAAGAGGAGCAATTTCCGTTTCTGAGAGAACTAACTATATTTCAAGAGTTAGGAATATTGCAAAGGCAGTAGCTACACAGTATTTAAAAGAAAGAGAAGAAATGGGATTTCCTTTATTAAACAAGGGAGGTAAGGAAGATGAATAAATACTTACTAGAAATAGGAGTGGAAGAGCTTCCAGCTAGACTTGTTGAAATGGCAATTAGTCAATTAAGACAAAAGACAGAAAAATTACTAGCTGATAGTTTAATAAATTTTGAAAAATTAGAAATATATGCAACTCCAAGACGTTTAAGTTTAATAATAGATGGAGTAGAGTTATTTCAAGAGGACATCAACACTGAAGCAAAGGGACCGTCTAAAAAAATATCCTTTGACAGTGAAGGAAATCCTACAAAACCACTACTTGGATTTATAAATGCACAGGGAATTAATGTGGAAGATATAATAGTAAAAGATTTTAAAGGCGAGGACTATGTATATGCAAATATACATAAAAAAGGAGATTCCTTTGAAAATATAATTAAAGAAAATATTGCTGAGCTAATAAAATCAATTAACTTTCCAAAGAGCATGAAGTGGGGCGGAAAAAATATTAAATTTGCACGACCTATTAGATGGATTGTATCTATTTTAAATAGTGAAGTAATAAAATTTGATTTTGAGGGAATACCGGTTTCAAATATTACAAGAGGTCATAGGTTTTTAGGTAAATCAAGTGTTGAAATAGACAGTGTAGACAACTATGAAAAAATATTAAAAGATAATTTTGTAATTTTAAAACAAGATGATCGTAAAGAAATAATAAAATATGGATCAAATAAATTAGCTAGATCTCTAGGCGGAGAAATACATGAAGATGATGATCTACTGGAAGAACTCACTTATATTGTTGAATATCCCAACCCTATTATGGGAAGAATAAAAGATGAGTATCTTGAATTGCCTAAAGAAGTTATTACTACTCCAATGAGAGATCACTTGAGATTTATGCCAATCTATTCAGCGAAGGGTGATTTGTTGCCATATTTTATAACAATAAGAAATGGAAATGATGACTACAAAGATATAGTAATAGCTGGAAACGAGAAAGTTTTAGAAGCTAGATTAGAAGATGCAAAATTTTTCTATAAAGATGATATTTCAAAACCTCTTGAAGATTATGTGGACTCTCTTAAGGGAGTTATGTTTCAAGATAAACTTGGAACTATGTATGACAAGTCAAAGAGAATAGGAAAGTTATCAGAAAAAATTGGAGAGTATCTTGAAGTCGCAAGTGAGACAGTAGAAGCATTAAAAAGGGCATCTGAACTTTCTAAGGCGGATCTTACTACAAAATTAGTTCAAGAATTTACAGAGCTTCAAGGTAAAATGGGATCTATTTATGCTGAAAAATCCAATGAGTCAGATATTGTCTGTCAGGCAATCTTTGAACAATATCTACCAAGGTATTCACATGATAGCCTTCCAAAATCTACAACAGGCTCTATACTTGCCATAGCCGATAAATTAGATACAATAGTAGGTATGTTTTCTATTGGGCTAATACCAACGGGTTCACAAGATCCATTTGGACTTAGAAGAAGTGCAATAGGTATTATTAATATAATAGAGTCTAATAAGTGGAAGTTGTCTATAGAAGAACTTATTGACTATTCAATGTATGTATATGTAGAGGAAAGAGAACTTGTATTTGACTACAATAACCTTAAAAAAGATATATTGGAATTCTTTAGAGGCAGAGTTAAGACAATGCTTCAAGAAAAAAATATAAGATACGATATAATAGACGCGGTAATAAACTTAAATGAAAATAATATAGTTACAATATTTGACAAATCAACTATATTAAATGAATACTTTAAAGTTGATAGAGATGAGTTAATTGATGCACTTTTAAGAGTTCACAATATTTCAAAGAAGTTTACAGAAAAGACATTTTCAAAAGAACTGCTAACAGAAAAAGAAGAATTAAAACTATATGATGCAATGTCTGACCTTCTTCCAAGGGCATCTGAAAATATAAAATCGGGAAATTACAGTAGTGCACTAGACGGACTATCTGAATTAATTTCACCGATAAATGATTTTTTTGACAATATAATGATTTTAGTAGATGATGAAGCAATAAAGAACAATAGGTTGACAATGATAAAGGAAATAGATGATGTTGTAGGCGAGATTTTTGACGTAGAAAAAATAGTAACTAGTTAAGTTGGTGATGAGTTGGAGTTTACTAAGAGACAAGAAAAAATAATAGAAATCGTAAGAGAAAGTGGACCAATAACTGGGGATGAAATTGCAGGTAAGTTATCTCTTTCAAGAGCAACAATTAGACCGGATTTAACAATTTTAACAATGTTAAATATGTTGGGAGCACGCCCAAAAGTAGGATATTTTTATACAGGCAAGTCGGGGTTATCTGTTTTTTCAAAAAAAGTAAATAGCATTAAAGTAAAAGATACTATGTCCCTTCCAATTGTAATGGATGAAAACAGCAGTATATACGATGTAATAGTGGGCCTTTTTTTAGATGACATGAGCTCAGTATTTATAACTAATGGTGGATTTTTAGCAGGAGTTGTTTCAAGAAAAGATTTGCTTAGAACAGCTATGGGTAAAATAGATTTAAATAGCACACCAATAGGACTAATAATGACTAGAATGCCTAATATTGTATATGTAACTGAAGATAGCAGCGTGTTAGAGGCAGCAGATAAGATTGAAGAAAAAGGCGTAGATTCTCTTCCTGTTGTTAAAGTTGTAGATGAAGAATTAAAAAAATTTAAAGTAGTTGGAAGATTTACAAAGACAAATGTCAATAGAATTTTTGTAGAGCTTGCAAAAGATAATTTTTAGAAGGAGGTCACTATGACAGATAGCACAATGATTATTTATGTAATTTCTGATTCTATTGGAGAGACTGGAGAACTAATTGCGAAGGGAAGTATAAGACAATTTGAATCAGAAAACTTTGAAATAAAAAGATATCCATACCACAACAGTATTGAACAAATAGAACCGATTTTACTAGAAGCGTCTCAAAGTCCGAAGAGTCTCGTAATATATACAAATGTAGTGCAAAGCACCAGAGATTATATTGAAAAAGAGACGAAGAGATTAAATCTTCATACAGTTGATGTAATGGGCAGCCCAATGAATCAAATTGAACAAATACTAGGATATCCTCCAATAAGAGAACCTGGTTTAATAAGAAGATTAGATGACAATTATTTTAAAAAAGTCGAAGCAATTGAATTTGCAGTTAAGTATGATGATGGAAAGGATCCAAGAGGAGTAATTAAGGCAGATATTTGTCTAGTTGGAATATCCAGAACATCTAAAACTCCGCTTTCAATGTACCTTGCTAACAAAAACTATAAAGTTGCAAATATTCCCCTAGTTCCTGAAGTGCCAGTTCCAAGTGAGGTCTATGCAAAAGACGTAAATAAAGTAATAGGACTGACATGTAATCCGGAAAAACTTATTTCTATAAGAGAAGAGAGATTAAAATCTCTTGGACTTTCAAATGGGGCAAAATATGCTAACATAGATAGAATTAAGGAAGAGCTTAAATACTCAAAACAAATTATGGAAGAACTGGGTTGTATAGTTATTGATGTGACAAGTAAAGCAATTGAAGAAACTGCTGAAATTGTAATGGAGCACGTTGATAGTTTAATTTAGTGGGAAGTGATAAATTGATTCAGCGAGAAATTAGAGAAGAATTAGAACACAAGATGTTTTACAAGACAGCTAGTTTTTCAGATGCGACTAAGGGAAGAAAAGTTAAAGAGGAGAAGTGTAATTTAAGAACTGAGTACCAAAGAGATAGAGATAGAATACTGCATTCAAAGTCTTTTAGAAGGTTAAAACACAAAACTCAAGTATTTATTTCTCCCGAAGGGGATCATTTTAGAACAAGACTTACACATACACTAGAAGTGTCTCAAATTGCAAGGACTATTGCTAGAGCTCTAGAGTTAAATGAAGACTTAGTAGAAGCAATGGCATTAGGACATGACTTAGGACATACTCCTTTTGGGCATAGTGGGGAAATGGTATTAAATGACTTGAATCCCAAGGGCTTTAGACACAACGAACAGTCTTTAAGAGTAGTTGACTTTTTAGAGACAAGTGAAAAGCGCAGAGGATTAAACTTAACCTATGAAGTAAGAGATGGTATAGTAAACCACTCAGGAAGCTCCACAGCATGTACACTTGAGGGGAAAATTTTAAAATATGCAGACAGAATTGCCTATATAAATCATGATATAGATGATGCTATTAGAGCGGGTATAATTAATATTGAAGATATTCCCAAAGATTTAATTGAAATATTGGGAAAGAAAAATTCTAATAGAATAAATACAATGATAAATTCCTTAGTTAAGGAAAGTTATCATAGAAATTTTATAAAAATGGATGAAGTAATTGGAAAAGCAACCTTGGATTTAAGGCGATTTATGTTTGATAGAGTCTATTTAGATAAAGTAGTTAAATCAGAAGATGATAAAATAATACACTTAATTAGCTCTTTGTTTTCACACTATCAAAAGAATATAGATGAAATTCCCAAGGAAAATTTAGAAATTTATAAAAATACAGATCATACAAGAGAAGATATAATATGCGACTACATTGCAGGTATGACAGATGTATATGCAATTAATTTATATAAATCTATCTATATACCAAAGGGCTGGAGCAAGTAGGTGATTAAATGTCTTATATTATAGATGAAGATGTTCTAAATGAAATAAGAGATAGAGCTGATATAGTAGATGTAATATCCAGTTATGTCAATTTAAAAAAAAGTGGAAGTAATTATATGGGGTTGTGTCCATTTCATGGAGAAAAAACCCCTTCTTTTTCTGTGTCTCCCTCTAAGGGAATTTTTCACTGTTTTGGATGTGGTGTCGGTGGAGACCAAATAACGTTTATAATGAAGAGAGAAAACTTGGGGTTTAGAGATGCAGTTAAATTTTTAGCGGATAAATACAATGTAATTTTAAAAGAAGGTGGAGAGAATAACCACCTAGCTGAAAAAAAGAAAAGGGCGTATTTGGCTAATAAAAAAGCTGCAGAATTTTATTTAATGAATTTAAGCGAATCCAGAGAGGCATTTAACTATTTAAAAAATAGAAATATAGGTGTGGATATTATAAAAAAATTTGCTCTGGGATATGCACCAGACCAATGGGATAAATTATATAAATACCTTAGAAATATGAATTTTACAGATGAAGAACTTGAAGGATTTAATTTGACAACTAAGACAAAGAGGGGAACATATATAGACAGATTTAGAAATAGAATAATGTTTCCCATAATAGATACTCAAAAGAGAGTAATTGGCTTTGGTGGCAGAGTTTTAGACAACTCTTTACCAAAGTATTTAAACACAAGGGACACTATAGTTTACAACAAGGGAGAAAATTTATATAATTTAAATTTAATTGCACTGGAATCAGACAGAAATAGCATTATTTTAGTTGAAGGATACATGGATGTTATATCTCTATATAAAAGTGGTATAAGTTATAGTGTAGCAAGTCTTGGTACCTCATTGACAGAGGCGCAAGCTCAACTTATAAAGAGATATGGAAAAGAAGTGTATATATGTTATGATGGTGACTCGGCTGGTGAAAAGGCAACTAATAGAGCAATCGATATACTAATAGACCAAAACATAAGTCCAAAAATTATATCACTGCCAAATAATTTAGATCCAGATGATTATGTGGCAAAATATGGAAGACTTAGTTTTGAATTGGAAATGAAGCAAAGTTTAACATATTTAGATTATAAAATTTCTAAAATAAAAGAAAGTTATAATTTAGATTCTGCAGAGGGATTGACAGGTTTTACAAGTGAAGTTGCAAAAGTTTTGTCCAGAGTAAAAAATCCTATTGAAAGAGATGTCTATATAGACAAAGTTTCTAGAGAGTATTCTGTATCAAAAGAAGCTATTGCCAGCTATATTAGGGCATTATTTAAAGATAAAACAAAAAAACAAAAGAATTTTAACAATTTCAAACCTAAAGTCAGAACAGAAAAGTATTTATTAAATGATGCTAGAAAAAAGGCGGAATTGCTTTTAATTAAATATTCATTAGCGGGCGAAGATGAGTTTAATACTTTAAAACAAAATTTAGAATCCTATGAATTTGAAAACTTATATTGCCGAATAATTTATGAAGAATTAATTCAACAATATGAGCTTGAAAAATTCGAATCAGAAAAAATACTACAAAATTTAAAAGAAAAAAATTTAATTGCTGAGGATTTCATAGTAGAATTAGAAAATGTAAATATTGACAATTATAATTCTAAGGAAGTGGTTAGTGAACTTATTAATACTGTAAAAAAAGATGAGTTGGATATTAGAAAAAAACAATTATTAAAAGAGATTAATGATTTCGAAAATAATAAAAACGTAGCCAAAAAAGAGGATCTTTTAAAATTAGAGGAGCTAATAAGTGAATTGAACGATATTAATGAAAATCTCAACCTTTCTCAATAAGGAGGAATTAGTATGGACGAAGAAAAAAAACTAAATTTAGAAGTAGATGATGATATAGACATGGTAGGCAAGAAAGCCAGTATAATTGACACTTTAAAAAATGCCGGAAAGGCAAAGGGAAATTTAACTTACACTGAAATTATAGATGCCCTTGGTGAAATGGAAACTGAAAGTGATGAAATTGATCTAATATATCGAGACTTTGAAAAAGATGGCATAGAAATATTAGATGATAAAAAAATAGAAGAAGAAGTTATAGAAGAAGTAACTGAAGAAAAAGAAGATTTGTCTGTTCCAAAGGGAATAAGTGTGGATGATCCGGTTAGAATGTATTTAAAGGAAATTGGAAAAATTCCTTTGCTTACAGGACCTGAAGAAGTTGAAATAGCAAAGAGAATGGAAGCCGGAGACGAAGATGCAAAGCAAGAATTGGCAGAGGCAAATTTAAGATTAGTTGTATCTATAGCTAAGAGATATGTGGGAAGAGGAATGAGCTTTCTGGACTTAATTCAAGAGGGAAATCTTGGACTTATGAAAGCTGTAGAAAAGTTTGACTATACAAAGGGATTTAAATTTTCAACTTATGCAACATGGTGGATTAGACAGGCTATAACTAGAGCTATTGCCGATCAAGCGAGAACTATTAGAATACCAGTGCATATGGTAGAGACAATAAATAAATTAGTTAGAGTACAAAGACAATTAGTTCAAGAACTTGGAAGAGATGCATATCCAGAAGAGATTGCAAAGGAAATGAACCTAGATGTTGAAAAAGTAAGAGAAATTCAAAAGATAGCTCAAGAACCTGTGTCCTTGGAAACTCCTATAGGCGAAGAAGAAGATTCTCATTTGGGAGATTTTATACCAGATGATGAAATTTTATCACCATCTGACGCTGCCACATTCGCCCTTTTAAAAGAGCAATTAGGCGATGTGTTGGAAACATTAACAGACAGAGAAAAAAAGGTTTTAACACTTAGATTTGGGCTAGATGATGGCAGGGCGAGAACTCTTGAGGAAGTTGGAAAAGAATTCGATGTTACAAGAGAGAGAATCAGACAAATTGAAGCAAAAGCTTTAAGAAAACTTAGACACCCTAGTAGAAGTAAAAAATTGAAAGACTTCTTAGAATAAATCGAAGAAATAGAAATACACTTAAACGATAAGTTAATTTATTTATAACTTATCGTTTTTTTATTTAATGGATTTAAGAATTGAAGCAACATTTATTATAATATATACTATAAATTGAAAATAATTGAAGGAAATAAATAGGTGTGGAGAGATTAATGGATATATCAAATAGATTAAAGACCATTGCTGAAATGGTAGACAAGGGTTCAAAAGTAGCAGATATTGGAACAGATCACGGTCTAATACCAAATTTTTTAGTAAATGAAAATATAAGTGACTTTGTAATATGTTCAGATATAAGTGAAGACTCTTTAAATAAGAGTATTTCTCTAGTAAAAGACATGCACAATGAAGAAAAAGTTTTTCCAAGAGTTGGAAATGGACTTGAAGTTTTAAGTGAGTCTGAAGTTGATACGGTTATTATTGCCGGAATGGGTGGTCAGTTAATATCAGACATTTTAAAAAAAGACATTGAATTAGTTAAAAATTTTAAAAGGTTAATACTACAGCCAATGCAGGGACAGCATTTGTTGAGAAAGTACTTATATGAAAATAACTTTAAAATTGTAAATGAGGAAATTATATTTGAAGACAATAGATTCTTTGAGATAATAGTTGCCTATTACAGGGAAGATAAAAATTTAGTAGAGGAAATTTTTTATACAGTTCCAAAAACTTTATATGATGAAAAGGCACCTATTTTAAAAGAATTTTTAAATAATAAAATAAAATACAATGAAAATATTATTAATGCTATAAAAGGTGAAGAGTTGACAGCTAAATCAAAAAGCAGAATAGGTGATTTGTTAAGTGAAAATAGAGAGTATAGGAGATTAATATGCAATATAGAGTAGAAGAGATTGTAAATTATGTTGAACTTTGGGCTAAAAGAGAGTATGAAGAATCTTGGGACAATTCAGGAGCACAGATATACTTTAAAGATGAAAAAGTCGAGAATGTAGTAGTGTCTTTGGATTTATTTGATGAAGTGGTAGATATGGCAATTGAAAAAAATGCAAAGTTGATTATTACACACCATCCAATGTTTTTTTCTTCAATAAAATCTATAGATAATGGTGATTATGTTGGAAAGAATATAATAAAGGCTATAAAAAACGACATTTCAATTTACAGCGCACACACTACACTAGATATAGCAGAAGGTGGAGTTAACGACTTGTTATGTAGCTTGCTTAAATTAGAGGGTGTAAAAGGCCTATATAGGACGGAGAATGGATTTTACTTGGGAAAGACAGGATACTTAAAGAAAAAAATTTCGTTAGAGGACTTTGTAGAGTTATTAAAAATCAGCTTAAATACAAAAAATATAAAGATATATGGCAAAAAAACAAATTTTGTGGAGCAAGTATCTCTTTGCGGAGGTTCAGGATCTGATTTTATTAGTTTGGCATCTGAAGAGAAGTCAGATGTATATATAACAGGTGACATAAAGTATCACGATGGACAACTTGCCTATGAAGAGGGTATTACATTAATAGATGTTGGACATTTTAATGGTGAAAAAATAATTGTAAATGAAATTAAAAAATATTTAAAAAATAAATTTGAAATAAATATATATCCAATAATTAAAAATAATTATGAAATTTCATTTGATGATATAGGTAAATAGTGCTAAAATAATAAAGGCAAGTAAATTGGTCAATCGCATCAAATTTGATGAGGAAAGTCTGTGCTCCACAGAGCAGGATGCCGGTTAACGACCGGTGGGGGCGACCCTAAGGCTAGTGCAACAGAGATATACCGCCAATTTATTGGTAAGGGTGGAAAGGTGAGGTAAGAGCTCACCGGGTTATTAGCAATAATAATGCCATGTAAACCCCATTCGGAGCAAGACCAAAACAGGATAAAACAGATGCTGCTCGCATCTGCCAGTAGGTAGGTCGCTAGATTTTATCGGCAACGATAAAAGTAGATAGATGATTGATAAAACAGAACACAGCTTACAGATTTACTTGCTAATTTTAAAGACTACTTAATAAAAGATTACAAAATTATTAAAGATTTTAATAATTTTGTAATCTTTTATTGCTTTTCTGTAACCAATTTGTTATACTTTAATAGAATTAATTTTGAAAAGCGATTAAGGAGTGTTATATATTGTTGAATATTAATATAAAAAATAAAATTCCTGTTGGACTAACAGCACTTTGTTTAGTGTCATTATTTGGTCTAAAGGATACTGGGATTTTCGTGAATGAGCACGTTCAAACAACTTATAGTGGAAATAAAGTATACTTTGAAGCCGGAGAAGTAGCTGAAATAGTAGAAAAAGTAGAAGATGGATACATAGTGTCTAAGGGAAAAGCTAAAGTTACAATTCCTGTTGAAAAGATTCAAGTAACTGAATCAGAAACAACAACATACAAGGTTGTAAAAAATACTTCTATTAAAGATTCTAACGGACAAATAATTCGTAGTTTATTTTTAGGAGAAGAAGTAGTATTAGTTGAAGATTTAGGCGAAAATCTTGTTGTTAGAAGTGAAGACAATGTAAAAGGTCAAGTTTCAAAATCAAATTTAGAATTCGTTGGAACAGAAGTTGCAAAGTTTGATGCACCAAAGATAGAAACTAAAGATTCTAATGTGGTAAAAATAGAGACATTAGAACAAGAGGAAAGAGAAATTGCAGAAACTGCAAGAAATAAAAATGTAGAATCTGTAAATACAGATAGAGTTGAAGAAAATATACCTTCAAACAACGAAAAAGCAAATGAAGCTATTGATTTAGCCTTAAATAATCTTGGCGCTACATATGTATATGGAGCAACAGGAGATGGTGGTTTTGACTGTTCAGGATTAATATATTCTGTATATAAAGAAAAACTTGGAGTTAACTTGCCAAGATCTTCTTCAGAACAATCTAGCTATGGAGCTCAAGTTTCAAGAAATAATCTTATGCCTGGTGATTTAGTATTCTTTAATACCTCTGGGGGAGGAGTCTCTCATGTGGGTATTTATATGGGAAATGACAATTTTGTACATGCATCAAGTGGACAAGGTAAGGTTATGGTTTCATCATTAAGTGAAGATTATTACAATAGTAGATATGTAAATGCTACTAGAGTATTATAAATTTTAATAGTTATTTTAAGTGAATAAAATTCTCTTTATAGGATAAATTTTTATAAAGAGAATTTTTTTATTTTCTTTATTCTTGAAGATATGGAAATTTGCTGTTATTATATAATCAATTAAAATTTTGAATATGAATATGACAATTTAATTCATAAAAAATAAAGGAGTGTAGGTTTGGCTAGAAATTTAGTAATAGTAGAGTCACCAACAAAGGCAAAAACAATAAAAAAAATGTTAGGAAGTAATTATAAAGTAGTTGCTTCTGTTGGACACATACGAGACCTTCCAAAGAGTACACTGGGGATAGATATAGAAAATGACTTTGAGCCTAAATATATAAATATAAGGGGCAAGGGAGATTTAATAAAGAGCTTAAAAAAAGATGCCAAAGCTTCAAATAAAGTGTTTTTGGCAACTGACCCAGATAGAGAAGGAGAAGCAATATCTTGGCATTTAGCGCATATACTTGATATTGATCCAAATAGTAAATCAAGAGTAACTTTTAATGAAATAACAAAAGATACTGTAAAAAAACAAATAAAATCTCCAAGAGCGATAGATATAAATTTAGTAGACGCTCAGCAAGCGCGCAGGGTATTAGATAGATTAGTTGGATATAAGATAAGTCCACTACTATGGAAAAAAGTAAAAAGCGGTCTTTCGGCAGGTAGAGTTCAATCAGTGGTGTTGAAAATTATTTGTGATAGAGAACAGGAAATTGAAGACTTTATATCTGAAGAATATTGGAGTATAGAAGCTAATTTAAAAAAATCCAGGAAAAGTTTTGAAGCAAAGTACTATGGAACTTTAGAAAATGGAAAAATTAAAAAAGTAGAAATAAAAAATGAGAACAAGGCAGATGAAATTTTACAAAATATAGATAGAGAAAATTTTATAGTTTCAGACATTAAAAAAGGAGTTAAGAAGAAAAATCCAAGCCAACCTTTTACAACATCGACAGTGCAACAGGAAGCTTCCAAGAAACTAAACTTCTCTACTAAGAAAACTATGATGTTAGCTCAAAGACTATATGAAGGTATAGATATTCCAGGAGAGGGTTCAGTAGGTCTTATAACTTATATGAGGACGGATTCAACTAGAATATCCCAAGAAGCTTTAGATTCTCTAATGAAGTATATTGGAGAAAACTATGGAGATAGTTACTCTAAGAAAAATACTTCTTCAAAGAAAAAAGACAATGTTCAAGATGCTCATGAGTGTATTAGACCTACAGATGTAACTAAGGCACCCTATTTAATAAAAGACTCTCTTAGTAGAGATGAGTATAAACTGTATAATTTAATTTGGAAGAGATTTGTGGCATCCCAAATGCAACCTGCACTTTATAACACTATGAGACTTAGTATTAATTCAAATAATGAAATATTTAAGGCATCAGGTTCTCAAATTAGTTTTGACGGTTTTTTAAAAGTTTACGAGATAGATTCAGAAAAAGATAATATATTACCTGATTTAGAAGTTAATGATAAATTAAAACTGGATTCAATTGACAAAAACCAACATTTTACTCAACCACCAGCAAGGTATAATGAAGCAAGTTTAATAAAATTACTTGAAGAGTTGGGAATAGGTAGACCGTCAACATATTCACCTACAATAAGTACACTTCTTTCTAGATACTACGTAGTAGTAGAAGATAAAAAGTTAATTCCAACAGAAATTGGAACTACAGTAAATGATATATTAATAGAAAATTTTCCGGATATAATAAATGAAAAATTTTCAGCTGAATTAGAAACTGAATTAGATACTATAGCAGAGGGTAAATTACAGTGGAAAAAACTAATAGAAGATTTTTATGAAAAATTTGAAAAAGAACTGTTAGTGGCAGAAGAAAAAATTAAAAAAGTTGAAATACGAGATGAAGTTACTGATATAAAATGTGAAAAATGTGGACGCAATATGGTCATTAAAATGGGACGATTTGGAAAATTCTTAGCCTGTCCGGGATTTCCAGATTGTAGAAATGCAAAGCCACTTGTTGAAAAGATAGATGTAAAATGTCCTAAATGCGGCGGAGATATAGTTGTAAAGAGAAGTAAAAAAGGTCGTAAGTTTTTTGGATGTAGTAATTATCCAGAGTGTGACTTTGTAACCTGGAACAAGCCAATAGATAGAAAATGTCCTGAATGTAATGAAATTCTTGTAGAAATTAGCAATAGAAAAGAGCATATTATAAAATGTAGCAGTAAAACATGTAGTTATAGAGAAGAAGTAAAAGAGGAGAAAAATGAATAATTTTTTAAGCAGAGAAACTTTAAAAATTATAAATAGAGATATTTCTATAAAATACAATGTAGTTCCTCAAAATGAAAATAAAGACAGCATAGTATTTTGGTCAATTTCTGATGACCAAAATACTTCTGTTTATTTAAAGTTATTGACAGGCAAAAATATTATCTTTAAAATTTGTTTAGAGAGAGAATTAATTTTACATAGGAAAAATATCTATAGGGTAGATGATAAATCCACGATAGTAAAAGAACTAAGTGAATTAGAAGAAGATGCAGCTTTTGAAAAAACTTTGGATAATGACATAATAGACTCTCCAATAGTTAGACTTTTAAATTCCCTATTGGACTATGGAATAGAACACAATTCTTCAGATATACATATTGATAGCAAAAAGGAAGGTTCTACAATAAGAACCAGAGTTGATGGGGTATTAAATTATATTGATGAAATTCCACCGAAATCAACACAAATGTTAATTACTAGGATTAAAGTTTTAAGTAACTTAGACTATACTGTAAAAAATATTCCTCAAGATGGACGATTTACATATGAGTATTTAAATAAGAGTATAGATATAAGAGTTGCAACTACGCCAACGTCTTTTGGAGAAAAAATAGTACTTAGAATTTTAAATAAAGAGACAGTTGAATATACAAAAGAGGGAATAGGATTAAGAGAAGAAAATTTAAATATTATTAACTCTTTAACCCACCAGCCAAATGGACTTCTATTAATTTGCGGACCAACGGGGTCCGGTAAAACTTCTACAATTTATACTTTGCTAAAATCTCTTAAAAGTGATGAAATAAATATAATGACCATTGAAGATCCCGTAGAATATAAAATTGAGGGGATTAATCAAATAGAAATAAATGAAAAAGTAGGCTTAAATTTTGAATCAGGCTTAAAATCAATATTAAGATTAGATCCTGACATAATAATGGTTGGAGAAATTAGAAATTTAGAAACAGCTGACACTGCAATTAAGGCGTCAATTAGCGGCAGATTGGTTTTTAGTACTATTCATGCCAATGACAGTCCTGCATCAATTTATAGGCTACTGGACATGGGTATAGACAATTACTTATTATCAGCAGGCGTAATTGGAATAGTATCTCAGAGATTGCTTAGAAAGCTTTGTAGTTGTAAGAAAAAAGTAAAAAAATATGTAGAGTTGTATGGCAGAGAAATGGAAATTTACGAACCGGTCGGATGTGAAAAATGCTATAATGGCTATAGAGGTCGAGTTGCTGTTTTTGAAATACTGGTAGTAAATGAAGAATTAAAAAGAGCGATAAACAAGGGAGCTTCTCTAAGTGACCTAAGAAAGTTGGCAGAAAAAAGTGGAATGATTCCTTTAAAATCGGCAATGGAAGATATTTTAGTTAGAGGAGAGACTTCTCTTGAGGAAATTTATAAAAACATTATGACGATAGGTGAAAAATGATTTATAAATGTAAAGTAATTAATTTGGCTGGAGATATTTTAGAAGAAAAAATAGAAACATCTTCAGAGGACAAAGTTATAGAAATTTTAAGAAATAAAAATTTGAGACCTATAAAAATAGAAGAGGAAAGTTATTCAAATGTAGAGTTAAAAATCAACAAAAGAGTTTTTTCTTCAAAAGATATTCAAATTTTATTGTACCAGCTTTACATAATGACAAAATCAAAAATACAAATTCCAAAGGCATTTGAAATACTGATATTCCAAAACAAAGGCAAAAAGAAACTCATATTAGAAGATATACATAGAAATTTAAATAGAGGTTACCCTTTAAGTGAATGTCTGTCAAAGACAAAAGCTTTTCCAGTTTTAATTGTCAACATGGTAGCAATAGGGGAAAACTCCTCTGACATATCTTTAATACTACATAGCCTTTCAGAATACTACATAGGAGAAAATATACTTAACAAGAGAATAAAAAATGCACTAATTTATCCTATGATATTAATAGCGGTTACTATTTTAATAGTGAACTTTTTAATTTTAAATGTAATGCCAACATTTATAGACATATTTAAAAATTCAAATGCAAACTTGCCCCTTTCAACTAGAATTCTTATAGGCACTTCTAATTTCGTAAAGGACAACTTACTAATACTAATATTATTTGTGTTATTTTTAATAATTATAGTTATAGTTTATTTAAAGACAAGTAGTGGAAAGAGAAAACTTGACTTAATTAAACTAAAGAGCAGTTATTATAAGCTAATAATGTCAAAGAAATTTATTAGTATGATGTATTTTTTAACTGATTCAAAACTTACAATTTCAAAATCACTAGTAGTCATTGAAAGTTCAATTGACAATATAATAATAAAAGAGAAAATTGACAATTCAATTTCCGATTTAAAAAGAGGAGTTAAATTTTCTGAAACTTTGTTTAATTACAATATTTTTTCAGATATTGTAATTTCAATGATAAAAATTGCTGAAGAGTCAGCTAATATAAATGAAATACTTAAATCATTAGATGAATATTTAGAACACGAAATAAAAATAAGAGAAGAAAAACTCCTAGCCTTAATTGAACCTGTAACTATAATAATTCTATCCATAATTATAGGTTTTATCATTATTGCAATTGCCATACCTATGTTTGATATAACAAATAGAATATGAGGTGTATTTATGAAAAGAAAAAAGTTAAGAGGATTTACGTTAATTGAATTAGTTATAGTTATAGCAATTCTTGCAATTTTAGTTGCAATTGCCATACCGAAGTTTAGTAAATCTAATTTATCAGCTCAAGCTGCTGCTCACAATGTAAATGTAAGAGAAATTAAAAATGCTTCAATATTATATTTAACAGATAAGTCTGATGAAAATATTACTTCTATAAATATTGAAGACTTGGCAGAATATTTTGACAATGAAATTCCAAAACCGGCAAAGACAATGGGAGATAGCTTTTCTATTTCCATAGACAGCAGTGGAAATATAGTTGTAAAACCTGGAACTGTAAAGGTTGATGGAAATAAACTTGTTTTAGACAGCAAGTAGGCAGGTGAGTGTTGTTTACATATTTATATTTATTTTAGGAGCAATTGCAGGTTCTACAATTGAGGCCTTTATCTATAGAAGAAATAATTTTAAAAGCTTTGTATTTGGCAGATCTAAGTGCGAAAGTTGCAATCATATAATCCCAATGTACTATAATATTCCAATAATTTCCTATATATATTTAAGGGGAAAGTGTAAGTATTGTAATTCTAAAATTTCTATATTTAATTTTTTATGTGAATTAAGTGGAGGAGTTTTATTTGCATTGGCATTTCATAAATATGGATTTAATGTATATTTTTTATTTAGGCTTTTTGAAATAATTTTGTTGTTATTAATAGCCTTTAACGATTTAAATGAAATGTATATACACATTGTTGATGTAGTATTGTTGTTTGTAGTGGAATTACTATTTAAAATATATAGTGGAGCTTCAATATATAGTTCAATAAAGCCTATGATTTTACTATTTTTGTTTTACAGTATTATCTACATCCTTACAAAGTCAGTAGGCGAAGGAGATATTGTTTTAGGGGCAGTGTCGGGATTTTTTGGAAGTAACTTATATGAGGGATTTGTAATTTTTAGAGATAGTTTTATAATAGCTGCCATTGTAAGTGTGTTTTTAATGGTATTTAAATATAAAAGAAGAGAAGATAATATAGCGTTTTGTCCCTATATCGTTATTGGAATTTTGAGGATGATACTATGAATATTAAATTTACAAAATTACAAAGTGAAATTATTTTAATAGTGGAAGATTTTAAAATAACCGTTATAGATGAAAGAGAAAGAGGAGAAATAATTATTCCAAAAAATTTAATTATTGACGGAGAAGTAAAAGACAAGCAGCATCTTTTTTATCTTTTAAAGAAATATTTTGAAAATAGAGAAATTTCTACAAAAAATACATTTAAAATATTGTTTAACAGTTCCAAAGTAATATCTTTAAATATTAGCTCTCCTATTTTAGATAATGTAGATTTAAAATCAATGGTAGCTTATGAGATTAAGTCATCTCTTCCCATAGATCAAGATAAGTACACAATTAGATTTAATAAACTTAAAGAAAAAGAAAGCTATTTGATAAATATATTTTTAGTTCCCAATACAGTTTTAAGCGGATATATTGAATTATTTGAAAATTTAAAAGTCAATAAGTGCCAATACTACTATTTAAACTCTATTTTAATTGAAAATTTAGAATTTGATAATATAGTAAATTTAGGATTTGAAAATATATCTATATTAAATTCAAATAGTGGAAAATACGTAGTTAGAAATTACTATAATGACGATTTTTTAAGTCTTTTTAATAAATATAATATAGAATATTACAATGCAATTAGTTTAATAGATGACAAATTTGAAAATATAGACGATAATATTAAGGAAAAGTTTAACTACCAAAGTAAAATTTATATTGAAGAGAGATTTGGAGTTCTAAATAAGAATTTGAGAGATGGCTCTGTAATATTTACGGGAAATTTACTAACAGATAAAGTAAAAGATCGAATATCAAAGTTACTAAAAGATAGAAAATTAAGCTTTAACATAGACTATAGATTATTAAATTATCAAGAAAACTTAAACTTTGGAAAAGTTGAAGAAACAAAGAAATTAAATAAAATATATTTTTTTCTTATAGGATTGGTTTTGCTAAATGGATTAGTATATCTACACTTAGGTAAAGTTATGTCTAAAAAAGAAGAGAACTTTCAAAATTTAAGCTTGGAAAAATCTAAAATTCAAAGTGAAGTTAGTAAACTAAATACTGAACAGATAAAAGTTGACAGTGACAAATTAAAGTTGAAATTAAAAGAAAAAGAAAATATTAATGATAAAATTAATAGAGCTAAGTACTTTGAAGAAACGTTTAACATTCTTGAAACAGAAGAACATGAAGATATTTTGTTTACTGATTATTCTTTAGAAGATACTTATTTATATGTAGATGGGATGTCAAATAGTAAAGATTCAGTAAATAAGTTAGTAGAGAAACTAAAGTTTAAAACTGATTTAATAGAAAGTAACGTAGCAGATGGAATAATTAACTTTAAAATAAAAATAGAATTGGGTGCCTTAAATTGAAAATAGGAAAAATATCAAATGAAGAATTAAAAGATTATGTTTTTAAAAATATTATAAAGACTAGAAAAGAAGTTTTAGTTAGCTCTGAAATAGGTATGGATACTGCAATATTGGATTTTGATAGCGATTTAATTGTAATGTCTACAGATCCAATAACTGGCTCTACAAAGGACTTGGGCAAGTTGTCAGTAAATATATCTTGTAATGATGTAGCTTGTGGAGGGGCAGAGCCAGTAGCTATACTTATGAGTATTTTACTTCCACCGTCTTCAACACTTGAAGAATTAGAAGAAATAGTAAGAGATGCAGATGAAGAATGTAAGAGACTTAATTTAGATATTGTGGGAGGTCACACTGAAGTAACTGACGCAGTTAATAGAATAGTAGTAACTACTACTGTTGTTGGAAGAGTTAAAGAAGATGAGTTGCCATCTATCAGTTCAATAGAAGTTGGAGACACAGTAGTAATATCTAAATCAATAGGAATAGAGGGCTCTTCAATTATTTATAAAGAAAAAAAAGAAGAGTTGGATAAAATTTTAAATGTAGATGAAAAAAAAGAAATAATGAATTTTTCAAATTTGCTATCAGTTGTAAAAGAGGCTCAAATTGCCAAGAAATTTGGGGTTAAGTATATGCATGATATTACAGAAGGCGGATTATATGGAGCACTTTGGGAAAGTGCGCAAGTGATAAATAAAAAGATAACTATTGATAAGGACACTCTCCCAATAACTGAGTCTGCAAAAAAAATTGTAAAATACTTTAACTTAGATATATATAGACTGATTTCCAGTGGAAGTATGATTTTTATAATGGATAAAAATGAATATAAGGGCTTTGAATTAGAATGTAAGAAGAACAATATAGAGGTTATGGCAATAGGAAAAGTAGAAGATGGTGCAGGGTTTTACGTTAAGTCTAAAGGTGACTTTGTAGAAGAAATTAAAAATACTACTGTAGATGAACTCTATAAAGTGGTATAATCATTATAATTTATTGTGTAATGTAATTATAAGGAGAAAGTTATGAAAAAATTTTTAAGCGTACTTATTATACTTGTGTTTTTAGTAAACAACAACGTATATGCGGCTTCAACATTTAATGTAAAAATAGATGGGAAAAAGGCAACAGTAAAACAAGTAGATGTTAAAATTGACAGTAAGGCACTAAAAAGTGATTTTAATCCATATGTAGTAAATGGAAGGACCTTTGTTCCAATAAGAGAAATAACAGAGAGTTTAGGAGCAACTGTTGAGTGGGATAATAAAGTTAAAAGTGCCACTATTAAATTAAATGACAAAGAAGTAAAATTGAAAATAGACAGCAGTGTAATTTATACTAATGGGGAAAAGTCAGTACTTGAAAATGACTCAATTCCAAAATTTGCAGTTTACTCTAATCCAAAAAGTGAAACAAAGACTATGGTTCCACTTAGGTTCTTATCAGAGGCCTTTGGATTTAACGTATCTTGGGATTCAAAAGCAAATTTAGCAAGTATAAAAACTGTTGAAGAAGTTAAGGCAAGTCCAATTTCATCTTCAATAGAAAATACAAATTCATATGTTTCAAATGTTGAAAAACAAGAAGCTAATAATTTAAGTAAAAGTAGTAGTGAAGAAGTATTTTCAGCAGCGGGGCTGGACGTTTCCACAGAGGAAACTAAGAGAATAGTAAAAGTAACAGATAAAATTACAACTGAAGGTCCTTTAAATATAGTAATTGATCCGGGGCATGGCGGAAAAGACAATGGGGCTACTGCTGTAGATGGAACATTTGAAAAAGAACTAAATTTAAAAGTTGCAACTAGACTCTATGATAGATTAGTATCTAGCGGTTATAATGTAACAATGACAAGGTCATCTGACGAGTACATTAAGTTGCTCGATAGAGCAAGTGAATCAAATAATAGCGATGCGGAAATATTCTTATCTATACACTTTAATAGTTCCGACAATAAAGCAGCTAGGGGAATTGAAGTTTTATATGCTTCAGAGGACAGTGTGAATATTAAAACAGTAAAACAAAAAACTCTCGCAAGTGAACTCTTGGAGTCATTAATAAAGGAAACTGGAATGACCAACAGAGGAGTAAAAAACAGACCTGACTTAGTAGTTTTAAATAAAACTAAAAATGTATCTGCAATGGCAGAGCTTGGTTTTATATCAAATGAGTCAGATTTTAAGTTAATAGACACAGATGAATATATAGATAAATTTGTAAATGGACTTTATAATGGATTAGTTAATTATATTAATAGTTATGTAGAAAATAAATAAAAGAGGCTTTGCCTCTTTTATTTATGGTTTAGAGGAGAAATAAATGAGAGCTGATAATAGAGGAAATAAAGAAATTAGAAATTTAAATTTTCAAATTAATTATACACCTAATCCAGATGGTTCTGTTTTAGTAGAATGTGGAAACACAAAAATAATTTGTACTGCAATGATAGAAGATAAAGTTCCATTTTTTTTAAAGGGGAGTAATTCAGGTTGGCTATCATGTGAATATTCAATGCTGCCAAGTTCAACTCAAAGTAGAAAAGTCAGAGATATTTCAAAAGGTAAAATAGATGGCAGAAGTCAAGAGATACAGAGGTTGATTGGCAGAAGTTTAAGGTCTTGTATAGATTTAAAACTATTGGGCGAAAAGACTATTTGGATAGATTGTGACGTAATATCAGCTGATGGAGGAACTAGAACGGCTAGTATTAATGGAGCTTTTGTAGCTTTAAAACTTGCTATTGAAAAGAGTTTTGCAAAAAAACAAATACAAAAAAATCCACTTATAAGCAATGTTGCAGCTATAAGTGTGGGTATAGTAAAAGGTGAGAAATTATTAGATTTAGATTATTTAGAGGATTCTAAAGCAGATGTAGATTTAAATGTAGTTATGAATTCAAAAAAAGAAATTATTGAAATACAGGGAACAGCTGAGGGAAATACATTTTCCAGATATGAATTAAATGAACTACTAGATATTGCGGAGTTGGGAATAGAGGAAATATTAAATAATCAAGAAGAAATATTTAGGGGAGATGAAGTCATAATTCTCTCAACTGACAATGAGCATAAGGTAAAAGAAATAAAAGATATACTCTATAGCATTCCAGTGGAGATAATTTCAAAAAAACAAGCGGGACTTTCCAGTATTCAAGTTGAAGAAAATTTAGATACACTAGAAGGCAATGCGAGGCTTAAAGCTCTGGCACTAAAAGAAAAAAGTAAACACAGTGTAATCGCAGATGATACAGGACTATTTGTGGAATATTTAAATGGAGATCCGGGAGTTCACTCAGCTAGATACGCAGGTGAGCACGATGACAAGAAAAATAGAGAACTATTACTTGAAAATTTAAAAGACACAGATAATAGAAGAGCTTATTTTAAAACAATACTAGTATATATTGATGAACTTAATGAAGAATATATATTTGAGGGCATTTGTAATGGACATATCTCAAAAGTTGAACGTGGAGATAAGAGTTTTGGATATGACTGTATATTTATTCCAAATAGATTTGAAAAAACTTTTGGAGAAATGAGTTCACAGGAAAAAAATGCAATTAGTCACAGACAAAAAGCAGTAAATAAATTTAAGAATTTTTTACAGAAAAAGTATAAAATTTAGCAGGAGGAATCTTAATGTCACTGGGAGAACTAAAAGTTTTTAAACTAGAAGGCGATTCTAAAGTAGAAAAAACACTTACTATGAAGTGGGTTCAAAAAGAAGAATTGGATAATTTATATGACTTTATGGTGAGAAATTACAATATGCTAGAAAATAAAGAGACATTTTTACTTCAGCCAAAGGAAGAAATGTTTGAGCCATTTCAAAGGGCAGGAAAAATTTTAGGGTTATATGACGAAGAAAATAATATTGTTGCTCAAAGGTACCTTGTACTCTTAGATAAGTACAATCCAGAACTAATGGACGACATAAAATTATCGAGTTCAGAGCGAAAAGATATAATATATTTAAAGTCAATTTTAGTAGATAGAGCTTATACTGGAAATAAACTGCAATATAGAACTTTAGAAATAGTTAAGGATATTTTAGCTAAAAGAGGTTACTATAAGTATATGTCTACAATATCACCTTTTAATACCTTTAGTTTAAACAATGCTTTAAAAGGAGGGCTTCAAATTAGGGGGTTGGTAAAAAAATATCCCAACGAAGAAAATGTTGATGGAGTTTGGAGATATATTAACTATCTTGATATTAGAAGTTCAAATAAAATGGCAAATGAGAATATAGAAGTGGATAGATTAGATATTGACACTCAAATTGAGCTTATGTCCAAAGGATATATTGGAAAGCAACTTACGGAAGATAGAGAAAGAATAGTTTATGACAGATTGCCTACAGAGAAAAAAATAGTATGTTGACTTTTAGTATTATATTTGTTATTATTTTAAAAGACATTGATTATATGGTGGGTATGGCCTAGTTGGTTAGGGCGCAAGATTGTGGCTCTTGAGGTCGTGGGTTCGAATCCCACTATCCACCCCATAAAATCAATAAAAAGTAGTTGAGATTAAATCTTAACTACTTTTTTTATGCTGTTTCTTAAAGAGGATATTACTCCCTAACAGTAGTGTTTTACTTATTAAAATAGTAAATGCAATTATTTATTGATTTTTCTAATGATTTACTATATATTAATTTAAAGATAAAGGAGGCATCTTATGAAGGTATTATTTGATACATCTGGTGGAGACAATGCGCCTATAGAAATTATTAAAGGAGCTCTTGAAGCAAGAGGAGAATTTAATATTGAAATAGCATTTGTAGGAAAAGCTGAAGAAATAGAAAAAACTATTGAAAAATTTGAAGTTAAAGAAAAATTTGAAATTATAGATGCACAAGAAAAAATTGAAAATGATGAGGAGCCGGCTTTTGCATTGAGAAGAAAGAAAAACTCTTCTACTGTAATCGGACTTAACTTACTTAAGTCAAAAGAGTATGATGCGTTTATATCAGCTGGTAGTACAGGAGCTCTACTGGCAGGAGGGCTTTTTATAGTAGGCAGAATTGACAATATAAAAAGAGCAGTACTTCCTACGTCACTTCCAAATTTAAATGGAAAGACTATGATTATAGACTCTGGAGCGAATGTAGATTGCAGTGCGGAAATGTTATTACAATTTGCAAAAATGGGAAGAGTTTACTTAGAAGAAATTTTTAAAATAAAAAATCCAACAGTGGGCCTTTTGAATATTGGTTCGGAAAAGGGAAAGGGAAATGCTCTGACAAAAGAAACTTATGATTTGTTAGAAGAGTCCAACTTAAACTTTATTGGAAATATAGAAGCACGCGACATTACTTTAAGTGGCTGTGACTTAGCAATATGTGATGGATTTGTTGGGAATGTTTTATTAAAGAACACAGAGGGAGTTTCAAAGTTTGTATTAAAGTCCTTTAGTGAAGTTGTAAAACAAATTGAATTAAGCGAACAAAGCCAAGTGGAAATAGGCAAAATATTTAATATTGCATCAAAAAAACTTGATGCCAGTGAAGTTGGTGGAGCTTTACTTTTGGGACTTAACAGAGTTGTTGTTAAGGCTCATGGCAATGCTGATTCAAAGGCCATTAAAAATGCTGTTAAAGTGGCAATTGATGCTGTAGAAAATGAAATAGTAGATAAAATAGAAAAAGTATTTAAGGGAGATTTCAATGAGAGATAAAATTTTAGAACTAATAGCAACTCAATTTAATAAAGAAGTAAAAGAACTAGATGATGATATGTCATTTATCGATGACTTAAATGCAGATTCAATTGATATAGTAGAGTTTGTTATGACTATTGAAGATGAGTTGGGAATTGAAATTAATGATGACGATATTGAAAAAATGTCTACAATAGGGGATGTAATAGAATATATAGAAGAAATTGAGTAGGATAATATGAAATATGACATTTCAAAATTACTTTTAGATTTAAAATATAACTTTAAAGATATAAATATTTTAAATACAGCCCTTACACATTCTTCATATGTAAATGAACACAATTTAAAAGACGGCATCAGCAATGAAAGACTTGAATTCTTAGGCGATGCCGTCTTAGATTTGATAATTGGAGAGTATTT
The DNA here is from genome assembly GCF_900129925.1 of Anaerosphaera aminiphila DSM 21120. Taxonomy (GTDB): domain Bacteria; phylum Bacillota; class Clostridia; order Tissierellales; family Peptoniphilaceae; genus Anaerosphaera; species Anaerosphaera aminiphila. The sequence goes on along the minus strand of NZ_FQXI01000005.1, from coordinate 25,312 downwards.
TTTCTTAAAGTATGGCGACACATCTGAGGGGACTCTTTCTAAGTACAGAGCTTTAGTAGTTGACGAAGAGAGCCTTTATGAAGTTGGACTAAAACTTTCAATTGGAGATTATATGAAGTTTGGAAGGGGAGAGAAAAAGTTAGGTGGAAAAAACAAAAAGTCTATTTTAGCAGATTGTCTGGAGGCTATAATTGGCGCAATTTTTTTAGACTCAGGATATGAAGATACAAAGAGAGTAGTACTTGATATTTTTAACAGTAAACTATTAGAAGTTGGAAGACAAAAATTAATAAAAGATTATAAATCCAAATTACAAGAAATTTTTCAGAAAAATAATAATTACAGCATAGAATATATACTGTATGATGAAAAGGGTCCAGACAACGGAAAGACCTTTTATTCAAAAGTTTTAGTAGATGGAGAAGTTTTAGGAAGGGGTAAGGGCAGCACTAAAAAAACGTCTGAACAAATGGCGGCAAAAGATGCTCTTATAGTTTTAGGTGAAGTAAATGTCTAAAAAAAATATTATTCCAATTTTCGTTCCGCACCTGGGATGTCCTAACGACTGTGTATTTTGTAATCAAAATAAAATTACTGCAGCCTCTACAAATGTCACCAGTGAAGATGTAAGAAATACTGTAGAAGAGTATTTAAATTATTTTAAAAACAAAAAAAATATTGAAATTGCATTTTATGGAGGAAGTTTTACAGCCATAGATTTAAATATTCAGAAGAGTTTGCTATCAGTTGCAAAAGAATATAAAGAGAAAAAAATAGTAGGCGAAATAAGAATTTCAACTAGACCTGACTGCATAGACGAGGAAATATTAAATACTTTAAATTACTATTTAGTAGATATTATAGAACTTGGAGTTCAAAGCTTAGATAGAGATGTTTTGCTTAGGTCCAATAGAGGCCATGATGATAAATGTGTCTATAAGTCTTCGGAAATGATAAAGGACTATGGATTTAAATTGGGACTACAACAAATGCTTGGGCTACCGGGAGACACATTGGAGAAGTCTTTATTTACGGCAGAGGAATTTATAAAAATTGCACCTGATATTGTGAGAATTTACCCTACTTTAGTTATTAAAGACACTCAGTTGCTAAAAGATTTAGAAAGTGGAAATTATGAAGCGCTATCTCTGGAAGAGGCGGTTTATATGAGTAAGGAAATATTAAAACTCTATATGATTAACAATGTAAATGTAATAAGAATTGGATTGCAACCCACTGAAAACATTCAATTAAATAAAGATGTAGTTGCAGGCCCTTTTCATCCCTCAATAAGACAACTTGTAGAGGGAGAAATACTTTTTGAGGTAATAAAAAACTACTTTTCAAATATTGAAATAAACAGCGGTGAACTTACTATATTTGCCTCTGGAAAAAATATTTCAAATTTATCAGGTCAAAAGGGAATTATTAAAGCTAAGATTATAGAGTTGTTGAAGTTAAAAAAATATAAATTACAAAGAGATGTTGTGCCGAATAGTGAATTAGTATTAAGCTATAATAATGTAAGAAAAAATATAAAAATATTAGATTATTTAACATTGGAGAAAAAATGTACTTAAAAACACTTTACATACAAGGGTTTAAATCCTTTGCTCAAAAAACTAAAATTGAATTTAACAATAAAATTACAGGCATTGTAGGTCCTAATGGAAGTGGAAAGAGTAATATATCTGATGCTATTATGTGGGTACTGGGAGAAACTAGCGTTAAGAGTTTAAGAGGATCTAAAATGGAGGATGTAATATTCTCAGGAACAGATAGTAAAAGACCTCTTGGCTTTGCCGAAGTCAGTATAGTCTTTGACAATACAGATAGAACTCTTCCTCTTGAGTATAATGAAATTTCTGTAACTCGTAGAATGTATAGGTCTTTAGAAAGTGAATTTTTAATTAACAATGTCAAATGTAGATTAAAAGACATAAAAGAACTATTTATGGATACGGGAATAGGAAAAGATGGATACTCTCTAATAGGTCAAGGTAAAATCGAAAGTATTTTAAGTAATAGACCGGAACAGCGTAGAGCAGTTTTTGAAGAAGCAGCAGGGATTTCAAAATATAAAATGAGAAAATTGGAGACTGAAAATAAACTTAAGAGAACAGAAGACAATATAGTAAGGTTAAATGACATAATTTCAGAAATAAAACAGAGAGAAGAAATCTTAAAAGTTGAATCAGAAAATGCAATTAAGTATAAAGAATTATTTAATGAATTAAAAACCTTAGAAATTACAAATGCCTTTACTGAAATTGACAAGTATAAACAAAGTAAAGATAAATTAGATGAAAAAGAAAACACTCTTAATTTACAAGAGATAGAGTTGAAAGAATCTCTGGAAGCTGTAAATAAGGAAAAAATTTCACTAGAAAGTGAAATAGGAGAACTAGAATCTAAGATAGAAGAATTTCAAAAACTTGAAGTGGAAGACAACAGGAACTATGAGCGTTTAATTTCACAGCTTAGTTTAATAAGTGAAAAGAAGGAATTTACAAAAAACACTTTAGAACAAAACAAAAATACTTTAAGCGAATTAAATATAAATATAGACAATAGAGAAAAGTCTAAAATAGAGCTGCAAGAAAATTTAAAAGTAAGTGTGGACAATGAAAGTGAAATACTTAACAGTATTGAGTTATTGCAGAGAGATTTAAATATAAGCTTGGAAAGACGAAGTGAAGTTGAAAAAAGTTTAGAACAGGACAATGCTGAGTTAATAGAACTTCACAGGGAAAAATCTGAAATTGACTCAAAAATTTCTATAAGCAATTCTCTAATGGAGGAAAAAAAGTCCAGACTTGAAAATTTAAATAAAAATTTAAAGACACTAAATGACAATAATTTAGAAATTGAAAATAATTTAAAAGAAATTTTATTAAAAAAATCTAAATTAAGTTCAGAAAGCACAGCTTTAGAGAGTAAAAAAGAAACGCTAAACAGTGATATAAATTCGCTGGAAGCAGAAGTAAATTCTTTAGAAAAAAATCTACTGGAATATAAAACTAAATTTGAAAGAGAAAATGCAAGGTATATTGCACTTAAAAATCTTTCAGAAAATTATGAAGGCTATAATAAAAGTGTTAAATCTTTTATGAACTACACAAAGAAGAGAGAAAACTTTTCAAAGTCTTTAGTGGGACCTGTAGCTGACAATATTAAAGTAGATGAAAAATATGAAAAGGCAATAAGTGTTGCCTTGGGAGGTTCTCTTCAAAATATAATAATTGAAAGTGAACAAGATGCAAAAGAAATGATAAAACTCTTAAATAGGGAAAAACTTGGAAGAGTTACTTTTTTACCAATTAATAGAATGAGTTCAAAAGCTCCAAGTATTAAACTTGAATCTTTTAAAGAAAGTGGAATACTTGGATTTGCCTATGATTTAGTTAGTTTTGACCAGAAGTATGAAAATGTGTTTAAAAATCTACTTGGAAGAATAGTTGTTGCAACAGATTTTGACAGTGCTTTAGACTTTTCTAAAAAGACTAAAAACAGCTATAGAATTGTAACTTTAAATGGAGATAGTTTAAATATAGGAGGCTCTATAACAGGGGGAAATATTTCAAAACACAGCACTGAGATATTGAGTAGAAAAAATGAAATTGACTTAATAAAAGAAGAAGTAAAAAATGTACAGAATTTATATAATGAAACACTAACTGTATTTGAAAGTAAGATGAAATCACTTGAAGACTTACAATCAAACTTAAATTCATCAAGAGAAGAACTTTTTAAAGTGTCTTCAGAAATATTGAGCTTAGAAAACACATATAACAATATTAATGTTTCAAAAGATAACAATGATTCATATTTGAAAAAATACAATGTTGAAAGAGAAGAAATAGAAATTTCTATATTAGAAGATGAGAAAATTCTAAAGGACAATAGGGAAAAATTAATTGAAATTGAGAAAGTTCTTTCAAATAAGAGTGAGGTAAACATTTCTGCAGAAAGTAATTTAACTAATATAAAACAAGAAATAGATACAAAAGTAGAAAAAGTAAATGAAGAAAAGTTGAAGTTAGTAAAAATTCAAAATGAAATAGAAAATATAACTGGAGAAATAAAAAGATTAGAAGTTGATAATAGTTCTGACAATATTAAAATAGAAAATATTCTAGTACAAAATAAAAATTCTGCATTAGATGTAGATATACGTGAGGCAGAAGAGAAAAAAATTAAAGACGATTTAGAAGAGATGAAAGAACTTTTAAGTGAAAAGTCTAGAAAGATAATAGAAGAAAAATTATTAAAGGATGAAAAAAAAGAATTGCATTCTAAATCACTGGAATCTTCTTTTAAATACCAAAATGATCTCTTTGAAATTGAAAGAAAAATTACTAAATTAAATTCTGATAGAGAAAAATTTGAATACAGTATAACTTCAATTTTAGATAAAATGAAAATTGAGTATGAAATTGAAGAAGAGGACATTAAAAATTTAATTGAATACAAATCTCATAAATTACTGTTAGAAAATATAGAAAAGTTAAAAAACAATATAAGAAAATTAGGAGAAGTAAATATATTTTCAATAGAAGAATATAAGTCTGTTAGTGAAAGATTGCAGTTTAATTTAGAGCAAAAAGAGGATTTATTAAACTCAAAAGAAGAAATTCAATCTATTATAAAAAAACTGGACAGTGAAATGAAAATATTGTTTAAAGAATCTTTTATAAAAATATCTAAATACTTTAATGAAATTTTTAGAATACTATTTAATGGTGGAAGAGCAGAAATTGAAATTGACGGAGATGACGAGTTGAGCAGTGGAATTGAAATAAAAGCTCAACCTCCTGGCAAGAGATTTCAATCACTATCACTATTGTCAGGAGGCGAAAGGTCTCTTACTGCAGTAGCTTTGTTATTTGCCCTATTAAAAGTTAGACCGGCACCTTTTTGTATACTAGATGAAATAGATGCTGCACTCGATGATGCAAATATTAAACGATATGCAGATTATTTAATGACATTGAAAGATATGCAGTTTATAATAATTACTCATAGAAAGTTGACAATGGAAATTGCAAATGTGCTCTATGGCGTAACTATGGAAGAAAAGGGTGTAAGTAAGATAATATCCGTTGAGTTAAAAGACTAGGAGGCAAAAATGTTTAAGTGGATAAAAGACAAGCTTTCAAAAAATGAAGATAAAATACAAGAAGAAATAGCGCAAGAAGAAATAGCACAAGAAGAAGTAGTTCAAGAAGAAGTAATACAAGAAGAAATAGCGCAAGAAGAAGTAATACAAGAAGAAATAGCGCAAGAAGAAGTAATACAAGAAGAAATACCACAAAAGGAAATAGCGCAAGAAGAAGTAGCGCAAAAAGAAGCAGTACAAGAAGAAATAGCACAAGAGGAAATAGCGCAAAAAGAAGTAGTACAAGAAGAAATAGCACAAGAAGAAGTAATACAAGAAGAAGTAGCACAAGAGGAAATAGCGCAAGAAGAAGTAATACAAGAAGAAGTAATACAAGAAGAAATAGCACAAGAAGAAATAGTTCAAGAAGAACCTGAAAAAGTATCTATATTTCAAAAGCTAAAACAAGGATTAAGTAAGACTAGACACGAAATGGGAGTTAAAATTAACACAGTTTTAGGTGCATATGTAAAAATTGATGATGAAATGCTAGAAGATATAGAAGATATATTAGTATCAGCTGATATTGGAATGCAAACTACAATGAAATTAATAGATAATTTGAGAACTACAATAATAAATGAAAAAGTTAATGATCCGGCAATGGTTAAGCCTCTGCTAAAAAAAGAAGTAAAAAAACTTATGAATGAAGACTTAGACACAAAAATATGTGATGAAAAACCTACTGTAATATTAGTAGTAGGAGTAAATGGCGTTGGTAAGACAACTACAATTGGAAAGTTATCCAATAAATTAAAGGCAAAGGGCAAGAAAGTTTTAATTGCCGCAGGTGATACATTTAGAGCTGCTGCAATAGATCAGCTTAAAACATGGGGCGACAGAGCTGAAGTTGATGTAATTGCGCACACTGAAGGAGCTGACCCTGCTGCAGTAATATTTGATGGAATATCAGCTGCAAAGTCTAGGAATTGTGATGTGTTAATTTGTGATACAGCTGGTAGACTTCACAATAAGGCAAATTTAATGCAAGAATTAGAGAAAATAAATAGAATAATTGACAGAGGATATCCTGAGGCAAATAGAGAGACGCTACTTGTACTAGATGCCACAACAGGACAAAATGCCATGAACCAAGCAAAGACATTTAAAGAAGTTAGCGATTTATCTGGAATTGTACTGACAAAGTTAGATGGCACAGCTAAGGGTGGAGTTGTTATTGCGCTTCAAAGTGAATTACAAATACCTATAAAATTAGTTGGTGTTGGAGAGGGAATAGATGATCTTCAAGAATTTAATATGGATTCTTTTATAGATGCAATTTTTGACTAGGAGTGTGTAAGTAATGAAATTAACCAGATCCGCATGGATGGAAGTAAATTTAGATAAGCTTGAAAATAATATGAGCCAAATTAAAAATATTGTAGATGATAATATAAAAATAATTTCTGTTGTAAAGAGTAATGCTTACAGCTTTGGAGTTACAAAAATAGTAGAGACATTGAGAAAAACTGGAGTAAATTATTTTGCAGTAGCTACAAACAGTGAAGCATTAAAAATAAGAAAAAACTTTAATGATGTAGACATATTAGTACTTGGCCATACACCAGATTTTTTAATGGAAGATGCTATAGACAACAATATAGTAATGGCTGTATATGATTTAGAATCTGCTTTAAAGTTAAATGAAATGGCCAATTCAAAAAATAAAGTTGCCAGAATTCACTTGGCTATTGACAGTGGAATGAATAGAATTGGATTTAAGTTAAAAGAAAAAAGTTACAGTGATGTAGAAAAAATTAGCAAGCTTGAAAATGTAAAAATTGAAGGAGCTTTTTCACATTTTGCTGCTGCTGACACAGATATTGAATATACAAAAAATCAATTTGCAAATTATAAGACATTTGTAGAAGAAGTTGAAAAAAGAGGCGTTGATGTTGGATTAAAGCACATTAACAATTCACAGGGTATTATAAATTATAAAGAATCCAGCTTAGATGCTGTAAGGCCTGGAATAGTTCAATATGGTTCAACTGAAGGAGTAGAAAGTAAGTATGAAGGCTTTAGTGTTGATTATATTGGGGAAATTAAGGCGAGGATAACTAATTTAAAAGTAATTGAAAAAGGTGAAAAAGTAAGCTATGGTTTAACCTATGAAGCGGATAAGACAACAGAAGTTGCCACAATTCCCCTCGGATATTCCGATGGACTATTAAGACAATTAAGTAATAAAATAGATGTCTTAGTAAATGGCAATAGATGTCCTCAAATAGGAAGAATTTGTATGGATCAGATGATGATTGATGTAACTGGTATGAACTGTAAAATAGGAGATGAAGTAGTAGTTCTTGGCAAACAAGGCAATGAAGAAATCACTATTTTGGAAATAGCAGAAAAAGCCGGAGAGATAGCTACGTCTTATTCTTGTCACTTTTCAATGAGACTTCCAAGAGTTTATATAAGAGATGGAAAAGTTGAAAGTATATATGATATTAACTTAGAATAAAAACCTTTAAAGGTTTTTATTTTTTTGTTGACATATAAGTAAATAGTGAGTATAATAATTAAGGTCAACGAAGAAGATTGACCCTGAAATTTTGGTGATAATGTGATTGAAAATGTAATTGAAATGAATATGCTTTTAGATTTTTATGGTAAGTTATTATCTGAGAAACAATTTAAATCAATGGAAATGTATTACAACTATGATTATTCTTTAAATGAAATTGCAAAAGAACTAGATATTTCCAAGCAAGCTGTTTCAAATAATTTAAAAAGAGCAGAAGTTAATTTAAAAGAATATGAAAGAGATTTAAAGTTGATTGAAAATTTTAACACCAAAGAAAAAGAAAAAAGATGTTTAAAAGATTTGTTTAATGATTTAGAAACTAATTCAAAAGATTTGGACTGTATTACATTGAATAAAATATATTCCATCATTTTTGGAGAAGAGGAGGTTTGCTAATGATATTTGAATCTCTATCGGATAAGTTACAGAGCACAATGTCTATGCTTAGAGGCAAGGGGAAATTATCTGAAAAGGATATTGACGCTGCCATGAGAGAAGTAAAGCTAGCTCTACTTGAAGCAGACGTTAACTTTAAAGTGGTAAAAGACTTTATAAAAACAGTAAAAGAAAGATCACTAGGTTCTGAAGTCATGGATAGTTTGACGCCAGGACAACAAGTTATAAAAATAGTAAATGAAGAGCTCACAGCACTAATGGGTACTGGAGAGGCAAAGATTGACTATTCAAAAAAACCGACAATTATAATGATGTGTGGACTTCAAGGTGCGGGGAAAACAACTACCTCGGCAAAACTTGCGAACTTAATGAAAAAAAACGGAAAGAGACCACTCCTAGTTGCCTGTGACGTATATAGGCCGGCAGCAATTAAACAACTTCAAGTTGTTGGTGAAAGCGTAGATGTTCCAGTATTTACTATGGGAGATAAAATCAGCCCTGTGGATATTGCAAAAGCATCAGTGGAACATGCAAAGAAAAACGGTAATGATGTAGTATTAATAGATACGGCAGGTAGACTTCACATAGATGAAAATCTAATGGAAGAATTAATTGCCATTGATAGCGCTTTAAGTCCTTCTGAAATATTATTAGTACTAGACGCTATGACGGGACAAGATGCAGTAAATGTTGCAGAATCCTTTGATCAAAGATTAAAACTAACTGGAGTAGTACTTACAAAGTTAGACGGAGATGCAAGAGGTGGAGCAGCTCTATCAATAAGAGCAGTTACAAATGTTCCCATAAAATTCACTGCAATGGGAGAAAAATTGGACCAAATTGAAGTTTTTCACCCAGATAGAATGGCTTCTAGGATACTTGGCATGGGAGATGTATTGAGTTTAATAGAAAAGGCCCAGTCAGCAGTAGATGAACAAAAAGCTATTGAACTTGAGAAAAAACTTAGAACTCAAAGTTTTACTTTAGAAGATTTTTTAGATCAACTGGAGCAAATGAAAAATTTGGGTCCTATAGAAGATATTTTGGGAATGCTTCCTGGAATGAACAACAAGATGCTAAAAGGTGTCAATGTTGATGAAAAAGAATTTGCAAAGTTAGAGGCTATTATAAAGTCTATGACAACTGCAGAAAGACAAAAGCCGGATATCATTGATGTCTCTAGAAGAAAGAGAATTGCAGAGGGAAGCGGGACTTCACCTGTAGAAGTGAATAAACTGTTAAAACAGTTTAAAGACTTGAGAAAAATGATGAAGCAATTTGGTGGCATGGGAAAAACAGGTAAGAAGAAAAAATTTAAAATGCCTTTTTCCTTTTAATTAGTTAGAATTTATTTAATATAGATTTAGTATTTATGTGGAGGTGAAATAAGTTGGCAGTAAAAATAAGACTTAGAAGAATGGGAGCTAAAAAGAACCCGTTTTATAGAATAGTGGTTGCTGATTCTCGTAGTCCTAGAGATGGCAAATTCATAGAAGAAATAGGATATTACGATCCATTAACTGAACCAAAAAAAGTAGTTGTGGATTCAGAAAAAGTTAGTAATTGGATAAAAAATGGTGCAAAACCAACAGATACAGTAGACAGATTATTTAGAGAAAACAGTGTATATGAAGCTGAAAAAGAAACAGCTGAAGAAACGAAAACAGAAGATGTTAAAAATTAGTATCTTTTGTATGGAGGAATCAAATGGTTGAATTAGTTGAATATATTGCTAAATCTTTAGTTGATAATCCTGATTTCGTAGAAGTATCATCAAGCAAAGAAAATGATGAGCTAAATATTTGTCTTAAAGTTGCACAAAGCGACATGGGGAAAATAATTGGAAAACAAGGTAGGATTGCAAAGGCTATTCGATCTATTTTAAAAGCAATTTCTCTAAAGGAAAATATAAGGGTTAATTTAGAAATTGAAGAAATTAAATGAATACACGATAATAGGTAAGATTATAAATACTAAGGGTATTAAGGGAGAATTAAAAATACTTCCATTGACGAGTTCAGTAGATAGATTTTCGGATTTAAAAACTGTATTTGTAGGGGAGGATTTAGAAAATTATACCATTTCAAAAGTGTCCTATGATAATAAATTTGCATATATAAAATTTGTGGAATTTAATGATATAAACGAAGTTTTAAAATTTAAAGAACGGTTTTTATACGTTAAAGACAGCGATAGAATTAAACTTGATGAGGGAACTTATTTTATAAGTGATATTATAGGATGTGAAGTATTTAATACTGATAATGAATTTTTAGGAAAGATAGAAGATGTACTTGAAAATCCAGTAAATGACTTATATGTATTAAAGAATGAAAATGGTCAGTACTTAATTCCCGCTGTTAAGCAGTTTATAAAAAAAGTAGATGTAATTAATAAAACTATTATAATTGATCCTATTGAGGGGTTGATTAGTTGAAATTTAGTATTCTCACACTTTTTCCTGAATTTTTTGATTGTTTAAATAACTACAGCATAATAGGTAGGGCAATTAAAGAAGCGAAAATAGAACTAGAGACTGTCAATATTAGAGATTTTTCCCAAAATAAACATGGACAAGTTGATGATTATTCCTACGGCGGAGGCCCTGGTATGGTTATGCAAGTAGGTCCAATTTATAGAGCTATAGAATCTGTTAAAAAAAACAACTCAAAAGTTGTATACTTATCTCCTAAAGGTAGAGTTTTAACTCAAAAGAAGTTAATTGAATACTCAAATTTAGAACATTTAATTTTATTAAATGGACACTATGAGGGAATAGACAACAGAGTCGTAGAAAATTATATTGATGAAGAAATTTCAATAGGAGACTATGTTTTAACAGGAGCTGAAATACCATCTATGGTACTTATTGATGGAATAGCTAGACTCATTCCAGGTGTTTTATCATCTGAGGAGTCATATAGTTTGGAATCCCATTACAATGGACTTTTAGAGTATCCTCAGTACACAAGGCCTAAAGAATTTAACGGGCTAGAAGTACCGGATGTATTGTTAAGTGGAGATCACAAGAAAATTGAACAGTATAGAATTTGCCAGGCTATAAGAACAACGTTAGAAAACAGACCTGATTTAATTGATAGGTCTAAATTATCAGATATAGAAAAAAAATATTTAGATTATATAGAAAGTGAAAGGAGGTAACCTAATTGGATATCATTAGAGCACTTGAAGAAGAACAAATTAAAAAAGATTTACCAGTAGTAAATCCAGGAGATACAGTACAAGTTCATTATAGAATTATTGAAGGTTCTAGAGAAAGAGTTCAAGTTTTTGAAGGTACTGTACTAAAGGTACAAGGAACTGGAGCTAGAAAAACATTTACTGTTAGAAGACTTTCCTATGGAATAGGAGTTGAAAGAACTTTTCTTTTAAATTCCCCAAGAATTGCTAAATTAGAAGTAACTCGTAAGGGTAAAGTTAGACGTGCAAAATTATTTTACTTGAGAGGTAGACAAGGAAAATCTGCCAAAGTTAAAGAAAAAGTTAATTATTAAGAGGAATAGGGCTAAAATAGTCCTATTTTTTATTTAAAGCTTTTAATTTTTAGTATAAGCCTATATAATAGATATATTAAAAATTGATGAGGATGGTTAGATGAAAAAAGTTTTAATAGTATTACTAGCTCTATTAATAATAGCAGCAGGAGGCTTCTACTTTTTAAGGTCTAAAGGCTCTAGCGAAACATCTAATAAATATAAAGATTTTAGCTTTATAAGTGAAGATCAAGATGTGGACAAAAAGGACTTTGCAAGAATTGATGGACAATACTACCTTTCTTTAGATTTTATAAAAGAAAATATAGATGATACAGTTTCCTATGATGAAGCTGAAAAAACCGTTATTTTTACAAATTCTAAAGGCACAAAGAGAGCAAAAGTTGGAGCTGATGAGGGAACTCTAAATACACAAAAATTTGGAATTAGAGATCCAATAATTGAAAAAGATGGAAAGATATTAGTGCCAACAGAAATCTTTATATATGACTATCCTGTGGAATTGACATATGTTCAAGATAAAAAACTGTTACTAATGGACTACACAAATGTAGAATATGCAGTCGGAACTTCTACAGGAGATGGACTTAATATGAGAGAATCTGCAAGTGTAAATTCTCCAATAGTTTCAATATTGGAAAAAGATTCAAAGGTATATGTATATGGCGAAAAGGGCGATTTTTATAAAGTTAGAGAGCTAGACGGATATGCAGGTTACATTAAAAAAGACTTATTAGATGTAGAACTTCCAAAAAATAAATTTAAAATGGATATTCCAGAAGAAAAAAGAGAGGCCAAAGAGCCTCTCAATTTAACATGGGACTATACTTACGGACCTCAGAGCCAAGAGAGTATAAATTTAATTACTGATGTAAAGGGCTTAAATGTAATTTGCCCTACTTGGTTTTCTATAAAAGATACAAATTTAAATATTATTGATAGAGGAAATCAAGAATATGTAGATAAATATAAGAGTTTAGGTATTGAAGTTTGGGCCTATTTAGATAACTCCTTTGATGCTGATTTAACGAGAGAAGTACTTTCTAAAAGCTCTTCCAGAGACACTATAATATTAAAGACATTGGAACTTACAAAAAAATATGGACTTACTGGAATAAATATAGATTTTGAAAATACAAGAGTTGAAGACAGAGATAATATAACTCAGTTTGTAAGGGAGCTCTCAGGAGTTTTCAAACAAGAGGGCTTAGTTGTAAGTGTTGATGTGACTCCTCAAATTTCAAGTAATGTAAAAAATGAACTATATGATAGAAAAGCTCTTGCAGATACTTGTGACTATGTAATGTTAATGGCCTATGATCAGCATTGGTCTTCGTCTCAAACAGCAGGCTCAGTAGCTCAATATAAATGGGTAGAGGGAAATTTAAATGTACTATTTAAACAGATACCTCAAGATAAGTTAGTCTTAGGGATTCCACTTTACTCAAGGCTTTGGAATGAAGATGACACTAAAGTTAAGTCAAGTGCCCTTTCAATGAATCAAGTACAAAATATATTACAAAGTAAAGGTTTAACACCTAAGTGGGATGATGTGTCAAAACAAGACTATGTTGAATACACTGAAGACAATAAACACTATAAAGTGTGGATAGAAGATTCTAACTCAATAGAGTGGAAAGTGTCTCTTGTAAATAAATACAATCTGTCAGGAGTAGCCAGTTGGAGAAAGGGCTTTGAAACTCAAGACATTTGGTCAACTATAGATAAAGTACTATCCCATATAAAATAAGCTTGGAATAAAGCTCAAATACATTGACAAAGTGAGTAAAATGAGTTAAGATTAAATCATTATTTAGGTTTAATTAAAGGGGTGTTTAAAATTCTAACAGACTCACATAAACTTATAGCAAGAGAAATTCATAAAAATATAGTAGAAAATTACGATGTTGATTTAGATATAGATAAATTACAATGGGGTAGTATTGCACCTGATGTATTGCCTTATTATAAATTTAAACGTCATTATAAAGACGAGAGTTTAGAATTCATTTCTAAAGAAATAGTTCACTTAATTTTTTTAGGTAGATATTCTAATTTAAAAAATAAAAACTCTTTCTTCATAAGACAGTTAAGTAAAAAAGTAGGAATCATTTCTCATTACCTATGCGACTTTACTTGTTATCCTCATGCATATAGAGTAACATTTATGGACGATATGAAAAGTCACTTAAAGTATGAATCTGATTTAAATGAGTATGCTATTAATATTCATAAATTTAATGATGTGAATTTAAGTACTGAAGATTTAAATATATATGGTGATGACTCTAAAAAGTTAGCAGACATAGTAGGGGAATATATTGATAGTGTAGTAGAAGAATATATGGAAGATGAAAAATCTTTTTCAAATGATTTAGATTATGCTTTGAAACTTAGTTCAAATGTGGCATTATTTATAATTGAAATGATATTAAATTATTCAGAAGAAATGGAATATCAGTTTAATTAGAAATCTAAGTTCAAATTCTCTCATCAATTGATGAGAGAATTTTTAATTATTGGAGGTAAGGATGAGAAACAACTCAGAGGTAAGCAAATTAAATTTAAAAGAGACTCAAATGGCTATAAAGTCTTTAAAAGATTATTTTCAAAGAGATTTGGCAAATACACTAAATTTAGCAAGAATATCTGCGCCACTAATGGTTAGGCCGGAAACTGGATTAAATGACAACTTAAGTGGAGTTGAAAAAGCAGTAAGCTTTGACATAAGAAATTATGGAATAAATGTTGAAATAGTACAATCATTGGCAAAATGGAAGAGAAATGCCCTAAAAGAATATGGATTTAAATCTTATGAGGGACTTTATGCTGATATGAATGCCATAAGACCGGATGAGGAACTTGACAATATTCACTCAGTCTATGTAGACCAATGGGACTGGGAAGTTATAATAAAAAAAGAAGACCGTACAGAAGAATTTCTAGGACTTATCGTAAGGGAAATTTTTGAGGTGTTTAAAAGAGCCGAAGAATATATAAATCAGGTTTATCCCAATGCGCTAAGTAAAAAATTACCTGAGGAAATATTTATTATATGCGCTCAAGAACTTGAAGACTTATATCCGAATTTATCAGCTAAAGACAGAGAAAGAGAAATAGCTAAAGAGAAAAAAGCCGTATTTATAAAAAAGATAGGTAGGAAATTAAATTCCGGAGAACCTCATGATGTAAGAAGTCCTGATTATGATGATTGGGATTTAAATGGAGATATTTTATTTTGGGATGAAAAAATTGACAATGCAATTGAACTTTCCAGTATGGGAATAAGAGTAGATGAGGAATCTTTAATAAAACAATTAGAAGAATCTAATAAAATGGAGAGAGTAGATCTTCCGTACCATAAGAACCTGTTAAATGGCCAGTTACCCTATACTATTGGTGGAGGAATCGGACAGTCAAGACTTTGTATGTTCTTTTTAGAAAAAAGCCATATAGGTGAGGTACAAGCTTCTGTTTGGGATGAAAAGACTATAGAGGAATGCAATTCAAAGAGAATATTTTTATTATAATAAATATTAAAGTTACAAAATTATTAACAAATTTCTAATAAATTATAGTATAATAACTTTATTAGATATGGAGGAATTAATTATGGAAGCAATGACAAATACGAATAGGGCCGAAAATGATTTAAATTTTTGCTTTAAAGACATAAAAAGATTTTTAATCGAAAAGTTTCTATATGATAACGATACGGAATCTATAAATATTTTGTTAAATATTTATAATTTTGAAGAATCGGTAGAAAATATTCATCCTACATATCTATCTTTGAAACATTTAAAAAAAGATATTATTAAATTTTTAAAAGACAAAGAGGGAAAAGAGTTAATAGCTTATAACTTAAGTAATTTAATTCACGATGATGTAAATAGATTTGAACTGCTTTTGTACCTTGAAGGATATAGAGCGGGTTTAAATGCAAATAAAAGTGTAAATAAACTTGAAATACTGACTTTTAAGTACTATGATATTGAAGATTTGTATATACGCAAAAAATTATTTAACAATGATATTAACAAAGTTGATATTTTAAGATTAAAAGAAAACCTATTAAAAGATGTGAGAAGAGATAAAAAGGTGAAGAAGTATATTCACGATATAGTTTTTAGATTTAACTTGCGCTTAATTAGGAGAAAAATTTTAAATTTAAACTCACATACAGATAAACAGTTGATGTTAAATCTTGATGACAGTGCCCACAATGAAAAGTTTGTAGAGACGGATTCTCACTTAAATAAAGAGGAACTCTATGGTTTAAATAAAAAGATAGTTAGATTTTTATATTTAGACGGAATGAGAATTTTTGGCAATGCCTATTGGGATGGAATCAACGATAAACTTATGAAAAGATACAAATAAAACTAAGATTATATCTTAGTTTTTTTTAAAAGAGGGATTATGATTATATTGGGAATTGACCCTGGACTTGCAATAGTTGGGTATGGATTTATAGAGTTAATTGGAAATAAGTACAGAGTGTTAGACTATGGAGCAATATTAACTGATTCCAAAATGGAATTTCCAATGAGGTTGGAAAAAATATATAGAGATTTAAATAGGCTAATAGAAAAGTATAAGCCCGATGATGTGGCTTTTGAAGAGTTGTTTTTTAATAAAAATGTAAAAACGGCAATTACTGTATCTCATGCTAGAGGAGTGGAAGTGCTCTGCGCAAAAATAAATAACAAAGAACTTTTTGAGTACACGCCCCTACAGATAAAACAAGCCGTTGTAGGCTATGGTAGGGCTGAAAAGAGACAAGTTCAAGAAATGGTGAAGATAATACTTAACTTAAAGGAAATACCTAAACCTGATGATGTTGCAGATGCTTTAGCAGTTGCTATTACTCATGGATCAAGTATTAAATTTAAAGAACAATTTAGGATGAAGTGATATGATAGATTTTATTTATGGAATAGTAAATTATATTTCAGATAATTATATAGTAATAGACAACGGAAGTATTGGATATAAAATTAGCATGTCCTCAAAAGAAATTGAGGAATTGGAAATTTCTGAAGAAGTAAAAGTTTTAACAAAGATGGTTGTCAGAGAGGATGACTTGTCGCTTTATGGGTTTATCCATAGAGACTCCAGAATACTATTTGAACTTTTAACCACTGTAAGTGGTATAGGTCCAAAGGTAGGATTGGGAATTCTATCTGCGCTTACAAATTCGGAAATTAGAAAAGCAATAATGGAGGAAAATTATAAACTCCTAACTACTGCTCCCGGAGTAGGTAAAAAGACGGGAGAGAGGATAATTTTAGAACTTAAAGATAAGATTTTAAAATATTCATTTGATTCACAAATAGAAATTGAAGAGAGTACTGTTAATAGAGAAAAAGATTTAGACACATCTCCGGCTGTTGAAGCGCTAATGAGTTTGGGATACAATAAATACGAAGCTAAAAAAGCTCTATCTGGAGTAGATGAAAATCTTGAGATTTCAAAAGTGATAAAAGAAGCGTTGAAGAATCTTGGGAGGTAATTTTTTTGGAAGATGAAAGAATTGTAGAGCCTAGCTTAACCTCACTTGATCAGTCTATGGACAATAATAGTTTAAGGCCTAAATGGTTAAGCGAATATGTAGGACAAGAAAAAATAGTAGAAAAGTTAAAAATATTTATAGAGGCGGCAAAAAACAGACATGAACCGCTAGATCATTGCTTATTAAACGGACCACCTGGACTTGGAAAAACTACTCTTAGCTATATTATAGCCAATGAAATGGGAGTAAATGTAAAAGTTACCAGTGGACCTGCAATAGAGAGACCAGGTGATTTGGCAAGTATATTGTCAAATTTAAATGAAGATGATGTCTTGTTTATTGATGAAATTCACAGAATAAATAGATCAGTAGAAGAAGTTCTATATCCTGCAATGGAGGACTATGCACTTGACATAATAATTGGAAAGGGACCATCTGCAAGATCTATAAGACTTGACCTTGAAAAGTTTACGTTGATTGGTGCTACTACAAGATCCGGTCAGCTTACATCTCCTCTAAGAGATAGATTTGGAGTAATGCTAAATTTAGAACTATATGATATTAAAAGTTTAACAGAAATTATAACCAGATCAGCCAGTATATTAAATATAGGAATAGAAAGAGATGGGGCACTGGAAATTGCAAGGCGTTCAAGAGGAACTCCAAGAATTGCAAATAGACTTTTAAAGAGAGTTAGAGACTATGCAGAAGTGCGAGAAAATGGAGTTATTACAAAAAAAGTTGCCATAAACGGATTAAACTTACTTGAAATAGACAAACTAGGCTTAGATAATTTAGATAGAAGAATTATTTTGACAATGATAGAAAATTTTTCAGGTAGACCTGTTGGAATTGACGCCATAGCTGCTTCTGTAGGTGAAGAGAGAATAACTATAGAAGATGTATATGAACCTTATTTAATGCAAATAGGATTTTTAAATAGAACTTCCAGAGGGCGTATTGCCACAAAGGCTGCTTACGATCACTTTGGCATAGAATACAAAGAACAGGAGAGTTTTTTATGAAAAAAATTTCGATGTTGGTTTTATTATTGGTAATTTTTTTGTTTCCAACAAATAATTACGCACAAGAAGAGACGTATTTAGATGTTAAAATTGGAAAGACTTATTCTGAAAACGAAGTGCTTACAATTACTTCATCTGAAAATTTATACTTAGTTGATGCAGACTATAATAAAGTTCTAGATTTAAATACAAAGTCAGTAACTGCTACATTAAAAGACAATAAAATTGAAGTAAAAAGTGATTCTCAAACTTATTCTACAGATTTTCCTCAAGATGGAAGTATGCTTATAGGAACAGATGGATTTTTAAAAGTTAAAAATGAATATAGAGGATATATTTCTTTTAGAGTAATAGAAAATAAACTATATGTAATAAATTCTGTTGAATTAGAAAGCTACTTAAAGGGAGTTGTACCGAGAGAATTGTCACCTAGTTATCCAATAGAGGCATTGAAAGCTCAAGCAATCTGTTCAAGAGGATTTGCGCTAAATAATATAAATAAGTATTCAAAACTTGGATATAATCTTGATGACACTACTAATTGTCAGGCATATGAGGGAAAGACTATAGAAAGTGAAAACTCAAATAAAGCTGTAGACGAGACTAAGGGAATTTATGCCACATATGATGGAAAAGTTGCAAATACTATTTATGGTGCATCTTCAGGTGGAACTACTGCAAATGCAAATGAAGTGTGGATGGGAGATAGTATATCCTATTTAAAGGCAATAGAGGACCCATATTCAAGTAATTATACTTGGGAGTGTGAGTTTGGTTCAGATGAAATAAATAAGGCATTAAAAGCCAGTGGAAAAGACGTTGGAGACTTTTTAAACTTTAACATTGCAGAAGTGGACAGTTCAGGAAGAGTTAAGAACATAGATATAATTGGAACTGATAAAACTGAAACTGTTACAGGAAGTCAGTTTAGAAATATATTTGGAAATATGAAATTAAAAAGTACACTATTTACAATCTCAGCTACTGAAAAGGGTATTGTATTTAATGGAAAGGGATTTGGGCATGGCGTTGGCATGAGTCAACTTGGCGCTGTGGAAATGGCAAAAACGGGAAAAAGTGCCAATGAAATAATTGGATTTTACTTCCCGGGAGTAATTTTAAATAAGTAAATTAGAAGGGACATTTTAGATGAAGACAAGTGATTTTAACTATGATCTACCTAAGGAGCTAATAGCACAACATCCCTTAGAAAAGAGATCAAATTCAAGACTACTACTTTTAAATAAAAAAACGGGAGAAATTAAACATGAACACTTTTATGATATATATGACCATTTAAATAAAGGTGACGTTTTGGTTTTAAATGACACTAGAGTTTTACCGGCTAGAATACATGGCAGTAGAGAGGGAAAAGAAGAGCACATAGAATTTTTACTATTAAAGAGACTTAATGGCGGAGATGTGTGGGAGTGTCTATGTAAACCAGGTAAAAAGGTGAAGATAGGTACGAAAATATTTTTTTCAGATAAGTTAAAAGCTGAAGTAATAGATATAGCTGAAGACGGAAATAGATTTATAGAGTTTAAATATGATGGTATCTTTGAAGAAATATTAGATGAACTTGGAGAAATGCCACTTCCTCCATATATAACAGAAAAGTTAGAAGACAAAGAGAGGTACCAAACTGTATATTCAAAAGTTGAAGGTTCAGCAGCAGCACCTACAGCGGGGCTTCATTTTACATTGGAGCTTTTAGAAAAGCTTGAAGAAAAAGGTGTGGAAATTTTATATATTACTTTACACGTTGGACTTGGAACATTTAGACCTGTAAAAGTAGATGATGTAAAAAATCACAATATGCACTCGGAGTTTTATGTAATTAGTGAAGAAGTGGCAGAAAAAATAAATAGAGCTAAAAGTGAAAATAGAAGAATTGTGT
Organism: Anaerosphaera aminiphila DSM 21120; assembly: GCF_900129925.1. GTDB lineage: Bacteria > Bacillota > Clostridia > Tissierellales > Peptoniphilaceae > Anaerosphaera > Anaerosphaera aminiphila. The sequence goes on along the minus strand of NZ_FQXI01000005.1, from coordinate 5,276 downwards.
CTGTGGGAACTACATCAGTGAGAACACTGGAAACAGCCTCTGATGAAGACGGATTTGTAAAAGAGTCAAGTGGTTGGACTGATATCTTTATCTATCCGGGATACAAATTTAAGTGCGTAGATGCACTGATTACAAATTTTCACTTACCTGAGTCAACACTTTTAATGTTGGTTTCAGCTTTTTCATCTAAAGATATTATCTTAAATGCCTATAAAGTGGCAGTTGATGAAAAATATAGATTTTTTAGTTTTGGAGACGCTATGTTTTTATATTGAAAAAACATTGCGTTTTTCATATTGTGAGGGATATAATATGGCAGTATTGTATTTTATAGAATAATTGTTAGGAGAAAATATGTTTGAATTTGAACTTATAAAAGAATCAAAAGAGTGTAAGGCAAGACTTGGAAAAATAAAGACCAATCATGGAGAAATAGAAACTCCTATTTTTATGCCTGTTGGAACTAGAGCTACAGTAAAGACAATGACTCCTGAGGAGTTAAAAGAAATTGAAGCTCAAATAATACTTTCAAACACTTACCATTTATTTTTAAAACCTGGAACAGATATTATAAAAGAAGCAGGTGGACTGCATAAATTTATGAATTGGGATAAGCCGATTTTAACAGACAGTGGCGGATTTCAAGTTTTCAGCTTAAGTGATAATAGAAAAATCACAGAAGAGGGAGTGGAATTTAGATCCCATATTGATGGCTCAAAGAAATTTTTATCGCCGGAGATATCTGTAGATATACAAAATATTTTAGGCTCAGATATAATGATGTGCTTTGATGAGTGTGCTCCTTATCCTGCAAGCCATGAATATATTGAACACTCTATGAACAGAACTACTAGATGGGCTAAGAGATGTAAAGAACACCATAAAAACACTGACAATCAAGCTCTATTTGGTATAATTCAGGGAGGAATGTATAAAGACCTTAGAAGACAAAGTGCAGAGGCGCTAGTTGAATTTGACTTTCCGGGATATGCAGTTGGAGGATTAAGTGTTGGAGAACCTCTTGAACTTATGAATGAAGTACTGGACTATACAACGGACTACATGCCCAAAGACAAACCAAGATACTTAATGGGAGTGGGAACACCTGATTATTTATTTGAGGCAGTAGAGAGGGGAATTGACATGGCAGATTGTGTGCTGCCAACGAGAATTGCAAGAAATGGAACAGTTATGACATCAAGTGGAAAACTTGTAATAAAAAATGGAAAGTATAAATCGGATTTTACACCACTGGATAGTGAGTGTGATTGCTATGTATGTAAAAATTATTCAAGAGCTTATATTAGACATTTATTTAATGTAGATGAAATTTTAGGACTTAGACTTGCAACGATTCACAACCTACATTTTCTAATTACGCTTATGAAAAATATTAGAGAATCCATAAAAAATGATAACTTCTTAGAATTTAAAGATGACTTTTATGGGAAATATGGTTATAATAGTTAAGAAAGGAGAGGTTTTATGAATGCAAATGCACTAGCTAGTTTTGTGCCCATTATAATATTATTTGTAATAATGTACTTTATGATGATTAGGCCACAAAAGAAAAAAGATGCTCAAATGAAAGAAATGATTGCCAATTTAAAAGTTGGAGACAACATTATAACAATTGGTGGAATTATGGGTAAAATAGTAATAGTTAAAGATGATTATGTATGTTTAGAAACTTCTGGTGAAAAATCTAGAATTGATATAATGAAGTGGGGCATTAATGCCGTAGTTAACAAAACAGAAGATTTAAAAGCTTAAGGGGGTAGAACTTATGAAACATATAAGAACTCTTACAAATAAGAGATTAAAAGATACTTATGCAAAAGGCGGTTGTGGAGAGTGTCAAACTTCCTGTCAATCAGCTTGCAAAACATCTTGCACAGTTGGAAATCAAAAATGTGAAAATAATAGTAAGTAAGAGGGTTGGTGTTATCCACCCTTTTATTTTTGTTAATGGGAGATTTTAAAGATGTCAGATATTCATAAATTTTATTTAAATGACAAATATATAATTTTAGATATAGCTAGCGGTTCAGTTCATGTAGTAGATGAAATAATCTACGACTTAGTAGATGACTATTTAAATTCCAGCAGTGAAAAATTAGTTGAAAAATACTCTGGTAAGTACAGTGTGGACTCTATAGAAGAAGCTATTTCAGAAATTAAAGAATTAAAAGAAGAAGAATTATTATTTACAGAGGACAAGAGACTTTCAAAGCCTGTTTACAATCCTCAAAATATTGTAAAGGCAATGTGTCTGCACGTTGCACATGACTGTAATTTACGATGTGAATACTGTTTTGCATCACAGGGAGATTTTCACGGTCAAAGACTTTTAATGACTGAAGAAGTTGGAAAAAAAGCTTTGGACTACTTGCTGGAAAATTCTGGAAGTAGAGTAAATTTAGAAGTGGACTTTTTTGGTGGAGAGCCACTTATGAATTTTGACTTAATAAAAAAATTAGTAGATTATGGAAGATCAAAAGAAAAAGAATACAATAAGCACTTTAGATTTACAGTAACTACAAATGGAGTTTTGTTAAATGATGAAATAAACGACTATATAAACGAAAATATGGACAATGTAGTATTATCTCTTGATGGAAGAAAAGAGATAAATGACTATATGAGACCGACTACAAATGGTAAGGGCTCTTACGATTTAATAGTTCCAAAATTTAAAGAACTAATAGATAAAAGAGGAGATAAAGACTACTATATTAGAGGTACATTTACTAATAAAAATCTTGATTTTTCCGAAGACTTATTAGAATACTATAAACTTGGATTTAAAAAGACTTCTATTGAACCTGTTGTAACAGATGAGAGAGAAGAATATGCAATAAGAGAAGAGCACTTAGAAGAAATTTTAGACGAGTACGAAAAAATGAGCAAGGACTATATAAAAATAAAGAAAGAAGATAAGGACTTTTTATTTTTTCACTTTATGATAGATTTAACTCAAGGACCTTGCATAATTAAAAGAACTGTTGGATGTGGAGCAGGCTCTGAATATATGGCAGTTACTCCCGATGGAGATTTTTATCCATGTCATCAGTTTGTAGGAGAAGAAGAATTTAAAATAGGCGACGTCTATAACGGTGTAAAAAACACTACTTTAAGAGATGAGTTTAAAGGCACCAATGTATATACTAAAGAAGAGTGTTATAACTGTTGGGCAAGGTACTACTGCAGCGGAGGTTGTCATGCAAATGCCTACTACTCAAACAATGATATAACAAAGCCCTATAAAGTAGGCTGTGAAATGGAAAAGAAGAGAATAGAGTGTGCAATTTCAATACTTGCAAATGAATAACCACTTTTAGTGGTTATTTTTTAATTGAAATATGTTATTATATTTATAGATTAAAAAGAAAGGGTGTATGGGATGTAATTTTAACTTCTAATGAAAATGTGTGTAATGAAAAATAATATTGTTAGGAGTGATTTTATGTCTTTAATACAAATTTCAAACTTAACTTTCTCTTATGATGGAAGTTATGATAATATTTTTGAAAATGCGAGTTTTCAAATAGACAGCGATTGGAAATTGGGATTTATTGGAAGAAATGGTAGAGGAAAGACTACATTTTTTAATCTGCTACTGGGAAAATATGAATACAGTGGTCAAATCAATTCATCGGTTACATTTGATTACTTTCCCTATGAAGTAAAAAATAAATCCGAGCTGACATTAAATATACTAAGTGAGATGTCAAGCCAGTCAGAAGACTGGGAATTTATGAGGGAGTTATCTCTACTGGATATTGACGTAGAAGTTTTATACAGACCCTTTGAAACACTTTCAAATGGAGAGCAGACTAAAGTTCTATTGGCAGCGCTATTTTTAAAAGAGGGCAACTTCTTATTAATAGATGAACCTACAAATCACTTAGATGCACTTGCCAGAAAAACAGTATCTAACTATTTAAAAACAAAGAAGAGTTTTATTTTAGTATCTCATGACAGAGAGTTTTTAGATGAGTCAGTTGACCATATACTTTCAATAAATAGGGAAAATATAGAAGTACAAAGTGGAAAATTTTCAACATGGTGGGAAAATAAAAAGCGACAAGATGAATATGAACTAAAGAAAAATGAAGGTTTAAAAAAAGACATTTCCAGATTAAAAAAATCTGCAGATAGAACCTCCAGATGGTCGGACAAAGTTGAAAAGTCAAAGGGAGTAAAGGTATCAGGCAATAAACCTGACAAGGGCTATGTTGGACATAAGTCTGCTAAGCTGATGAAGAGGGCAAAGACTTTAGAAACGAGACAAAATTCTGCTCTAGAGGAAAAGATTAAACTTTTAAAAAATATTGAACAAAATGATGAGTTAAAAATAAATCCATTGAAACACCACTTAAATAGATTAATTGAATTTTCGGATGTGGAGTGTTTTTATGGGGAGCACAAGGTGTGTGGACCAATATCCTTTATAGTTGAAAATGGAGATAGAGTTGCATTAAATGGCAGCAATGGAAGTGGAAAAACTACGATTTTAAAAATGATTTTAGGAGAGCAAATAAAATATACTGGACAGTTTAACGTGGCATCAAATTTAAAAATATCTTACGTTTCACAAGACACTTCTGGTTTAAAGGGAAACTTACAGGAATATGCTTTAATGAAAGATATAGATGAGAGTTTATTTAAAACTATTTTAAGAAAAATGGACTTTGAGAGAGTACAGTTTGAAAAAAATATTGAAGATTTTTCAAGTGGTCAAAAGAAAAAAGTTTTAATTGCTGCAAGTTTATGTGAAGAAGCTCACATTTATATTTGGGATGAACCTTTAAATTATATTGATATATTTTCTCGTATGCAAATAGAGGATTTAATTGAGGAGTTTAAACCGACTATGTTATTTGTAGAACATGATATGTTTTTTAGAGAAGAGATTGCAACTAAAATTATAAATATGTAAGTAAAATGGTTCTAAATTTATAAAATTTAGAACCGTTTTTTTAGGTTCTATAATAAATGTTGGGGTGAGTACTCCAACATTTATTTTTTTGCAAAAAAAGAATGCACGTATCCCAAAAATCCTTTACCATATAAAGTGACTAAACCAAATAGAAAGGGTGAAATACGTGCAAGATAATTATATACAAAAACTTCTCAATATTAAAGATATTATTGTAACAAATATAACAGAAAATAGTGAAACCATAGAAGTTTCTATTAAGTCTACTAATAATACAGGTATTTGTCCTTGTTGTAAACAGCCTACTACAAGAATTCATGACTATAGACTCCAA
>NZ_FQXI01000029.1 GCF_900129925.1 Anaerosphaera aminiphila DSM 21120 | reverse complement strand
CGGTATATTACTGCCATCAGTATGAACACACACATCACCTGGTAAACATAAACAACTCCACCAATGCTCGACTGTATTTTCAGTCGGGCATTTTTACGTCTTTTTTTAAGTTATTTCAAAAAGTTTCTCAAAAGTTTGGTAGTTTTGCAATTCTCACCGTAATAGTGGTGAAAGGGAAACAGCGGAGTCACCACCCGAAAGGGGGTGAGAATGTGAAACCTAACAGTCATGAGCAAGACAAGCGACATGCCTTTGACAGCTTTTGCAAAAAGGTACTGAAACATGAGGCAAGGGATTACTACGATGAGCTTAAACGTCAGCGTAATAAAGAAGTATCCTTTTCCAATTTACCTGCAAAGGAAATGGAACAGCTATATACAGAGGATAAATATTTTGTTATCGAACAGGTTTTTAATGTTTTAGGTCTTGATGTTATTGTTACTGATGGTGTTATTGCAAGTGCATTAGAAAATTTGCCAGAACGCAAGCGTGATATTATCTTACTTTCCTATTTCCTTGAATTGCCCGACCGAGAAATCGGGGACAAGCTGAATATGCTGCGTTCTACTGTACAGTACCAAAGAACAAGCACTCTACAGAAGTTAAAAAAATTTATGGAGGTAGATATCTATGAGCAACAAGAAAAGAAATAACCACCTGATTTCCTACCCTATCATCGTATTAGCCTCTGGTGGCGATGTAGATGCTATCAATGCTGTTCTGAAACATTATGAAGGGTACATAGCTGCATTGTCTATGAGGATGTTTTACGACGAAGGTGGCAATCCGCATTTATGTGTAGATGATGTATTACGCCGTAGGTTAGAAACTAAACTGATAACCAAAATCTTAACTTTTAATGCAGCTTAAGGAGAGTTACACTTCCTTTTCTTTTCCATACTTCTCATTTATATTTTTAAAAATAATTTACAAAAAAGGGCGATCATTTTCCGTCCTTTACTCTTAACGGAATATTGAGGTTATCAGCGTGAACATACGCATTATCATGTAAAGGTTAGACCCAAATAAAATAAATTGCTATAAAATTTTTATTACGTTACAGTTTACAAAAGAGGACATGAAAAGCGAAGAATAAAATTTACGATTCATATATGATACTTACAAGGGGGTTCAAAAAAATGGAATGGCTAAATAATTTAAGCAATGCCATAGAATATATAGAAGATAATTTACACAAAGAAATATCCTATGAAAAAGCAGCTAATATTGCATGTTGTTCAATCTGCCTGGTTTAGTTAAGAAACAGAAAAAACAGATATACTAGATTTTTGTACATGGATAGGTGAAGCTAGAAAAGAGAAAGAAAGTTTAGGTGTGTTGAATTATTAAAATCTATGATTACAGCAATGTCAAACAAATGGGATATCAATAGTTCACCATTGTATAGGCACATAAAAACAAAAGAGGATGATTCGTCTATGGAAGAATTATTCTTGTCTGCTTTGATTAAAGAAGTGAAAAATGATAAAGAATTAGCATTTTTAAGAAATAACCCAGAACTCTTAAAATTATTAAGTAAATATGATTTATAAATCTGTTTTCTTTAGATATTCTTATATGCATCAATAAATTCAAACAAATTTTAACAAGCCACAAGATGTATGAAAAAAGCAGGACAAGAGGGCAAACTGTATCATTTAAAGGGCTCTCTATGCTATGATTTTTATGTTGATGGTGTTAATTTGTTTTAACTAATCCGAGATAAACTTGATATACCTGACTTGTTTTTGTTTGACGGTAGCGACAAGCTGGACAGGGTGGATAGAGTCTCCATAGACTATCACAGGGTTAAGAAAATAAAGGGCAAGTTACCTATCAGCGTTAGTATGGAATACTACACTGGGGATTATTCTGAGCAACTTGTAATTGATAGAGAAACGGAAACCCTTGAACATACTGAGCGAGTCGGTTCTGGATGTGTCATCACGCGAAAGCACTTTGTACAGGAATGTGTTGGAGACTTATTGGATGACCTTGATGCTGATTATTTGTTTAAACATATAGTTGGAAATGCCCCAGTTACTCAAGATCCAAGTTTATAGGCATATCAGGTAGTGTATCATCTGGTTTTCTGATATCAGTAGTTGGCACAGATTCATTTACTTCTTCAAACTTGCAACAATCCAGCCATGCACTACCTGAACCTGCAAGTATTAATCCAATGTTAATGTTCTTACTATCGCTTGGAATATCTAATACACAAGCATAATGGTTCCAAGATGTGGATCCTTTTATGGGGCGATCTGACATATTATCAAATCCTAACATATTATAAGAATTATCATCAATCCGCATCCACAATCCAGACCAGCCTGTAATGTCTTGGGATTTTATAAATGCTGAGAAACGCATACGCTTAGCAAGAAAGTGTTTTGCTTGAAAGGTTTGCATAAAGTTAGAGAAATCTCTACTTTGGTCTATATCAGCCATCTTAGATTCAATTTTTATTGAGTACTCAGACTGGTTGGTAATGTTAAAATCCCTACTTATTTCATATTTATCTAAATCTGTAGCTACAAACTGCCATCCATTTATTAAATTTTCCATTACTTTCTCCTCCTGATTTTTGTTTAAAATATGAGCACGCATAATATTACGATAGCGGCTTGGTGATAGTCGGTATAATGATTGAAAGGAACGCGTAAAAGCTTCATGACTATCAAATTGATACAAAAGTGCTATGTCTAGGATTTTCATATCACTATAAATAAGTAGTTTTGATGCATTGGCCAATCTTCTTTTTCGAATATAATCGTAAAAGTTAATTCCTACTTGATTTTTGAATACCCTATGGAAATGATATTTTGAATAATTGATTCTATTTGAAACCTCTTCAAGAGTAATTTTATCATGTAGATGTAATTCTACATATCTAATGGATTCTTGGATAATCTTTTGATATTTCATTTCATTATCACCTCTTACCAATATATTAACAGTAAATAGGATGATTTACTTGATAAATCTTGCTAATAACTTTAAAGGGAATTTGTCTATCTAACATAATGATGACTTTTGAAGATAATGTTATTGATGTTTGAAATGTAAGTATATAATTTTGAGTATAAGAAAAACTAGAAATAAAGCATAAAGAGTAATCTGGAAGTTTCTAAATTTACTACAATTCTTGAAGCCCACTACTATAAATTTTATATCAATTTAATTATGCCATTTTTTCATACACTACAACTCACAACATAGGTCTAAATCAAAGAGAAAAAGAACAAGAAGTAAAAAAGCAGGAGAAGAAAAAAAACAGACATACTCGACTTTTGTAGATGGATAGGTGAAACTAAAAAGGGGAAATAAAGTTTATGTGTGAACTAGAGAACGTGTCCTTGTCCAGAATATTAGAGCTAGCGGATGATTGCAACAAAAAAAAGCAACTGCAGCATTTAAGCCACAATTACCCTTTTTGTTCTAATCCCTAAATTCGTTCTATTTTGTTCACAGATACCTCATAGGCTATTCGTGGCTCTAACTTGTACTCTGATACCCTTTTCTCGTATTTCCTACTCTGGACTCTGTCAGATAATTGGAGACGATTTCCTACATCTAAGCCCACTACATATCGTGCTTTTCTTCCCCAGACTACGAAGGGATATAATCACAGCCATGTCTATTAGGGCTATTAACGGCTAATATTATATCAGCAATCTCACGGCCTAACGGTGTTTTACGATAAATAGGTTTTTTGCAAAGGTATTCATATTATTACAACAAATCTAGCTTTTGATAGATGGGAAGAAATATTTTAATTTCTATGCTGACTGGTGCTATTGTAGGTGCGTTAGCACATAAGGTTCATATCATGGACATATCTAGAGAAACCAGTTATCAATATGAGGAAACAAATTCTTGGTTAAATAGTAAAAAATATTGGACCGTTTTTGAAATAATATTTGGACCATTTTTCACTTTACAAATACATTAGTTGTATTGGTTAGCTTTTCTACTTGTAGCAGTAGCGGCATTATGAACTACATGATGAAATCAGAGGGAAGTTTCTACCGAGTATTAATTGCTCCAGTGGGAAGAAGTTCTATCGTATTAGGTCAGATTTTAGAAGCTGTTATATGCACATTTCTTGAAGTAGGGATAATGAGTATTGTCAGCAGCCTTTTATTCTCTGTTAAAGTTGCTACTGGATTGATAGGAATACTATTGATTACTTTACTTGTATTTCTGACATCTTTCTTTATGGCTGACCTATCATATGTAATTAGCCTTATTCTTCCTAATGAAGTTGTATATGAAACGGTTATGAACGCAATCGTATTACCTATATTCTTTCTAAGCTCTGCTTTGTTCCCTATTGACGGAATAAAAGGTGTTTTAGCTATTGCTATCAAAATTAATCCTTATTACCCATGTAATTGATGCATTACGTTCTTTAATTCTGTATGGAAATATCGAGCTAGCAAGAATATTTAATGTACTGTTTCTATTTGTCATAATGTGTATTATTAGCTTTATATGGGCATTGTACAAATTGGAAAAGGGGAGATCATTATAAAAACATATTTATAATTGACATTAAGATTTTGATGTGGTATATTTATAACATAAAGAGCGAAATATATCACATCAAGGAGGTTGGTTATGAAGAATAAATATGGGTTTATAGGTTTTCTTTCTCTATTAGGGTTTTGGGGATTACATAGTGGAGATAGTATATTTTTATTCTTTTTTGCATTTGTTGTCTTTTTCCAATATTTCTGGATAGTACCCGACGAAATGTTTGTTGATACAATTCGGAAATGTGCAACTTATGCTTTCTTTGCTAATTTATTTACTGCGACTGGAGCAACACTTGTTTTTTCCTATTTTGAATTAAGCAACAATCCAATGGCTGGCGGAACTGCTTTAGGTTTTGGAATTTCCGTTGCAGTTTTTGTTCTAATGACGTTTATTATGGAATTGAAAGAACGGTTGGGAGCAAGCAATGATAAAAAATAGGATTAAAGAGTATCGTGCAAAATATGATATGAAACAAGAAGATCTCGCAGTTAAAGTAGGTGTCCGTAGAGAAACAATAGGAAATCTTGAAAATGGAAAATATAATCCCTCATTAGTATTGGCTTGGAACATTGCAAAGGTTTTTGGTGTTACTATTGAAGAAATATTTACAGTAGAGAATTGAGGTGTTGCTATTGAATATGGAAAATTGGATACTATGTACTGTTTGTAAAAACAAAACTCGAATTAGGATACGCGAGGATACAATTCTTGAAAACTTCCCATTATTTTGTCCTAAGTGCAAACAGGAAACATTAATTAATGTACGACAATTGAATATATCAGTTATCAGAGAGCCAGACGCTAAGACGCAGAGCCGATAACCTATGAGAATGTAACTCATGGTTATCGGCTCTTTCTCCTTGATAACTATAATCATGCTATATAATTGCTGATTCATTGTTCACAAATCTAAAACCGTTGTGTGAACGATAAATTAGATTTATGCGTTCAACGGCGGTTTTGAAGTAACAATCAAAGCCATCGTTTTTCCTTTTTAAATGAAATCCCAGAGGGTGTATGAAAATCACTCTTTTAAGGCTGCGGCGGCACTGGAGGAGGTATCGCCGTGTCTCTTTTTAATTACCATAAGCCATATAAATTCTATCCATTAAAAAAAGCCCATATCCCCCAACGGTATATTACTGCCATCAGTATGAACACACACATCACCTGGTAAACATAAACAACTCCACCAATGCTCGACTGTATTTTCAGT
>NZ_FQXI01000006.1 GCF_900129925.1 Anaerosphaera aminiphila DSM 21120 | reverse complement strand
TTAGACTTTCTACCCTTTTTCATAGAAAGTTCTTGGTAGTACTTTTGAGAATCTACTGCTGAATATTCGGCTTTACACCTTTTAAGTTCTCGACTAATTGTTGAATGATGAAACCCTAATATATTGGCAATTTTTCTAGCAGAATATCCTTCTTTATTCAACACTTCTATTTTATTTCTATCATCCATGGTAAGATATTTATGACTCATAACAGATTCCTTTCGTGATTGTTTTTTGTGGTAATTAACATTTTACACGAAATACAAATTTGTTATGAGTTTTTATTTTAGGTGTCGCATTTAATTTTACAATCTATCATGTACTAAACTTTATAAAAATAGAGAAAAATAATAGAGATTTTAACGTTTAAGTTAAAATCTCTTAAAATATACTATCTATGAATCTAAATAGTGCATAAGTTTTTGCCATACATTTTTTGTATTGTTAAAATCTTCAAAGTGTTCTTCTACATGCTCATTGTAATAATTTAATTCAGATAACATTGTATAAAATCTATCGTCATCGAAATACTTGCAAAGTTTTGGCAAAATACTTTCCAGTGAACTATAAATTTTAGAAATTTCTTCATCATAGGAATCTCTCTGTGTAATAAATAAGAAAAGCGGCTTATACCTTATCCATCCAATAAGAGCCTTTCTAAATCTACTTATCATTTGATTAGAAGACTTAATTGCATGAGGAAATTCTATAGGTAAAGCTCCCTTTAATATATTGGGATAAAATAAAAATCCATCATGAAATGTGTATAGTGGAATTTTAAATAGGGTTATGTCTTGTAAGCAAGTACTTAAAAAAGTATCTTCTCCTCTAGCTCCTGGTGGATTATAAAATGGAAAAAGTGTGTGAATACTATCTAAGTTAAACCCCAGATTGCCACCTGAAATAAACTTCATTCCATTTGCCTCCATAACTTCTTTTTCAGAGTATATATTTAATTTCTCTCTCTGTGCATAGGTAATCCCATCTTGTTCTAAGACTTCCTTTACAGAGTCCCAACTTAAAATATCGTTACTTACTGATTCTATTAAATTTTTAAAATCTTCTTCTCTAAATACATCGTTATATTCAATTTTTGGAATGGGAGAAATATAACCACAGTGAAATCCATTTGTCATATCAGAAGATTGCAAGTGCTTTACGTGAGTTGAAATTGGATCCTGCCCAGCCCACAACAAGTGTTCTCCCTCCTTTAGACAAGCTAGAGGATACTCGTCATCATCAAAAAATATTAAGTAGTCCATATTTTCTTTTTTGGCAAAATATAAAATTTGGTTGCGCATTTTAGCATAGCCGTCTCCGAAAATTAATGCTGCCTCTTCTTCACTATCCAATACATCTTTAAGTAAATATTTCACTTCTCTATCAATAACTTCTTTGTCTAAGTAATATATTTTATTAATTGAATTTAAAACATTTTTATCTCTTATTATATAATCTTCTTCTGTAGTATCTGTGTATTGAAAGTCTGTGACTACAAACAAGTTTACTTCTATTGGACACTCCTCGCCACTACTATTACTTTTCCAAGCGTTAATATAAGCACCAACTACATCGGAAAATGTCTTTCTTCCTGTTATAAATCCAATACCTACTTGTATTTTAGTACTACTCATTATTTCCCTCCTTATGTTTGCATACTATATAAATTTATCTTTAGTTCACTATAGTTAAATAAAAAATGAGCAATCTTCTGCATAAAAAATAGCTCATTTATTACCTGTTAACTTCAAGTATATATTTAGTTTACTTCCAAATTTTTTAGAAGTCAAGATTTGGAACCTTTCAAAGACTTTCCCATTATAAATTCCACTATTCCTTTAATCTATACTGAGGTCCTAAAAAAGTTTCTTCTACTTCTATTAGTCCACTTTTTTTAAGTTCTTCAAGCTTTAAATTAAACTGATCAATTGTATAGTTTACTGAATATCTCTCATATATACTTTGAATTATCTCCAAGCTATCAACTGAAGTTGATATTGGCATAAAGTCCCTAATATATCCTAAGAAGTCTTCATTTTCTCTTGACTTAATTGTATTTAATTCGTCAAAGGGGTTTTCTTTATGTGGTGTCTGAGTATGAGCCGCTCTAATTCTTACGTAAGATGTCCTTCCCACTTTTGCAGAGGATATAAACACATCGCCCGTAGTTAAATATGGCAACCTCTTTGCCTCATCTGGAGATATATCGGTTTCTTCTCTTATTGTATCTATGTCCGATGCCCTGACAGTTCTAAATATAAATTTTGTATTTAACTGAGCTGTTATTGTCTCATCTAAAAGTGTGGGCCTTTGAGTTGCCAAGACTAAAAACACACCGTACTTTCGTCCCTCCTGTGCAATTTCTTTTAAAATTGACTTTGAAGGAGTTTCATAGCCCTTTGGAGCGAAATTATGAGCTTCATCTGTAACTATTATAAATGGCGGAAAAAAGTCTGTGCTTTCATGTCTGTAAACTGATTCTCTATACTCTCTTCTACTATAGTAGAGTTTATTTAATAAAAATGTGGAAAACACTTGTATCATTCTAGTAGAGCCTTGAATTACCATAAGCTTTCCAGCTTTTATCCCATCTACAAGTTCAGTTATATCTCTGTTAAATATCCCCTCATTGTAAAGTTTTATAAGCCTCCACATAATTCCTCTAACTGATTGATTGGGACAGGTCTTATCGTATTTTTGATATAAGTCTTTTCTATCTATCCACCTTTGTTTATCTTCTTCACTATCTGCATAAAAAAATTTCTCTTCTATTTTTTCAACTGAACCTACTTCTTGAGCTTCTGTTAGGTTTTGCATCTTATTAAAAAAGCTGTAGTAGTTGCTGCCCTTTACAAATAGTATTTCCACAGTGTTGTTCATTGAGTCTGTAAGTTGACTTGACGTATTTAGCAAGTTTTTTAAATCTCCAACTGACAGTTCTTCAAACTTAATTCCCACATCTACTCCAACTTGCAGACACTTAAAAGAATCACTGTATTTAAACTTGTCATTTGCCGGAGAATCCAGAGAAAAATCCATTTCATAGTGAGGATCAAGTACAACTGTGGGGATTTCCTTTTGCATAATTTCTTCTAGTACAACTCTAAGTCCAAAGCTCTTCCCTGAACCTGAACCTCCAAATACTCCTATATGAGGATACTCATGCATAGCTTTATAATCCAATATATAAGGAATGTCATTTTGCTCATAAAAATTTCCCTCATCAAAAGTCTTACACAAGTTGGAATATTTTTTATCCATATCTCTAGTTAAGTCATCTGTATTTTTTATTACTCCAAGCACCAGTCCCACTTCGGGTTCTGTTGGAATTAAAAGTCTTCTAACTTCTTCAAACTTCGGTATTCTCACTGCACTTCCGGTTAGTACCGGATACTGTGCTTCTTTTAAAAGTCTAAGTCTCCCAATGTAAATAGTTTCGTTATTTACATCATATCCCATTGCCTTCAATGACTCTATTACAGAAGAATCTACAAAGTCTCCGCCCATATCTAAGGGAATAAATCTGTTAAAGGTCTTCGCCTCTACTATCTCTCCTATTAAGTCACCTTGAGCCGGATCTTCAACTATTAAAAATTCATTTATTCTAAAGTTTCTATCTCTTGAACCTATAAATACTTCCTGTTGAGTAGTTATTCCAAGTACTTTCATAAACTTCTCCTATCTCTCTCTGATACAAAAAACCTCTCATAAATATCTCTGTCTAAGTATTCTTCAAGCATCATTTTTATTAAGCTGTCAGTTATTCTAACTTCCTTGTCCACAATGTCAAGCCAAAGTGGAATCCCTCTGGAGTTAAATGGAGTTAGTGTATAGACTAAATTTGCCACGTCTTTTAAATAGTTTTTTTGTGAGGATAGAATATCCAAACCTATGGCAGATGCAAGACTGGATGTTCTCAAAAATGCACTGGAAATTCCAAATTCAAACTTTTTATTATATGCATCATGAACCTCTAAGAGTTCTCCTATTTCCAATCTTCCATATAGCAGTTCTCTGTCAAAATATGAATTGTCTATACTATTTGCTCTGGAGATAATATTAGTCTTAGTATCTTCTATTACTCCAATTAGTATTATTCCTCTCTCCTCACATTTTTCAGACAGTTCTTTAAACCTGTCGTTGTCTTCCAGTATATATCTAACTAGCCCTCCATCCATCATTATAAGTGATGGCTTTTGACGATCTATTGCATTTATTGCAGCATCTAATTCTATTTGTGCCAGCATTTTATTCTTCTTTTCAACTTCAAATTCAGAGCCCTTATTTAAATTGTCCAGCATTGGAGTGTTGCACTCATTTAAATATAAATCTTCCCCGACTGTTGGTTTTGCAAGAGCTTGAAATAAATCTATATAGTGAGGGTATGCTCCTCCCATCCTATTTGTAGAACCATCTACTCCCACTACTACTCCAAAGCTCTTTAGCTGAGCTTCCTCCAACTTTTTAAGTTTAGAAAAGAGCCCTACTTTATTTAATATCTTATCCTTAAATTCTTCATTGCCCAGCGAAAAAAAATCTCTATACTTATTTTTTAAGAGATTATTTACATTTTCAATTTCCCTTTGAATATCCTCAATCATTCTTCTACCTCTAAGCTAACTTTATAAACTTCGTTTTTGGGAATATTGTACTCCTTGGATATTTCCTTCACTGCCTGCGATTTTTTCATTCCGCTTTGTAACTTTTCTGTTAAAATATTTTTTACATCTATATTTAACTGTTCTTCTTTTTTACCCTCTACCACTACTACAAATTCACCTTTTAATTTTATAGAGCCAGGATTTTCTACAAAGTAAGATAGATTTTCCCTCAATGTCTGCTCATATAATTTTGTAAGCTCTCTGGAAATAGAAATTCTCCTATCTCCAAAAATTTCATATAAGTCAGCTAGGAAATTTTCAATCCTGTGGGGAGCTTCATAAAATATAAGTGTGAATTTTAAATTTTCAAGTTCAGTTAATTCTTTTTTCCTGGCAGAGCTCTTAGAATTTAAAAAACCATAAAATAAAAAGTGCTCTGTATTTAAACCTGAGAGCACCAGTGCTGTAAGAGCTGCATTTGGCCCAGGCAAAACTTGAAATTCAATATCTTCTTCTATTAGCTTTTTTACTAATACTTCTCCAGGGTCACTTATCCCCGGAAGTCCTGCATCTGTAATAATTGCTATATTATTTTCCCTGGACAATTCAACAATATTTTCAGCTTGAGAGCTTTCATTAAACTTGTGGTAACTTATTAATTTCTTTTTTATATTGTAGTTATTTAAAAGTTTAAGACTGGTTCTGGTGTCCTCCGCTGCAATTATATCCACACTGTTTAGCACCTCTAAAGTTCTCTTTGTTATATCAGATAAATTTCCTATAGGTGTTGGGCAAAAATATATCATTTAAATCTCCTTATTTTCATATACTCTTTTTAACTCGTCACTATTTATTAAAAAATCTCTTTCAACTATTAAATGTGATTTTCCCTGTTTTACAGCTTCAATTAATACTACTTTAGGTCTTGAGTTACTATCTTTTTTTACAAATCTCAACTTTTTTGGCTCAAACCCTCTATCTCTTAACATGCAAACTACATCTATTAATCTACTAGACGTCATTACCATGTACAATTTTCCTGAATTTTTCAATATATGTGCAGATGCATTAATAAAGATTTCCAATTCATCTGTATGCCTTGCATTTCTTATAGCTTCAACTTCACTTTCTAAGCTGTTTGAAAAATATGGCGGATTCATTATTACACTGTCTATACTCTGATGAGCTATATATTTTTTTATATCCCTTAGGTCTATATTTAAACTGGATATTTTATTTGAGAGACCATTTTCTTCTACAGATTTTAACGAACATTTATAACTGTCTTCATTGAACTCCACATTTATAAAACTACTCACTCTACTCCTGTCTATTAATCTAAATGACAAAAGTCCATTTCCACTTCCAAGGTCTGCACACTTTCCACTTAGACGTGAAAAAGAACTCAGTATTAAAGAGTCAGTTGTATATTTAAAATTTTCTTCATTTTGATAAATAATATAATCCGTTCCCGGTACAATATCTCTTTTCATATCACAACTCCACACTTATTTTAACATAAAAAAAGAGAAAGTTATCAATAACCTTCTCCTTCTAAATTACAGATTGTTCTTGCTTATTAATAAGCTATTATTTACCAACAAATAAAAATCCATATTAAAAGTTCTGTCTTTTTCTGTAACTGCATATTGATTTAAATTTGTAAATATTATCTTATACTTTATTCCATGAGACACTCCACTTATTGATATGTCCTCCGGATCAATTATTCCCTTGGATTTCTCCAGTGCCTTAACTTTATCAAAAACTTCTTTTGAATTTATATTTGTAAGATTAAAGACATCTGACTTATCAAAATAATCTACTGCAACATTGTCTCCACTTACACTAACTCTGTAGTTTCCAACTGTCTTGATATTTTCCTCTTCTATTTCATTTCCCACAGAAAAGGACATTATCTTACTATATCCATCTATATCTAAAGCTTTATTGTGTTCAAAATAGTAATTTGTAGATGTGATTTCATCACTGTTGACATCAGGTTTAAATCCAAACACTTCTTCAAAATCCTCTTCTACCAGTTCAAAGTCCTTTGGTATATATTTCAACTCCCAAGGTCTGTGATTGTTAAACATATAGGTCACTATATCAACTATGGTTTCTCGATCTTCCTTTGATACATTTGTATTCCCTAGAATTTTATTTCCCTTAATCATGTTATTTTTTACAAGTACTTTCTCAAAACGGCTGTTTTGACTATTCCTGGATATACTGTAAGCTGATATAGGTCCTACTGTAGAAACCAGTATTAAAAAACTTAAGAATATTGGCACAGTTATATAAGAGCCCTCATCAAGAAATATATAGTATATCATAGTCACCGCTACAAATATTCCTGTAACCACTACAAAATATCTATTTTCAGTAAATCCATATTGATTTATCCTAAGTCCTATAGATATAAACATTACAAATAATACAGGCAACATTGCAATTGGAAATAGCTTTTTAAAGGTTTTTATGAAACTGCTGTCTTTTATCATTCCCAAGACAAATAAAAATCCCACAGAAAAAATAGAATACCACAGCACAAGGCTTGTAACCATTCCTTTAAACAATGTTTTATTTAATAACATCTTGCCAAAATATAAATATAAAATAATGAGATATATTGAAAAAATTGGAATTAAAATATAAGTTATTAAAACTTTTACAGCTCTAGTGAGATTGTAGTTGTTAAATGATTCTCTGGCACTTGGAATATTTGCCAAGTACACACCCAAATTAAAGGGCAAAAATACTACAATAGCTGTATATGCGTATAAGTTCATATTTACTTGAACTCCAAGGAGTTTTTCACAGGCATAGTAAATGGCACAAAGTCCCAAAAATAACACAATTGAATAACTTACAGATATACATATTGACATAAATATTTTTATCATATAGGCTACATAGTCCTTATGAAAAAATGCCTTAGATATATAAAAGGAGCTGACTATAAAAAACAATAGTAGTCCGAAATATCCATAGAAATTTTCATATAAAAACAGTCTTTGATCTTCCGAAATAAAAAGTCTGTAAATACTATATAGCAAAGGTATACTCAATATATAAAGAGCAATATTTAATACTCTTATTTTCTTTAACTGTTCAACAGTAGTTGAACTACCAACTAATCCTTCATTGAGCATTTTTAAAAATATATATACAAATGTACTAATTAAAAACAAGTAGCCCAGTTTCATATATGACATATTTAAAACTGCATCTTTAACTGTATCTACATTTGAATAGTTTTTTATCTCTAAAATAAAAAACAACGCACTTAATAATATGCACGCCATTGGTAGTGGAAACCTCTCAAAGGATAATTTAGTTTTATTTAAAGTATTTTTAATTTTATAAACTAATTTCATACTTCCTCCATTTAAATTTATAATAACTTAAATATTTTAATAATACAATGAGTTTAAGCCACTTGTCACTGTATTGTAACCAATTACAAGCTTAATTTAACTCACCTAAAATCAATAATAAATTTCCATTAAATAAAGTCCATAGCTTGGTGCTGTCGGCCCCGCAGCTCTTCTATGTTCTTTATTTAGCGCCTCCAGCATGTACTCCGGTTCATACTTTCCTCTTCCAATTTCTATGGCTGTTCCCACTACAATTCTTATCATATTTTTTAAAAAACTCTTTCCATAAAAATCAATATATATAAACTCTTTTTTATCTATGACTTTTATTTTATCTATTCTTCTAATAGTATCTTTTACTACTGCATCTCTTCCCATAAAAGACTTGTAGTTTTTTTCTCCAATTAAGTAATTTAATGAACTTTGCATCTTTTCAATATCCAGTTCATAGGGAAAGTTTAAAGCTCTATTTCTATATAGAGGATTTCTGTACTTTCCTCTGTAAATAATATACCTATAGTGCTTTCCCTTTGCTGAAAATCTGGAGTGAAAGTCATCAGGTGCATATTTTGCTCCCACAACTGCAATATCCTCTGGAAGATTGTAATTTATAACCTTTGGCAAATTTCCAATATCTATAGTTGTATCCGAATAAAAGTTCACGCATTGTCCCATAGCGTGAACTCCTCTATCTGTTCTACCAGCAGTATATAATTTTACTTTGTGATGTACAGTTTTTTCAATAGAGTTTTTTAAAACCTCTTCCACTGTTATTAAATTTGGCTGAATTTGAAATCCATGGTATTTTGTTCCATCATAGCTAACTTTCAAAAGTATATTCATATATATTTCCACGCTATAATTACTACGAAAAAGGCCATATTTAATATGAAAGTCACATAGTCTTTTTTCTCAAGTACTAAAATTCTAAATTTAGTTCTGCCCTCTCCCCCACGGTAACATCTAGCTTCCATGGCAGTTGCAAGTTCATCTGCTCTTCTAAGGGAATTTATAAATAGGGGAACTAAGAGAGGTACTAAATTTTTCGCCCTCCTTAATATATTTCCAGATTCAAAATCAGCTCCTCTTGCAATTTGAGCTTTCATTATCTTATCTGTCTCTTCAACTAGTGTTGGAATAAATCTAAGTGCTATTGTCATCATCATTGCAATTTCATGTGACGGAACTTTTATTCTATTTAATGGTTTTAAAAGGGCTTCAATTCCATCAGTTATTTCTATTGGAGATGTGGTAAGTGTCAATAAACTGGTTCCACTTACTATTAATAGCAATCTTATTGCCATTCTTATAGCAGTATCCACACCTTCTCTGGATATTGATATAAAGGCAACTTTAAATATTACCTCTCCTCTAATAAACAACAAGTTTATTATAAATGTGATTAATATAATCCATCTCAAAGGACGCATTCCCCTTAAAATTATAGAAAAGGGAATCCCTGAAACTTTAATAACAAGTACTAAATAAATAAATATAAACAAGTATGGCAAGTAGCTGTCAATAAAAAACAGCGTAACTATATACATGAGTACTGTTATTATCTTTAACCTTGGATCTAATCTATGAACAATTGAATCCCCCGGATAATACTGTCCTACAGATATGTCTTTAAGCATTTTCTCTACCCCTCAAATATTTTTCAACCTCTTCTTTTGCCTCTTCAACAGTGATGCAATTTGTATTGATGTCAGCGCCTCTTTTTTTAAGCTCTATTAAGAAAGATGTTATTTGGGGCACACCCAGTCCTATCTTTACAAGTTCATCTTCTCTTTTAAATATTTCTCTGGCTTTATCGTCCATGACAATTTTGCCATCGCTCATGACTACTATCCTATTTGCAATACTTGCCATGTCTTCCATGCTATGGCTGACTATTATAATAGTTATATTTCCATTCTTATAGAGATTTTTAATTTCTCCAAATATCTCATCTCTACCTCTTGGGTCTAAACCCGCCGTTGGCTCATCCAGTATTAAAACGTCGGGCTTCATTGCTATTACACCGGCTATTGCAACACGTCTTTTTTGTCCCCCTGAAAGTTCAAAGGGCGATTTTTCTTTAAATGTATCATAGTTAAGTCCAACCAGTTCCATGGACTCTTTCACTCTTATTTTTACTTCTTCAGCATTTAGCCCCAGATTTTGTGGCCCAAAAGCAATGTCTCTTTCAACAGTTTCTTCAAAAAGTTGATATTCAGGATATTGAAACACTAGTCCTACTTTTTGTCTTATATCCACTAGTGGAACTTTATCTGTAATAGTCTTTCCTGCGACAACTATCTCTCCGCTAGTAGGTTTTATAAGTCCGTTTAAGTGCTGTATTAATGTGGATTTACCTGAACCTGTGTGTCCAATTAATCCAATTAAATCTCTTTCGTTTACAGTTAAATTTACACTGTCCAGTGCCTTTTTTTCAAATACAGTTCCCTCTCCATATATATGTGTTAAGTTTTTAACTTCTATTAGCGACATATTTCACCTACTAATTCATCTACACTTAAAACTTTTTCATCAATGTCAAATCCATCCATTTTAAGTTCATATGCAAGCTCCGTAACTTGTGGAACGTCAAGACCAATAGACTTAACTTTTTCCACATGAGAAAATACTTCTCTCGGCTTTCCCTCTAAGATGATTTTACCAGCTTCCATAATAACTAATCTGTCACTAAGTGCAGCTTCATCCATGTAGTGAGTTATTAAAATAATAGTCTTTTTTTGTTCTCTGTTTAATTTTTTTATAGTGTCCATAACTTCTCTTCTACCTATTGGGTCAAGCATTGCTGTGGGCTCATCTAAGATGATATACTCCGGAGACATGGCGAGTATACCTGCTATTGCAACTCTTTGCTTTTGTCCACCTGAGAGCATATGAGGAGAGCTCTTTCTGTGATCGCTCATTCCAACGGCCTCAAGAGACAAGTCCACTCTCTTTTGAATTTCCTCTGTGGGCACACCTAAATTTTCCGGACCAAAGGCAACATCTTCTTCTACTACAGTTGCAACTAATTGGTTGTCTGGATTTTGAAATACCATTCCCGCTCTGGATCTGACATTCCAAATTTCTTCATCTTTTTTTGTATTCATATCATCTACAGTAACTTCTCCTGAAGTGGGCACTATTAATCCATTAATTAATTTTGCCAAAGTACTTTTCCCGCTGCCATTATGACCAAGTACAGCTACAAATTCGCCTTCTTCTACTTCAAAATTCAAGTCTTCTATTACATAATTTGATTCTTCACTATTTTCATATTTAAAAAAAACATTTTTTATTTTTATCATATATTTACCTTTTTTATTTTTATCATACAATTACGTCCCGCTATAATTTTATAGTTTATTACATGCAGTTCAAGTTTTCAATAGTTTCTTGAAATATCTAACTCTTAGAGTTAATTGAATAGATATATTGTATATAAATGGTATAATAGTTTTATTAAAATATGAATAGGAGAGAACAATGTTTCAATTAAACAATTATTTAAAGCCCACTTCTGTTGAAGAGGCCTATGAAATATTACAAAATTCTCGCAATAATGTAATACTTGGTGGAAATACATTTTTAAAACTATCTAATAAAAAATACAATGTCGCAATAGACTTGTCCAATTTAGAATTAAACAATATTGTAGAAAGAGAAACTGAATACGAACTTGGAGCTTATGCAACTTACGGTGACATCGGAAGATTTGATGCTTTTAGTACTTTTGCAGACGGTGCTTTAATAAAATGCACTGAAAATATTGTAGGTTCACAATTTAGAAATCATGTAACTGTTGGAGCGAGTGTCTATTCAAAGTATGGGTTTTCTGATTTTATTCCAACACTTCTGGTTTTAAATGCAAGTGTATTGCTACACAAAAACGGAAAAATGAGCTTAGAAGAATTTTTAAGTAAGAACATTAAAAAAGACATCTTGCTTAAAATATTTATTCCAAAGGAAAAAATAAACTGTAGCTTTAAATCCCTTAGAAGCACAAAAACTGATTTTTCTATTGTAAATGTGGGCGTGTCTAAAAGAAATTCAAATTATCTGGTAAGTGTAGGCGCAAGGCCGGGGCTTGCTCTTTTATGCCACAATACATCTAAGTACTTATCTGAAAATAATAATAGTATAGATATTTCCCGTGCAAGAGAAATTTTATTTGAAGAGGTTTCTTTTAGCTCCAATGCAAAGGCAAGTGGAGAGTATAGAAAAAAACTAGCTGGAAATTTATTTAAAAGAGCTATTCTTGAACTGGAGGATAACTATGAAAGTTAATTTAAATATAAATAAAAAGACATATAACTTAGATGTTGCTCCTGATGAACTTCTATTAAATACTATTAGAAACTTAGGTTTTAAATCTGTAAAGAGAGCTTGTGAAACTTCCAATTGTGGGCTTTGCTCTGTTTTAATAGATGATTTGTCCTATTTGAGCTGCACTCTTCTAACTGTTCAATGTGAAGATAAAAATATTACTACCCTTGAAGGAATAGGAAGTGACGCAAAAATTCTTTCCGACTTTATAGCTGAAGAAGGAGCAGACCAATGTGGTTACTGTTCTTCGGGATTTATAATTAACACAGTGTCTCTAAAGAAAAACTATAAAAATCCAAGTGATGAATTTATAAAAAATTATTTAAGCGGAAACTTGTGCAGATGTACTGGATATGAAAGTCAAATGCGAGCAATTAAAAAGTATTTGGAGGTGTAGTGTTGAAGTATATAGGAAAAAACATAAAAAAAATTGACAGCACTTCCATTCTACAGAGTAGAAGTGTTTATACTGACGACTTAGCCGATTCAAATGCTCTAATTGTAAAACTTTTAAGAAGTCCACATCCCCATGCTCTAATAAGAGAAATCGACGTATCTAACGCCTTAAAAATTGAAGGTGTTGAATGTATTTTAACTTATAAAGATGTTCCTCAAACCAAATTTACTCTTGCTGGACAATCCTATCCTGAGCCATCGCCCTATGACAGACTTATTTTAGATCAGGAAGTTAGATTTGTAGGCGACCCTGTTGCCATAGTTGCAGCAGAAAGTGCAAAAATTGCAGATAGAGCAATGAAACTAATCAAGGTAGAATATGAAGAGCTCGACTCTGTTATAGACTTCGAAGAGGCTGAAACAGGACCTATAGTTCACAGTGAAAAACCCTTTAGCAATTTGCCTCAAAGCGTAGGTCTATATGACTATGAAAAAAATATTGTGGGACAGCATAACTTGAGTTTTGGCGAAGAAGACGTTGATAAAGTATATGAGTCCTCACCTGTAAAAATCAACTCCACTTACTATACTCAAGCTCAAGCTCAGTCTATGATGGAAACTTTTAGATCTTACAGTTATATTGACTCCTTTAACAGACTGGTTGTAATCACTTCAACTCAAGTTCCCTTTCACATAAAGCGTCAGCTTGCAAGGGCTCTTGAAATGTCCCCAAGTAAGATTAGAGTTATAAAGCCACGTATTGGCGGTGCCTTTGGAGCAAAGCAAACTTCGGAATCTGAAATTTATGTGGCAATTGTAACTTTAAAAACCGGAAGAAGTGCAAAAATAGTATACGATAGAAAAGAAACCTACTATGCTACAAATAGTAGACACGCTACAAAAATAAAAGTTAAAATCGGAGCAGAAAGTGATGGAACTATAAAAAGTCTTGACATAGATGCTCTTTCAGATCAAGGTGCATATGGATACCACGCTTGGACTACTTTAAAGTTAATAGGCGAAAAAACTCTGCCCCTCTATAACTCGATTTCAGCTTCAAGGTTTACCGGTAGGGCCGTTTATACTAACAAGATGCCAGCAGGAGCTTTTAGGGGCTATGGGGCGACTCAGGGAGCATTTGCAGTTGAGTCTGCCATTAACGAATTAGCTGCCAAAATTAATATGGACCCTATTGAGCTTAGACTTAAAAATTTAACTCGCCAAGGAGATTTAACAGTATCTTTTAACAAGGACATTAGGAGTTCAAGACTTGATGAATGTATATTAAGAGGTAAAGAACTTATAAAGTGGGATAAATTTTATCCCTATAAAAAAATATCTGATGATAAAATTTTAAGTGTGGGAATGGCTATAACAATGCAAGGCTCAGGAATCGAAAAAATAGATACTTCCACAGCTCAAATTAAATTAAATGAAAGTGGAGACTACACTTTATTTGTGAGCTGTACTGACGCCGGTACGGGAACAGACACGATAATGGTTCAAATGGCTGCTGAAATCTTAAAAACCGATATGGAAAACATTTCACTTATTGTTGCAGATACTGACTTAACTCCCTTTGATCCGGGTTCTTATGCCTCAAGCGGAGCATACACTACTGGAAATGCAGTTGTAAGAGCCAGCGAACAAATGGTTGAAAGACTTAAGCTGGAAGCTTCAAAATTCTTAAATGTAAATAGTGAAAGCGTTGAATTTGACGGAAATGTTTTTAGTTCAGAAGACCGTATAATTGACTTAATTTCCCTTTCTGAAAACCTCACTGCCGGCGAAGAAGGCCATACAATTATTGAAACAGGTCACTTTGGCAACGACGACTCTCCACCTCCATTTATGGCAGGATTTTCTCTAGTGGAGACAGACTTGTTGACTGGAGAGGCAGTAGTTAAAAAATTTGTGGGAATAGTTGACTGTGGAACAGTTATAAATGAAAACTTGGCAAGAGTTCAAGTTGAAAGTGGAATCGTTCAGGGAATTGGCTATGCTCTATATGAAGACGTTCAATATGACAGTAGGGGAAAAATTACAACAGACAGTTTTATGAACTATAGAATCCCAACCAGACTGGACATTGGTGAATTAAAAGTTGAATTTAGAGAGAGTTTTGAACCAACGGGTCCCTTTGGAGCAAAGTCAATTGGAGAAGTTGTAATTAACACTTCTGCTCCTGCAATTGCAAATGCAATTTACAATGCCACAAATAAAAACTTTAGAAGACTTCCAATAAAGCCGGAAGATATTTTAATGGCACTTGATTAAATATTATACTAACTTAAATTAATAGAACCAACTTAAACTTCACTTTAAGTTGGTTCTATTTTTATTAATAATATTTAAAACACTTAGTACAATACTTTAAAATAATATATTCCAATTACTTGTACTATTAAAAATAGTGGAACTAAAATTTTGAATTTAAGTTTTTTTGTCTTGTGATGAAAAAGTAGCATTGCTATAAGAGCTCCAAGTGAGCCAAATAAAAATGCACTTAAAAGTAAATTGTTTTCTGAAATTCTATTTCTGGTATTATTTTTTACTGCCCTTCTCTTATCTATATAAAATAGTATAAAAGAAAAAATATTTATGAAAATTAAATAGTATAAGAAATATTTATTTAACTGAAACATAGTCACTTCCCTCTATATAAAATCTGTATAAAAAATCTATGGCCTCTTCTGCATAATCTATTCCAACTCTCTTAGACTCAACTATGCTAAAATTCTTATATCCATCATCTCTTAAGTAAACGTCTTCAAAACTACATAGATCTTTACCATCGTCATCTCTAGTAATATTCATTGCCATAGACAGTTTTCCAGGTCCATTTGAAAAGTTTTTCCTCTGATAGCTATTTAGTTCTTCATAACTTTTCTTAAACCTGTTTTTTGACATTTCTTCAATTTCGGAAATAGGCTCAATTCCTCTTAACAAAACAGCCTCGCCTAAATTTTTTTCATTAGTTACAATATTTGTCAAATTATACATTCCATAGTTTAAATATACATATAAGTGACCTGCCTCGCCGTACATTACCTCTGTCCTATTAGTTCTCTTTCCATTATAGGTGTGACTTCCCTTGTCTAAGTATCCCGTATAGGCCTCTGTTTCAACAATTCGCCCCACCAGTTCTACACTTCCATATTTTCTGACAATTACTTTTCCAAGTAACTCTTTAGCTACCATAATAGTGTCTCTATTAAAAAAACTTCTATCTAATTTCACTGTAATCTCCTTATAAGATTTCCCTTAATGGGGTATAAATAAATTGCTTTTAAAATTATTATAGCATAATATATTTAAAGCAAGTCAAAAGAGGGAAGTGAATCAATGGCAGAACTAAGCTTTTTACAATATGTATTTTTATTCTTTGTATTTTCATTCTTAGGCTGGGTTACAGAAGTTACTTTTATTTTTGTGGTACATAAAAGATACGTCAATACGGGAATGTTAAACGGACCAATATGTCCCATATATGGATTTGGTTTAATATTTGTACTACAATTTATATATGGAATTGACAATATATTTTTAGTTTTTATTGGAAGCACAATTATTGCAACTGTAGTGGAACTTGTGGCAGGTGCTCTGCTATTTCAAATTCTTCACAGAAGATGGTGGGACTATTCAAATATGCCCTACAATTTTCACGGCTACATATGCCTTAGATATTCACTTATGTGGGGAGTTGGAGGAACTGTAGTATGCTTTGTAATTATGCCCATAATACTAAAGCTAAATGACTTATTTTGGACTAATATAAGCTTTATTCCAACTTTTATAACTATAGTATTTATATTTACTTTTTTAATTGACATAATTTCAACTTCTCTTTCTATATTAAAACTTAGAAGTAAGTATGAAGAAATTGACAATATAGCTCAAGAACTAAGGTCTCTAGCTGACGACATGAGTAAGAGACTCGTTGAAAACGTTGAGGATATGGGTAGAACAAAAGATGAACTTAAATATACTTACAATCAACTTAAAGAAAAATATAACTATATATTAAATAATGAATTATCTCGTCAGAAAAAGTTTTTTAAATCATTTCCAAACCTAGATGCAGATAGAGATAACTTATTTAAGGAAATCGCAAAAAAACTAAGAGATAGATAATTATATAAAATTTGGAGATAATATATGCTAAAATTATTTGTTTTTATATTGGCAATTAACTTAATTATATTTTTACTTGCCATATTTTATAAAAGTATTTTTAAATTTAATTACTTAAAAGTGTGATATCTTCATTTTAATAACAACATTTAAATTAATAACAACATTTAAATTAGGAGTGAAAATATGAAAATAAATATTCGCAAAGTCTTTTTATATTTAAGTTTTACTTGTATATTTACATATATACTTGGAATAGTTTTATCAATAGTTTGTGGAGATATGGTATATCTTCTTATAGCTGCTCCCACTTCAGGAATACTGGGCTCTATATTTATAGTTTTGTCAAAAGAAGAAAAGTACTATTTTTTACCTTGGTTATTTCTATTTTTTATATTTTCCACAATATTGCTTGGAATGAATAGTTAAAAGACCCAACAATACAAACTAGTATTGTTGGGTTTACTTATTAAAGACTCTTATTAAATTATATGTCAACATAGATATTGTAAAGTATAAAAATGAAGTTGTATTTACTAGATGAAAAAGTATATCTCCTGTTGACTAAACTCTCCTGGATTTCGCAAAACTAATATACTTTCTATTTCAGTAAAAATAAAAAATATTACCATTCACTTCTCCCATATATTTCTATTTAAACTATCTGATCTAGTGAGGTTATTTATTGCCACAGCCACTATATCTATTATGGTTATGTAATTAGTTAAAAATTTATATCTATATTTTCTCCTATGTAAAATTTATCACCTTTGAGATTTAAAACCCTCATATATAGGTTTATACTTATACTGTAAAATACTTTCAATCACACTAAGTGCTCTTATTCCTAAACTATCATCAACTAATATATCTATTCTAAAACATTCGTCTTTTATCCATTTCCCCACACTTTTTTCGTCTAAGTTAAAATCTTTCATATCTTCATCTTTAAGAATTGATTTTGCTAGATTACTCTTTGACGAATTTGGATTGTAGTGTTGAGAAACAAATCTTGCATTACTTTTGTTGCCAACTCTTCCAATTTTAAGAAATCTGTCACCATATATGAACATGTAAATTCCCATTTTATTTTTTGGTAAACCTTTTGGTTCATGTGGACACCCTCTACTTATAACATCGTATTTAATTTCATCTATATTATCCTTATCTATAATCTTAAATACTCCATTTACTATTTCTTCTATTTCTTTTTCTCTATTTTTTATATTCAAATCTATTCATCCTTTATAATTTTTAATTATGCTTTAATTTAATTAAAACAATCACATACGATAATAACATAATTTTCTTATTTAAAGACTAATAAAGAATGTTATCCATACATTTTAAATACTCTTCTTATATCAAGACCTCCTTAAAATGCTATTAAGAAGGTCTTTTCTATTGGTTATAGCAATTGACGTTAATTAATAATTATCTTATAAAATCAGCATATAGACCTCTCTAAATTGAGAATAACTATAAACCATACTAATAAAACTCCAAATAAAAAAAGCACTGGAATATTCCAATGCTTTGATTTGTAATCTTATCTCTTTGAGAATTGAGGTGCACGTCTTGCTTTTTTAAGACCGTATTTCTTTCTTTCCTTCATTCTCGGATCTCTTGTCAAAAATCCAGCTTTCTTTAAGATTGCTCTACGTTCAGGGTCAGCTACAATAAGTGCTCTTGCAATACCATGTCTTATTGCTCCTGCTTGTCCTGTAAATCCACCACCTGTTACTTTTATAATAACATCATATTGTGTTAGTGTATCTGTTAACGCTAGAGGGGATCTTGCTACTGTCTTTAGAGTTTCATAATCAAAATAATCTTCTATATCTCTACCATTAACAGTAAATTGTCCATTTCCTGGTAATAATCTAACTTGTGCAACAGAAGTTTTTCTTCTTCCAGTGCCTCTATATTGTGCCTTATCCATCTATATCCTCCTCAATTAAAATTCATAAACTTCTGGTTTTTGCGCTGCGTGTGGATGTTCAGCTCCTGCATAAACGTTAAGTTTAGTGTACATTTGTCTTCCAAGTCTGCTCTTTGGAAGCATTCCCCTTACTGCATATTCAATAACTCTTTCAGGGTGTTTTTCTCTTAATTGATCGTAAGAAACTTCTTTTCTTCCGCCTGGATATCCAGTATGGTAAGCGTGAACTTTATCTGTCCATTTATTACCTGTTAATTTAATTTTTTCAGCATTAATTATTACTACAAAGTCACCTGTATCTACATGTGGAGTGTAAATTGGTTTCTTTTTTCCTCTTAGTATACTAGCAACTTCAGTGGCAAGTCGTCCAAGAACTTTTCCCTCAGCGTCTATTACATACCATTTTCTATCTACTTCATTGGCTTTAGCCATATAACTTTTCATTGGAATAATTCCTCCTACGTGATTTAAAAAATTTTTCCGGGGCTTTTTAAACACTTAAACTATTTTAATACAGTAGTTTTAATGTGTCAAGCACTATTTAGCTATTTGTGAAAATTTTATTTTTCTATTTCACTTTCTATTAGCTCGTTTTCTAGCGGACTTTTTATTTTTGCATCTTTTGCAAACTTAGTTATGTTTTTTCTAACTCTATCTACTGATGCAAGAGTTCCAACTCCCGCTATACATCCGCCCGGACAGGCCATACCCTCTAATAAGTATCCGTCTAACTTTCCAGCTTTTGCAATTTTAAGCATTTTCATACATTCTGAAAGTGTATTTGCTCCCTGTATGTTTATTTCTCTATCAGGATCAAGTTGCTTTGCAACAACTTTTACTGATTCTGCAACTCCTCCGGCTATTGGATAGCCTCTTCCAAGTGATGAGGCATCTTCTACTTCTTTTGATATTTCTATTTCAGATGGCTCTATTTCCTTTGCTACAAACATTCCAAGTAACTCTTCAAATGTTATTACAAAGTCTACACTTGATTTTACCTTTGTATCTATTGCCTCTAATTTTTTTGAGGTACAAGGGCCTATAAATACTACAACTGCTTCCGGATCAAGTTTTCTAATATATTCAGCTGTATATCTCATTGGAGAACCTGAGTCCGATATTTGTTCTGACAGTTCCGGAAATTTATTTTTAATCATAAGTGACCATGAGTAACAACAACTTGTTCCCATAAATGGAATTTCATTTGGAACTCTATTTAAGTATTCTTTTGCCTCATGCAGAGTTGTTACATCTGCTCCAAGACTTACTTCTATTACATCTTTAAAGCCCAACATTTTAATGGCCTCTACTACTTGAATTGGAGATGTCTTAGCTCCGAATTGCCCAACAAACGAAGGTGCAATTGCTCCATAAACTTTTTTCCCTGCTTTTATGGCCTTTATTAGTTGAAATATTTGAGTTTTATCTGCTATTGCTCCAAATGGACAAGTTGCAATACATCTACCACAGGCTACGCATTGATCGTGGTCTATTTCAGCTCTTCCATATTTGTCAGAACTTATTGCATTTACTCCACAGGCTTCCGCACATGGTCTGTCGTATTTTACTATTGCACTGTATGGGCAGGCATCTTTACATCTGCCACACTTAATACACTTTTCCTTATCTATTAACGCCCCGTTTCTAGTCATTGAAACTGCGTTTACAGGACATACGTTAGTACAAGGATGTGCCATACACTTTCTACAGTTGTTTGTTACAAAGAAAGATTTTTCAGGACAGGATTCACATGCAAATTTAATTACATTTATAAGTGGTTTTTCATAGGCATTTGTATCAATGTCTATTTTATCAAAGCCGTCTGTAACTTTCCTGTACTCACTAATTTTTCTAACATCCATTCCCATTGCAAGTCTAATTCTCTCATCCGCTACTGCGCGCTCTCTAAATATGTCTTCTCTATATCTGGGAACTTCCCCAGGCACTATTCTGTAACTTGAGTCCTCAAGTTCTGAAACGTCAGAGTCGTTATATGCAATTCTGGCAACTTCTGCAAATACTTTTCTTCTTATATCTAATATCGTACGATAATTTTCTTTCATATTTTTTCCCTATATTCTATATTATATTCTTAGTTTATCTATTAACTTCTCGCTTATTTCTTGTGCAGTTGCATTAAATATGACTTCATCGTCAATTGTAACTACTGGTGCAACACCTTCTCTGTCCTTACAGTAGTTCATGCAGTTAGAAAGTTCAACTTCCAGTCCCTCTGCAGAGCAAACATTTGATTCAGGACCACATACATTTTCTTTTAAATACTCCACTGCATCATATATTGAATCAGCTCCCATTAATGTACATTTTGCCCCCATACATATAGTTACTTTCATAAAATATATCCTCCTTAATAATATTTATATTTTTTTATTTTACATCATTATGCGCCATCCTTGAAGCTGCTGCTGCTGCAACTGCTGCAACTAAATCATCTGCAAATGTGGCAATTTCACCTGTAGTTTTCTTTCTGTTGTCTAACTCTTTTATTATTCCTATTTTCTTCTTATCTAAGTAGCCAAAATTTGTAAGACCTATTGTTCCATATACGTTTACTATTCCAAGTGGCAACACTTCAT
The DNA here is from genome assembly GCF_900129925.1 of Anaerosphaera aminiphila DSM 21120. Lineage (GTDB taxonomy): Bacteria > Bacillota > Clostridia > Tissierellales > Peptoniphilaceae > Anaerosphaera > Anaerosphaera aminiphila. The sequence goes on along the minus strand of NZ_FQXI01000006.1, from coordinate 85,601 downwards.
CAATGCCGTATAGTCCTTCGTCATTGGCTATTATAGTTTGAATTGGCTCTGGAAGTTTTTTTTGATTTGCCAGCTCATCTAATGCAAGTCCTGTAAGTATTGCATGAGTTACTTCCCTCTTTTTTAAAACATCTCTAACATTTTCTTCACACATTTCCAATGTAATATCTTCTAAGTATGGCTTTTGTAGTTCATATACAATAAGTGATATATCTCTTATTGTCACTCCTATTTTTTCAAAAGCGCTTATTGACTCTTCGTAGAGTTCCTTAGAGCTGTGGCTTATATTCATCTATATTCTATCTCCTCTTGTGGCTCCGTATTTGTCCTTACTCCACATTCCTATTTTTTCTTCTCTTGCTGTATCTTGAATTTCACTGAAGTAATCTCTGTATTTAATATCCGGTTCAAAAGTATATTTCTTTGCAAGCCCCTCTTTTAAGAGGATACCTGACAAGTTATAATTTTCAACTGTATTTTTATCTATTTGCTCAGGTTCTTTTAACCAAACATACCTTAGCATTCTATCATATTTATCTCTATCTGAAATATCTTCTTCAAGATATACTTCCTTTCCTTCAATTAAATCTCTCACATATAGATATGCCTCTTCTCCGAACTCTTCTTTATTATTCTTACTTTCCGGAGTATTTATGCCTATCAACCTTATTTTTTCCCCTTGAGATGTTCTTATTGTATCTCCATCTATAACTTGTGAAACAGTGACAATTTCATAGTCAGCTTTAATATTTTCTCTTTCACAACCTGTTAAAAATAGGGATAATATTAAAATTAATACTACATTTAAAAAACAAGCACTTTTCTTCAACTATCTTCTCCTGTTCTGTCTTTGCTTCATAAGTCTTTTTTTCTTTAATATTTTTGCACGTGATCTCTTTATTGAAATTCCATAGATAATTCCCGGTATTATAGCTGCAAAAAATATAGAAAAGATATTGTAGCCAATATTAAACATTTGATAAATGTAAAGTTCCGGCATTAGAAATAAGTCCAGCGGAAACTTCCACATTGAACCGGAAACTTCAAATTTAAATAAATCCGCTCCCAATCCCACAAATGCAAACATAAATAATACTATTGCTATACAAAATATAATATTCCCCGTAAAAAAATCTAATTTTCTACTGGATCTTTTACTCATTGCCTTACCAAAATTATAATATAAAATAATTATAAACAAAGATAGAATAACTTTAAAAACTATATTTCCATAAACTACTTTAACCACTGTTTCATTTAAATTAATAAGTAGTGAAATTAAAAAAACTATAATAATCACAAATAAGTGAAATACTAATCCTCTTACATTATTTTTCATCTAGCCCTCCAACATTTTTTTGATTCCGTCAGTATATTTTATCTCACCGTCGTCAAAAAACCAAATTGCATTTACATTTAAGTCTTTACACATTTTAAGTCCATCGTCATAATCTGTCAAAAATAATGCTGTGGAAAGGTAATCACAAAGAAGTGAATCTTCTTCCACTATACTCACTGACCTAAACTCATTGGCAGGCATAAATGTATTCGGGTCTATTATATGACAATACTTTTTACCCTTGTAGGTAAAGTATCTCTGGTAATCTCCACTTGTCACAATAGAATCTTCTTTTATTTTTAGTGTAGCCATGTAGGGATCTTTTGTTTCATCATCTATACTCTCAGGGTTTTGAATTGCTATTTTATAGAATTCCTTATCTGGGGGACTTCCTATAGTTTTAACATTTCCTCCGGCTGATACTATGGCAGACTCTATTTTAAGCTCTTCTTTCCCAAATTCACAAAGTAACTCTACAGAATATCCCTTAGCACAAGCTCCAAGGTCAAGTTTCATTCCCTTTTCCTTTAGAAATACACTTTGTTCTTCTCTATTTAATTCAATTTTAGATAAATCTACAAGTGGTCTTAAACTATTTAGTTCTTCTTCTGTCGGAAGATCACTACCAAGTTTTAATGCCACTTTATCTTCAGAATATCCTTCATTATATAAATCTCTATACTCAGCCCACAAATCTACTACAGGTCCCATTAGTATATTTACTTTATCGCTTATAGTTTCATTGTACTCCATAGATTTTTCAATTAAATAGTAGAGTTCATCATCAACTTTAACTGGTTGAATTCCAGCATTATCATTTATAGTCTTTACATTGTTAATATTTTCATAGTCATTGTACCTATCAAATAATTTATGTAATTGCAGTAATTTTTCCTTCATAGCGCCTAGTTTTTCATCAGCTTTTGTCTTACTTGTGTCGTAAATTACTATTGAAGTAACTGTGTCAAAGGCATCGAAAACTTCTATATCATATTTATCGTAGTGTTTAGAACATCCGCTTAAGAATATAATCGCCATGAGCACTGCGAATAACTTTTTCATTTTATCACCTTTTAATATATTACCATTAATATATTACAGATTAAAGTAAAATAATATCTGCTTATATTCTAAGAACTTCTATAACAATCCCACAGTTCTAAAATAATTTAAGCAACTAATTCCAAAATAATTGGATTTTTCCACACTATTAATGTATAATGATTTAATGAAATTTAATAAAACTGGAGTGTTTTGATGGTTAAGTCAAAAAGTGTAGTTCTAGGCATGAGTGGAGGAGTTGATTCTTCAGTATGTGCTGTTCTATTAAAAGATCAAGGCTATGACGTTACAGCAGTCTTTATGAAGAACTGGGACGAAGAAAATGAAGATGGAGTTTGTACTGCAACAGAAGATTATCTTGATGTTGTAAGAGTCTGTGCTGAGCTTGGTATTAAGCATTACACTGTAAATTTTGAAAAAGAATATAAAGATAGAGTATTTTCCTACTTCTTATCAGAATATGAAAAGGGACGTACTCCAAATCCTGACGTAATGTGTAATACTGAGATAAAATTTAAAGCTTTTTTAGAATTTGCAATGAAATTTGATGCAGACTATATTGCAATGGGACACTATGCTAGAACTCTCAAAAAAAATAATCATACATACCTACTAAGAGGTATTGATGAAAATAAGGACCAAAGCTATTTTTTATCACGTGTAAAAGAAGATGCCCTTTCAAAAACTATTTTCCCAGTTGGAGATATGACAAAAGAAGAAGTTAGAGAAATTGCTGAAAAATACAATTTATCTACTGCAAAAAAGAAAGATTCTACAGGCATTTGTTTTATAGGTGAAAGAGATTTTAATAAATTTCTAGACAGTTTCCTCTTTACTAAAAAAGGAGACATCTATTCTGTTGAGGGAGAATACCTTGGAGAACATTCTGGACTTATGCATTACACCATAGGTCAGAGAAAGGGAATCGGTATAGGTGGCATCGGTAGTGGAGAGCCGTTTTTTGTTGCAGACAAAGATTTGAAAAACAATAGACTTATTGTCGCACAAGGCGTTAAAAATCCACTATTGTATAAGACAGAAACCATATGCGAAGAACCTTTTTGGATTACAGAAACTCCTGATTTTCCTTTACGATGTACCGGAAAAATTAGGTATCGTGCCAAAGATGAAGCAATGACTGTGGATTTTTTGAACGATGAATTAATAGTAAAATTTGATAATCCAATTAAAGGCGTAACACCTGGACAAGTTTTGGTATTTTATGATGGAGATATTTGCTTAGGTTCTGGTATAATAAAATAAATAAGTTCATTTTGGAGGTACGAAATGTCAAGTATTAAATTAACACTTGAAGCAAGAGAAGAAAAAGGGAAAAACCAAGTTGACAAGTTAAGACAAGTTGGAGTTGTTCCTGGAGTAGTTTATTCAAAAGGTAATGAAAGTAAATCCGTTAGTGCTGTTGAAAAAGATCTTATGAAGATCTATAGCCAAGCTGGTACTTCTAACATAGTTGAAGCAAGCTTAGGTTCTGACACTCAAATGGTACTTTTTAAAGATGTACAAAGACATCCTTTTAAAAACCACATTTTACACTTTGATTTATATTTAGTTGATATGACTGAAAAAATCAGAGTTACAATTCCAGTAGTTCTTGAAAATAGAGATGCTATTAGAGTTCAACCATCTAATTTACTTCAAATATTAGATGAAATTGAAATTGAATGTTTCCCTGCTGATTTGCCATCTGAAGCATTAATTAATGTTCAAGATATGCAAATTGGAGATGTTATTGAAGTAAAAGATCTTGATGTAAGTAAAAACGATAAAATCGAAGTACTTACAGAATTATCTGATACTGTAGCTACACTTCAAGAACCAAAAGAAGAAGCTGAAGAAGAAGCAGTTGAAGAAGTTTCTGCTGCTGATATCCCTACAGTTTCTGAATCTGAAGGTTCTGAAGAATAATTACATTTAATTTAAAAGAGTTCAGTTTAGTTTTACTAAGCTGAACTCTTTTTATTATACTTTCAAATAATACAAAAGGAACCTGCCAAAATTTTGGTAGGTTCCTTTTAATCTGTAATTAAAATTTATATACTATTAATTAATCTTTAAAAACATAACTAACTTTTTTATAAGTTAAAAGTGTTATAAGAGATACAATAAATCCCTTTATTAAGTTGAATGGCAGTACTGAATACATCATCATGCTCCACACATCAGTAATTTTTGATGTTATTGCTGCACCTGCATTTACAATTGCCTCCATTGGCATCATCTTTGCGTATAGTGGGAAAATAAAGAAATAATTAGAAATTATTGCTCCTGCTGTCATTACAATCGTTCCTACAAAAAGGCCAATTATGGCACTTTTCATTGTTTTGTTTCTTCTGTAGATTGTTCCTGCAGTTATTGCAAAAATACTTCCCACAATAAAGTTTGAAAGTGGTCCAACTCCTCCACTTGTACTACCTTGAATTGCAATGTGCAAAACATTTTTAATAAATGATATTAACACTGCTGCCAATGGACCCATTGTAAAAGATCCAATTAGTATTGGCAAATCTGAAATATCCAACTTCATAAAAGGTGGCGCTATAAAACCTAGCGGAATTTGAAAATACATTAGCACAAAAGCTAGCGAGCTAAGCATTCCCACCCTTGTCATAAACTTTACCTTACTTCTACTGCGACTTACACTATTCATAAATAACCCTCCAAAGATATATTAAGGGCATTAAAAAAGCCCTCGTCTCCGGGGCTCAATTGCATACAAAAAACTGCAATCTTCTTTCATCCAGACTATACTGTCGGTATTGGAATCTAACCAATTCGGTTCTTTCGAACTCGCGGACTTTACCGCCGGTCAAGGATTTTCACCTCGCCCTGAAGATATTTATAAATTAAGTATAGCATAGTGTCTATGTTTATACAATAGGAATTGTTAAAAAAATAACTACTTTTAATAGAATTTAAAAACCTTTGAAAAATTTAGATATAACTCTCCCATAATCTCTCAAAGGTTTTATTTTAACTTTAATTTTTTAATTTAACTTGGAACGCTGGAGTCGTATACTACTACTCCCATTCCCACAAAAGAATTGTCATAGATGTCCTTCATAACATCAGGCTTTATATTTATACAGCCATGAGAACCGTTTGAAAGGTATAAACTCCCTCCAAATTGACTTCTCCAACTTGCATCATGTAGCCCTATATTACTCCAATTAATTGCCAGCCAGTAGTCTACAAAGCTCTTATAATCTTCTCCTGTCAAATAACGTCCCTTCTCTCTTGACCAAATTTTGTCAGTTCCAGTTGGCGTTCCGTTACCTTTGTTTGGATTTCCGGATACAAAATCTGTCTCAAGCACAAGAGCTCCCTCTTTATACATCCACAAATGTTGTCTACCCAAATCCACTTCAATATAAGAATTTCCAAGGTCATTTGCAGATCTTGATTGAGCTGTCAGTTTGTAAACAGGTTCAAGTGTTACCGTTTCAGTGTTTTCAAGCGCCTTTGTAAGCTGTTCAACTGTTGCCTTTGTATCTGTCCACCAACCGTAAATTCCACCTTTTACAACTATAGGTCCAATACCCGTTGCATAAAAGTTTCTAGTTCCGTGAAAAGTATCATATTTCTTTTCAAGATTTCTGACATAAGCTGTAACTTTTTCAGTATCGGGAACTAATAGTCCATCTTCATTTTCTCTATACATATTTAAAAGTTCTTCATCTTTTATTACTTCTGTTCTATCTTCAAATTTATAAGTTATTTCAAAAGAATTTAACTTATTCATCTGGTCTAACTTACTTTTTAAGCCCGCATCATCAGAATAGACTGTGGGGTTATAGTAAATTCCCTCATCCTCTAATTTTAAAGTATCCTTGTCCTCACTTATATAGTCTAAAATTTTTTCAATTAATAAGTCCTTTTTAAGTTTATTTCCCAAAACTTCTTTTTCTATTTCAAATTTTTTCCCGTTGAAAACTACCTTTGCATTTTCAGGCTCAACAGTTTTTTCTTTCACTAAATTTAAATTATTTACTATATCTTCAAACTTTTCCTTATCATAAGTTACTCTAGACTCCAAATTATATTCTTTCTGATTAAATAAATAAAAAACCCAATAAAATGGATTTTGATTTACAACTTGATTTGGTTCTAAAATATTCTTATAATCAAAACTGGCAGCTTTTACCTTATCTTTTACTCCTCTTCCAACAATTTCCAACTCAAAATTATCATAAGTTGAATTGTAAGTATTATATAAATCTGAAATCTTTGTAAAACTTACATCTTTATCATTGACTTTTGAGTTCGGCAGAAAATATCTTCCAAAGTAATAAAATCCTGCTATATATACTAATAATACAATTCCCACAATAAAAATCGCAGAAAATTTAAACACTTTTTTCATCTCTTCCTCCAACTATACCTAATCTTAACAATAAAAAAAGTTATTGTAAATAGAACTTGAAATATGTAAATAAATTGTAACTATTTTAAAAAATAGTAGAACATATTTATTTCAGTTAGAGTAAATTATTAAAGACAAGTAACTATATAGACTACTTGTCTTTTAACCTTTACTATATTTTATTTTTGATGTTTCTTCATATACTCATCTTTTACCTTGTCAATGGTCTTGCCGCCAATACCAAAGTTTTTATCAGGTAATTCTTTAATTGTAGTAACAAAAAACTCTTGTGGTACATTCATTATTTCAGAAGATACTTCAGTTAAACGCTTTATCAATAATTCCTTTTGCTCATCTGATAAAATTCCACTTTCAATTGTAATATAAGGCATATTTTTCTCCCTTTAAAATTTATTTTTCTAACAGCTTTTCTATAGTGCATATAAGTTTATTTTATGGCAATATGTTAAGATCTAAATCTTCATACTGATTATGACCTTTAATACTCTTCTTATATTTCCAACACCTTATAGCTTGTTCTAGAGATTTATCCGGATTTCTTTCAAAAAAATCCCGAATATAAGTATTATACTCAAACTGTTTATCAATAGTAGTCTTTTTACTTTTATTTTCTTCTATAATTTTATAGTAGGCATTAATGGCATCTCTATAGGTCTTTCCACTGTTTTCTTTTAGCCAATTTTGAAATCTAACTTTAAATGAAAAACTCTCTCCTATTTTTGACTTGAAGAAAGCTCTGTGTTTTTCTGAACAAACAAAATTATCTTCAATAGTTGAAAATTCATCTAAATTTCCAATATTGGCTATTGGTCTAACTTTTCTTTTTGATTTTAATATTTCTCCTGTTTCTAAAAAGTGAGATACCCTCTCTGTTAATTCCAGTTTAGAGCCTGTAGTGGGGATTTTATTTTCTCTACAAAATTCCACTAGTTCTTCTTTTAAATAGTAGTACTCGGAAAACTCTTCCCTATTTAATTTTTTACTTAATGCAGGTCTATTTTCCATAAATGCTCCTCATAAATATAATTTCTACTGATTGTTAATTTCTTCCATTTCAACTGTCGTTACATTATTTAAATTATTTACTTTTGTTATATTTGCCGGAACTATAAAATTAAAAATGAGAACTATAAGAAATAATATAAACATTGAAAATAATACCCAAGACAGTACAGATTTTTTCTTCTTTGATTTTATCGGAATATCTTGACTTATAAAATCTTCGTTTTTATCTTTAATACTCTCATTATTATTTTCTCTTCCCAATAAAATATAGTCAGTTGAAACACCATATATTTCACTTAGCTTTATTATGTTTTTTATGTCAGGGCTTGTTATACCGCTCTCCCATTTTGAAATTGCCTGCCGAGATAATTCAAGTTTGTTTGCAAGTTCTTCTTGAGATAAATTATTTTCTTTTCTAAGTTTTTGAAGTCTTTCTGAAATTTCCATATGCCCTCCTTTTGTATGTATTTTAACAGTTTTGTCAGTTGCCTTCTATCAACTTTAATTTGATTTTTGTAAACTGACAGTTGCATATACTGTAACTACTCATATTTCTACATAAAAAGTTTAAAAACAACTTCTGTAATTTCTACTGTCTTTACACATTATTTTAATAGTAAAAAAATTTGAATTTAATATATTACTTCCAACTTAAGTTTATATATCCTTCTTCTCTCTTATCAGAATTAATTAAGTATCTGTTTTTAACCATCTCAAGCATTGGTCTATCTGCTGAATAGGAGTCAGAATAGCCCTCTGAAATTTCATAGTCTATTTCAATATCTTTTTCTTTTAAATACTCATCTATTCTTCTAACTTTTGCCTCATGTTTGTTATTTTCGCCAACTATTTTAAAATTACTGTCTAAATTTGTTCCCATTATTACATCAAATTCAAAATATTTATCCATATATTTTAAATAGTTAATCGGAGATGCTGAAACCAACATTTTATAGCCCTCGCCTAAATTGTTAAAGTATTCTTCACCCTCTTTTAATATGTGGTTGTTGTAAATATAAGCTGCAAAATTCTTTAAATCCTCTTCACTTAAGTATTTTAATACAGAGCACATTGCATTTTTCATATGTTTAAAATTGCCCAATGTAAAAATATATTTTAACGCTCCTAAAAACATAGTCCAGTAATAGTTTATTCTGGATATTTTTTTATTTTCAATGGCATACTCCCAAAGTAAAAATATACTATCTTCATCAGTTAATGTCTTGTCAAAATCAAATAAAAAAACTTGTTTCTTCATACTTCACCTCTAAATTATTATAAATTTAAATAAAACAACAAATATAGCTTCTAATATGTTTTAATTTACTCAAATAAATTATTTTCACGCTCTTAGATTTTTAATCTCCATTACCTGTTATATTAGCTTTGACATGAGCATAATTATATCATAATATTTAGATAGGTGAAGTATATGAGAAACAATATAATCCATGTAGATATAGATGCCTTTTATGCATCCGTTGAAGAACTTGACAACCCATCTTTAATTGGCAAGCCAATGTGTGTTGGGGGACTTAGTGACCGCTCAATTATCACAACAGCAAATTATGAAGCCAGAAAATACGGCATTCACTCAGCTATGCCTGTTTTCATGGCAAAACAACTGTGCAGTGATTTAATTATTATGCCAATGAGAAGGTCACTCTATGTGGAAAAGTCCAAAGAAGTATTTAAAATAATTTCAAAGTACTCAAGTACTATAGAAAAAGTTTCTATTGATGAATCTTATTTAGACATTTCTAAAAACAAGCACAAACCCGTTGACATGATCTATGCAATGAAAGAAGATATCAAAAAAAATACGGGACTAACTGTAAGTGTCGGACTATCTTATAATAAATTTTTAGCTAAACTTGCCTCCGATTGGAATAAACCCAACGGACTTATGATAATAACAAAGTCGGATATTCCCGATATTTTAAAACCGCTGGATATAAATAATGTCCACGGCTTAGGTCAAAAGTCACAACAAAAATTAAGAGCTCTTGGCATAAATACTATAGAAGAACTCTTAGCTCTGCCTGAAGATTTTTTAGTTGAGATGTTTGGGAAAATGGGTTCTGAAATTTATCAGAGAATTAGAGGAATTGACAATCGAAAAGTTGAACCCAACAGAGTTCGCAAGAGTATGGCTGTTGAACGAACTTTCTTAGATACAAATGACGCTGATTTACTAAGAGAATATATAAAAAACTATGCCACAGAACTATCTAAAGATTTAAGCGAAAAAAATTTAGGCTTCTATACTATTACTTTAAAACTTAAAAACAGTAATTTTAAAACCACTACTCACTCTAAAACTTTTCCCCATGTTATTAGAACCTTTGATGAAATCTATGAAATTTCTTTAAAGATTTTTGATGAGCAGTACACCGGAGAGAAACTTAGACTTGCAGGTATTAGTGCCTCTAATCTCACAGACTTAAACTATGAGCAATTAAGTTTTTAATTCATAAACTTTAAATTTAGTGAAAATTATTTAATTAAAAAACAACTGAAAGATAAATCAAAAAACACACCTTTAAAATTAGTTTTATATCTAATCTTGAAGGTGTATTTTATTTTTTATACTCACTTACAATTTATTAACCATAATATGACGATACCATTAATTCTATAACAAATCATGCCACGATTTTCAACCAAGTCTTTCAGTCTTGGGAAAACTTAACATTGGACCTACAACGAAATCAAAGATTTCTGTTAGGTCTCAAAGTTTCTATAGATTATTAATCTTGAGGGTGTATTTTCATAAGCTCTAATCGCCCTTAAATTTAATTACAGATTTTACATTGTAGCCCTTTAACTTTTCACGAGCATTTAAGTCCACTAGCTCTATTAAAAAGTTCAGTCCCACAACTTCGCCACCTAATTCTTCAACTAAATTTACAACAGCACCTGCAGTGCCTCCTGTGGCTAATAGGTCGTCTACAATTAAAACTCTCTGCCCTTTTTCAATTGCATCTCTATGCATTTCAACACTGTCAGTTCCATATTCCAGTTTATATTCAGATGAAATTTTTTCAGAAGGAAGCTTTCCAGGTTTTCTAACCGGAACAAAACCACATCCCATAGCATAGGCAACAGCTGATCCAATAATAAATCCCCTTGCCTCCACTCCAACTATTAAGTCCACTTCCTCATAAAAGGCCTCTGCCATTTTATCAATAGCCTCTTTAAAAGCAGCTTTATCTTTTAGTAAAGTAGTAATATCTCTAAAAATTATTCCGTCAATTGGATAATCGTATATTGGTCTAATCTTACTTGCTAAATCCATTAAACATCCTCCATTTTCTTTATACAATTAGTATAACATATGAAAATAAATGATAAAAGTTTTAGCATTCAAATTTTTAATCCAATGAAAATCCCAAATCTTTTATTAATTTTATATCTGTTTTAGTATCTATTCCTGAAGTTGTGAGTAAATCGCCAGATATAGTTGCATTAGCCCCACTTAAAAAAGCACTTTCTCCTCTATCTTTCATAAGAGTTCTACCACCGGCAAGTCTTATAAAAGAATCTTTTAAAATAAATCTAAACACAGATATAGTTCTGTTTATTTCTTCCATACTCAAGGGATTATTCTCCCCTAAAGAAGTCCCCTTTATTGGATTTAAAACGTTTATTGGAACAGATTTTATGTTTAACTTTCGAAGTTCAATGGCCATTTCAATTCTATCTTTAACACTTTCACCAAGCCCAATAATTCCACCGCTACAGATTTCCATTCCCGATTTTTTTGCATCTTCAATGGCCTTTAACTTTTCGGAAAATTTATGAGTTGTACACACATTTTTAAAATAACTTTCCGATGTTTCTAAATTATTGTGAACCCTTGTAACACCTGCTTCTTTTAATACTTTAAAATTTTCAAAACTAAGTAACCCGCCTGAAATACAAACCTCAATATTTACTTCTTCTTTAATTCTCCTTACTACATTTGCAACTTCTGCAACCTCACTACCTAAAAGTCTCTTACCACTCGTTACTAGAGAATATTTAAGTATTCCATTATCCCTTTGTCTTTTGGCATCTGCTACTATTTCATCTGCATTTAAAAGTGGATAACCTTTAATATTGCAATCACTATAAACTGACTGAGAGCAAAATTTGCAGTCCTCACTACATCTTCCACTTTTAGCGTTGATAATAGTACATATATCAAAACTGTTTTCCATAAAAAATTTCCTTATTTCATTTGCGCTCTTTCTCAACTGCTCATAGTCACAATTATATAACTCCATAGCCTCTTTTTTATTAATACTATATCCATCAATAACTTTATTTTTTAAATATACAACATCCATAAACATACCCCCTATAAAAATTATATATTTTATAAGGGGTATGTCAACTTTAAGTTTTATTTAGTTTACAATTAAGTTCTCACTTCAAATTGATGTCCACATTTTTTACAAGTAACTTTAATTTTTCCTTTTTTTCTTGGAACTCTAAGTTCTTGTTTACAGTTTTCACATTGAATGTATTTATATTCTTTTCTCTCTTTTACATTTCTCTTAGTTCTAGTAAAAAATTTTCTCACCGGTGCAGTGATATTTAAAAACTTTTGATTTTCTTGGTATCTTGCAGTGACATTTTTAGAAAATAGTCTATAATATAAAACTACAATTAATAAAATTAACCCTACATTTGAAATAACATTATTCCCCAAAAAAATTGTAGCCAACACTAATACAAACATAAGTCCAAATAAAAATTTAGACAGCGCATCCATTCCATAGTGGGCTCCGTACCTTCCCTGCATAAATCTGTAAAATTTTTCTTTCACTTTAAATTCACTCCTTGTTATGTATTATACACTAAAAATAAATATATTTAAAAAACTATTGACAATATTTTCTAAATTATATATAATAACTATTGTCCTTGCGGGAGTGGCGGAATTGGCAGACGCGCTAGACTTAGGATCTAGTTCCTTTGGAGTGGGGGTTCAAGTCCTCTTTCCCGCACCATGTCAAAACGACTTAGTTAATCTAAGTCGTTTTTTTATGTAAATATTATGTAATGACATTTGAAATTACAAAATTATTATTAACTATAGTACAATTATTAATACTTATAGAACTATATATCAGTTTCTGTAGATGCTCCTTATGAAAAGCAAAAAAATTCTAATAACTCTAATAATATTTATCATACTATATACTATTTATTTTAATATAAAAGAAAATTTTAACATTAATACTACTTTATTGTTCTTTCCTTTCTGTAGTAGAGGATTTTTAATAGGTAGTATTATTAATAAAAATCTTAACAAAAATAATCCTTAGTTCAGCTTTTGCTTTACTAAGGATTTAATAAGTGAGCAATAAAAAATCCCCCAACCAATTCAGATTGAGGGGAGTAGTTAAGCTTTATGTCTTTCACGAATCAATGCCTTTGTTTTCAAATTATTAGTTGAATATCCTTTTTCTTTAAGTTCATTTGTAATATCTGTGTATATGTCATTTCCTTTCGAATCTTTAAAAGTTACTAGTAACACAAACTCTTGCCTATCAATATTAAGCCCATTCCTTGAAGTTAAATCTAATCTTAGTTTCCAGCCTTCCCCCAAATTTATACCATTTTTAATATTTCTATAATAAGACTTTACTGGGCACCATTTAAACCCATGTTCAACTCTACTTTTTTCAAATTTATCATCCCATGAAACCTCTAGAGGAACATCGGAATTAAATTTTAATTCTCCATTTTTATCATATCGCATTCTGCCAAATCCTACATCTATATTTGTTCGACAATACTCCACTCCAAAATTCTCATCTAGTATAGGTTGGTATACAAGAGTCATAATTATTTCTCCAAAATATTTATTATCTCTAATTAGCGATTTCGGAAAAGGAAAGTCCACTAATTCTAAATGTGTGCCCGAAATAATTTCTTGTTGAAAAATTAACGTTACTTCACTCTCGCTACAATGTAATATTTCACTGGCGTTTTCCATTGGTATTCCAAATCCAAAATATTTAATATTTTCGCTATTTTGATCTAGGATATCTCTTGAATGCATTTTTGCTGAATGAATTAAAAGGCCTTTAGCTAGCAGAGCGTTTTTAACTTCCATTTCATCTAATATTGATGCAAATTTTTTGGTCACCCTTGGGGTTGAATAACTAGTTCCATTGCCCTCAATAATTTTTCCGTTAACATCTAATCCTTTCATTCCTAACCCATTTATCTTGTAATTTTTTGAGATATTCCCACCATAATCGACTACTTCGGGTTTAACAATATAATTTGCCCCAGGTCCTCTTCTTCCAAACGGAGATGGTTCATTAGCTTTAACCATAGAGTTTGCAGAATCATGATAAGCTAAAGAACCTACTGTAATTGCTCTAACTGAATCTGCAGGCGGGTACATTCTATCTCTTTCTCCAATAGAAACACTTGGCGGCCATTCTCTTAAAGGTAATTGATCTAAATTTCCTATGGAATTAAAAATTTGAACATTGTACTCATCTTGAATATAATCAAGAAAAATAGCTAAATCAGACATCGTATTACTATAAGTTTTACCTACTAAATTTACTGATAAATTCCAAATTTTAGCTTTATTCGAATATTTTTGCATTACTTCTTCAATGATTTCCATCAACTCTATTTCATTAATAGAATCTCTTTCCCCATAGTTTAGGTCGCTATTAGGAATCGCTATAATATCTATAAAATTAAATTTTCTAAACTCCTTTTCTGGAATATTATTCAATTCATTTCCATATTGAATCATAGAAGCAACAAAAGTTCCATGACTCCTATTTTGATATCTTCTATCTACATACTCTTCTCTAGCAACAACATAGTTTTCTAAAAAAGCATTAGATTCACTTATTCCAGAATCAATAATACCAATACAAACATCACTTCTATATTCTTGTTCATCAAAAACATTTCCTATATTTGTATATTCCACATTACTATTTGGCATAGAAAAATCCTGAAGAACATTTATTGATTTAACACCATTAATTTTCGAAATATTAAGGATATCATCAAAAGAAGAAACACTTACTTTTAGTAGATCAATTTTTTTACCATATGTAATAACTTCATGCCCAGCCATTAAGCCTAACTCCCCAAGCTTTGAATATACATATGTTTTGATTTGACTATTATCAAAATCATTATCAAAATCAAATAATTTAATTTTAATTTTTTCCTTAAATTTACCAAACTCTCCCTGATTATTTATTTCAATTAACTCTTTTGATATTTTTTCATTCGGAAATACGGGATTTATATCTTTTACAACCGTTAAATTTGCTTCTAAAGTTTTAGCGGGAGGATCTTTAATAAGTTTTATTGTGTCTTGAATCGTATTTTTAGTTACCTTAATGTAAATTTCATCTAACTCCCCACCGCCAATTATATTACATTCTTTACATAAATAATTCGGTTTATGTGATTTGGCAATAGCTTCTTCCTTTACTGTAATTTTTCCTATCGCTGGTACAAATTTGTTTTCTTCAAAAACTTCATCATAAAATTTTAAGATATTCTCAAATTTGCTTACCATTTCTTTTTGTAATTCAGGAGTATATTCTTCAAAATACTTATCCTGTCCTCCTCCTTGATTCCTTTTTATATCATTTTTCCGTTGCATAATAATTTTTATAGGAAGATTTTTTTCACTCATTTGTTACCTCCTCGCTAATTAAATTTCCAACTTTTGTTTTTGATATTTTTAAAATATCTGCTATCACTGAATAACTAAAAACTTTTTCATCACACTTCCGCAAATATAGAGCTTTGATTTTCTCTTGCAAACGTCTATCATCACAACTTTGAGGGATGATTTCTTTAAACGTAAAAAATTCATCATAGATTTTTTCTTTATTTAAAGGTTTATTGTATATTACCGAATCTCTAGTTGCTTTATTAATAATTTCCTCAATATCTGCTCCGCTAAGTCCGTAAAATACAGACGCCAATTCTTCTTTATCTTTTCCATTTAAATGTAAATTATCTTTAACAAAAAGTTCAATCAAAGATATAATTGCTTTCTTATCCGGCAGTTCAATTTCTAATTTATAGTCAAATCTTCTCCATACAGCAGGATCTAGAAGTCGTTCGTGATTAGTTGCAGCTAATAATAAACTATCACTAGCCATGGAATCTATATTTTGTAACAAACTATTAACAACGCGTTTCAATTCACCTAATTCGTTACTATCATCTCTAGCTTTAGCTAAAGCATCAAACTCATCTAAAAATAATACACAAGGCATTTTTTGCACAAATTCAAAAAGCGTTCTTATGTTTTTAGATGTAGTCCCTAAATAAGAGGAAATCATACTATCTAACCTAGCAATTACTAAAGGTAATTTTAATTCTCTTGCAATAAGAAATGCGCTTTGTGTTTTCCCACAACCTGGTGGACCATATAACAAAAGCGTGTTAGCAACTCCCAGACCTAGAGAATTCAATTTATCTGCATTAACATAGTTCAAAATAAAAGAATTTAGTTTTTTATAATTACTTTGAGACAAAATTACTTCAATTATGTTTTCATCAGGATAAATTATATCTACTAATGTTGATCGAGATTCTTCGTCTATTGGTAAGTTTGGTAGTGAGGATCCCACCAGAGGAGAAAGTGTTTTTTGTTCGTTCATATCTAATAATTTAGCAAACTTTTTGGCAGCTCTCTCTTCCTTGTCCTCTTCAAGTTTCTCAATAAGTTTCTGTGTGTAATTTACAACTTTTGTTTTATCGTGTTTTAATGCTCCTTCAACTATCTTGCCTATCTCTATAGAATATTTCATTTAACAAAACCTCCGAACTTATTATATATGAACGTTCTTCTTTTGTAAAGGACGATGCCTCTAATATTCGATTGATTCCGTCGGTTATTTAGAACGAACTCTTATTTTTATAGGACGATATGCTGCCAAATAAAAATTCTTAAAGTTTACTCTTTATCCTTTAAATCCAAATTAAATACATCCAGTATTTTATCGTATAACTTACACCGGTTAAAACAACCTAAATACTTAGTCCTCTTAATAAGACATTAACTACAGTGCCTAAAACGATACTCAATATTTCTATATATCTAACTGCATTACTACTTTATTAACTGCTTAAAAAGTTACTTGCAAATAACTTTTTTTAATTCATTCATCTTGTGCTTCCTGATATTACTCCTAGAAAATACTTTTATTTATATAATAATTTTCTTTCAATATAATAGTTTGCTTTTATAGTATTTGTATGTTACACTTATTTAAGTGATTTTTATGAAATTTATTAAATGTGTGTATATTAATACCCCTTTATAGATTTATGATTGTTGCAATATTTTAAAAGGAGGTATTTTTATGAATTTAGGTACAGTTAAATGGTTTAATTCTGAAAAAGGTTTTGGTTTCATTACTCAAGATAATGGTGAAGATGTTTTTGCACATTTCTCTCAAATCCAAGGTGATGGATATAAAACATTAGATGAAGGTCAAAAAGTAAGTTTTGACACTGAAACATCTGATCGTGGATTACAAGCTACAAATATTAACAGATTATAATATTAAGCCCTACTTCATAGTAGGGCTTTTTTAATGTCCAAATATATTTACTTTTAGATTTATTTTTCACTTTTTTACTTTTATTAACTAAACTACTATTAATATTAAATTACTTTTTGTTTTTTATTACATACCCAACTATACAAACTGCTCCAAAAATTATTAATTGCTTCATTGTTGGTCCCATTGAGTAGGTTGAACCCACGCTATATAAAAACTTAGGTATAACTGATGATACAATAGCTAAGACTAAGTACAGTAATATAAAAAATAATATGAATTTTTTATCAGGCATAATTACCTCCAATGCTCTAACTATTATAACACTATTAAAATGAGAGTATAGAAAATGAGAGAAAGCTAATTTAAACTATTTATAATATTATTATATAAAAATTAGAGGTGAACATTTTGGAAAAGATATTTAGAATGATTACATATTCTTTTGGAACTACTCGCCCAAGATTAGATACAGGCGGAATATTAATACCTTCAGGTATAGAAGTAAAGGCAAAGTTAAATATGGAAACCGGCGAGATAAAATTATTTATTGATGAAAGCGACTTAGAGAAACTAAAAAAAGAAGAACAATAATAAAAAAATCTCAGTAGAATATTTAACACTACTGAGATTTTTTTATTATTTAGTGTATATTACTACCTATTATTAAATTCTATCTTCAGTTTTTATAAATTCTTTCATTATATTAAAATAACTCATATACTCTTCTTTAAAAAAACTGTCTTTTAAAAAGACAAAGTTAAATTCTCTAACTATGTTAAAATCCGAAATATTAATTTTTTTAATAATTCCCTCTTCTATTTCTCTTTTTACAACGACTTCATATAAAAAACTTATTCCTAAATTATCAGCAACTAATTTTTTTATGGCATTCATATTTTCTATTTCTATAGTATTTTGAAAGTTATCTACTGTATAGTTGTATTTTTTTAATATGTTTTCCAGTATATTTCTAGTTCCCGAGCCACTTTCTCTAAGTATTAGTCTCTCCTTAGTAATTTCCTCCAAAGACTTAGTACCTTCTGCCAAAGGTGAATTTACAGAGCATATTGGAATAAATTTTTCAGTGCTAAGTGTCTTTGAATGGTAGTCAGCTTTATTAAAAAATCCCTCTACAACTATAAAGTCCAATTGTCCTAAGTTTAATTTTTCTAATAGAGTTTGGGTGTTGGCAACGTGCATGTGAATTTTTAACTTAGGATTTTTCTGTAGTAGCTCTGATATTATTTCCGGCATTACATATTCTCCAATTGACAGTGTAGCTCCAAATTGAACTGTAATTTCCTCTAGGTGCATTTCTGACAAGTTCTTTTTAAAGCGCTGTCTATCTGCCGATACAGTTTTTATAAAATCTTTTAAATACTCGCCTTGTCTTGTAAGTTTTATTTTTTTATTGTTGTGTACAAATAATTTACAGTTGTAGTATTCTTCTAAATATTGAATGTGCTGAGTTACTGCCGGCTGTGTAATGTGAAGGTGCTTAGCTGTCTTAGTGTAGTTTCCTATTTCACAAAGTGTTAAAAAGGTATCATGTCTAAAGTCCATTTAGCTCTCCTGTATAAGTTTATTTTATGGTTCTATAATTATTCATAATTTTATTTTATTGTAAAACTTTGTTAAAATCAATACATTGTTAAAAATTTAAAACGAGGTGCTATTATGTCTACAATTAAAAAACAAAGTTCGGGAATAATCTTAAGTGCTATTATTGCACTTACAGCCTATATTCTAAATGAAGTATTTCACGCTGATTTACTTGGGGTTACGATTATTTCACTTCTCATTGGAATGCTGCTAAATCCAATTTTACTAAAGTATAATTTTTTATCAGATGGTATTGACTGGACATCAAAATATATCCTGCGAATGGGAATTATCTTAACCGGAATAACTCTAAGTTTTTCACAACTTATGCAGTCAGGTAAGTATGCCATGATTTTATTAGTATTTACTCTTACTACTTCCTTTGGTATGGGCTACATATGCAGCAAGGTTTTTAAAATAAACTGGAAGTTATCCAGTCTTTTATCTGTGAGTACTGCAATTTGTGGCGGAACTGCCGTAGCTACGCTGGGTCCTACTATTAAAGCTGATAACAAAGACATTGCCTATGCCATATCTGCTACTTTTATATTTGACATAATAACTGTAATTGCATTTCCTTGGATTGGACATATGTTGGGATTAACTGATACGGGATTTGGACTCTGGGTTGGAACTGCTGTAAATGACACTTCTTCAGTTGTAGCTGCAGGATATGCTTTTTCTGATGCTGCAGGAATGCTTGCAACTATAGTAAAACTAACTCGTACACTTTTTATTGTTCCAGTAGTTATTATTTTCTCATGGATTTTTGCTAAAAAGGAAATGAACAAACAAGTTGAATCAGGATTTGAAAAGGAAAAAATAGAGTATTTTAAAATATTCCCATGGTTTATTTTAGGATTTATAGCAATGGTTGCCCTTAACAGTACAGGTATTGTTCCTACAGCAACAGTAGGTAATATTTCATTTATTTCAAAGTTTTGTCTAGCTATGGCTCTTGCAGCAATAGGTCTAAAAACTAGTTTAAAAGAAGTTTCAGGCGTGGGAATTAAGCCTATGATTGCAGGAGTGGTTATTGACACCTCAGTTGTAATTGTAGCATTTTTTGCACAGGGATTTATTTTACGCTTCTTTTAATTTTAAATTCTAAAAACAAAACGAGAGCTCTATAACTCTCGTTTTTTGTTATTTTTACTATATAAGCCAACTTTCATCACTTGGATTTTCTTTCCACTTTAAAAGTTTCTCTATTTGTGCATCGTTAATGTAGTTTATTTCTCCTGCCACTTCTGCCAGTTCTTCCATATTTGTAAGTGAATGGTACTCTATATTGTTGTTTTTAAAGTTTTCCTCTGCTGCCTTTAAATTATAAGTGAAAATTGAAACTATTCCCAACACGTCAAACCCAGCTTCTCTAAGTGCAAGTGCCACTTCTATTGATGAGCCTCCTGTAGAAAATAAGTCTTCGACAACTACTACTTTTGCACCTTTTCTAATTTTACCTTCTATTTTGTTTTGCTTTCCGTGATCTTTTTTAGAAGTTCTCACAAAACCCATTGGTAAATTTAGTTTATCTGCAACTATTGCCGCATGAGATATTCCCGCAGTAGCTGTTCCCATAATATATTCTACATCTTTAAATTCTTCTACAATCATTTCTTTTAAAGCTTCTTCAACTTCATCTCTCTCTTCAGGAAATGACAATATTAATCTATTATCACAATATATTGGAGCTTTTATTCCAGATGCCCAAATATATGGCTCATCTGGTGACAGTGTTACAGCTTCTATATCTAATAATATCTTTGCAATATTTTTCATCTTACTCTCCTAAAAACATTTTTTTAATTTTATGATAACTTTCAACAGGGTCTTCTGACTTCGTTATAGACCTTCCTACGACTATATAGTCACTGCCAAGCTCTCTTGCGTCTTTTGGTGTTACGACTCTCTTTTGGTCGTCTTTTGAGTCCTCAGCAAGTCTTATACCAGGTGTTACTGTTAAGAAGTCCTCACCTAGTTGTCTTTTTATTTCAGGAACTTCAAGTGCAGAGCAAACTACTCCCTTTAATCCTGAGTTTTTCCCAAGTTTTGCATAATCTAAAACTAATTCATTTAAACTCATAGTTTCAGCTATTTGAAGCTCACTATGTATTTGATCTTCCGCCATAGAGGTAAGTATTGTAACTCCAATTGGAATAACTTCTTCATTTGAATCTTCTATTACTTTTACTGCCTGAGATAGCATTTGAGAACCACCGGCAATATGAAAGTTAATCATATCAACATCTAAACTAATAAGAGATTTAGTAGCATGAGCAACAGTATTGGGAATATCATGTAATTTTAAATCTAAAAATATTTTATGCCCCATTTTTTTAATTTCTCTTACTACATCTAACCCTTCTCTATACAATAGCTCCATACCAATTTTCAAGTACATTTTTTCTTCAAATTTTTCTAAAAATTTTAAAGTCTTTTCACTTGAGTCAAAGTCCAATGCTATTATTACATCTTTTGCCATAATATTCCTCCTTTTATTCTTAATAGATTTTACCATAATTAATAGATTTGTGTATATTAAAACTAAAAAAATAGGAAGTATATTTATACTTCCTACACATATCTATTTAAATTTTACAGCTGTTCCTGAAATAGACAGCATAATCATATTGCCCTGTCCCAGCACTTCATAGTCAAATCTAAGGCCTACAATACCATCTGCACCCATTTCATTTGCTCTTTTAGTAATCTCTTTTATACAGTCATCTCTCATGTCTATTACTTCATCTTCATAGCCACTACTTCTTCCACCTACAATATTTCTAAATCCAGCTCCAATATCTTTTACAAAGTTAATACCGTTAACTTGTTCTCCAAAAACTAAACCTAAGTACTCGGAGATTTCTCTTCCCTGAACATTATCTGTAGTTGTTAAAATCATATACATACCTCCTAGTTTGATGCTTTCATCTGTAGATAGTCATTTACAAAAATATCTAAATCCCCATCCATTACCTTATTTACATCCCCAACTTCTGTATTTGTCCTGTGATCTTTTACCATTGTATAGGGTTGGAATACATAGGACCTTATTTGAGAACCCCATGCAATTTGTGAATAATTACCTTGGAGATCTTCTATTTTTTCCTTCTTTTCTTCCTCAGCCAGTGCTATTAATTTTGCCTTTAACATATTCATAGCCTGTTCTCTATTTTGAATTTGAGACCTTTCGTTTTGACACTGAACTACTATTCCCGTTGGAACGTGAGTAATTCTAACTGCGGAGTCTGTAGTGTTTACATGTTGTCCACCGGCTCCTGATGCCCTATAAGTATCTATTTTTAAATCTTCATCTCTTATTTCTATCTCTGTTGTTTCATCTAGTACAGGATATACGTCTACAGATGAAAATGAAGTGTGTCTTCTCTTGTTTGAATCAAAAGGTGATATTCTAACAAGTCTGTGAACACCTTTTTCTCCCTTTAAATATCCATAGGCATTATCTCCTGAAATTTTCATTGTAACTGATTTAATTCCAGCCTCTTCTTCTTTTAAGATATCTAAAGTTTCAATTTTATATCCTTTTTTTTCTGCATATCTGGCATACATTCTATGGAGCATTCCAGCCCAGTCTTGAGCTTCAGTTCCACCTGCCCCTGCATGAATTGACAATATAGCATCACTTGAATCGTATTCTCCATTTAGAAGTGTTTCCAATTTAAAGCTTTGAGATAGCTCTTCTATTGAAGTTAGTTCCCATCTAAACTCATCATAAAAAGTAAAGTCTTCTTCCATTTCCATTAAGTCTAGTAAATCTTCTTCATCTGAAATTTTTTTCATTAACTTGTCGTACTTTTCAACTTTAGATTGATAGTGATTTTGTTCTCTTATTATTTTTTGAGCTTTTTCACTGTCATCCCAAAATCCCTCTACCATTTGTTTTTCATTTAAATTTTTAATTTTTGTTCTTAGAGTAGGTAAGTCAAAGAGACTCTCCAAGACTTTTTACTAACTCTTTCGCTTCATTTAAACGTTCTCTTTCAATATATATATTCTGTTCCATTATTTCCCCCTGATTATTAATATTACATAGGCTTTGCAAAAATCATCTTTCCTGCAGATGTTTGAAGTACACTTGTAACTACTGCGTTTATTGTCTCTCCTAAGTAATTCTTTCCAGACTCAACTACTATCATAGTTCCATCATCTAAATATCCCAAGCCCTGTCCATGTTCCTTGCCCAGTTTTACTATTTGTACTGTCATTTCTTCTCCAGGTAAGTAAACAGGCTTAACAGAATTTGCAAGTTCATTTATATTTAACACATCTATTCCCTGAACTGCTGCAACTTTATTTAAGTTGTAGTCATTTGTGACGATTTTTCCATTTAAATCCTTTGTAAGCTGCAATAGTTTTGAATCCACTTCACTAATCTCATCGTACTTACCTTGAAATATAACTATGTCCAAATTTTTATTTTCCTGCATTTCTTTTATAATATCAAGTCCACGCCTACCTCTACTTCTCTTAAGTCCGTCTGAAGAATCTGCAATGTGTTGAAGTTCTTCCAATACAAAAACCGGAACTACTATTGAACCCTCTAAGAAATTTGAATCGCAAATGTCCATTATTCTTCCATCAATTATTACTGATGTATCCAGAATTTTTGGAATTCCATTCATTTTAGAAGTCTTTGACTTTTCCTTTTCTTTTACAACAGGATTTTTTAGCGAACTTGTAATGTCTTTAAACTTTACAGATAGAGTATCTCTATTAGTAAGTCCTAACTTTAAGCCCAAATATCCAAATACGCCGTAAAAGATTATCCCTATTGCTGAACCCAAGTATGGAACTTGAATCATATAGAAGGGTTGACTTACAAAAAAAGCTATTATAAATCCAATAATTAATCCAATTGTTCCTGAGATTACTTCGGAAATAGCTTTTTCCTTTAAATCCTCTTCTAATTTGTCCAGTATAGTTTTTATATTTCGAAATACTTTCTTGGATAAAAGAAAAAAAATAATTGCAAATCCAACAACAACTGATACATTTATTGCTGAGATAACAGTTTTACTAAAACCATCAAAAAGCTGAAAGTATTTTAAAATTTCAAAAGAAACTATGCCAAACCCAACTCCTATCATTGTAAATAGAAGTCTAAATAAGTTATTTACTACCTTCTTGTTATTAATGTTAATCCCTCCCTCTTAACTTTTCATAATAATATCATCCACAAGATCTGAAATTTCATCTGTGCTCTTTTCATAAACTAAGACCATTTCAGATATAATAATTTGTCTTGCGCTGAGTAACATTTTTCTCTCTCCTGTTGAAAGAGTTTTTTCAACATCTAACTTCTCTAGAGATCTTACAACTTTTGCTATTTCATCAATATCGCCAGTTTTTATTCTCTCCATGTTGTATCTGTACCTTCTGTTCCAATTTGTGGGCATAACAGCTTCATCTTCACTTGACAAAATACTAAGTACTTTGTCCATTTCTTCTTTTCCTAAAATATCTCTAACTCCAACATCTCCTGCATTAATTACCGGAACCATTACTTCCATATCATTTATTGGCATCTTCAATACATAATATTCTCGAATTTTTCCTAAAATTTCACGGTTTTCTATTGCAACTATAATTCCTGCACCGTGCATTGGGTAAACAACTTTATCACCTATATTAAACACTTTATCCCTCCTGAAAATATGCCCAATATAAGTATAACATAATTCATTATTAAAAGTAAATTTTTCATTTTATCATTAATTCCAATAAATGTAAAGTGTATTTTTACTTTCATTTTATTTTATCAACATACTATACAAATAACAAGTGAAATAGTTGTTAACTTATCAAGGATTTTACTAAGATAACTTAGTACTTTCTTAACAAATGAATTTTATGTAAATTCTTTAAAAAGCATAATTAATTAAAATAACTTATAATAAAAAAAGGCTAAAACTTTGTGTTTTAACCTCCTAAACATTAAAATATTTAATTACATCTAAAATTGTCTTGCACTTATAAATTTTTAAACCTTCAATATTTTCAAATTTATTTGAAACAATAGGTATAAAAGCTCTTTTAAATCCCATTCTACTGGCTTCTTTAAGTCTTAATTCCAAAGATGGCACACTTTTTAACTCTCCCGTTAAACCCACATCTCCAATAAAAACTGTAGATGTGTCAATGGCAACATCTCTTCTAGAAGAAAAAATACTCATCATCACTGCTAAGTTTGATGCCGGCTCTTTTAACTTTATGCCTCCAGTTGTCTTTACAACTATATCTTTATCTATTAACTTTAAATTTGCCCTCTGTTCCAGTATGGAAATTAGTGTATTTAAATGTTCTCTTCTCATACACTCTCCTATTCTAGATGGATAGGGTAGAAAGGATTGAGATGAAAGTGCTTCAATTTCCAGTATTATCGGTCTTGTTCCCTCTCTAATCACACTTAGGGCTGAACCTGGCAGTTCACTTCCCTCTTCTCTATAGGTCATAAAGTACTCTGAGGGATTGTCTAGAGATTTTAGTCCCTGCTGAGTCATTAAAAAGAAACCCATTTCTCCTGTGGAGCCATATCTGTTCTTAGTTGTAAGTAAACTTCTAAGTTCTTCATTATCTTCATTTTCAATTAGTAAAACTGCATCTACTAAATGTTCAAGTGCTCTAACTCCTGCAAGTTCATCTTGTTTTGTCATCTGCCCTACTAAAAACACCATTCTAGGTCTTTCTACATCTTTTGCTATCTCAACCATCTTGTGAGCACATTCCATTACTTGTGTAGGTGTCCCCGCTCTTGATTGAAGTTCATTTAATGTAAAGGTTTGTATGGAGTCCAGTATTATAAAGTCGGGGTCAATTTTATCTATTTCCTCCAGCACATTGTCTAAAACTGTATCGGAATATACATATATATTTTCTGATATCTCATCAGTTATTCTGGTAGCCCTTTGTTTTATTTGAACTTCAGACTCTTCTCCTGAGGCATATAGTACTTTTAATCCACTGCTGCTCAAGTCATTTGCCACTTGTAAAAGCAGTGTAGATTTTCCAGCTCCCGGTTTTGCAGTTAATATAGAGATGGAATCTCTAACGATTCCACCTCCCATAACTCTATTAAATTCTTCAATAGATGTCTTTACTCTAAAGGCATTTCTATCTTCTATTGTAGAAAGTTTTTTTGCAATATTTTTACTTCTCTTTACAGTTGTAGCGGTCTTTTCACTTCCACTTACTTCAATTTCTTCTAACGTGTTCCACTCATTACACTGTGGGCACTTACCAAAAAAACCTGGAGATATATAGTCGCAGTTACTACACTTGAATACTGTCTTTTTCTTCATTTTTAACCTCAGTATTTTTAATGTTAACTATGAGTTTTCTGTTAAAGTCGACTTCTATTGAATCTCCCTTCCCAAATTCACCCTCTAACATCATTTGAGCTAACTCATCTTCTATATAGCTTCTAATTGCACGTTCTAGAGGTCTTGCTCCGAATTCCGGATCAAATCCCTTTGAAGCTATATACTGAGTGATTTTCTTAGTAAACTTCACATTAATGCCCATATTGCCAAGTCTTTCTTTTAACGTTACAAGCATTAACTCTACAATACTTGAAATTTCCTTTTGTCCCAGTTCTTTAAACACAATTACCTCATCAAGTCTGTTTAAAAACTCAGGTCTAAATATATCCTTTAAAGCAGTGTTTACTATTTCTTTCATTTTTTCATATTCTTTTTTGGTGTTGTCTTCTGTTGTAAATCCTATTGATGTTTTTTTCTTGAGCATACTTGCTCCGGCGTTGGAAGTCATAATTATAACTGTGTCTTTAAAGCTAACTGTTCTTCCCTTTGAATCTGTAAGCCTTCCATCATCTAGAATTTGTAGTAATACATTAAATACGTCCGGATGTGCTTTTTCAATTTCGTCAAATAGCACTACACTGTATGGATTTGTACGAACTGCATCTGTAAGTTGTCCACCTTCATCATATCCAACATATCCCGGAGGAGATCCTACAAGTCTTGAAACAGTATGTTTTTCCATATACTCTGACATATCTATTCTAAGCATATTTTCTTCGCTTCCAAAGAGTTCCTTTGCAAGCATTTTTGCCAAATAAGTTTTACCAACACCTGTAGGTCCTACAAATATAAATGAACCTATTGGCTTATTTGGATCTTTAAGTCCAATTCTAGCTCTTTTTATAGCTCTTGATAGAGAGTGTATTGCATCATCTTGACCCTTTACATAGTATTTTAAATTGTCTTCAAGTTTTAATAATTTAGTGCTTTGTTCTTCTGTCATTCTTGTAACCGGAACTTTGCTCCAATCTGAAACTATTTCAGCAATGTTTTCATATCCAACTACAGCTTTTTCTTCACTTTCCTTGTACTCTTTTTCTTTTTCTTCAAACTCTTCTTTTAAAATTCTCTCTTTATCTCTAATAGAAGCAGCTAACTCAAAGTCTTGAGAGTCTATTGCTCTATTTTTTTCTTTGTCCAGTTCTTCAAGTTCATTTTCATAGTTGTATTTGTATTCAGGAGTTTTGTAAGAACTAACTTTAATTTTTGAAGCAGCTTCATCTATTAAGTCTATTGCTTTATCAGGTAAAAATCTGTCTGTTAAATATCTGCTGGAGAGTTTTACTGCTGCATCTATGGCTTCTTCACTGATTATTACATTGTGATGTGTTTCATATTTTTCTTTAAGTCCTGTTACAATTTTTATTGAATCTTCAATTGAAGGTTCTTCCACAGTTATCGGCATTAATCTTCTTTCAAAAGCTGTGTCTTTTTCAATGTGTTTTCTGTATTCGCTTATTGTAGTGGCACCTATTATTTGAAGCTCTCCGTTTGTCAACATTGGCTTTAGAATATTTGAGGCATCCATTGCCCCTTCTGCAGCTCCTGCTCCTATAATAACGTGCATTTCATCTATAAAGAGTATTGTCTTTTCATTTTCTATACTCTCGTTAATAACTGCCTTTAATCTCTCTTCAAAATCTCCTCTGTACTTTGCTCCTGCAATTAATCCGGATACGTCTAGAGTTCTGATTTCCTTGTTAGCTATTATTTCAGGAACTTTCCCCTCAACTATTTTTTGAGCTAGTCCCTCAGCTATTGCAGTCTTACCTACTCCCGGTTCTCCAATCAGTACTGGGTTGTTTTTCTTTCTTCTGGATAGTACTTGAATTACTCTTTGAATTTCTTCTTCTCTTCCAATAATCGGATCTATTTTGCCCTCTGAGGATTTTTCATTTAAATTTACAGTGTATTTATCTAAAGCTGTCTTTTCTCTCTCATCTTCATATTCGCCGTCTTCTCTATTTTCAAAGGCATTTATAATTGTCTCTTCAAGTGCAATACTGTCAATTCCCATTCTCTTTAGTATTAATATTGCAACTCCATTGCCCTCTCTTAGTATTCCAAGTAGCAAGTGATCTGTTTCAACGTAATTTTCTCCCTCTTCTCTTGCAACTTCAAAAGCAAGTTCAAAAATTCTCTTAGTTCTTGGAGTGTATACTAAATTTGAATTTGTAAGCTCCTGACCTCTTGAAACAACTTCATAAGTTGTCATTTTTAATCTATCGTAACTTACTCCCAGAGATTGTAATATTTTTGCTCCACGTCCTGTTGATTCTCTAACTATTCCTAAAAGTAAGTGTTCTGAACCTATATAGTTGTGTCTGCTCTCCCTTGCTTCATTTTGAGCAAACAGTATTGCTTTCTGGCTTTTTTCAGTAAATCTTCCAAACATGCCCATTAAAAGACCTCCTTCATCATCTTTCTTATATTGTTGGCTCTTAAAATATCTATAGATTTTGCATCTAACAAAGAGCCTCTTTCAATTTGTAAATGTCCGTTTTTAAATTGATTAATAGTATCTACCAATTCAATATTTTTTTTAGGTTTTAAAATACTAAGTTCTATTCCCAAAAATAAGTCTGACATTTTGTTTATCATTTCTTCCTCATCTATAATTCTGCAGTATCTTAGAGCTCCATAAGCTCTATTTGCCAAGTCTTCTAAGTCTATTATCTTTTCAAGATATAAGTTTTTTCTATTTTGCTCTTCCATTTCTGTTATTTCTTTTAATATATTTGTGAATTTATCAATATAGTCCCCTTCTTTTTCTCCAATAGTTCTATCTGGTGAAATTTTATAAATAGCTCCTACAGACTTTGAACTGCCGCCTAGTGGAAGTGCAATGTAGCCAAGTCTCTTTAAACTTTCACGCATTGAACTCATTCCAAAGTAGTCTGTAGCGGGAAGATGCAAATTTGCTTCAATAACCATTGCTGTTCCACACTCTTGAGGATTGGAAGTCAAGTATCCAAAATCATCTCTATAGGCATATTCCACATTGCCGTCTAGTAAATCATCTATTTCAGAAACTTCACCATATAATTTTGAAAAATTTAAATCATCAGTTGATTTTATTATTGTAATATGATTTTTCCCATTTACTAATATACTGGGATTATTCTCCAACAAAAATATTGCGCTGAATTTTTCGTTTTCTAAAACATCTACAGTAATTTTACCCTCTTCATATAAATCCAACTTTTCAAGAGAGTTTAATCCTTCAACAGCATATCTCTTATACCCCTTTTCTAATAAAGGTATAGATATTTTCTCTAAAATTGTCTTTGCATCTTCACTATTTAATTTTGAGGGAAAATTAAATCCCCTTATATTTCTATATATTTTTAACTCTGAATTGAGAACTATACTCATTTTTCATCCCTCAATTGCTTTAATTTATCTCTTAATACTGCAGCTTCTTCATATTCTTCCAATTCTACAGCTACACTTAATTTATCTCTTAATTCATTTTCTTCTCTCTTGTAAACAGGTTCTTTTCCGGCACTTTTTGGAATTTTCCCCTTGTGTTTGGAAGAAGATTTAAAATTTAAAAGCATACTTTCAATTTCTTCTTTAAATTCATCATAACAGTATTCACAGCCCACTTGATTTTTGCCCAAGTCTTCAAAAGTAGTTCCACAGTGACTGCACTTTTTATTTGGAATATTGTTGTTAAATTTCCCGGTGAGTTTAAATAAATCCTTTAGAAAGTTTTCCATTTTTCCACTTACAGCATTGTTAAATGCCAAGTCTTTTTTCATTTTTTCTTCTGCACACTGCGCACATAAGTGCACTTCCTCTATGCTATTTCCCTGCATTTTTGTATATGCAATTATTGCTTCTCTCTTACCACAGTTATCACAAATCATAATAACCTCCTAATTAAAGATTACCAGCAAAATGTTTTTTAAAATATTTGCCCTCAGCTCATTTTTCCATTCACTTGAAATACTTAATGACCTGTCACTTAAAGTAACTCTTATTATTTCTGCTTCTCTTTTATTTATATATTCAAGTCTCATTAGTTCGTCTATAATCTGATCTGCTTTATCCTTGGTTATAGAGTTTCCAATTTCCTCATTAAATAACTTATCTACAGAATTTTTATTTCTAAACTCTACTCTTACTATTCTTATATAACCTCCTCCACCTCTTCTTGACTCCACATAATATCCCTTGTATGGAGTAAATCGAGTGGTTAGTACATAGTTAATTTGCGATGGTGCACAGTTAAATCTCTCAGCCAGCAATGCTCTTTGTATTTCAACTGTCCCATTTGCCTCATCTATTAAATCTAACAAGAAGTCCTCTATTGAATTTGATAATTTTGCCATAATACCACCTTTTGACCATCTTTGCCTTTCGGCTCAAAAAAATATTCTAATGCTATTTTATATATGATAACATTAAAATATAATTTTGTAAAGTACCTGACCTTTAAGATAAAATAATAAATATTAATATTAGTGCAGCTTCAACTATTACAAAGACCGAGCCAAATCTTTCAATTTTTCCAATACTATTTCTACTCAAGTAAGCTTGGTATTTTATTTGTTCAATTTGAACTGTTGTATAGAGATAAGTAAGTATAATATTTATCATTGAAATTCCAATTATCCCATAGTAAACTATGTTTGGCACAAAATTTCTAAGTGAAGGCCATAGAAGCAGTAGTGTAATAGGCCACATTATACAAAGTGCTATTGTAAATATCGCCTTTTTCTTTGCAATTACCTCTTCTTCTTCAGTTAAAGTAACCTTATCTAAATTTACACGCTTTGCTGTTTTCTTAATTTTCTTTCCCATATTTTCTCCTATAATCAACTTACATTTAATTAAATATATATGTATTATAGTATAATTCTGAAACAATATCCAATTTTCTGGAAATTTAAATTTTTTATTAATTTTTATATTTTATAGCATATTTATTTTAAAAGTTTTACTATGTACTTGGAGGTATTTTAAACTATGAATAAAAATTTATTAAACAGTGTAATTTCCCTTAGAAAAAAACTACATAACTCTCCTGAAATTTCCAACTGTGAGTTTAACACTCGTAAAATTTTAATAAACTTTTTAAAAGAAAACAATATAAACAGTATTTATGACTTTAAAGACTATTTTTATGTATACAAGAAATCTAAAAATCCAAAGAAAACTATAGTCATTAGGGCAGATCACGATGCAATTTTAAATTCCAACCTTGAGCCATTTCACGGATGCGGTCACGACGGGCACTCTGCAATTTTATGTGGTACAATATTAAATCTTTGGAAGGAAGAGTTGGACAAGGACGTAATTTTTTTATTTCAACCTGCAGAGGAAAATGGAAGGGGAGCAAAAATTTGCAGTGAGGTGTTTAAAAAATATAGTATAGACGAAGTCTATGGCCTTCACAATTGGCCAGGGCTTGAAATGGGGACAATTTATTTAAAAATCGGAGTTTGCCAATGTGCTTCAGTGGGTCTTACTTTAAAGTTTAAAGGAGTTCAATCTCACGCTTCTCTTCCTGAACTTGGAAAAAATCCAGCCTATATTATTTCTAAAATAGTTGATGACTTAAGTGATTTAAATATTTTTAGAGGATATAGCCCCTTTAATTTTAGAAACTTGCACTTTAAATCTCTAGTTTTAGTCACAGTTATAAATATTTCTCTTGGAAGTAAAAATTTTGGAATTTCACCTGCCAATGGCGAGCTGTCTCTTACACTTAGAGCTGCCCATGATGAAGATTTAAATTTAATTAAAAACTATATTCTAAATTTAGCAAGAGATTTATGTGAAGAGGACTTTTCTCTTCAATTTGAATTTACTGACGAATTTTCCGAGACCTATAGCGACCCTTCACTTGTTAAAAAGGCAGAACAAATCTTCTCTAGAGAAAATCTTAAAACTTTAAAGTTAGAAGTTCCCTTTAGAGCCAGTGAAGATTTTGGAGTATATAAAAAATATGCCCTACCCCTATTCTTCTATCTTGGAAATGGTGTAGAACATATTCCTCTGCACAATGACAACTTTGAATTTTCTGATGAAATTTTAGAAAATGGAATTAAGGCTTTTTCTGTAATAGCAAGGAATTTTTAAGCTAATAAGCTATCTTTTTTTGCAGAGTTTCTCTGTGAGATAATTATTCCAATAGAGCCTACGATTACAAATATAATTCCTATTAATTGATAACTTCCCAGTTCTTCTTTTAAAAATATACTGGCAAGTATCGGTCCCAATGCCGGCTTTATGGCAAATGTAAGTGATGCCATTGCCACAGACATCTTTTCTATTGCCAGAAAGTAGGCTGAAAACCCCACACCTGTTACGAAAATAGATATATATAGCAGTATAATTATATCATCTGAGGATATTCCACTAAATATCGGGATATTTGCAAAGTCCACGGCATTCTTACTAATTAAAAAATCAGACACTAGTGGTATTTTACTTATAAGTATTAAAATTAAAAGTTCAATTGAGCCAAAGATAAAAGAATAGCAAGTAAGTACTATTCCACCTGTTGGCTTATTTTGTGTCACATACTTTCCATAGACTGAATAAACGGCAAATATTAAAGCCGATATAATAACTATTGCAATTCCAAAAACCGGCTCATTAATATTTAAGGGATTTATTATTACTAAAATTCCAATAAAACAAATTACAAGGGCCATTTTTGTAAATATATTGGTCTTTTCCTTTAAAAAAATTGCCGCAAGTATTATAGAAAAAAATGTATTACAACAAAACAGCACTGATGCTATTGATGCCGATACATATTCCAGAGAAAATGTATATAAGCTCATACTGAGTACTGCATATATAAATCCAAGCACTATAAAATTTAAATAATCTTTTTTAGACAGTTTATAATTTGCCTTTTTAAGTTTCGATATACTCATTGGAAGTAGCATTAAGGCACCTATAGAAAACCTCAAAAAATTTAACTGTAGAGGATTAAATACTCCTCCTGTTAGTTTTATTGCAACGTCCATACTTGAGAATAAAACTGTGGCTAAAAATACATAAATTATTCCACTTAACATTTTATCCACCTTTTAATCAGCAATTTTAAACTTAAAACCAATTGCCATCACCTCACTTTAAACTATTATGTCGTTATTTATATTTTTATAAAACAACTTTTTAACTTCTTCAAATTCTTCAGTAACTCCCAAAATCCACATTAATTTCGTAACCGCCGACTCTATAGTCATATCATAAGCTTGAAGTACATTGTAGTTATTTATTATGTCGTAACCTACTTCATAAGTTGCAGCGTCAGAACCCTCAAGCATTACTTGCGTTGCAATTACTATAATTTTCCCCTTGTCTGTTATCTTCTTTAGGGCTTCTTTAAAATTTCTTCTGTGATTAAAGGGAAGTCCACCCACTC
Source organism: Anaerosphaera aminiphila DSM 21120 (assembly GCF_900129925.1). GTDB lineage: Bacteria > Bacillota > Clostridia > Tissierellales > Peptoniphilaceae > Anaerosphaera > Anaerosphaera aminiphila. The sequence goes on along the minus strand of NZ_FQXI01000006.1, from coordinate 51,892 downwards.
CATAGGACTCTATAACCGTTGCATCGTAATTATCTGAAATATAGTCAAATATATCCGGCTCCATTCCCGGAATTAACTTTAACAAAAATACCTTTGGATTTAAATTGTGATAAAATTTTACTTTTTCTGTAGAAGTTGACTCTCCCACATATCTTAAAATTCTCTCTCCATCAATAAAAGCTGCTACAGGATAGTTTATTGAATCAAAGGCAGAGTAACTTTTAGATTTAAGTTTCTTAGCTCTAGTTCCTATTATTGCCTTACCATCAAATACAATAAATACTCCTCTTACTCCCTCTTGAAGTGCATATCTTATTGAGTCCAGTAAATTTTTTTTGCCGTCTGTAATAGGATCAGTTATGGGCTTTTGAGATCCCGTTAAAATTATTGGCTTATCTGAATTTTGTATTAAGTAGGACAGTGCAGCTGCAGTATATGCCAGCGTATCAGTACCGTGAGTTATTACAAATCCGTCGTAGTCCTCATAGTTTTCTTCTATTACTTTACTAAACATAGTCCAGTGCTCAGGCTCTATATTTGTGGAGTCTATATTTAAAACTTGCACTACGTCAATATCGGCAAGGTCTTTTGCCTGTGGGATGTGATTTAAAATTTCCCTTGGAGAAGTCTTTGGACTAAGTCCAAATTCAGTTTCTTCTGATGCAATAGTTCCTCCCGTTGCTATTAAAAGTAATCTCTTCAATATTATTTTGCCTCCTTGTTGTTTAAAACATCCATTACCCACTGGTAGTTTTCATCTACAAATTTCTTTGTGCTGTCATCTATTTCATCTCTGTGCTTTCCCGTTTCCATTAGGTCATTTAGTGCAACTACCTCATATTTAAAAAGTCCCTTTTCATCTCTATATCTATTAACGTAAGTTGGCTTTACATCTACTGCAGCTAAAACTGTAGTGCCCTTAGTAATATTTTTTTCCACAGTCAATTCAACAAAGGCTCCAAACTCCACACCTCTGTTTTTCATCCAAGGTTTTCTCTGGTTAGAAATAGAATTTCCCATAGAATAAATACTAAATTTATTGTTGCCGTTAATTTCTCTATATTCCACCGGCTGAAGCACGTGAGGGTGAGAACCTAAAACCACATCTGCTCCAAGAGACAAGAAGTAGTCATTCATCTCTCTTTGAAATTCCGATGGGCTTGTACTGTACTCAACTCCCCAGTGAGGATATACCACTATAAAATCCACACCTTGAGCTTTTAAATTATCTATGTCTCCGGAAATTAAATCTCTATTCATTGGAGAAATGTTGTTTATCTTGTCTTCAGCAATATTGTAGTCCAGTCCATTAAATATCTCTGAATAAGATAAAAAGCCTATCTTTATTTCATTTTCCTCTACAATTAGTAATTCTCTATTATTGTCTCTATAAGTTCCAAAGTTTTTTAAACCCACACTTTCAATGGCATCTATTGTAGTTTCCACACCTTCAATTGACGTATCTAAACAATGGTTGTTTGCAGTTGAAAGTATGTCAAACCCAATATCTTTTAAATATTCAACTGATTCCGGCGGCGAGTTAAACATTGGATGTCCACTTATTTTTCTGTTTGGATTTATAGTTGATTCAAAATTCCCCACAACTATATCTGAAGCATCTATATACTCTTTCATTTTTTCATAATATGTAGAAAAATCATATTTTCCCGTAGTTTCATCAAAGTTTTTTATATAGAGGGGCAAATGGTACATTATATCTCCTGTTGCCAATATTTTTACTGTCTGCACTTCATCTTCCACAGGAGTAAAAAAAGCATTTTTTATGTATCCAGTAGTGTTGTAGTCTATTACAAATATACTTAATAATAGTATAAATACAGCACTTACTACTGAAATCATCTTTTTCATTTTCATCACCATTTTTATTATAACATTTAAAATCATTAAAAATAGGTACAAAAAAACTACAATCTGTAAATTGTAGTTCCAGTGTTAAGTTTTCTTAAGGTTGAAAGGTTTAGTTGAAATTTACTGCCAATTTTCAGCTTAATAAAATTTATTTTATCATAGTGTTTATACTTTAAAAATTAATTTAAGTTTTTTATTTTAACTTTCAACTATTACTTTACAGTTTTCTATTTCAAAAGATTTTTCTAATTGAGAATAGGACTTTTTCAAGCCCTTTCCTCCTGTTTATTATAAAGTACATACATTAAAACTTTTTCTCTGGTATTTAAAACAGTGTCATAGTCAAATTCTCTATAAAAGGTGAAGTTACACTTTTCTATAACTCTCTTTGACTTGTAATTTCGCTCCAAGTGACTACAGTATAAATAGTCATAGCCTTTTTCTTTAAAACAGTAATCTATTAAAGCCTTTGCAGCTTCAGTTGCATAGCCCCTATTCCAATAATCTTTACTTATTACATAGCCAAGTTCTCTTCCGGAAAGATTTTTGAAATCTTTTTTAAATTCTTCCTTGCAAAGTTCTAAGCTGATTGAGCCAATTACTTTTTTACTCTCTACAAGTTCTATGGCAAAGTTGTTTTTTGTCTCAATAAAATGTAAAAGTATTTCTTTTGATTCCTCTATATTCTTGTGAGGCATCCAATCTGCCATTTGCCCAACGCCGTCAACTGATGCATATTCATAGAAATCTTTAAGGTCATTTAATTTCCATGACCTCAATATTAATCTTTCAGACTTTAAAATCTCACCGTTTAAAGTAATTTCTGCATTCATAATTATCCCTTTAATTATTTAAAGCCTATTATTATGCCACCATTGTCAGCATATCCTGATGATAGACCTCTTGCTTGAAGTGTGATTATCTCTTTAAAGTTATAGAGCTCACGAACTTTTTTTTCAAATTCCTTTGCCTTTTCTATAGCATCTACATGAGAAATTACTAGCGTACTTTTAGAAAAGTCACTTGATTTCTTTCCTATAGAAGTTGCCAATTTAGAAAGGCTCTTTTTAAATCCTCTATTCATTTCAAAAAGAGAAATTTCTCCATATTCAGCTTTCATAATAGGTCTAATATTTAAAACATTTGCTATTAATCCTGCAGTCTTTTTTATTCTTCCATTTTTTATTAAGTTATCTAAACTCTCCAATATAAAAAATGTTCTATTTTCGCTTATAAATTCATTTACTTCTTTAACTTTTTCTTCAAAAGAACTGTCTTCACCCATTTTTTTGTATATTTCTAAAGCCACAGACGTTTCTCCTGCACTTGCTGACTCTGAGTCAAATACATATACTCTTTTATTTGGGTTTTCCTTTAAAAACTCTTCTTTTGCAACTTCCGCACTATTGTGAGATCCCGATAGTTTAGATGATATTGTTAATATAAATATATTTTCCTCTTCACATTCCTTCAGTTTTTCCACATAGTCATAAGGTGAAGGACAAGATGTTCTTATTGGGTCAGGACTTGCTTTCATCTCATCTAAATAAGCTCTCATATCAAGGTCGTCATTATCTACGTGCTCAACATCTCCCACTGTAATTTTAAATGGTACTGACAATACATTCATATCTCTTTCCATCTGCTTTGTAAGATCACAAGCAGTATCAACTACTAATCTATAGCTCATAACAACTCTCCTAATTTAATTTTTTTTCTATTAACTTTGCAAGTTCTTCAGCTTCTCTTTGTAGTACTTCTTCGTCTTCGCCTTCAATCATAACTCTTACTAAACTTTCAGTTCCTGAAGGTCTTATTACCACTCTGCCATTGCCTTTAAACTTTTCCTCTATACTGTCTATTTTATTTTTTATATCTTCAAATTCCATGTATTTATTTTTTAAATCTGATCTCACATTTGCATTTACAAGAACTTGAGGATAGCTCTTCATTAAGTTGTTTAACTCCGATAGTTTTTTATTGGACTTAGACATTACTTCTAATAAGTGAATTCCAGTTGCCAATCCATCGCCTGTAGTGTTGTAATCTAAAAATATAATATGGCCCGACTGTTCACCACCCAGTACGTAGTTGTCTTTTTGCATTTCTTCAAGTACGTATCTATCTCCAACTTGTGTATAGACTAATTTAACGCCAATGTCTTTTAAATATCTCTTAAGTCCTATATTGGACATAATTGTTCCAACTACGGTGTCATTTTTTAATCTGTTTTCTATTTTAAGTTGTGTTGCACAAATGGCCAATATATGGTCGCCATCTATTATATTGCCCTTTTCATCTACAGCTATAATTCTATCAGCATCTCCATCGAAACTCATACCCATATCCGCCTTTGTTTCCACTACTAATTTACTGATTAAGTCGGGGTTTGTAGAACCGCAGTTGTCATTTATATTTGTTCCGTCAGGAGCGTTATTTACCACTATTACTTCTGCGCCCAAGTCTCTTAAAACTTTAGGTGCTATTTTGTAAAGTGCTCCATTTCCCACATCTATTGCTATTTTCATATTTGATAGATTTAAATCTGAAAGTCCTATTAAATAATTTTCATACTCATCTTGTAGTTCTTCAGAGTAAATAATATTCCCAACATCTACTCCAGTGGCATTTTTATATATTTTTGTATCTGAAAAAATCAAGTCTTCAATTTGATTTTCTAATTCATCAGGAAGTTTATACCCCTCTGATGAAAAAAACTTTATTCCATTGTATTCAAAGGGATTGTGAGAAGCTGAAATTACAACTCCCGCCAAATAATCAGACTTTCTAGTCAAATAAGCTATACCCGGTGTTGGAATTACTCCTGCCATTTCAACATCCAGCCCTATTGACATAATTCCCGATGCCAACGCACTTTCAAGAAGATGCCCTGAAAGTCTGGTATCTCTTCCAACTAATATTTTCCCCTTTTTATTTTTTGAAAGTATAAATCCGGCAGCTCTTCCCACATTGTAGGCAAGTTCCGGTGTCAACTCCAAATTGGCTATTCCTCTTATTCCATCTGTTCCAAATAATTTTCCCATTCTAACTCCTATATCTTCTATCTACAATTTCCAGTAACTCTGTCTTATTATTTAAACTTGGGTCTTCTAGTACAATCTCAGTTAAGTAATTTAATATTTCTCCTATTACTTTACCCTCTTTAAACCCCATTTCAATCAGATCACTTCCGCTTACTGATAAAAACTTGTCATTGGAAGTACTTTCTTCCAATAATTCCTCTACTCTATTTTTTCTAACTTTTAAAAATTCTACATCTCTATTGATTAAAGTGCAATACCTATCTGCAATCATTAAATCATATAAATCTAAGATATTGTCCTTACCCACTTTTCTTATTTGCTTTCTAAGTGCCTTGTCTGTCATCTCTTCATGGGCTTTCATATGGCTTTCAATTAGAATTCCAACTTTTTCTACTACTACATTTGGGTAGTTGTACTCTCTTAAAATTCTCTTGCTCATTTCACTTCCCAACTTGTCATGTCCAAAGAAATGACCTAATCCACTTTCATCTATGCTTAGAGTTTCAGGCTTTGCAATATCGTGAAACAGTGCTGCAAGTCTTAATTCCAACTTTGGCTCTACATTATCTGTCACACATAATAGATGGTCAAAAAGTGTTCTAATGTGGTATGGCGTCTTTTGATTATAGCCCACAGTTTTTGCCAGTTCTGGAAATAATATATCAATTACTTTTGTATCTGCCATTATATTTAAAGACCTTGAAGGCTTTTCACTTAGCATAATTTTATTAAATTCCATTGCTATTCTCTCTTTTGAGATGTTTTGCAATAAAAACCTGTTTTTTATTATGCTCTCATATAGATTTTCTTCAATTTTAAAATTCAAACTTCCTGTAAATCTAATAGCTCTTAAAATTCTAAGAGCATCTTCCCTAATTCTAAGTTCAGGATCCCCAACACACCTAATTATTTTGTGTTCTAAGTCCTCTCTTCCTGAGAACAAGTCCACTAATCCCGTTTTTTCACTGTATGCCATTGCATTAATAGTAAAATCACGTCTTTTCAAATCTTCTTCTATAGTTTTTATATAGCTGACTTCCTGCGGTCTTCTATTTTTTTCATAGGCACCTTCTGACCTAAAGGTTGTAATTTCAACTTCAAACTCTCTATATTTTATTTTTATAGTTCCAAATTTTTTCCCTATAGTAGTTAAGATGCAATCTTTAAATAAACTTTCTACATCTTCCGGCCTTGCATTAGTTGCCACATCAAAATCATAGGGGCTCTTTCCCAAGAGTTTATCTCTAAGAGCTCCCCCGACAACATATGCACTAAAACCGTGTTCTTCTAATATTTTAAGTACTTCTAATATTTCAATTGGCATTTTATCACCTAATATAACGATTATATCACAATGTAAAAACTTTTTTTATAACAAGATTTCTCTCTTTCCTTTTCTTTTTCATTTTCTACCCATTATGTTATAATAAACCTAATATATTAGTAAACGGGAGGTTTATATGAATAAAAAACTTTTATTGGTGTCTGCTCTATCTGCAACATTACTTTTTACAGGATGTAGTAAAAAAGATGAAACTAAAGCAAAGACGACTGCACCTGCAAACACAACTACAGAAAATGCAACAGACCCTAAATCAACAAATGAAAATAACCCTGACGGCACAACAGATGAAAATGAAACGCCTAAGGCAAGTAGTTCTAAAGTAGACAAAGAAGTTCTAAAAAATTTAGTAGATAACTCTGATTATATTTCTAGAATTAAAATCCAAGTAACTCAAGACAATGCTACAAATATAAACTTTATTGAAGACTACAGAGGAGATTTGTCCGGCATTGAGTTGGAACTTCCAAAGACACTTAAGTCTAACAAAGAGTATATTATCTTTTATGTAGATGGAGTTAATGGAAAAATCACCCCTACTAGAGATGAGGAGTCCTATGTTGAAATCCAAGGAGAAAATGACGCTTCTCTAGACTATATTGAAAACATTTTTGAAGTTGAAGAAACTCCAAAAGTTTCAAGTGAACCAACTGATAAAACTGCTGATAAAACCACTACCACTAAAACCACTACTACTAAAAAATAATAGTAGGATCTTTATTAGATACTTGTAAATTAAGGAGATTTATTTATGAAAAAAACTTTTGCACTAGTTGCACTGAGCTCTCTTTTAATGGTTAATTCCATTGGTGCTTTTGCACAAAAGACAGTTCAAATTAAATTAAATGGACAGGAAATTAAAACAGATGCACCGGGATATGTAAAAAACAATCGCACTCTCGTTCCAATAAGATTTATATCTGAATCACTTGGATATGAAGTTGAATGGGATGAAGATGACAGAGAAATTACTATTGAAAAGGGCAATACAGAAATTGAATTAAAAGTTGGAAGCACAAAAGTTGAAGTAAATAACGTTGAAAAGACAATTGAAGTAGCTCCTGAAATAAATCAAAATAGAACTTTTGTACCTATTAGATTTATTGCAGAGAACTTCGGTGTAAATGTTGAATGGGACAGCGCAAACTACATTGTTCTATTAAACACAGACGGCAGCTCAAATACTACTAACACTAATTCAAATTTAACTACAGAAGAAAATACTTACCTAGCTGAATTTAATTCACTTACAAGTAAACTTCAATCTAAGATGAACCAATTAAAGGGATATTACTTTGAAAATTCATCTAAGTACTCTAAGGCTGAAATTGAAACTCAGTACCAAAACTTAAAAAAAGAAATTGATGAAATTGTAAATTCAATTAATTCCATCAGTGTTCCTGAAAAGTTTAAGAGTTCAAGCGCATCATTAAAAGAAGCTGCAACTATTTCAAAGGAAATGATTGAATTTTATAACTCAGCTTTAATTGACGGCAAAAGTGATGCTGCAAAAAATGTTGTAAACTATCAAACTCAACTTTCAATAAAATTGTCAGAAGTTAGAAACAAACTTGAAGCTGAAATTAAAGGAGAAACTTATTCTCCTGACAAAAACATAAAATCTTACAATGACAATTCAAATTTATTAGAAGACAGTACAATTCAAAATTTAATGGATAAACTTTAAAATTTAATAAAATTTTTAACTAAAAAACCTTAGGATTTAAATCCTAAGGTTTTTTACAAATAGTGCTTCTCTATTTTCTTTTTGCTCAGCAGTCTCAGGCTTTAAATTCTTCCTTGCTTGAGACAACATAAGTTTTAATCTGTTGAACTGGTTAACTTCTGATGCAGATGCATCAAAGTCTATTGGAACTACATTTGACTTTGGATATGTGTTTCTAATTGCCTTTATAACACCTTTACCTGTTATGTGATTTGGCAAGCATCCAAAAGGTTGAACACATACTATATTTTCAACTCCGCTTTCTATTAATTCCACCATTTCACCAGTTAAGAGCCAACCTTCTCCATATTGATTTCCAAGATCTACATACTTCTTTGCATATTCCATAATCTCTTCAATTTTCTTAGGTGGTTCAAATCTACTCTTCTTTAACTCTTCTCTAATTATTTCTCTATATCTTTCAATATATTTTATTCCAAAATTACAAACTATTGAAGGAATTAAGTTCTTTGACAACTCCTTGTACTTAATTTCAGCATTTTTAAAAGAGTACATCATAAAGTCAGTTAAGTCTGAAATTACCACTTCCGCTCCTTCTGATTCCAATACGTCAGATAAATGATTGTTGGCCTCCGGTAAATATTTTACAAGTATCTCCCCTACAATACCAACTTTAGGCTTTATTTCTTTAGTAACTTCTAATTGCTCAAACTCTCTAATCATAAGTTTTACATTTTCTCTAAAGTCTTTTAAGTTAGTGCTTAAATTTTCACCTTTAAATATTTTTAGCCACTTTTCCTTTAGTATATTTACAGAGCCCTTTATCTTTTCATAAGGTCTGGTTGCTTGTGAAAGTCTCATTATTAAGTCTGCATATAAAAGTGAAACTATTAATTTATTTAATATTCTTATTATTTGAGTTTTTCCTATTTCAAATCCTGGGTGTGATTCAATCCCTTGGAAAGAAAGTGCCAGTACTGGAACGTGTCCATAACCTGCATCCTTTAATGCCTTTCTAATAAATCCAACATAGTTTGATGCACGACAAGCTCCACCTGTTTGAGATATTATTAAAGTTAAGTTATCAGTGTCGTAGCGTCCACTTTTTAGTGCTTCAATAAATTGACCAACTACGAAAATAGATGGATAACAAGCATCGTTATTTACATATTTTAATCCTTCATTTACTACCTTCGGGCTTAAATTTTCCAACACTTCAATATTATATCCCTCAGATCTCATTACTGAAGCTATTATGTCAAAGTGAAGTGGAGCCATCTGTGGTAATAAAAGTGTATGTTTTGGTTTCATTTCCTTAGTATATAAAACAGGCTTTTCGTCTATTATATTGTAGTCTTTTGAAACTTCTCTATTTTCAACTGCCTCTAAAAGAGACCTTATTCTAATTTTTATTGCTCCTAGGTTATTTACTTCATCAATTTTTATTACAGTATAGATTTTATTGTAACCATGTAAAATTTCATTCACTTGGTCTGTTGTAACTGCATCTATACCGCAACCAAAAGAGTTAAGTTGTATCATCTCTAAATTGTCGTGTGTTCCCACAAACTTAGCCGCCCTGTAGAGCCTTGAGTGGTAGTTCCATTGGTCTAATACTCTAAGCCTTCCATCTATATCAGTAAGTGGAGCTATAGCGTCTTCTGATAGCACTGCTAAGCCCAGTGAGTTAATAAGTTCCGGAATGCCATGGTTTATTTCAGGGTCAATGTGGTAAGGTCTCCCTGCTAAAACTATTCCCTTTATACCTTTTTTCTCTATTTCTTCAAGAACTCTAACGCCCTCATTTTTTACGTCATCTTTATATCTGTCTGATTCTTCATAAGCTGCTCTAACTGCTCTTTTAATTTCGCCTGAGGAAATATCATAGTCTTTAAATACTTCTGCAAGTCTCTTTTCAAGTTTCTTCCTACTGTCAAAGGACAAGAAGGGATTTAAAAACTTTACATCTTTTTCAATTAAGCTTTCCACGTTGTTTTTAATTACTTCTGAATATCCCGTTACTACCGGACAGTTTAAAGTATTATCTGCACTTTCATACTGTCTTTCTTCATAGAATACTGCAGGATAAAATATAAACTGAATTCCCTTGGATATTAAATTTTCAATGTGTCCGTGGACTATTTTGGCAGGGTAACACGCTGTTTCAGAAGTTATAGATTCTATTCCCGACTCATATAGACTCCTTGAGCTCTCATCTGATAGCACCACTCTATAGCCAAGTTGTGTAAAGAATGTATGCCAGAAAGGATAGTTTTCGTACATATTTAGCACTCTTGGTATTCCCACAGTGCCTCTCTCTGCCTTTTGTTCATCTAAACTCTCATAGCTAAACAATCTATTGTGTTTATACTTATATAAGTTAGGCAATTCGTCTTCAGCTTTTCTAACTACTCCTGCACCTTTCTCACACCTGTTTCCAGTAATATATCTCTTTCCATTTGGAAATACATTTACAGAAAGGCTACATTGGTTAGTACATTGACGACAATTTGTATTTATAACTTTATATTCAAAGTCCTCTAAATTTTCCTTAGATATTATTGTAGATTCACCAGTAGACTTTTCTTTTGAAATTAAAGCCATGCCCAATGCACCCATTAATCCTGCAATAGATGGTCTAGTTGCCTCTACTCCGGTAATTATTTCAAAAGATCTTAAAACTGCATCACTTAAAAATGTTCCACCTTGAACTACAATATGAGTTCCAAGTTCTTTTGGATCTCTAACTTTTATTACTTTTTGAATTGCATTCTTTATAACTGAAAAAGCCAATCCAGCTGAAATATCAGCTACGCTTGCCCCTTCTTTTTGAGCTTGCTTTACATTTGAATTCATAAATACTGTACATCTGCTTCCCAAATCCACAGGATTTCTGGAAGTTAGTGCAGCTTCGGCAAATTCTTCTGCCGTCATATTTATGCTGTGAGCAAATGTTTCAAGAAATGATCCGCAACCTGATGAACAAGCTTCATTTAAAAGTATGGACTGTATAACTCCATCTTCTATTTTCATGCTTTTCATGTCCTGTCCACCAATATCCAATATAAAATCTACATCCGGGTCAAAGTACTGGGCTGCTCTAAAGTGAGCAATAGTCTCAACTTCTCCAAAGTCAAGATTTAACGCCGCCTTTAAAAAATCCTCTCCATATCCAGTACAGCCTGCTGCTGCAATATATGAATTTTTAGTTTTTTTAGAGTAAATTTCTTTTAATTTTTCAATTGCAACATCCAGTGGCTTTCCCTTATTGGAACCATAAAACGAATAAATCATCTCATTGTCTTTTGAAAGTAGTACAATTTTTGACGTAGTTGAGCCTGAGTCTATTCCCAAGTACATTGGGCCCTCATAGTCTTCAAAGTTAATTCTATCTATTTCTCTAGTTTTGTGTCTTTTTCTAAACTCTAAAAGTTCTTCATCGTCTTTAAATAAAGGCTCTAAAAGTTCACTTTCCTTTAGTTCAACTTCCTCTTTAGAATTCGCTCTAGTGTAGAGTTCTAAAAAAGATATAGTCTCCATTTCAAAACTTGCAATAGCAGCACCTAAAGCCACAAAAATTTCAGATTTCTCTGGACATATAGCCTCTTCATCACTTAAATTTAAGGTGCTAATAAATCTCTCTCTTAGCATTGGCAAAAAGTGAAGTGGTCCTCCTAAAAAAGCTACATTTCCCCTAATCGGTCTTCCACAGGCCAAATTTGAAATTGTCTGATTTACTACAGATTGAAATACTGATATTGCAATATCAGACTTACTTGCACCTTGGTTTATTAACGCTTGAATGTCGGTTTTTGCAAATACTCCACATCTGGATGCTATCGGATATATCTTTTCATAGTCTTTTGCAAGTTCATTTAATCCTGCTGCATCTGTCTCTATTAGAGCTGCCATCTGATCTATAAATGCACCTGTGCCACCTGCACATATGGAATTCATCCTCTGTTCAATACTTCCATCTAAATATGTTATTTTAGAATCTTCGCCTCCCAATTCAATTGCTACACTTGTTTGAGGTATATATTTTTGAATTGCCTCTGTTCCAGCTACTACTTCTTGTATAAACTCTATTCCCAATAACTCATGGACTGTAATTCCTCCGGAACCAGTGACACAAATTGTTACAGAATCATACTTAAAAGACACATAGCACTCGTTTATCACTTCTTTAACTGTCTTCTTAACATCAGAAAAATGTCTTCTGTAAGTAGAGTATAAAATATTATAATTATCATCTAATACAACTAACTTTACAGTCGTTGATCCAACATCAAGCCCCATGTGAATTTTCATATCTGTATTCTCCTTTCGCATTATTACTTCTCTATTAATTAACTGCATATTAACACAATTATCTGATAATTGTATGAAATCTACTTTTTAATGCAACATATAAATACATTATACAGCATATAAATGGCTTAATTAAGGAGTTGCAACGTAAATAATAATTTACAATTCACTTAAAAAATTATAAAAAAATAAGACGCCGCATAAAACGGCATCTTATCTTCGTTTATCTAATATTATATTTTAAAAACAAATTTGTTTTACCCCATAAAAAATAATATTATTAAACTATTAATCTTCAGGGCTTATTGCTCCTGTTGGACATACTGCTGCACAAGATCCACAGTCGATACATTGATCTCCATCAATTACATATATTCCACCTTCCGAAATACAGTCAACTGGACATTCTGGCAAACAAGATCCACAAGCAATACAACTATCATTAATTACATATGCCATTTTAGCACCTCCATAAATTTTATACCAATAAAATTAATCTTATTTTCTTCACCTGATTATTTTAGCATAGTTCATTATATTTATCAATTATATAATAATCTATCTAAAGTATAATAATATACTATATCTCAAAAAAATAAAACCCTAAAAGCTCTCTATTAATATAGATTGCCTTTAAGGTCTTAAACTAAAAAATTCTACACTTTTTTAATTATCTTGTTGCCAACTCTTTGTCAAATATATAAAGTCCATTCCAAGATTCGTTAATTCTCTTAAATCTATTAACTATAGTTCTAAAAGTATCTTCTTCTTCAATTTGTTCTCTTATAAACCAATTTAAAAAGTCTTTAACTTCATAATTTTTTTCTGCTTCAGCCATGCTGTATAATTCTCTTATTCTTCTACTTACTTCTTTTTCATGTTCCAGTGCAGCTTCAAAAACTTCTGTAAAAGTTTCAAATTCCACGCTTGGTTTTTCAATAGAATCATACTCAGGTGTTTCATCTATATCAAATAAAAACTCATAGAATTTCATCGCATGTTCAAATTCTTCCTGAGCCTGTTTGTACATATAACTTGCAAATCCATTCATATCTTTGTCTTTTAGATGAGCACTCATAGCTAAATAAATATAGCCACTAGATAGCTCAAAATTAAATTGCTCGTTCATTTTCTTCATTAAATTACTCAAAATATGTCCCCCTCTTTTCAGCTTAACTATAATCTTATTTTAATTTATTAAAATAATTTCTAAGTAGAGCTTTTATACTAAAATAATAGTATCAACTCACTCTAAATAATTATTACCCTATATATCGCTTGCTAAACTAAAATTTAATTACTATATCCAATATTATCTATTACAATAGAACTGCTTGAACCCCCGTCAAATACAAACTCCAAATACTTTATTTCACTTAAGTTAATATCAAGTTGGTTACTAAAGTCTTCCATTGGTATTCTCACCGTTTCATAGGAAGATTTATAGTCATAATTTTTTGTAATGTCCTGTAATTTTGAAAGTTCTACTTTTATTTCCGGCTTTAATTCCAAATACTTAGATATATCTACAACCTCCCTATTTCCAAAACTGTCTACAAGAGCAACTTTAAACTTTGTATCTTCAAAATTTTCCTCTGTATCCAAAGACATTAAGTCAAACTGCAAGAAATTTTTTGGCTGAACAAATTTATCAAATATTAATTCATACTTTCCCTTGCCATTAGAATCTAAACACAGACCTGTATCTTCTGTGCTAAATCCGCCTATTTTAACAGATTTTTCTTTAACTGAAGTAAGCCCTTCAAATCTTGACTTTCCAAATGTGAAAGTTTCCATGTTATAGTCTTCGTTAAAATTACAAATACTCTTAAAACTGGAATCTGAATATCTGGAATAATATAGGGTTTCCGGCAATTTATACTGTGTAGGATTTTTAAATAGTCCCCTGTCATTTTTAAGCCCAAAGCTATTCTCCAAAAAGCTGTACACATATTTACACAGTATATCTTCCTGAACTTTCTCATCTAGAAGGGCAGCTTTATTAATAAAGTACTCCTCAGGAGGTTCTGAATCCGCATCTCCCCATAGACTGTTAAACTGTCCATGGTTAGCATATCCAACGTATACTGCACTTTTAAAGTTGTTAGAATTTTCTGAAAATAGGGTATTATTGTATAATTTCATTCCACTAAATCCCGTTACATCTCCATCGTGAGTTCCGTGTATAGCTAAAAAATTCGTATCTTTCATAACTATATTTTTATCTGATGGATTGTACTGATCTACTGTTGGTGAAATAGCTATCACTCCCTTAATGTTAAAATTGTAATTCATTTCTTTACCACTGTCGGGATTAAATTTTAACTTATTAAAGCTCTGCGCTATTGAAACGGCCTCTCCACCTCGTGAGTGTCCTGCCAGAGCAATATTTTTTTCATCTATCAATCCATATAAATTTGAATTTTTATCTTTGTTTTCTTTTAAAATATACTTTATATTTTCCAGTAGCAATATTGCTCTGGCATCATTTTCATTTTTAAGTCCATAGTTCATAAATCCATTTAACATATTCATATCTACTGATACTACTGTAATTCCCCTTCTGGCTAAATACCTTCCAAGATAGTTGTATCCAAGATAATTTTCCTCAGTAAATCTGTGATTTCCATGAACCATAAAAACTACTGGAGAATTTTTTTTGTTTTCCGGATACCAAATTTTTCCCTTTAATGGAACACTGTTTAATTCCTTTCCCAACATAAAATCTCTAATTTTTTTTGTCTTTCCGCTGTAGTTTACATATGGTAGCAGCGAAATTGTATTTTCATCCTTACTTCCATAGTCTATAAAGTCAGAAGAGTAAACTACTTCAGTTTCTAAACTCTTATCTCCAGTATTTGAATATACCAACCCACTTTTTTCTGACATACCAGGTGAAATCAACATCACTACACTTATTGCCATTACTGCTCCACTTGGAATTAAAAGTAGTATTGGAGCTTTCTTTTTATTTCTAAAAACTGAAACCAGAGATTTTGAAAAAATAAAAATTATTACTGCAAAAGACAGTGGAATTAAAAAATTTAAAATATTTTCAAAGTCTGCATCATAACTTACGTCTTCAAAGATTTTATATAATAAAATAAATAAAATCGTAAACAAAATTATATTTCTGGAATGAAACCTCTTTATCAGTACCAGCAATATTTTTCCAATGTAAGTACAAATACTTATCAATATGTAAAATAAAAGACTTAGTAATAAAAAAGCCACAATTTTTGGCACTTTGTAATCAACTAAGTAGTGAAAAAGTGCAGAACTTATAATTAGTGAAATTATAAGCTTTATAATTTCATAGGACTTTTTTGTCTCTCCAAAGACTTTTAAAATTCCAATTTTCAATTTTGTATATATTTTTATAATAATATTATCTACTTTCATACAAAAAGTGAAATGTGGGAATATCCCACCTTTCACTTATCACTCCCTCTCAAGATCTTTTAATTCTTCAATTTTTGCCTCTTCTTCTTTTAGTTCAGAGCTGATGTTTTCAAATTTTTTGTCAAATTTTTTAGTTCTCTTTACTTCGTCGAGAGAATATAATTCATATTCTGACTCTTCTCCCTTTGCAAATATTATTTTTACAAGCTCTTGAATTGTATAAGTTGAGACTACTGTGCCCTTTCCTCTTTCTGTCTCCACTATTTCACCCACTCGTGGCATTCTTCTTAAAATGTCTTCGTATCCGTCCTGTTCATACTTTAAACAGCACATCAATCTTCCACATACTCCTGAAATTTTTGTAGGATTTAAGGAAAGTCCTTGATCTTTTGCCATTTTAATTGAAACAGGAGTAAATTCTGATAAAAAGCTGCTGCAACAGCACTCTCTTCCACAACATCCCAAAGCTCCAATAGTCTTTGCTTCGTCTCTAACTCCAATTTGTCTTAACTCTATTCTCGTTTTAAAAATAGAAGCTAAGTCCTTTACTAATTCTCTAAAATCTATTCTACCCTCTGCAGTAAAATAAAATAGTAACTTGGAATTGTCAAATGTGTATTCCGCATTAATTAATTTCATTTCCAAACTGTGTCTTTTACACTGTTGTTCACATATAATTAAAGCTTCTTTAGCTCTATTTCTATTGTCAATATTTCTTGATTTATCTTCCATAGTTGCAATCCTAATAACCGGTTTTAATTCTGATTGCATTTCATCTTCGTCAATTTCTTTTACTGTTACTATGTTCCCATATTCAAGTCCTCGTACAGTTTCAACTATAACGTCGTCATTTTTCTTTGCGCCCGTTTCATTTGGGGCAAAATAGTATATCTTGCCATTTCGTTTAAACCTAACACCTACGACATCTATCATCTAACTCCTCCTATATTTATGAGAAATTGCTCTATAGTAAGTTCAAAATTCGTATTACGTTGAAGCAATTTTTGAGTATTAATTATTTCTTCTGTTATTTTCACAGCATCACTTGCTGTAATATTTTGTTTGTTTAAAAAGTTTAACTTGTCCTCATTTACAATGCTATCAGTAGAAATTCCCAAGTCTAAAAAAGCTATATCTCTTAAAAAGAGTATAAAAAAGTTAAATATTTCATTTAGTTCTTCTCTGTTTTCATTAAAAAATTCATACTCTTTAAATGGCAATCCACCTACGTTTAAAATTCTATCTAATGTCGTTATACTCTTATCTCTAAGAGCTAAATAACTGGGATCTGATATATATTTTAATGCTCTTGTAACTGATCCTGTTGCCAACTTTGAAAAAAGTTTAGCACTCTTCTCATTTAAATTTTCCTTTTGCATTAAAAATTCTTTTATTTGTTCATCTGAGACATTTTTAAATCTTATTATTCTCGCCCTTGATACAATCGTAGGCAAAATCCCCTTTATGTTATTTGAAATTAAAATAATCTTTAAATAGTCTTGAGGTTCTTCCAGTGTTTTCAACAGAGCATTTTGCCCGCTAGTTGTAACATCTTCAAAACCATCTATGATAAAAACTTTATTAGTGGACTTGTAGGGTTTTTTTGCAGCATCTTCTATTAATTCTTCTATTTCCAATTTTTTAATGCTGTCCTTACTTCTGATAACTCTTAAATCCGGATGGGCAAAGTCCCCTATTTCTGCACAACAATTATCTTCGTCAAATTCTAAAATTCGCTTGGCAAAAGCTTTAGCAGCAGTAAACTTCCCCACTCCCTCACTTCCCAAAAACAAATAGGCATGAGATAGATCTTTGTTTATTAAATTATTATCCAGTTCTTTTAATACTCTTTCATTACCTATAAAATCAATTAACATTAAATTCTCATGCTCTTTTCAACATCTATTACAAAAATCGTAGCCCCTGAAATTTTAAATTTGCCACGTTCGTTGTGAAGTTCTTCTGTCTTAGTTATTTCTCTAAATATTGAATCTATTTTATCAAGTTCACTTTCTTCACTTCCCAATAAAAGTGTAGTATTACCACTCTTAAAAAATCCACCTGAAGATGATAGTTTGGTTACATATATTCCCTCATCTAAAAATTTGTCCATTAAATCATCTATAAATTTATCTTGTACAATTGCTATTATCATTTTCATATATATCACCTAGTACCTTTTAAACTCTTCAACATCTAACACAAAAGCCGTAGCTCCTCCAACTTTTACAGTTATTGGAGTTGGTATTATTGCCTGACCCGGTATATTCATAGTCTGAACTACTTTTGTAATTTCTCTTTCCTTACAGTTGTTCCTTATTATAGCCAGAACATTATCTACTCCCTCGTCTTCTACACCTATTAAAAGTGTTGTATTTCCACTTTTTAAAAATCCACCGCTACTACTCATCTTTGTAACTCTAAAATCCGCCTTAGTTATCTCTTCAATTAAATTGTCAGCATCTACATCCTGTACTATTGATATTACAAGTTTCATATGTTTTCCTCCAATTTAGCTTTTAAAACTTCCATACAGCTGTTAAAAACTTCTTCAATACTCTTTGTTGCATCTATTACATAAAACTTATCCCTTTTTGACAGCTCTTCATAGGCACTTCTAACTCTACTGTGAAATAAATCGCCACTTGTCTCAAGTCTATCACCGCCAAGTTTTATTTTTCTATTTTCAGAAGCATTGTCTCCAACATCAAATAAAAATACAATATCGGGCTTTATGCCGCCTGTTGCAAATTCATTAATCATAACTATACTTTCTTCGCCCAGACCCCTGCCATAGCCCTGATAAGCTATTGAGGACAACACAAATCTTTCACAGAGCACTGTTACTCCACTTTCAAGTGCAGGAACAATTTTTTCTTCCACATGTTGAGCTCTAGATGCTGCATATAGTAGTGCCTCTGTTCTACTTGTCATTTCAACATTTGCTGTATCCAAAATTAAATCTCTGATTTTTTCAGAAATTTCCGTTCCTCCTGGCTCTCTTGTCCTTATAATGCTATATTGGTCCTTTAAATTCTCATAGACCATTTCAGCGATAGTACTCTTCCCCGAACCATCTGGTCCTTCAAAAGTAACAAATATTCCACTCATACAACTACCTCTAATCTATTATTTGATACTCCTATTACTTCAATCCCACTATTTATATAGTCTTTAATTTCTCTAACTACTTGCTCAGTTATAAGCTCTCCAAAAGATACTATGGGAATTCCCGGAGGATAGGCAGCTACAATACAAGCGGCAATTTTTCCAACCGACTGTTCAAGCTCTACCTCTTTACTGTCCCTATAAAAAGCCTCTCTTGGCTCTAATTTAATAGTTGGCTTTATTTCTTTGACAGATTTAAAATTCATAGAACTACAAAATTTATCCCTGGATAAATCCTCTAGAGCTTCCTGAAGCTTTAAAAAATCCTCTTTTTCATCTGCCACCGTAGAAAGGGCAAGAGCATAGTACAAATCACCCATTTCTAATCTTATATTATAGCTTAAAAACAACTTTTCTACAATGTCAAAACCACTGTATCCATCTATCCTAAAAAGAATCTTACTTGGATCTATATGTGCAATAGTCTCATCTTTTAAATCACTTTTCAAAAAATTTACTTTCCCCTTTAATTCTTCTTTCATGTCTTCTATATATTTTTCATTTAAAGACAACCTATCCAAGCCACACCTATTCATATATTCAATTCCAAATTCTGATGATTGCAAAATTAAATAAGAAGGTGAAGTTGTGCTAAGTAAATTTATAGTTTTTATAACTCTTTTACTGTCTATTCTATCTGTATTTATGTGAAGTAGTGACGATTGAGTAAGACTTGGAATTGTCTTGTGAGTTGAGTGTACAACTATATCTGCACCACAGTTAACTGCCGAGTACTCCCTTGCCTTAGAAAACTGTAAATGCGTACCATGTGCCTCATCAACAATTAAGTACCCCCCATATCTATGCACTATATCAGCTATTTCTCTAAGCCTTAAACAAACTCCAAAATAATTTGGGCTCACTAATATAACTGTTTTTATATTGGGATTTTCTTTTAATTTTTTTTCGATTTCCCCTGGGTCAATTCCCGTTATTAAATTGTATTCTCTATTGTAAACTGCACTTACGTACTCCGGAGTTAAGCTGTTAATTATGAGCCCATTGTAAATTGACTTGTGGCAATTTCTCTGCATTAATACCTTATCTCCAGGCTTTGTAACCAACCCCATTGCAATTTGCAGAGCACTTGTAGAGCCATTTACTATATAGTGTGAACTCTTCACTCCAAAAACACTTGCAACTGCCTCTTGAGACTTTAATATACACCCATCAGGATTTAATAAATTGTCAGTATTAATAGTTTCCGTTACATCATTTTTATAGTTAAAGTCAAAATAGTCTTTTGACTTATGTCCCGGAGTTGAAAAAACTAACTTGTCTTTCATTTTTTCCACTTCGTCAAATATGTATCTCTTCATTCTTAGCTCCCTTAAATTAAACCTTTTAAAATATTATAACATATAATGACCTAACCCAATTTATGAAGTAAATTGATGGTAGGTCAGATACAGTGGAGTCCAAATCTTTGATTTGGCTAACGTAACTGTATAATGACTTTCTATAATTAGTCAATGTAAATTGAATTAGGTTTCTTGTCATAGTTCCGTCATAGATTTTATGCAAGAATTTCCCAAGAGAACGAAGTTCGATTGGTTGAAATTTACTTCTAATGACCTAACAGAAATCTTTGATTTCGTAGTAGGTCCAATGTCAGGTTTTCCCAAGGCTGAAAGACTTGGTTGAAAACTACGACTGATTTGGCTAACGTAACTGTATAATGACTTTCTATAATTAGTCAATGTAAATTGAATTAGGTTACTTGTCATAGTTTCTTCATAGATTTTATTGCTATTCTTTAATTTCATTGTTTAATAATTTATAGAAACTTTTAATTTGAAATTAAATTTTTATTTCAATTAAAATATAATTTTAGTATATATCTTTGTTTTTCTTTAAAATTGATTTTAATAAATTCTTGAGGGAGGGCAAAGGGAATTGCGATTTTCCCTCATAGCCCTCCCTCAAACTCCCTCCCCTTTAACAATCTATAGGAACTTTAGTTCCGTCATAGATTTTATGCAAGAATTCTCCACGAGTATCAGCGAGTGGATAGAATTTACTGCTACACCCTTGAAACGCCAAAAAAAGAATAAGATTTTAGCCACTGAAATTTACTGCTAACAATCTATAGAAACCTTTGAGACCTAACAGAAATCCTTGATTTCGTCGTAGGCCCAATGTCAGGTTTTCCCAAGGTCAAAGGCTTGGTTGAAAACTACGACTGATTTGGCTAACGTAACTGTATAATAACTTTCTATAATTAGTCAAAGTAAATTGAATTAGGTTTCTTGTCATGGTTTTTATACAAAAATCCCCATGAACAACATAGTTGTGAATGGATAGAATTTACTGCCAACTTATGTAAAATTTTTCTATCAGAGTGTTGAATAAGTCAAATATACTGTTAATTTAATTATAAAAAGCATAAAAAAACAGCCACCTAAGTGACTGCTTTAAATTTGAATTAATTAAGCAAGTTCTACAACTGCTCCAACTTCTTCAAGTTTAGTTTTCATTTCTTCTGCTGCTTCTTTAGCGATTCCTTCTTTAATTGCCTTTGGTGCTCCGTCAACTAAAGCTTTAGCTTCTTTTAGTCCAAGACCAGTTAAGTCTTTAACTACTTTAATAACTTTAACTTTTTCTGCTCCAGTTTCTTTAAGAACTACGTCAAATTCAGTTTTTTCTTCTTCAGCTGCTGGTGCTGCTCCACCTGCTGCTGGTGCTGCTGCAACTGCCATAGGTGCTGCTGCTGAAACTCCGAATTCTTCTTCTAAAGCCTTTACAACTTCTGATAATTCTAAAACTGTTAAACCTTTAATTTCTTCTATAAGTCCTTGTACTTTTTCTGACATCTTATATACCTCCAAATAATTTTAAATTATATAGCTACTCTTAAGCTGTAGCTTCTTCTGCTTTTTTGTCTGCAATAGCTTGTAACACTACTGCAAGTCCTCTTACATTTCCGTTTAGTACGTTTACTAAACCTTGAATTGGTGCGTTTAATCCACCTAGTACTTGAGCTATTAACACTTCTTTTGCTGGTAATTTTGCAAGTTGTTCTATTTCTTTACTAGAAATAACTTTTCCATCTACTAAACCTGATTTAATTTCAAGTTTTTCATGTGTTTCTGCAAATTTAGAAGTAACTTTTGCTGCAGCTACTACATCTTCCATTGAAAAAGCAACGGCACTTGGTCCCTTTAGGAATTCTCCTATTTCGTCATAGCCAAGTTCTTCAAAAGCACGTCTCATCATAGTGTTTTTATAAACTTTATAATCTACATTAGCTTCTCTGTACTGTGATCTTAACTCAGTAACTTCAGCTACGTCTAGACCTCTGTAATTTACAAGCACTACACTTTGTGCGCCTTGAATTTTTTCTTTAATCTCGTCAACTAACTGGGATTTCATTTGAAGTTTTTCTTCTTTCACTCTTTCACCCCCTGAATATATAAAAAATCTCATCGCAGACCAGATGAGATTACAAAAAATCGAAATAATATTTAAATCCGATATTCTTATACCTCGGTAGGATTATTAAAGCAATTGCTCCCTACTGTCTGCGGTTATTTTTACCGTCTGTAATATTATCAAATCCACTAGTCTTTGTCAATACTATTTCCGGTTTTAATTAATATTTTTAATTTTATCCTCTTACACTATAAAAATCTTTGGCATAATACAAAAAAAGAAGTGGATTTCTCCACTTCATAGGTGTTTTTTATTGTTCCATTAACTTTTGACCGTTGATTCTAATTCCAGGGCCCATAGTTGTTGCAATTGTAACACTTTTTAAATAACGTCCTTTTGCTGATGCCGGCTTAGCCTTAATTATTGCAGAAACTAAAACGTTAAAGTTATCTTGTAGCTTTTCAGCTCCAAAAGATACTTTTCCTATTGGCACGTTAATTATAGCAGCTTTGTCAACTCTATACTCAACCTTACCAGCTTTTGTCTCTTCAACAGCTTTAGCAACATCAAAAGTTACTGTTCCTGATTTAGGGTTAGGCATTAATCCCTTAGGTCCTAAAACCCTACCTATTTTACCAACTACACCCATCATATCAGGTGTTGCAATCATTACATCAAAGCCAAACCAATTTTCTTTTTGGATTTTTTCAACATAATCTTCTCCACCTGCATAATCAGCTCCAGCATCTAATGCTTCTTGAATCTTATCTGCTTTTGCAAGTACGAGAACTTTTTTAGTTTTACCTGTTCCATGAGGAAGTACTACTGTACCTCTTACTTGTTGGTCTGCATGTCTAGGGTCTACCCCTAATCTTACAGCAAGTTCAACTGTTGAGTCGAACTTTGTTGTTGATGTCTTTTGCACTAGCTCTAAAGCTTCGCTTGCATCATATAACTTTTCTCTGTCTACAAGCTTTGCGCTCTCTATATATTTTTTACCTCTTTTTGGCATTAAAATCCCTCCTTGTGGTATTGACGGAAATTTCCTCCCACTATCCTTCTACTTCTACACCCATGCTTCTTGCTGTACCTGCAACCATTTTAGCTGCAGCTTCAAGACTTCCTGCATTTAAATCTTGCATTTTTGTCTTTGCAATTTCATCTAATTGAGCTTGTGTTATCTTTCCAACTTTTTTCTTGTTAGGCTCTCCACTACCTGAATTTAGATTAATTGCTTTCTTAATAAGAATTGCTGCAGGTGGTGTCTTAGTTATGAATGTAAATGATCTGTCTTGATACACAGTTAATACTACAGGTATTATAAGACCAGCTTGGTCTTGAGTTTTCGCATTAAATTCCTTAGTAAACTGCATAATATTTACGCCATGAGGTCCAAGTGCTGTACCTACTGGTGGTGCTGGTGTTGCCTTACCAGCTGGAATTTGTAATTTTACTAAAGCTATTACTTTTTTTGCCATTTTCTTTCCTCCTTGTGGTTTGAGCGGGAATATCCCTCCCACTTTGTGAAGAATGAGGTAAACTCATCTTCTCATGTTACTGTTTAATTATTTGATTAAAATCCAATTCAACTAAAGTGTCACGTCCAAACATTGAGATAACAACTTTTACTTTTTGCTTATCATAGTTAAAGGAGTCCACTTTTCCTATAAAGTCATTGAAAGGTCCATTTATTACTTTGATACTTTCTCCAACTTCATATTTTTCAAAGTTTTCTTCTTGACTATTTACACCAAGTACTTTTACCTCTTCGTCTGAAAGTGGCACCGGCTTTGAGCCAGGCCCTACGAATCCCGTAACTCCCCTTGTATTTCTTACAAGGTACCAGGATTCGTCATTCATAATCATTTTAACAAGTACATAACTTGGAAACATTTTTCTCTCTTTGACTTTTTTAACTCCATCTTTGTTTTCAACATACTCTTCTAATGGAACTTGTGTGTCAAAAATTAAATCCTGCATTCCTCTGTTTACTACCATGGCATCCATAGTAGCTTTTACCTTATTTTCGTGACCTGAATAGGTATGAATCACATACCACTTAGCTTCTTTTTCCCTATCATCTAAATTTACTTGTTCGTCCACATTATCACCATTATCCATAGATAAAACTCAAAACAAACGTTACTAACTTATCAAATAGAGTTAATAAAAGCGCAAATAATATACACGCTACAATTACGATAAGAGTGTAATTTAAAATTTGTTTTTTAGTTGGCCATACAACTTTTTTGAATTCAGACTTTACTCCCCTGAAGTATTTAGAAAAACTTTTCTTTTCTTCAGCTTTCTTTACAGAATCCTTTGCCGCCAATTTCTTTCCTCCTCTTAAATTACTTTGTTTCTTTATGCATTGTATGATCTTTACAGAATTTACAATATTTCTTAAGTTCTAATCTTTCTGTCGTGTTCTTCTTGTTTTTAAAAGTATTGTAATTTCTCTGTTTACACACTGTACACTCTAAAACCACTTTATCGGCCATAAAAACACCTCCTATAAAAAAGGACTAACCCTTAATTTTAGTCACAATGACCCTATATTAAAATTTACCTAAATAGAGTACCACAATTATTCATATTTGTAAAGCTTTTTGAAATTTAACCTCGTTCTAGTGTTGTAAACAAGTGACTTATAAAATACTTTACAAATTCTACGTCTTCATAGACTATTAAACTTTCCTTACAGGCGTTTAAAAATTCATCTCTGTCCTTATATTCCTTTAAAACACTTTCACTTATTTTAAATAAATGCTCTGAAACTTCACTAAATTCCCACTTATTTAAATTTGAAAGCTCATCATATGCAAAATCCGTATCTATTCCCAAAGACTCATAAAATAAATAGTTGTAGTTAAATTTCGCCTCTTCATTAAAATGAAATTCTTCATCTACTTCTTCAATGTCTTTTCGCTTGATTGTAAAGGGATTTTTTTCAAGAGCATGTCTTGTCACATTTAAGAGCTCTGTTAAAATTATATCCTCTTTTAAATAAATTAAAACCCTTACAGCCGGCTCTATGGAATCTCTTAGTGTAAATAAGTCTACATTTGGAAATCCCAACTTTTCAATTTCCATATTTCCATTTAAAACATTTACAAATCTTGAGTGCTCTTTTAAAAGTTCATATAAACTCATTTTTTCGTAGACTTTTGTCTTTAAAAAAACTGTGTATTCCATTAAAATTTCTTTTAATTCATAGTCACTTACGCTTCCCAAATTAAATTCATAACTGTTTTTTATTAAACTCTTTATATCATCTTTAAAGTCAACTTTCCCATTGTTTTTGCAGTCATATAAATTTTTCTTTAAACCTGATACTATTCTACTTTTAAAAACTACTGAACTGCCCTCTTCGGCAAACTCAAACTTTTTATATAAACTCAACAGCTCTCTAAAATTTAATGCATTTAACTTTATATTTTTAAATTCAACTATGTCTTTTTTCTTTAGCTCTGACTGTTTCATGTTGTATATTTCATCTTTAGTTAAAGGCACTAAAATATCTTTTAATATTTCAGGATTTTCCCTTAACTCAAATATATCCTTGCTGTGAATAAAGATGAAGTTATCATCTAAGTCCATTGCCAAAACTAAATAATCTGAACAATTTATTTTTAGAGCTGCTTTTGGAATATATTTTTTATTGTTATATAATATTTCAAACATATTAATCTCCTCTAAAATGAAACCTTATTAAAGTTACCACTCATTTCAAATACTTACTTATAAATTTATTTATGATACTTTAACATATAAATTATCTTTTGTAAAAACTATTAAAATAAAATCCAATATGAAAATAAAATATTTACTCTATTGGATAATTTAGATTAATTGCATATAATAATTATTATATCATTACAAGACAAATAAAAATCAAAGTATATTTTTTGCCAATATTTTATGATAAAATTTGAAACAACAAAGGAGCCCGATGTTTTTGAAAGAAATTATTACTATTGAAGATTATTTTTTAAATTTAAGTGAAATACAATTTGAAAAATTAGATATACTGAGAAAAGCTATACTTTCTGCCTCAGATAATATTAGTGAGAAAATAGCTTGGGGAGTTCCTACTTTCTACTATAAAAGTAAATACCTGGCGCAAATAGAAACTGTAAAAGGTGGCATTGCCTTTTATACTAGCCCTATGACCAAAAATACTTTTAAAGATCAACTGAATGCTTATAAAAAAACCAGTAAAAACTCTGTTCACTTTTCTATTGACGAAAATATTCCGGCAGACTTAATTAGAAAAATGATTAATGAGAGAATTTTAGAGGTTAAGTAAACTATTGCAATATAATTAAAAAACTACTTTTTGTAAGGAGAAAATATGAAATTTTCAATAAAAAAAATAATCGGGCCCTTAATACTTGCCGCATTGGCTTTAATATTTTTATACTATAAATTTGGCAAGACACCTAATATGTTTAGAAACAATTCAACTACAGATATAAGTGTCGAAGTAAAAGTTTCTACCGACGACAGAAAGCCCATTATAAACACTTTTAAACTTGATGAGTACAATTCCTTGAGTTCGGAAGAAAAATCAAAGCTACTCAACAAATCTAAAGGCAAGGTGGAAGGTGACATACCATGTGTATACACAGAAGAAGACAAAAATCTATACTTTAAGTTTTTAGAGGATAAGTCTGAAATTGAGCTTGAGAGTAATCCAAGTATAAAACTTTCAATATATCCGGCTTCATATAAAGATGAAAAGGAAAATAAAGTTGTAGAAGGAGAACTTTTAAAGTCTAATAACGGATATAATTATGAAGTTCAAAGATATAGAACTCAGTATCAAAAATACTACTTGGAAATTTTAGATGTGGAAGTATTTTTTGAAGTTGATGGCGAAGACTATGTTTCTATTTTTAGCATTTGTTCTTCTAATGCCGGAAAAGATACTACAGCTGCTGAAAACGAAGATCTAAGTAAACCAATTTTATCTAATTACTAAAATAATATTTAATAATATTGTCACAGCTTTATCATTGTGATATATTAATTTTATGCGGGGGAACTGTAAAGTTGAGAAGGTTTAAGACCTGACCCTTGGAACCTGTCGGTTAATACCGTCGAAGGGAGCATTTGTATAATCTCCCTAGGGAGATTTTTTTATTGCAAAAATATCTCTCAATTAAGTTTTTGTCAGTTGCTTTTAAAGTAATTAAATTTTTAATTTTTAAAAGCTTGTTTAAAATCTGTTGACAAAATAAGTCAACAATCTTATTTGGAGGAAATATATGAAAAAAGTACTTACTATCGCTGGATCAGATCCTTCCGGCGGAGCTGGAATTCAAGCAGATATAAAGACTATGAGTGCTCATGGGGTCTACGCAATGAGTGTAATCGTATCAATTGTAGCTGAAAATACAATGCGTGTAATCGACATTGAAGACGTCAGCTTAAAAATGATAGATGAGCAAATCGACTCAATTTACGAGGACATTGGAACAGACGCAGTTAAGATTGGTATGCTATCTAACTCAGATATTATGAGTACCGTAGCAGATAAATTACTGGAGTATAAACCAAACAATATTGTGCTTGACCCAGTTATGTATGCAAAGGGTGGAAATGCTCTAATGCAAGAAAATTCTATAAATACTTTAATTGAAAAACTAATACCACTTTGTGACTTAATTACGCCAAATATTCCTGAAGCTGAAAAGATCTCGCAAATGAAAATTTCAACTTTAAGTGATATGAAAGAAGCTTCAGAAAAAATACTTAACTTAGGCTGTAGAGCTGTGCTTTTAAAAGGTGGGCACTATATTGGAGATGCCATTGACGTTCTATATGACGGAAACACATTTACAGAGTATAAAACGGAAAAAATAGATACAAAGAACACTCACGGAACAGGATGTACTCTCTCCTCTTCAATAGCATCAAACTTAGCACTAGGATACAGTTTAGAAGAAGCAGTTTCTCTTTCTAAAAAGTATATTACAGAAGCCATAAAGAATGACATTCACATTGGCAAGGGCAACGGACCTGTAAATCACTTTTTTAATTTTTTTAACAAGGAGGCATAGTATGAATTCTTTAAATGAAATAAATAAAATAATGCAAAAGATTAAAAATGTAAATCCTCTAGTTCACTGTCTTACAAATTATGTAACTGTAAATGACGTTGCAAACTCACTTCTCTCCATAGGTACCTCTCCAATAATGGCAGACTCCATAGATGAAGTTGAAGAAATTGTAAGTATTTCAAAGGCACTATATATAAACATAGGAACACTAAATTCCCCTGTCTTAAAATCAATGGAAGTTGCACAAAACCTTGCAGTTTCAAAAAATATTCCGGTAATTTTAGATGCAGTTGGAGCCGGAGCATCGTCTCTTAGAAATAAATCCACTATATCTATACTTGAAAGAAGTGTAGATATTGTCCATGGAAACTATTCGGAAATAGCATATATTGCATCTTCAGTTTCCAACACTAAGGGAGTTGATGCATCATCTCTTGATGAAAGTTTAGATATAATTTCAATGGCAAAAAAAGTAGCTAAAAAATATAACTGTATCTGTGTAGCCACTGGAGAAAAAGATATTATAACTGACTCTGAAACTACTTATGTAGTAAAAAACGGATGTAGAGAAATGGGAAATATCACAGGTACAGGTTGTATGCTTACAGGCCTTATTGCGGCATCAGCTGCCGTAGAAGAAGACTTTCTACTTGCTTCTACTTATGCCACTGCTCTAATGGCAATTTCAGGTGAAAGAGCTTTTGAAAACTACAGAGGTCTTGGAAGTTTTCATGTAAATATATTTAATGAGCTCTCCACTATTGACGAATATATTTTTGAAGGAGCTATTAAAATTGAAAAACTTTAATTTAAGCGTATACTTGGTAACTGACAATGTAATAAGTTCTAAGTCTCTTCCGGAAGCTGTTGAACAGTCAATTTTAGGTGGAGCTACTGTAGTTCAACTAAGAGAAAAAAACTTAAGCTCCAAAGACTTTTTAAGAGAGGCCTTTGAAGTTAAACACATAGCTGATAAATATCATATTCCACTTATAATAAACGACAGAATAGATATTGCGCTTTGTGTAGATGCAGCAGGAGTTCACTTGGGACAAAGTGACATAGATATACTAAATGCTCGAAAAATATTGGGCGAAGATAAGATTATAGGAATATCTGTTACAACTGTAGAACAAGCCCTTGAAGCAGAAAAAAATGGAGCTGATTACTTAGGAGCAGGAGCCCTTTTTTCAACTCCTACAAAAGATGATGCCAAGCTCTGCTCTCTTGATGAACTAAGAAAAATAATTTCCTCCGTAGATATTCCCGTAGTGGGAATAGGAGGACTAAATGAAACTACAATTCCAAAACTTAAAAACTTTGGACTTGCAGGTTACGCTGTGGTATCAGCCATACTTTCAAAAAAAGATATTAAGTCAGCTACTGAAAACATTAAAAAAATGTATGATGAAAACGAAATATTATCTTAATGTAAAAGCCGAAGACAAAATTTTATCTTCGGCTGTTTTTTTACTTATCTAATTTTATAGTTTCTGTTCTATCTGTCTTTTTATTTACAAATGTCAATTCGTTATTTTCTATTTTTATATCTGTAACTTCATTTTCTGTTTTGTAAACTTCTTTTCCATCTTTATCAAAGACAATTAATTTATATTTTGCATCTTTATCGTCATTAAAAGTTGCAATAACATAATCTAATTTTTTTTCTAAGGTAATTACTGTTGCGCCTTCATTTAATTTTTTATTGTCCTTTGAATAGAGTTCTCCATCTTTTGCATTTACCCAGTAGATGTCCTTATCTAAAGATACAATTTTGCCATCTTTAACTGTGGCATTTGAAAGTGCAGTATTTACTGAGCCCTTGTCCATATCATAGTAGTAAACTGTCTTGTCAGATTCAAAGTACAATTTATTTCCATCTTGAACTATATCTTTGATTTCTTTGTCACTTACCATTTTAGACTCTTGACCAACTATATTGTCTTTAAAAAGTCTATAGTCTTTTCCATTTGTCTTTACTACATAGTAGTATCCGTTGTAAAATACTGTCTTTGAAGAATCTTTATACTCACTTTCAGCTTTTTCAACTTTCTTTTCTTCAGTTTTCTTTTCCTCTACTTTTTTAACTGTAGACTTTATAACTAGTCCATTTTCATTAGTAAAGTTGTATTCCCAACCAAATTCATCTACAGAAAATTTCCAAGTCATTGGAAAATATGTCACATCTCTAAATACTAAAAGTGGAAATTCTTCTTTGCTATTGTCTACAACTTTTCCATTTACTGTAATTTTAAATGTTGGAATACTAACTTGATATGACTCCACATTTTTTACATCAGTTTTATAGTTGTCAAAATTACCTGCTATTCCAGTTTTCTTGATGTCTAATCCACTGGATTCATTCCAATTTGTCTCTACCCCTAAAAATCTAGTAGTATTGTAAGTCATTGGAAAGTATGTGATGTCCTTATAGACAATTAGTGGATATTTAGAATATTCATTTTCCACTTTTTGACCGTTTAAAGTCACATTAAACTTAGGTAAAGTTACGTTGTTACCCTCAGCTTTTACTTGCCCTGAAATTCCAGCTAAAAGCACGCCGGCAATAGCCAGAGAATAAAACTTTTTAATTTTTTTCATTGTACCATCTCCTTAAAGTATATATTAACAGATTTTTGTGTTAAACAAGTCAAATATATTGTTACAATTTTTAAATAAGTTTAAGCAAAAGAGGTAAAATCTAATTAGATTTTACCTCTTTGTTCAATTGCCTTTATTTTTTAAAATAATCTACTCCTGATTTAAATATATTTTGAAGTTCTACATCGTAGATATTTTTAAACAAGTTTTCGCCAATTCTCTCTGCATGTCCCATTTTTCCTAAAATCTTTCCATCTTTGGACATTATTGACTCAATGTTATAGTCTGAGCCATTAGGAGAAACTTCATATACGGAAACTATTTGATCATTTTCAAGGAGTTCTTCATATGCTTCTTCACTTGCTACAACTCTTCCCTCACCATGAGATATAGGCATTGTATAAGTCTTTCCAACTTCCAATCCGCTTAACCAAGGTGAGTTATTTGTCTTTAACTTAGTGTCTACAAATTTTGCAATGTGTCTTCTACAAGTATTAAATGTAAGAGTTGGATCTTCAGCAGAAACTTCTTTTACTTTTCCGCTTGGAAGTAGTCCTGTCTTTATTAGAGCTTGGAATCCATTACATATGCCCAGTATTAAACCGTCATTTTCCTCTAACATATAGTCTATTGCCTCAGAAACTTCTTTAGCTCTTAACACATTAGCTATAAACTTTCCTGAGCCATCAGGTTCATCTCCCAGTGAAAATCCTCCAGGTAGTACCAGTATTTGAGATTTTCTAATTAAATCTGCAAATTCCTTCTTTGAATTTTTAATGTCTTCATTGTCTCTATTCTTAAATAGGAATATTTCTCCTATTGCACCGTAGTTTTCAAAGGCATCTTTTGTATCCCATTCACAGTTTGTTCCAGGGAATGCCGGTATTACAACTAGCGGTTTTTCAACTGTCTTTTTAGATTTAGTTCTTCTTGGACTGACCTTATTATTTTCTCTATCAACTAGTTTTATTTCTTCTACAGGTTTAAATATACCGTCAAGTGTGTGTAAATAAGCTGTTCTAAGCTCTGACTCATCAAGTTTAACTCCATTTACTACTATTTCGTCACTGAATTTTCCGGCTTCTTCTATAAAATCTCTAGGCTCTAAATATTCAACTATAAAACTTCCATATAGAGGGCTGTAAAGGTCATCTAATTTTATATTAAATCCTGTATTTCCAATTGCAGCTTCATATATTTGAGGAAGTGTTCCCCTAGCTGTTATTGCAGTTGCAGAAATAATATTTTTTGAATCTATTTCTACTTTTAATTTATTTAAGTTTTCCTTTAATTTGTTTAAGTCCAACATTCCAAGTTTATTCATTGGAGTTTTTATTAAACCTATTTTTCCTTTGCCCTTAAAGTCCGGTGAAATTATACTTTCTATGTCAGATGTTGTAACTGCAAAGGAAATTAAAGTTGGTGGTACGTTTAATTCTTCAAAGCTTCCACTCATTGAATCTTTTCCGCCAACTGGAGGTGCATTAAAAAACTCTGATGCTTCTAGGGCTCCAAGTAGAGATTTAAGTGGTTTAGACCATATTTTTTCATCTCTTAGTCTTTCATAAAACTCTTGGAATGAAAGTCTGATTTTATCTATAGGAGCTCCTGTTGCTGCAATTTTTACAATAGATTCTATTACTGCATAGTATCCTCCCAAATATTGAGACTTTTCTGAAATATATGGGTCAAATCCGTAGCTCATAAGTGAAACTGTTCTAACGTCTTTTTCAAATGAAGGAATTTTCGCAACCATTGTCTGTATTGGATTTAATCTCTCTTTTCCTCCAAGTGGATTTAAAACAGTGTTTCTTCCCACAGATGGGTCAAATAGTTCTATTAAGTTCTTCTTTGAAGTAGTGTTTAAATCACTTAAGTGTTCTTTTAAACTCTTTGGATCTAAGTTTTCATCTTTTAAAATACTTGGAACGTCTTCACTTGTAACTACTACATCTTGAGTCCTTCTAGCTCCATTAGTATTTATAAAGTCATAACTCATATCACAAATTACTGTGTCATCAAATTTCATAAGCATTCTATTTTTGTCAGTAATTTTTGCAACTACTGTAGCTTTAAGATTTTCTTCATCACAGTACTTATTAAACTCATCTAAGTCCTTAGGGTCTATTACGAGTGCCATTCTCTCTTGAGATTCAGATATTGCAATTTCTCTTGGAGAAAGTCCTTCATATTTTAGTGGAACTCTGTCTAAATAAATTTCCACTCCATCAGAAAGTTCTCCTATTGCAACACTTACTCCTCCCGCTCCAAAGTCATTACATTTTTTTATAAGTTTTGCAGCTTCTTCTCGTCTAAACAACCTTTGAATTTTTCTCTCTTCTGTGGCATTTCCCTTTTGAACTTGCGCCGATTCAGTTTCAATTGAAGATTTTTTGTGAGCCTTTGAAGAGCCTGTTGCTCCTCCAATTCCATCTCGTCCTGTCCTTCCCCCTAGTAGTAAAACTAAATCTCCGTTTACAGGGTCCAGTCTCTTTACGTTTTCAATAGGAGCTGCAGCCATAACTGCTCCGGCTTCCATTCTCTTAGCCACATATCCCTCGTGATATATTTCATCAAGGTATCCCGTTGGAAGTCCTATTTGATTTCCATAAGAAGAATATCCCGCTGCTGCTTCAGTTGTTATTTTCTTTTGAGGAAGTTTGCCTGCAAGTGTTTCTGAAATAGGTGTTCTTGGGTCAGCTGCTCCTGTTATTCTCATAGCTTGGTATACGAAAGATCTACCACTTAGTGGGTCTCTTATTGCTCCTCCAAGACAGGTGCTTGCTCCTCCAAAGGGTTCTATTTCTGTAGGGTGATTGTGTGTTTCATTTTTAAACATCAGTAGGTAGTCTCTAAGTTCTTCCTTATCTCCATTAAACACTCTAACTTTTACTTTTACTGAACAGGCATTTATTTCAGAAGAAATTTCTAAGTCTTCTAACTCGCCCTTTTCTCTAAAATACTTTGAAAGTATAGTTCCAAAACTCATAAGACTTATAGGTTTTGTAATATTCAACTCTTCTCTAATAGCTAAATATCTGTCAAAACTCTCTTTTATCATCTTGTCCAATTCAGTTTTTTCATTAAATTCAATATTTAATTCAGTATTAAAAGTAGTGTGTCTACAGTGATCTGACCAGTAAGTGTCAATTATTGAAATTTCAGTTTCATTTGGGTCTCTATTTTCAGATTTAAAATAATCTCTAACTATTTCAATATCTTCATAGCTCATTGCCAAACCATGGTCTTCTATAAATTTATTTAATCCATTTTTATCTAATTTAATAAATCCGGTGTAAGTTCTGTTTTTTCTATTTGCCTTTGCATGAGATTTTAAAGTAGTTGGAATTCCAAGTAAGTTAATTCTATGAGAGTCCACAGGATTTACTAAAAAGCTTTCAATCTTTTCAATTTCTTCTCTCGTTGCACCTTCTATTTCATAAACTCTGCTGGAACTTGCCTTAACTTCTTCATCACTTACTAGGGCAATTGTATCTAGTAGTCCCTGTTCTCTTTGGTCAAATTGTCCCGGCAAATAAGATACAACTATTGAATCTTTTATTTTTGACTGCAACTTTAACGCTGACTCTCCATAGTATATGTCGTCTATTGGCTTTTCAGACAGTATTGTATATAAAATTTCTTCAAGTGTTGAATCTTTTATTTCAATGTCATATCTATTGTAAATATTTATATTTTTTAAATTTATTCCAAGTGCATTTTTAATTTCTTCTACTAATTCTCTGGATTCATAGGCGAATTCGTCTTTTTTTCTAACAAAAACTCTCTTTACACCAGGTCCAATATCTGTTCTGTAGTACATATCTTTAAAGTTAACTTTTTTAACGTCCTTATATACAGTTTCTATTGTATTGTCAAAATTTTCTGAACTGTATACAATATTTAAAACTCTCCCGCCGTTTGTAACTAACTTTCCATTTTCTAACTTGGTTCCTGCGTGAAATACTTTTGCCTTTAAGTCATTAGCAATTGTTATTTCACTTCCCTTTTCATAGTTCTCAGGATATCCACCTGCAGATAGAACTAGACATAGAGCTTTTTTATTATTAGTTTTTAGCTTTACTTCCTTTAATCTTCTCTCAGAAGTTTTTGTAAGTAACTCTAAAATATCGTTGTCTATTAATTCTAAAATAGATTGAGTTTCCGGATCTCCAAATCTTGCATTGAACTCAAGTACATTAATTCCCTCATCTGTAATCATAAGTCCAATAAAAAGTGCTCCTCTATAGTCTATTTTTTCACTTTTAAAACCCTCAAGTATTGGATTTAAAATTTCAGCTTTTATGTCATCTAAAAAGGCATCAGCTTCAGCATTAGGTGCATAAGTTCCCATTCCGCCGGTATTTAGTCCAACTTCACCTGAACCTATTTTCTTGTGATCTCTTGAAGTGGGAAGAGGCAAAATAGTTTCCGTATCACATAGACAGATTAAAGACATTTCAAAACCGTCTAAAAACTCTTCAACTACAACTTTTTTATCTCCATACTTTCCAACTTCAATTACATCTTTTAAAAACTCTACTATTTCCTCTTCACTTTCAGCAATTAAAACTCCCTTGCCTGCAGCAAGTCCATCTGCTTTTATTACAACTCTTCCACTTTTTTCAAACAGGTCTTTGGCAAAGTTAAAAGCCTCGTCATAATTTTCACTTTCTAAATAATCTGCTGTTTTAATATTGTATTTTTTTAAAAAGTCCTTTGTAAATGCCTTACTCTTTTCAAACATTGCACCTTCAAGTTTAGGTCCAAATATTTTTAGACCCTTACTTTCAAATTTATCTGCAATTCCCATACATAGTGGCACTTCAGGACCAACTATTGTATAGTCTATTTTTTCACTAATTGCAAAGTTTAAAAGTGCGTCTACGTCATCTGCAGCTATGTTTACATTTTTGCCAAGTTCTTCTGTTCCACCATTTCCCGGAGCAAAATAAATCTCTCTATTGCTAACTGATTTTAAAATATTATATGCAATAGCATATTCTCTTCCGCCACTTCCAATAATTAATATTTTCATCGTTCCTCCTAGTGTTTAAAGTGTCTTTGGCCAGTAAAGACCATTGAAATGTTTAACTCATTACATTTTTTTATTGAATCTATATCTTTTTTTGAACCACCAGGTTGAATAATGGATTTTACTCCCATCTCACCGGCAAGGGTTACACAATCGTCAAATGGAAAGAAGGCATCTGAGGCAAGTACTGAATTTTTAAAGCTCTTGTCAGGATGATTATTCCCTATACTTTCAAGTGCCCAAATTCTTGAAGTCTGTCCTCCACCTATTCCCAAAGTTACTAGGTCTTTAGCTATTACTATGGCGTTTGATTTAGCGTGTTTTACAACTGTCATTGCAAATTTTAAGTCTTCTATTTCACTGTCTGTAGGTTTTTTATCTGTAACTACTTCAAATCCATCTACAGCTTGGTCTTTATCTTGGATTAAAACTTTTCCATTTAAATATTTAACATCTATATTTACAGAGCTAAGAGAAAAGTCAACTTTTACAAGTCTAATATTTTTCTTTTCAGTTAACACCTCAAGTGCCTCTTCTGTAAAGTCCTCAGCTACAATTATCTCCAAAAATATTTTTGACATTTCCACTGCCGTATCTCTGTCAACTATTCCATTGGCTGCAATTATTCCACCAAAAATAGAAACCGGATCTGCGTTGTAAGTTTTTATATAAGCTTCATAAATACTTTCTGCTTTTGATGCTGCACAAGGAGTTGCGTGCTTTAGTCCAACTACGGAATTTTTCCCAAGTTCCGCTGCAAGTTCAACGGCAACGTTTAAATCATTATAGTTGTTAAAACTCATTTCTTTTCCATGTAGAATTTCTAAATTTGAAAGATAGCTCTCCACAAAGTTGTCTTCATAGACTTTTGCACTTTGTGATGGATTTTCTCCATATCTTAAGTCAGATATCTTTTCAAATCCAAGTGAGTAGTACTTTGAATCAAGTGAAGTTCTATTTAAAAAGTACCTTGAAATCATTGAGTCATAATAAGCTGTGAGAGAAAATGCCTTTGCTGCAAGTTTTTCTCTAAATTCTAAGTCATCTGTCTTATTTTTTAACCTTTCAACTACTTCTTCATAGTCTGAAGGGTCAGTTACAATTAAGACGTCTTTATAGTTTTTTGCAGTTGACCTTATTAGAGTCGGTCCGCCAATATCTATATTTTCTATTATATTGTCATGGTCTCTCGTCTTTAATGCACCTTGAAAGTCATATAAATTTACTACTACTATGTCTATAGGTTCAATATCTTGTTCTAGAATTGTCTTTTTATGTTCTTCATCGTCACGCTTGTAGAGTATTGCTCCATGAACTTTTGGAGAAAGCGTCTTTACTCTTCCATCTAAAATTTCTGGAAAACCGGTGACTTCTTCTATATCTATTGCCTTGATTCCGGAGTCTAAAATTTTCTTTAGCGTACCTCCAGTAGATACTATTTCATATCCCAAATCACTTAGAGATTTAGCTAAATAATCAACATTCTTCTTATCAGTTACAGAAATTAATGCTCTCATATCTCCTCCTCTATCTTTGCAATTGCCTTTTTTAAAATACTGTGTTCTATTTTTAAAACTTCATCTCTTATTTCTACAGGGCTATTACACTTTGATATATCAATTTTTTCTTGAAGAATAATTTCTCCTCCATCAACTTTTTCATTAACATAGTGGACTGTTACACCACTTTCTCTATCTTTGTTTTTAAAAACAGCTTCGTGAACACTAAGCCCATAAAATCCTCTTCCGCCATATTTAGGAAGCAGAGATGGGTGAATATTTATAATTCTATTTTCATATTTATCTAATATTTTAGAACTGATCTTTTTTAAATATCCCGCCAAGACTATAAAATCCACACTGTGACTTTCTAATTCTTGAAGCATTTCTTCGTCAGTTTTTATTATTGCCCATGAAATTCCAGCTTCTCTTGCATACTCCAAACCCTTTGCATCTTTATTGGAAAGAACTAAAACTATTTCACTTTTAAATTCTCTATTTTTTTGTGCGTCAATAAGGGCTTTTAAATTAGAACCTGTTCCGGATATTAACACAGCTATTTTCATAGTATCTTAACGTCCTCGCCTTTTACTATTTCACCTATTATAAATGCTCTGTCATCAGTATTTTCATTTATGTCTTTTAATATTTCCTCAGCTTTTTCATTTTCAACTATTAAAACCATTCCAACTCCCATATTGAAAGCTCTAAATAGCTCATCTCTTTTTACTAAGTTGGATTTTATTATTTCATCAAATACAATTGGTTTTTCCCAAGAGCTTTCTCTCATCTCTGCTGTAAGTCCCTCTGGAAGTATTCTTGGCACATTTTCTACAAGTCCGCCACCTGTAATATTTGCAATTCCAAGTATATTGTGTCTTTCAACTAAATACATTATGGTCTTTACATATAATTTTGTAGGAGTTAACAGCACTTCTCCAACACTTTTGTCTGAATTTGGAAAAGTTTCATTTAAATCCATTGCAAGTTCTTCTAAAAATAACTTTCTTGCAAGAGAATATCCATTTGAATGTAGTCCGGAAGACTGTAGAGCTATTATAGTGTTGCCCTCTTTTATCTTTTGTCCGTCAATTATATTTTTTCTATCTACTATTCCAACGCTAAATCCGGCAAGGTCGTATTCGTCTTTTGCATACATCCCAGGAAGTTCTGCTGTCTCTCCACCAATAAGGGCGCAGCCTGACTCAATACATCCGTTGGAAACTCCCTCTACAATTTTCTCAATTCTCTCAGGAACTATTTTATCTGCTCCAATATAGTCTAGAAAAAATAATGGCTTAGCACCTTGACAAATTAAATCATTTACACACATTGCCACTAAGTCAATTCCTATCGTAGTGTGTGAGTCCATTTTTTGAGCTATTAAGAGTTTAGTTCCCACTCCGTCTGTTGAAGCAAGAAGTATTGGATCTTCCATATCTTTAAACTCTCTAAGGCTAAATCCACCTGAAAAAAGACCTATATCTCCAAATACTCCACTTGTGTAAGTTTTCTTAACGTGAGCTTTCATTAGCTCTACAGCCCTATTTCCCGAATCAATATCTACTCCAGAATCTTTGTAATCAATCATTTAAATTCTCTCCTTATATAACTACTGGGTCAACAGGATATTCCCCATTGAAACAAGCTTTACAAAATCTATCATCGCGAATTAAAGTTGCACTTTGTAATCCCTCCATGGAAATAAAGGCAAGTGAATCAGCGTCTATTCTCTCTCTTATTTCTTCAACTGTATTGTTTGCTGCAATTAAATTCATTCTGCTTGGGGTGTTTATTCCATAGTAACAAGGATATTCTACAGGAGGTGAAGTTATTCTAAGGTGTACTTCCTTGGCTCCCGCATCTCTCATTCTCCTTATGAGATTGGCAGATGTAGTACCTCTAACTATTGAATCATCTATTAGTACTATTTTCTTTCCCTCAATTACATGGCGCAGCGGATTTAACTTTAACTTAACGGCCATTTCTCTTTCTTCTTGAGTTGGCTTTATAAAAGTTCTACCCATATATCTGTTTTTTACAAGTCCCTCTGCAAAGGGAATTTTTGTCTCTTGAGAATACCCTATAGCTGATGGAATTCCACTGTCAGGCACGGGAACTACCAAGTCTACATCACAGGGAGCTTCTCTTGAAATTATCTCACCACATCTTCTTCTAAAGTTGTAGGAGTTCACCTTATCTAAAGTGGCGTCGTCTCTTGCAAAGTATACATATTCAAATATACAGTGCTTAGGTTTTTTAGCTCCACCGTGAAAATAGGAATTAATTCCGTTTTCATCTACTACAACTATTTCTCCCGGAAGAATATTTCTGCCTGCACGTCCTCCCATTATTTCAATAGGGGCATTTTCAGATGCAATTACAGTATCTCCACTTTCAGTCTCTCCAATTACAAGGGGTCTTATCCCTCTATTATCTCTAAAAGCAACCAACTTGTCCTTTAAAAGTAAAACTACGCTGTATGCTCCCTCTATTACGTCCATAGTCTTCTTTATAGCGTCTACAATGTCATCTTTATAGTATCTTGCAATTAAAAACAAAATTACTTCAGTATCAGAAGTTGTTTGAAACATCATTCCATCTTCTTCTAATCTGGTCTTTAATATTTGATAGTTAATTAAATTTCCATTATGAGATATAGATATTTCTGTTCCCTTAGTAAAAGACAACAGCGGTTGAGTGTTGTATTCGTAATTTCCGCCCTCAGTTGAGTACCTGGTATGTCCTATTCCCAAATTTCCCTCTAACCTGTTTAACTTATTTTCATCAAACACATCAATTACAAGTCCCATTCCTCTTTCTCTTAGTAAGGTCTCTGAATTTGAAACAGTTATACCACAAGATTCCTGACCTCTGTGTTGAAGTGAATTGAGTCCATAAAACAATTTTTTATTTACTGGTGAATCTGAATAAATTCCAATAATTCCGCACATCTTAACCCCTCATTCTAAACTAAGAACTTCTCTACCCTATTTACTAAATCTTATGACTTATTTTAAATGTGCCATATCTAAATTGCGACTAAACTGCACAATAAATCTAAACTAAGGATAATTCTCTAGTGTCTATCTTCCAAACTTATTTTAAAATCAACTAACTTTAGCTTTGCCTCATGGAAAACCATTTAAAAGTTTTTTATCCTTTAACATTTTCTAGCTTGCCCCCAATAAAAATAGAGAATCTAAAAAAGACTCCCTTAAATAAAACTGCTCATAAAATTAGTTACACTTCTACCCTCAAATACTATTCCCACAATTAAACTTAATTTTCCTCTTAACTTATTAATTAAACTCAAGTCGTAATCTATTTTTCTCACACTTAGATTAGGACAGTTATTTATTATAATTTTATTAAATTTACTGATTAACTTGTGAGATAGAATAGACATTACAACCTCCAGAAAATATTATTTCAAATTTATTATACCATACAAGGCAAATTTTTAAAGATATTTTAATAAAAAATATAGAAATTTCGTTGAAATTCATCAGTCTTGTGCCTAATCCCAATTATTTTATATGTGAAAAATTTTCACTATTTTAATACACAAAAATACTTCTTTGAAACTATCTTTTATGGTATTGTATCAATTAGAGGTGACCTATGGAATATTTAACATTTAAAACACTTATAATCTTATGTCCGCTATTGTTTTTTGCAGGCTTCGTAGACTCTATAGGAGGCGGAGGAGGCCTTATTTCCCTTCCGGCTTTTTTGTTTGCAGGTCTTCCAATTCACACTGCAATAGGAACTAATAAACTACAGTCAACTTGCGGAACTTTTATTTCCACAATTAGATTTATTGGACATGGATTTGTAAACTTGAAATTTATGATACCTGCAATTATCACTGCCTTTATTGGATCTGCAATAGGTTCAAAGCTGACAATGTTATTTACAGAAAAACAACTTAGCTATCTCATGATTATAGTCCTTCCAATTGCAGGTTTTTTAGTACTAAATAAAAAACTCTTTAATTTAAATTTAGATCAGGAAATAGTTTATAATAAAAAAACTTATATTATAACCTCCCTCAGTTCATTTGTCATAGGATGTTATGATGGGTTTTACGGCCCCGGTACGGGAACTTTTTTAATTTTAGCCTTTACTGTATTTGCAAAGATGAATGTAGTATATGCAAACGGAAATTCAAAGCTAATAAATTTAGCAACTAATTTTTCATCACTAATTGTATTTTTATTAAGTGGCAAGATTATTATTCCACTTGGAATTATAGGTGCCCTATTTAACATGGCAGGCAATTATGTAGGCTCCAGTCTTGCAATGAAAGACTCTCAAAAAATCATGAGACCTGTAATAATTTTTGTTTTAATTTTACTAACTATAAAAATAATCGGAGGATTTTAATAAATGGAATTAATTAATTTTTTAAAGACACAGGGGGTTTCTGAAAATTTATTAAATGAAGTAGATAAATTTACAAAATTTTATAAATTAGATAGTAACCTACAGTATAGAATACCAAATCCAAAATTTAAGTACTATGGAAAGTCAGTTTGGGAAAAGTCAATTGCGGGAATACTCTCCGGCAACCACATACTACTCTCAGGACCAAAGGCCACTGGTAAAAACGTCTTGGCTGAAAATTTAGCTCTGCTGTTTCATAGACCACTTTGGACTATTTCTCTAAATATAAATACAGACGTTGGAGCACTAATCGGCTCTGATACTTTTAAAAATAACGAAGTTATCTTAAAAAAAGGCCCTGTATACGAAGCTTCTGAGTATGGAGGATTTGGAATTTTTGACGAAATAAATATGGCAAAAAACGAAGCTCTAAGTGTAGTTCACTCTGCACTTGACTACAGAAGAATTATTGATGTCCCTGGATATGACAGATTAAACCTTCACGAGGCAACTAGATTTATAGGTACTATGAACTATGGCTACATTGGTACAAGGGATTTAAACGAAGCTCTCGTTTCCAGATTTTTAGTTATTGACATGCCAACTATAACTCATGAAGACTTAATTAGCATATTAAAAGAAAAAACAAATTTGAAAGACGAGTACACAGAAAGATTTGCAAAGTTTTTCCTAGACCTTCAAAAAAAATCTCTCAACTCTGAAATTTCTTCTAAGTCAATTGACCTGCGTGGTTTAATTAGCTCTATCTCTCTAATGGAATATGGTTTAACTATATCTGAGTCCATTGAAATGGGAATGAGCCACAAGAGCTTTGACCTATATGAAACTGAAATTGTAGATGACACTTTGAGAACTCTATTTGAAAGAAACTTAACATCCAAGGAGCTCTTTAAATGATGACTCGACTTGAAAATTTAACTTGGACTGTAGCCGAAGACTACTCCTTCAAGATAAATTTCGACTTATTTGACGAACTAATAGAAAGTGAATATGGTGCCATTTTACTTGGTGCCTACTACAGGTACTTTGATGTAGAATATATTTTAGACTTTGTAAATTCTCATATTAAGACTCATTCAAACTCCAAAGACCTATTGACTATTGCAAAGTTAACTTTGGAAAATACTGTAAGGTCTGAAATTGTAAAAGAGCGTCCCGGAGTAATTGACTTTAGAAAAGACTATGAGAAAAAGATGTTATTTAGATATGAGACACTTTTCTCTAAGGATTTATCTGATGAAATCTTAAAGGGCTTTTATGAATCCAGACAAAATATAGTTCCAAAATTAAATTCAATTGCCAAAGAACTACTTGACGAAATACTATCTTTTAATTCTCTGGACACCTATGAATATGTAATATTTCTAAAACACTTATACAAAAAGTACTTCCACATTTATAAAACCCTACCCACAAATAAAAAAGTACAGCAGACAATAGAGTTAAATAAAGTAATTAAAGAACAGATGAGTACAAGTAATTACAATCCAAATATCACAAGTAACAAAATGGACGTGAGCAACCTTGAAAAATACACTATAGAATCGGCAGAATTCACTTCATCTGACTACAACGGCCTAAATATTTTAACTGATGATTCAAGTGCACAGAGCTTTATGAATATAGATTTGTATAAGTCTGTAGTAAAGCACTATGGAAACAGTTATTTAAGTGCTCAGGTTACGCAAAATTTAGAAAGAGAGCTCTCCACTGAAATTCACGAGGGAGTAAAATTTCACTTTACTAAGGGAATCTTTGAAGATGAAAACTCCTACTTTAAAGCAAAGATAGACAAGTCCTATGAAGAAACTACAAAGCTGTTTTTAGAAGATGAACTCCACTATAGAAGGGGAATTAAAAATTTATCTGAAACTATAAAAAACTCTCTTCTAAAAAATACAGAGTCCTATGAAATTAAAAGTACTACAGGTGAACTTGTAGCCGGCTCTGTGTGGAAGAGTCTATATACTTCAGACAATAAAATATTTGAAAAGAAATTTACAGATATATACGGAGACATTAGCATTGATATTCTACTTGACTCCTCTGCTTCTCAAAATGAAAGAGAGTCTGAAATAGCCATTCAGGGTTTTATAATCGCCGAAGCTCTAACCCAGTTAAATATAAAGACGCGGGTTTTCGGATACAATAACTTTTTTAACTATTTAGTTATTCACAAGTACAGAGATTACAATGACAACAGAGCAAAAAATAAAGACATATTTAAGTACTCAGCCTCCGGAAGCAATAGAGATGGACTTGCAATAAAACTTATGACACAATTAATTGAAAAAAATTCACAAACCAGAAAAATATTAATTGTTCTATCTGATGGTAAACCCAATGACGAAACGGATTTGGGCCTTGTAGGCGTAAAAGATTTGGGCATTAAAAACTATGTAGATGAAGTTGCACAACTTGACACCTACAACAAGGTTTTAATTG
Organism: Anaerosphaera aminiphila DSM 21120; assembly: GCF_900129925.1. Lineage (GTDB taxonomy): Bacteria > Bacillota > Clostridia > Tissierellales > Peptoniphilaceae > Anaerosphaera > Anaerosphaera aminiphila. Next base: position 7,642 of record NZ_FQXI01000006.1, on the reverse strand, counting down.
CAAAACTAAAAGAAATTAATGTCTTAGGTGTATTTACAGGGCATGAAATAGATCTGGACACAGAAAAGAAAATATATGGAAATGACTTTGCATATATAACCGACATTAAGAGATTTCCCCAAATAGTTGGAATCTTTTTAAAGTCAGTTGCAGAAAAAATAACTTAAGAGAAGGCATTTAAATTTAAATGTCCTCTCTTATTTTTTATCTCTTTACCATGTTATTAAGCTATGTTTTTGTATTTATCAAACCTAATATTTGTGTTGACACATTTCCCAATATGTTATACTATACCTTCAATTTATCTAAGGTTTATTCCATGTAAATATGATAAAGAATACAGTACTTGGGTATATATTTATAAACAAGACATACATATATTATTACATATTAAAAATTACCCATTCTACTAGAGTCAATCTCTTTAGATATATAAATATACAAAGAATTAAGGAGGTGGTAGTATTAATTACTCAGATATTAAAATAGGAGACAAGGCAACCATTGAAAAAACATTTACTAAAGAGGATGTAATTGAATTCTCAAAACTTTCTTTAGACACAAATCCAATTCACCTTGATTCTGAATATGCTAAAAATAGTATTTTTAAAGAAAATATTGTTCACGGTCTATTAGTTTCATCTCTGATTTCGGCAGTTCTTGCAAATAAACTTCCAGGTACAGGCACAATCTATATGTCTCAAGAATTGAAATTTTTAAAACCTGTGTACTTTAACGACAATTGTATAGCTTCAGTAGAGGTTGTTGAAAAGAAAGACGCAAAAAACATTATCATTTTAAATACTACAGTATGTACTAACAGCACTGATAATGTTGTAATAACTGGACAGGCCGTTGTAAAGAAACCTGAATAGAAACAAAAAGGAGTTTAATATGGATTATAGTAAAGAATTTTTCGATGCACAAAAAAACATGTTTGACAATTTTCAAAAAATGTATACCCCAATGTGGTTTGGTGACAAAAAATCTGACACCTCTTCTTCTGACACATACTCTGAACAAGTAAAAAAATTTTTCGATATGCAACAAAAGTTTATGCAGAATTTAAATACAGATTTCAATCCTTTTACAATGTACCAAAAGATGATGGAAATCCCAGGATTTAATTCTGAGTCATTTAAGACATTTTTAGACATGCAAAAACAATATTTTGAAAACTTACAAAAAGCCAGTGAATTTTATACAAAGGGCTTTGGTGGAAGTACATTTGCACCATTTGATTTTCAAAATATGCCATTTAACTTTCAAAGTATAAATGAGGCCTTTGACAAGTATAAAGATTTTTATTCACAATATGATTTCAGCAAGATTTTTGATCCAAAGATGAATGAAATTATAGATAAAATGTTTAATGCCAATAAATTTTATCTATATATGTATGATTTCTGGAATAAACTAAATGATGAATTTTCAGAAGTTACAGAAGAAAACTATGAAAAGTTTCAAGATTTTGTAAATAAAAATATGGATTTAACATACAATATGGCACTTTCTTGCGTTCCCAATGAACTAAAGATGTACTTTGAACAGCCAAAAGAGTTAATCGAAAAATATTTTGACACACTTACTCGTTTCTACAGTCCTTGGAAAGATGAACTATCTAATTTAAGAGATTTACTAGTAGAGGGAACTTTAGAAAACGACACTGAAAAAGTTGCAGATTTCTTTAAACTTTGGAAAAAACAATATGATGATACATTTGGAAAAATTTTAAATTCACCTGCACTAGGTGTAAATAGAAATACTATAGAACAACAAAATAAGTCTTTTGATAGATTTATAGACTTGTTAATAATTGGGTCAGAGTTTACAACCAGACTTAGCACAGTTCAAAACAATGCCTTTAGGAATATAATAAAAGACTACGCTGAAATTACAAAAGAGAGTTTAGAATCTAAATCTTTTGAGGAATTCTTCAATTTCTGGTCTGAAAAGATGGATAAGTATATGATAGATTACTTTGGCAGTCCAGAATTTTCTAAAATGCTTGCTCAACTTGAAATCACAGCAATGGACTTCAGACTTGAATCAAATAAGCTAATAGAAGACTTTCTATCTGATACTCCCCTTGTTACTAAAAATAACTTAGATGGGATTAGCAAAAATATTTACAACTTAAAGAAAGAAGTTAAAGCTCTAAAAAAAGAAATCGAAGAGTTAAAAGCACAAAACTCCACTTCAGAAAAAACTCCAGATAAAAAAGAGAAAAAGGAAACAAAAGAAACAAAGTAATTAACTTATTTTAAGTTGATATGTGGTTACTTGAATAATTTACTATTCAAGTAGAATAGGAGGCTAAATTTGAAGAATACATCTTTTGATATTAAAAAAAGTTTTGAAGAATCTATGGAATTTCAAAAAAAGATGATAGATGGTTTTGAAACAATGATGAATGCTGATGCTGCTGATCCTGGTGTATCAGAAAAAGAAACTGTATATGAAGAAGATAAACTCAAAGTATATAGATACAAACCAACTGTTAAAAGTACTCTTAAAACACCTGTTTTAATCGTCTACGCTCTAGTTAATAGAGAGACAATGATGGACTTGCAAGAAAATAACAGTTTTATAAAAAATTTACTAAATGATGGCATTGATGTCTACATTATAGACTGGGGCTATCCTACACTTGATGACAAGTATATAACTTTAGAAGACTATATAGAGGGATATATTGATACAATTGTAGATTTAATTAGAGAAAAAAACAAAGTTGAAAAAATAAATTTACTTGGAGTATGCCAAGGTGGAACTTTCTCAGCAATGTATGCAGCACTTCACCCTGATAAAATTAAAAACTTAATTACAATGGTTGCTCCAATTGACTTTGAACCTAATGATGCTCTACTCTTTGCTTGGGGAAAATATCTTGATATTGATAAAATGGTTGATGCATACTATGGATTAATTCCAGGCGACTTTATGAACAATGCCTTCGTAACTTTAAAGCCAATTTCATTAAATATCACTAAATACCTTCAACTAGTTGACGACTTTGACAATCCTGAGGCAATTGACAACTTCTTGAGAATGGAAAAGTGGATTTTTGACAGTCCTAGCCAAGTTGGAGAAGCTTTAAGACAATTCGTAAACGACTTATATCGTGACAATAAATTGGTTAAAGGTGAAATGTATATTGGCGATAAAAAAGTTGACTTAAAAAATATCACTATGCCAGTTTTAAACATATATGCTAAAAATGACCACATTGTATCACCAGAATCCAGCAAAAATTTTGAAAAATATGTTGGAACGAAAGATGTTCAAACACATGAAATTCCAACAGGACACATTGGAATGTACGTAAGCTCAAAATCTAAGAGAATAGTTGCCCCTCTTGTTTCACAGTGGTTAAAAGACAGAAAATAATATTAAATTTATATAAAAGAACACCTTACATTTTATGTAGGGTGTTCTTTTATATATGTTAAATTGCGATAATTATTGCGACAACTTACCCCAAATTATTTATTTCATATAAAAATGCATCATACAAATTTGTTATGAGTTTTATTTTAGGTGTCCATTTAATTTTACAATCTATCTCATAAATAGGAACCTGTTTTTTCCATCTTTCTTTTCAAAAGCTTTTATTGTTTAAAAAGTTTTTTTATGCTAACATAAAATACGAATTATAGAAAGGAGAGTGTTTATTGAAAACAGTTACCAAACTTATTTTAAGGATTATTTTAGGAGTATTTATATGTATTCTAGTTCTTTTTGGTGCTTTTCTTTTATTGATGTACTTTGCATCTAAGCCCACGCCGGAATATAAGAGAAATATCTCCACAACAAATGTCACCTTACGTGCACAAATTTCTGTGGATGAACGAAATCCCATTGTCCGAACCTATACCGAAGAAGAATATTCAACCTTTGATAAGGAAAAAACAGAAAAAATTAAGGATCTTGTAGATGGCGGTGTCGAGGGAGATATTCCCTGTGTTCATCTACTTTTTGATAAAAATATATATTTTAAATTTTATGACAACGAAACTCTCTTAACGTTAGAAAACCCTCCCAAGATCCAACTTGAAGTTTACTCTGCCGCTCCTGAAGATACAGAGAAAACAAGAGTTATCACCGGAAATCTTCTCAAGGGAGAGGATGGAGGATATTATTACGAGATGGATCGATTCCGTCCCCAATACGAAAAATATATTATGGAGTTTAGTCAAGTAAAAATTTCCTTTACGGCCAATAATAAAAACTATGTCAGTCTTTTTGCCATCAATACTTCCAATGCACCAGATGGAACTGACTATTTTCACAATGAAACCTTGGAAATTCCAATTCCTCCTGAAAAATAGTTCTTTGCTAATTGTAGAATGATAAAAGACCTAATATATTAGCGGTTTTTCTAGCAAAACATCCTTCTTTATTCAGTACTTCTCTTTTATTTATATCATCTATGATAAAATATTTATGACTTATAACAAATTCCTTTCGTGTTTGTTCTTGTGTTAATTAATACGTTACACGAAATACAAATTTGTTATGAGTTTTTATTTTAGGTGTCGCATTTAATTTTACAATCTATCATATAAATAACTATAATTTATTTAAACTCTTCTTCTCTATCCTTAAAAAATTTATAGTAGAGCTTAACATTTTCTATTTCAGTCCACTTTGACTCTACCATAGGCGTACTATCTAAATCGTAGACCTTTGCTTCTTTTAAAGACAATACAAAGGGAGAATGAGTAGCTATTATAAATTGACAGTTGTAAAATCTTGCTGAATCCTCAATATATTTTACCAACTTAATTTGATTTTTTACAGACAGACTATTTTCAGGCTCGTCTAAAATATATATTCCGCTTTCTCTAATATTTTCAGTAAAGTACATATAGGCACTTTCACCGTTAGAACGACCTATAATATTTTTCATAGTTCTGTCTTTTACATACTTTGAAGCAGATTGTCTTTTAGAATCTACAACTTTTTTCATTTCTTCATAGTCATCTAGTGAACTAAATTTAAAGTCTTTATTTTTTGACTCTACATACTCACTTAATAACTCTTCTCTTTTTACATCTATTCCCTCATTTGCATAGCGTAGGTTTAATAAAAAATCAAATACATCATCACTGGTTATAACCTTGCTATTACTAAGTATATTACTAGAAAAATTAGAACTCATATCATAGCTGCAAAGTTTTAAGTAGTCATCAAAAAAAGAACTTCTATTAAAAGCTGAACTTCTGTTAATTTCAAGCTTTTCTGCTATTAAATTTAGTATAGTACTCTTCCCTGAGCCATTATCACCACAAAATATAGTAATATTAGAAAATTCTACGGGCTTTACTATTCTATTTCTAAAAATTATAAAGGGATAGTGGTTGTTATAAGCCGGAATATTAGTTTCAGGAATAAAATAGGGATTTTTTGGTTTTGATGGTGTAAATACTAATTCATCAACTTTTTTTGGCGGAATAGTAAATTCTCTTAAATAAATCACACATCTTCAACTCCAAAAACTTCAAACATCTTTTCTCTATCAAGCCCTCTTAATACTTTGTAAGTTTCAATATTTGGCTTTCCATCCAGATTGTAGGACAGTTGAAATTTTTTGTCATTTAAAAAATCAATCGTGTAGACTATATCTTTTGCATCTATAACTAGAGAATAGGCTTTTTGCTTTCCAGGCATTGTAAAAAGTGGTTTGTCCACTCTTCTAATCCTAGCAGCCCCTAAGATTTTTTCAAATTCTTCTACATCATTCTTATCTGATATAGTTTTTTCTCCTACAGTTTCTAACCCGCCATACTTCATAGTTACACTTTTAATGCCCATTTGAGTTACAAATATATCCATTTGAAAGGGCTTCCTTATAAATCTATTGCCAAATAATACTACAAATGCCAATAAAACTAAAATGTATTTATACTTTAGTACAAAATTTTTCATATTATCACCAGAACAATAATACCATATTCTGCTTAAATTAAGCTACTAATTATGTAAATAGAAGTAAATTATTTAAAATCTACTTTTATGGATATATATACATATATGGAGGCGATTAAATGAAAGTAGTAGAAAACATCTCAGAGAACACTTTGTTGTTCTTTAAAACTAACTCTTGTGCAATATGTGATTCAATGATTGAAAAGTTATTTACAGAGTTAAAAGATATTGATATAGATTTAAAAATCGTTCAAATTGAAGAAGAACCAGCACTAAAGGGAAAATATTTAGTTTTTACAGCACCAACACTGCTCTATTTAAAAAATGGAAATGAAATTTTCCGTGAATCCGGATTTTTTGACTTTCCAAAAATAATTCACATTTTAGAAAATGAATTGCAGTTAAATTAACTACTTTTTAAAATTGGAGGGGTTATAGTGAATAAGCACTTAGGATGTGAGTCTTGTGGATTACTTGGATGTGATAGGAATTCAACTTATCCTGATTTTTGTATAACTAAAAATTTAGATAAAGATGTAATTGAAAAAGTTAAAAACACCTACAATGAAGATGAAAATATAAATAAAATAATGAAAGTTGCCTCTGAGGTTGAATCCGGAGGATATTTGAAGTTAACCCGTGTTGAAGAAACTGTTGAATTTATTAAAAAAATGGACTATAAACTGGTGGGAATTGCCACTTGCATTTCTTTTATAAGCGAAGTGAGAACTTTTTGCAAAATATTAGAACACAATAATATTTTATACAAAGTTGCCTGTTGTAAAGTTGGTGCTATAGATAAATCTGAAGTTGGAATACCAGATGAAAATAGAATATTTCAGTCAGGCCACGAATCAATGTGTAATCCCATACTTCAAGCAGAGTTTTTGCACAGTGAAGGAACTGATTTTAATATAGTTTTCGGTCTATGTGTTGGACATGACACTTTATTTTATATGCACTCTAAAGCTCCAGTAACTACTATGATAGTAAAAGACAGGGTCACTTGCCACAATCCAATTGCACCTCTTCACTATACTAAGGGGATTTATAGCAAGCTTTTAAAGTGATTTTAAACTTAAAGATTATTATAAAGTAGTAATTAATTAAAATTAAAAACAATAAAAAAAGGTAGATACTTTTAAAGTACCTACCTTTATATTTTTAAAATTAATCAAGAAGTTTTGAAACTACTCCTGATGCAACTGTTCTTCCGCCTTCTCTTATAGCAAATCTTAGTCCTTCGTCCATTGCTATTGGAGCTATTAATGTTACTGTAAATGTAGCATTGTCTCCTGGCATTACCATTTCTATTCCTTCTGGTAATTGAATATCTCCAGTTACGTCTGTTGTTCTTAAATAAAATTGTGGTCTATAGCCATTAAAGAATGGTGTATGTCTTCCACCTTCTTCTTTTGTCAATACATATACTTCTGCTTCAAATTTGTGATGTGGGTGAATTGTTCCTGGTGCTGCTAGTACTTGACCTCTTTGGATTTCTTCTCTTTGCACTCCTCTTAGTAGTGCTCCGATATTATCTCCTGCTTGTGCTTGGTCTAGTTGTTTCTTGAACATTTCTACTCCAGTTACTACTACTGTTCTCTTTTCTTCTGTTAGTCCTAGTAGTTCTACGTTGTCTCCTATTTTTACAAGACCTCTTTCAACTCTTCCTGTTGCTACTGTTCCTCTTCCTGTTATTGAAAATACGTCT
>NZ_FQXI01000021.1 GCF_900129925.1 Anaerosphaera aminiphila DSM 21120 | reverse complement strand
TAGAAAATGTCTGGAATTTAGAACAACATTTGATGCATTTTTATACGAGATAAATAATTTGGAGTAAGTGTCGCAATAATTATTGCAATTCAGCTTAAATATTATTTTTTTACTTACTTAAATTAAAAAGATAGAGATATTTTTAACATATCTCTATCTTTTTTTGGTTTTATTATTTAAAAATTATTATATAGTTTTAACGCTTCATTATATTTATTCTTTGTTTCTTTAGAATTATCTAAGTCAAAATAAAATGTATTATAATTTTGTATATCTAGTTCAAAAAACGGCTTTCCAGATGAATTAAAATATACGAGTTTAGTTGGAGTTCCATTCTTTCTCTCCTCTATCATGTAAAGTCTATTTCTATTGTCTACAAGGTATCTCAATACTTGAATTTCACTTCCCAACTCATAAGTCTTATCTAAGATATTATAACTTCCCATATAGTCAATATTTTGACTGTATATATCTATTCCAAGAACTGTATTTTTTATAATTTTTTTATTTTCATCAATTACAGACTTTGATGGTGAAAAATTACCATATCCTATGTTTTTCTTTTCATTTTCAATAATGCTATTTTGGTTTGCTAAATACGCTGCATTAGTTGAATCCGGAAATAATAGTACATCATATCCAGCTAAAACTTTAGCTTTTAAATAAACTACACCTTGAGTAAAGTCTTTTAATTCATTTCCGCTAAAGGACTGTTCGTTACTTTTCATTTCACTATTTATTTTTTCAAATATTTTGTACTTTACTAAATAGTTTTTTGTATTTTCATAGTAATTAATTAAACCTATTTTTTTAAATAGCCTATTGTTATTTTCCACAATTTTCCCATTTAAATAGTCTAAAATAAAGTCACTAAAATATACATTTCCTATTAAAATATTTCCATTAGCTTCATTTAAACTACCTACTTCAATATCTCCAAAGTAAGTTGCAATTAACTTTCTATATCTATTAGTTTTTTCTACAAGTGAAGATGATCTGGAGTAGTCAAAATTTGTAGGAAGTTCTGATAGCAAATACTTATTGTAGTTGCTATATATTGCACCTGAGTCTATTTTCCCACTTAAACTTTCATATTTATTTGCATCTTCAGACAGTTCTTTAGATTTTACTTCTATAGAGTCAAGTTTTGCCTGATAGGAGTTAATTGAGTTTTCTCTATTTTTAAGTTCGCTTTTTAACTTTTTATTTTGATTTCTATAGACAGCTTGTGTAGAAGATACTTCGGCAAAGTTTAAGTAGCTACAGTATATTAATAGCCCCGACAACAATGCAAAAACTACGCTTAGTATTGTCAATGTCTTATTACTTAAATTTTTCATTGTCTTCACCTAAGCTTTCTAAAGATTCTATAACTCCCTTGTTTTCAAAATATTCCCTAATTAAAGGCAAAGAGTTTTTCTTTAAATTTTCTAAATTACTATATGAGAGTTTTCCTGTTTTTATTCCAAATGTCTCCATATTTTTATATACATCTGTAATAGATACAATTTGAGCATATATTTTATTTAAATTTTCTCCAATATCACTTAAGCCATTTCCTATTTCAAATAAGTTTTTTGAATACATCACTGTTGTGAAAAATAAAATATCACTTTTTATATCACTTTTATTTTGTGAGCTTAAATACTTTATTGTGCCGCTGTTTTTAGCCTCGCTAATAAAACTTTCTATATCTGAATACTCGTATAAGTCTGTAGTTAGATAATCTACATCACTTATAGAACTTAAACTTGTAAATTTAGCTATTACCTCTTCTACATTTTCACTCTTATAATAATCTCCACTGTAATAGTCGCTATATTTCTTTATTTCATCTTGAAGTTGTGATTTTATTTCCACATTGCGATTTTTTAAAGTATCTAACTCTGATTTTACAATATCTGATTCTTTTTCCGTATAGTCATAACCATACTTTGAAGCAAAATTTAACTCCACTTCTTCAAATTTTATATTTTCAGCAGTGTACTTTTCTTCAATATCTGATTCTTTTTTTGCTAATTCTGTTAACTTTTCTTTAAGCTCTATATTTTCTTTTTCAATATCTTTAACATTACTTATATTAAAATACGAAAATGCAAATGCTAAAATAGATATAATAAATACTGCTATTAAAATTTTTGTTATCATATTAAAAACTTTAGTCTCTTCCATATATCAATACCTTTTTATAGTAATTTCTCTTGCTTTTTCTTCTCCATATTTTGAGTCCACTTTTTTTATTATAAAAAATGCAACACTCATAATTACAAGTCCAAAAAACAAGCCCAAAATTTCTGCTGAACTAATATTCATTTTTGAAAACATAAAAACTCCAAATAGCGTACCTACAAGTAAGAAAACAAGAGGCAGTCCATATACCAATAACATATATCCTATTACAGATTTAGAACTCATTTCAACTTTTACTCTATCTCCAACTTTTAAATCCAAATCATTTACAGTCTTTAGAGTAAAAGGTTTTGATTCGGCACATTTAGCCTGACAGGTTTCACAGCTTGAACCACATGCCGATTCCCTTACTACAGATACTTCAATGTACTTTCCAAGTTCCTTTATTACAAATCCTTCTTGTTCCATTTAATTCACCTCTAATCTAATACTTTAATGTGAACTTCTTTAAGTTGTACTTCACTAAGCTCAGTAGGTGCTCCCATAAATATATCTGTTGCTGATTGAGTCTTTGGAAATGCTATTACGTCTCTAATGTTATCTGAATTAGTAAATAGCATCATAAGCCTATCTAATCCATAAGCCAATCCTCCATGAGGTGGAGCTCCATATTTAAATGCCTCTAATAAAAATCCGAATTTATTTTGAGCATCTTCTTCAGTAAAACCTAAAGCTTTAAACATTTTGTTTTGAACTTCAGAATTATTTATTCTAATACTTCCTCCACCCATTTCATCGCCGTTAATTACTATATCATAAGCTTTAGCTCTAGCTTTGTGTGGATTTGTATCCAATAAATTTAAATCCTCATCCATTGGCGCTGTAAATGGATGGTGTTTTGCAACATATCTTTCTTCTTCCTCATCGTATTCAAATAGAGGAAATTCTGTAATCCAAACCATTTTAAATTCACTTTCATCTATTAAATCCATATTTTTTGCAATATGATTTCGCAAGTTTCCAAGACTATCAAAGCAAACTTGTAATTTATCCGCCACAAACACTAAAAGGTCTCCAACTTCTCCACCCATTTTTTCAATAATACTATTCATAGTACTTTCTGATATAAATTTAGCTATTGGTGAATTTACTTCCTCTTCAGTTATTTTTATCCAAGCAAGTCCTTTAGCTCCGTAAGTTTTTGCAAAGTCTTCAAGTTTTCCAATTGCCTTTCTAGAGTAAAATGAAGCTCCATTTTTTATGTTTATACCCTTAACTCCACTTCCAGCAACACTTGCATTTTCAAAAACTTTAAATCCACTGTCTTTTACAACATCTGTTACATCAACTAATTCAAGGTTAAATCTCAAATCCGGTTTATCAATTCCAAATCTATTCATAGCTTCTTCATATTTCATTCTTTGAATAGGAAGTTCTACATCTACATTTAACATTTCTTTAAATGCATATTTTAAAAACTTTTCATTTACATTTATTACGTCTTCTATATCTACAAAACTCATTTCTAAGTCTATTTGAGTAAATTCAGGTTGTCTATTTGCCCTTAAATCTTCATCTCTAAAACACTTTGTAATTTGAAAGTATTTGTCCATTCCGGACACCATTAAAAGTTGTTTTAAAAGTTGTGGAGATTGTGGAAGTGCATAAAATTTCCCCTCATTTACTCTACTTGGTACTAAGTAATCTCTTGCTCCCTCAGGTGTTGGCTTTGAAAGCATTGGAGTTTCAATTTCCATAAATCCTTCATTATAAAAGAAATCTCTAGTCACTTTATAAAATTTTGATCTGAGCATTAAATTATTTTGCATAAATGGCTTTCTAAGATCAAGCGCTCTATATTTAAGTCTCATGTTTTCTGAAACATTATCATCATCTTTTATATAAATTGGAGGAACCTCTGATTCATTTAAAACTCTAAGTTCACTAGCTAAGACTTCAACTTTTCCAGTTGGTATCTTGTCATTTATTGAAGATCTCTCTCTAACTGTTCCCACTATGGCAATTACAAATTCAGATCTTAAGCTTTCAGATTTTTCAAATAGTTCCTTGTTTACTGTATCGTCAAATACAATTTGAGAAATCCCACTTCTATCTCTTAAGTCTACAAATACTATAGATCCTAAATTTCTCTCTTTAGACACCCAACCCATTAAGGTGACTTCTTCACCAATATTTTTTTCTCTTAATTCTCCACAATAGTAACTTCTCTTTAATCCTTTAATATTTTCAGCCATACTTACCTCCTATAAAAAAATAAAAAATCCCCGTCCGATAAGGGACGAGGAAATCTCGCGGTACCACCCTAATTAGGTAAACCTCACTTATATTTTTAACGCAAATTTACGGAATTATCTACAAAAAAGTTGTCCCACTAAATTCATTTTATGAACTCACACCAATATGTTCACTCTCTTGAAAAAATCTTTAGTATCTTCTTTTTTATTGTATTTAAATTTATTATAATGTGCTTTAATTTTTGTGTCAAGTTTAACAAACTCTATTGTCAATTCTCTCCACTAGTTTATCCTTATCTTTAGCCAGGTCATTTTCAACTAAATAGTCACTGGCAAACTTTGCTCCCTTATCCATTCCTTGACATCCTGCAAATAAAACTGCATCATCACTTTCCACGGTTTTTAAAAGCTCTACTACTGACTCTTCTAAAGTGTCAAATATTTTAACATCTATATTATTTTCACTCATAACCTCACAAAAAACTTTTAATTCTTCGTCTGAAACTTCATCTTTAGAAGTAACTGTATCTTTACTAAGAGTGGCATAGAAAGTTTTTGGTTTTAATTTTTTTAGCCATTGTGCTGTCATTTCTGCACTTTCTCTATTTAAATTCACTCCCCTATTTCCTCTAATTGCATATACCATTCTAAAGTTGGAGTACTGCATCTTAGATAAAGTGCTAAGGGTAACTTCTATATTCCTAGAGTTGGCATAGTGATCATCTATGATTTTAAAATCTTCATCATAAATCATCTCAAATCTTCTCTCAACTCCGGAAAATTCTTTCATTGCCTCTATAATAATCTCTCTATCTATTCCGTCAACTAGTGCCACAATAATTGCCACTACTGAATTCATTACTGATGAATATCCGGCAACAGCTAAGTTTATATCAAAGCTTCCCTTTTCTATAGTTCTGCCTTTTACTTCTATATCTCTATTTACATTAAATTTATAATTTCCCTTTCCAGTGGATAAATCTAAATTTGAAATCGAAAAGTCATAGTCATTATTTTCCAGTGAATAAGTTATAACTTGCGCCTTTGTTTCATCTTTTAATTTTGCTATTTTTTCAAAATCCATATTTAATATTGCAACACTGTCCTCAGACGCCTCTTTTATAAGTTTTGACTTTACTTTATAATAATTTTCAAAGCTTCCATGTTGGTCAATATGTTCTCTGGAAAAGTTATTAAATGTGACGATGTCGTATTCAATGTTTTTTACTCTATAGAGCTCTTGAGCTGAAGAGGATACTTCCATTGTAACTTTATCAATTCCCTTATTTACCATATCTCTGAAATACATTTGAAGTTCCAAAGAATCTGGCGTAGTTAAAATAGCAGGAATTTTTACATTATCGTAACTTGCTACTACTGAACCTATGATTCCGGTTTTATATCCTGCTTTTTTATAAATCTCATCAATCATAAAAGCTGTCGTAGTCTTTCCATTTGTTGCAGTTACTCCTACAATACTCAATTCTTTTGAAGGATTCTCATAAAAATTTGTCGCCATGTCGGCAAGGGCTATTCTTGTATTTTTCACTTTAATTTGAGGAATATCTTCATCTATAAAATATTCTACCACTGCATATTTTGCACCATTTTCTCTGGCAGATTTAATATATTTATGACCATCTGTAATATATCCGGATATTGCAACAAATAAATTATTTTCAAAAACATTTCCACTGTGATAATTTATGGCGTCAATATCTTCATCATAATTTACCTCTCCCAATACATCTAATACTTCTACTTCATTTAAAATATCTTTAAGTTTCAATATATCCTCCTAAAAGTTAAAATTTTTATATTGTTTGATTTTCTTACTATATATTTCACTATTTCTTTCAACATAGTCTTTCATATTTCTAAAATTCATTACACTTTCTACTTTTTTTAATTCCGGATAGAAAAATTTTGAAGAACTACTCATTCCAAACCCAATTATACTTTGTTTTTCTTCCATCATTAAAATATTGTACATTGATTCAAACCCCTCTTTACAATACCCTATATTTTCTCCACTTCCTAGCATTCTCTTCTGTCTATACAGATAATAGGGAAAGTATCCTGAATTTAAAGTTATGTTCTTAGTATATTCTATAGCTCTATTAATAGAAACATTGTTCATATACTTTTCATCAAAGAGTTTAGATCCGTTTTTTACTGACAAAGTGTGAACAGTAATATTTTCAGGGCCTAGTTTTATGATTTTATTTAAAGATGTTCTGTTATCTTCTAGACTCTCTCCTGGAAGTCCCAATATTAAATCCATATTAATGCAAAAAAAACCAATTTTTCTAGATAGTTCATAAGCTCTATAGATATCTTCCATGCTATGATTTCTACCCATATTCTTTAAAGTACACTCATTCATAGATTGAGGGTTAATACTAATTCTATTAATCCCCATTTCTTTTAACATCAAAAGCATTTCTTCATTAATAGTATCCGGCCTGCCACATTCAACAGTAAATTCTTCTGAAACTCCATAGTAACTACCTACCGTATCTATTATATTTCGAAGTAACTTTACACCTATAGATGTTGGTGTTCCTCCTCCAATATAAACAGTTTTAGGAGGTTTAGTGAAAAATATTGACTCTCTTTTTAATTCCTCTATAAGTTCAGTTACGTAGATTTTAGAAATTTCAGAATTGTAAATTAAAGTTTGAAATGAGCAATAACTGCACTTACTTGGACAAAAAGGTATGTGAATATAAATACTGTAACTATCCCTATCTATTGGATAAATTATCTTTGACTCTCTTTTGGCAATATCCAGTAAATATTTAATTAAGTCATCATTAAGTAAATACTTTTCTCTTAATATTAACTTAGTTTTAAATTCATCATTATCTTCCAACAGTTGCAATATTAACTTTATTGGTCTTACACCTGTTAAAATTCCCCACTCGTCTTTGTTTTCAAAATAAGGACTGAGAGCTTTGTAAAGTTCTTGCTTTATTAAAATTTTTTGTAGTTTTAAGTCATTTACTTTTCTTACGACTATAAACTTACTAAATTCTTTAAATTTTATATTTATTTTATAATTATCTGATACCTTTATATCTACATCCATTAAATTATTTCTCTCATATGAGGGAAATTTAATTCTCAAAAATTCAAATATTTCTTTTTTGACGTTTTGATTGTCATGCTTAATTCTTATCATTTTTAATTATTTTAGAAAAGGGTTGTTTGCCCTTTCAAATTCAATATTTGTCTCTGAGCCGTGTCCAGGTAGTACAATAGTATCTTTATCTAATTCCATTAACTTGTGAAGTGATTTTATTATAGTGTCATAATCTCCACCTGGCAAATCTGTTCTTCCAATTGAACCATAAAATAAAGTGTCTCCTGAAAATAATACATTATCAAGTAAAAGACATATTCCACCTGGTGTATGTCCCGGTGTGGCAATTACTTTAAAGTTTTTATCTCTAAATTCTATTAAATCTCCATCGTTTACTAGAATATCTGCCTTTAATGGTGGAGTATCTAACCCAAGCATTCCATTTATTTGAGAAGATCTATTTGCCAACATCTCGCTGTCATCTTCACTTAGATACGCCTTAACTTTAAATTCTCTTCTAACTTCATCAAGTGCACCGAAGTGATCCGGATGAGCATGAGTTAAAATAATATATTTTACATTTAAATTGTGTTCTTTTACAGCCTTGATAATTTTATTTGCTTCAGCACCTGGGTCAATAATCACTGCATTATTTTCTTCATCAAATACTATATAGCAGTTTACTTGGTAGTCGCCTAATATTAATCTTAAAATTTTAAAATCCATATCTTCTCCTAAAAAACTTTTTCACTGTCAAGAAGTATTGTTACAGGCCCGTCGTTTATTAAACTTACGTCCATATCTGCCCCATACTCTCCTGACTTTGTAGTTATGCCTAAATTATCTGCAGCTTCTATAAATTTTTCATAGTAATATATTCCATTTTCAAATTTAGCAGCTCTAATATAACTAGGTCTATTTCCCTTTCTGGCATCTCCATATAAAGTAAATTGAGATACTACTAATAGCTCCCCTTTAACATCTAACATGCTTTTATTCATTACTGAATTTTCATCGTCAAATATTCTAAGGTTAACTACTTTTTTAAATATATATTCAAAATCTTTATCGCTATCTGAATCTTCAATTCCCAAAAATACTAAAATACCATTTTTAATTCTTGATATTTCAATATTTTCAACTACTACACTTGCCTCTTTTACTCTTTGAACTACTGCTCTCATAACACCTAAGCCTTTACTCTATATACATCAAAAACATGTTTAATTCGCTTTAACTTATCTATTAATCTAGTTAATTCCTCTATACTGTGAATTTCAACTGTTACATCTAATATTAAATCGCCATCTTTTGTAGTCTTGGCATTTAAATTGTGAAGAACTAATTTAGAATCATTTATTCTAGTTGCCACATCTGAAATTACATTGCCCTTATCAGCTGCTTTTACTTCTATTTGCGCATTATATGAGGCACCTTTTTCTGTTTGCCACTCAACTTCTATTAATCTGGCAGACTCATCCATATTTTTAATATTGGCACAATCAGCTCTGTGAACTGAAACTCCTCTACCTATGGTTATATACCCAACTATGTCATCTCCTGGTACAGGATTACAACACTTTGCAAATCTAACCTTTAAATTATCTACGCCCTTTACTAAAACTCCACCTCTAACTATTTTTTTGCTCTTTTGAGGTATTATTTCTTCAGGAACTATATCATTTTTATTAAATTTTTTATATATTTCTACTAGTTTGGACATTACTTGATTAATAGTAATCGTTCCAAAACCCACTGCAGCATATAAATCTTCAAGACTAGATACATTTATTTTTTGGCGAACTTCTTCAAGCCAGTCTTCTTTTAATATATCTCCAACTCTATATCCTATTTTCTTAGCTTCTCTTTCAAGCATATCTCTCCCACGTTCAATATTTTT
The DNA here is from genome assembly GCF_900129925.1 of Anaerosphaera aminiphila DSM 21120. Classification (GTDB taxonomy): domain Bacteria; phylum Bacillota; class Clostridia; order Tissierellales; family Peptoniphilaceae; genus Anaerosphaera; species Anaerosphaera aminiphila. The sequence goes on along the minus strand of NZ_FQXI01000021.1, from coordinate 11,352 downwards.
ATCTCTGTCTTTTACTTTAAAATATTGACTGATTTTTTTCTTGGCTTGAGGACTTTTTACTATCTTTAGCCAGTCCATAGAAGGACTTGCATTAGAACTGGTTATTACATCTACTATATCTCCACTTTTTAAAGTGTAGTCCAGTGGAACTATTCTTCCATTTACTTTTGCTCCAACACAGTGGTTTCCAACATCAGAGTGAATTCTATATGCAAAGTCTATTGGAGTAGAACCCTCAGGGAGATTAATTACATCGCCTCCGGGAGTAAATACAAAAACTTCATCGGCAAAGAAGTCTACCTTCAATGTCTCCATAAAGTCATTTGGATCACTTAAGTCTTTTTGCCACTCTAAAAATTGTCTCAACCAAGTTAAGTTTTCATCAAATGAAGTAGATTTATTAACACCTGCCTTGTATTTCCAATGGGCAGCAATACCATATTCAGCTGTTTGATGCATTTCAAAGGTTCTTATTTGAACTTCAAAGGTCTCTCCATTATTGTCTATTACAGTTGTGTGTAAAGATTGATACTTATTTGGTTTAGGCATTGCTATATAGTCTTTAAATCTTCCGGGTATTGGCTTCCAAAGTGTATGAACCACTCCTAAAACACCATAGCAATCCTTTATATCATCTACGAGAACTCTTATTGCCGACAAGTCATAAATCTCATCAAAGGCCTTGTCTTTAAATTTCATCTTTTTATAGATACTGTAAAAGTTTTTAGGTCTTCCGTGAATATCCGCATTAATTCCAATTTTATCAAGATTCTCTTTTAAGTCAGAAATTGTGTTATTTATTAAATTTTCTCTTTCGCTTCTTCTCTTATTTACCATTTCAACAAGTTGATAGTAATTTTCCGGATCTAAATACCTAAGAGATAAATCTTCCAATTCACCTTTTATGCTGTTCATTCCAAGTCTATCTGCCAGTGGAGCATAAATTTCTATAGTTTCCGTTGCCTTTTCTTTTTTCTTTGCATCAGTCATATATTCAAGAGTTCTCATGTTGTGAAGTCTATCTGCTAATTTCACAATTATTACTCTTATGTCCTTCGCCATTGCAAGAACCATTTTTCTTATATTTTCAGCTTGTTTTTCTTGTTTTGTCTGATAATTTAATTTTTTTAACTTTGTAACTCCATCTACAAGATTTGCAACCTCTACTCCAAATTCTTTTTCCACATCTTCAAAAGTTACATCTGTATCTTCTATAGTATCGTGAAGTAAACCTGCAATTATAGTAGGTGTATCCATATTCATCTCAGCAAGAATTAAAGCTACATTAAATGGATGAATTATATAATCTTCTCCTGAATTTCGCTTTTGACCTTTATGGTGTTCATATGCCAAATTAAATGCTTTCCTAACAGCATCTTCATCTACAGAAGGATTATATTCTCTTATTTTATTTAATAATTCTTCAATCATAACTTCACCCCACTTACTCTATAACTGTTTATCTTTAATTCAAGACTTTCATTTCCCCTAAAACTGTTAATTTCAGGTGTATAGACTATATCTAAAAATATATTGCTCTTTAATCCCCTTAACATATTGTCAATTTCTTCTTTCTCATAAGATTTTGAAATTTTTTCTACAAAGTCTTCTAATTTTTCAAATAAAAGAGCTTGTCTATTTTCAAATCCATCGCTTAAAACTAATTTTATTACATTTTTATTCTTGCCAAAAACATTAAACTTTACAATATTTAAATTTAATGTTCCAAAAAGCGGCTGTGGATTTGCATTTCCAAAGGGTTTTAATTTTTCTAAGCTATATGCTAAATCTATTTTTACATCTTTAAATTCTATTGAGCTGTCTATATATATTCTTCTCAGCAAATCATCTCTTGTAAGTTTAGACTTTCTATTTACATCTATGACAAAGTCTTTAAAATTTTCTTCTTTTAAACTTAGCCCACACGCCATAGCATGTCCACCAAATCTCTCTAAATAGTTCTTAGATTCTGAAACTTTTTCAAACATATCATAGTTTTCTATACTTCTTCCAGACCCTTTTAAAAAGTCACCTGACTTAGTGAGCACTATAGTTGGCCTATTATACTTCTCTTTAACTCTTCCTGCAATAATTCCAAGAATACTCTCATCTATTGAATCCTCTTTTAATATTAAAATTGGAAATTTATTAACTAAATTATTACTTTCTATTGTATCAATAACTTTTATATAGCCTTCGTCTGTCATATTTTGTCTCTTAGCATTTAAGCCTCTGAGATATTTAGCTATTTCTATTGCCTTATTTTCATCTTCTTCAAAAAATAAATTTAAAGCGTCTTTTGCACTTTCAAGTCTTCCTGCTGAGTTAATTGTAGGTCCTATTACAAAACCTATGTGATAGGAAGTAATTTCAGCCCCCAATAGGTCAGACTCAGATATGATGGCTTTTAAACCTTTATTCTTGGTCCTGTTAATTAGCTCCAAGCCCTCTTTTATTATTATTCTATTTTCATCTACTAATGGCATTACATCACAAATTGTTGCAATAGCAGCAAATGGCAAAAATTCTTCAAATAGTTCTGAATCCTCTATCCCCTGAATACTATATAGATAATTAATGAGCTTAAATGCCACAACTCCACCACAAATTTCTCTAAAAGGGTACTTTGAATTAGACAGTTTAGGGTCTATTACAGCCCTTGCATTTGGTATTATCTCTTCTCTATCTATTCCCATAGGAACTTCATGATGATCTGTTACTATTACATCTACATTATTTTCATTTGCATACTCAATTTCTTCATAGGCTGCTATTCCATTGTCACAGGTAATAATTAGCTCTACTCCATCTACAATAGAATCTTCTATAATTCTCTTATTGATGCCATAGCCATCTATTACTCTGTGTGGAATTTCAAAATCCACATTTGCGCCTATTCTCTTTAAACCCTTAACTAAAATATAAGTGCTCATTACTCCGTCAACGTCATAATCCCCAACTATTCTAATTTTTTTATTTTCCTTTATAGCATTTATAATAAAATTAGAAGCCTTTATCATATCAGGAAGTAATATTGGAGTATTCAAATTTTCTAAATTAGGATTTAAAAATTTTCCAATTTTTTCTACTGTATCTATATTTCTATTTACTAGAATTTTATAAATATATTTATTTATTCCAAAGTCTTTAAAATCAACACCATTAGATTTTATATTTTTTATAAACCATTTTTCCATTTAATCACCGTTATTAATAATATAAATTTAAGTATATCATAAAAATCTATTATTGGATATCTAACAAACGCAAGCTTTCCTTACATTTTATATATGTTAAAACTAAAAATTTACTAATAAAAAAGATTTAGCAAAAAATCACTAAACCTTTAAAATATATAACCTAAATATAATATCTTATAAATTATCTTTGTTCTTAAAAAACTCTTCTCGTTCTCTTTCCAACCTGTTAATTTCACTAATTATAAAATCTCTTGAATAGTTCAAGTGATCTTCTATTAAACGTCGAATTTTCGGCTCATCTTTTAACTTCATTGTCTTAAGAATTTCATCATGTTCTTGAATTGCCTCCAACCTTCTCTTGTCATCATAGAGAGAAATATTTCTAAATCTAGCCAAATAGTCATTTAAATTTTTTATTATGATTTCCAATCTGGGCATTTTCGCATATTCAAAAATCATGGAATTAAAAGTTGAAGAAAGTTCAATTACTCTTTTTACATTACCTTTTTGATTTTCTTCAAATGTAAGATTTATAAGATTTTTTACTTTCATAAAATCTTCATCGCTCATATTGTTCATTGCAGTTATTGTAGCAAGTTTTTCCAATGCAGTTCTAATTTTATATATCTCCTCTGCATCTTCAACTCTTATTCTTTTTACCACGACTCCATAATTAGGTATGTGTTCAACAATTCCCTCTTGTTTTAATTTTTCAATTGCATTTCTAATTGGTGTTCTACTAATATTTAAAAACTCTGAATAGTATTTTTCATTTATTCTCTCTCCCACAGGGATTATTCCTTTTATTATAACAGTTCTAAGACCATTGTAGATAACGTCGTTAAGAGGTGTATTACTGTCTGTATTTATATATTTTTTTATTTCACTCATATAACTGTACATTGTATTCATCCCCCTTAATGTAGAATTTTACCCAAATATAGAAACAATTAAACTAAAGATTTATTACATTTAAATATTTATCCAATTTAATTGACAAAGTAACATAATTTTTAAAAAATAACCTTAAAACACCTAAAAAACATTTTAAAACAACTAAAAGCCAAAATAAATATATTGTTTTTAAAATTATCAATTATACTTATATAATAAGAAGTAATTATAACAAAATTTTCAAAATATATAAACACCACTATAAAATATGTTATAAAACTTTTAAATCTCAACTTACTTATAATATCATTATCTTAAAATGCAGTTTTAAAATAGTTAGGAGGTAAAAATGGAAACTTTAAAAATTAAAAAAGAAGCTGTTGCTGGAACTGTTGAGTCAAATGACATTCTAATAACCATTGGTAAAGGTTCAGGTATTAATATTGACTTACAGAGTTCAGTAAAAAAACAATTTGGCAGACAAATTGAAAATGCTATTAAAGAAACACTAGAAGAACTAAATATTACTGATGTAAACGTAAAAGCTATTGATAAGGGAGCCCTTGACTACGTAATAAAAGCCAGAACTAAAACCTGTATCTACAGGGCATGTAAAGTAGAAAACTATGAATGGAGTGAGTAAATTGAAAGATAGACTTAGAAGAACAATGATGTTTCTTCCCGGAAACAACCCTGGTATGCTCACTGATGCACATATATACAAACCAGATTCAATTATGATTGACTTAGAAGATGCAGTGAGTATAAACCAAAAAGATGCAGCTAGAATGTTGACTTTTAATGCTTTAAAAACTATTGACTATGGAGATGTTGAAAGAGTAGTTAGAATAAACGGATTAGACACTCCCTATGGTAGAGAAGATATTAGAGCTGTAGTAACAGCGGGAGTAGATGTAATAAGACTTCCTAAAACTGATTCTGCTCAAGATATTATTGATGTTGATGAAATTATTACTGAAGTTGAAAAAGAACTTGGTTGTGTTGGAAGAACTCTTATGATGGCAGCTGTAGAAACTGCAACCGGAGTTTTAAATGCTGTTGAAATTGCCAAAGCATCTCCTAGAATGATGGGAATCGCTCTTGGTGCTGAAGACTATGTAACTAATTTAAAAACTACTAGATCTTCACATGGTTGGGAACTTTTCGCAGCCAGATCTCAAATTGTACTGGCAGCTAGAAATGCCGGCATAGCTTGTTTTGACACAGTTAATTCAAATTTAAACGATATGGAACAATTTAGAACAGAAGTACAGTTTATTAAAGACTTGGGATTTGACGGAAAATCTGTAATACACCCTAAACAAATTTCTGTTGTAAATGAAATATATACTCCTACTGAAAAAGAAATTAACTCTGCAATAAAAGTTATTTCTGGAGCAAAAGAAGCTGAAAGAAAAGGCAGTGGAGTAATTACAGTTGATGGAAAAATGGTTGATGGACCTATAATTGTAAGAGCTGAAAGAACTTTAAAACTTGCCATTGCAAGTGGCATATTAAGTGAGGAGGATATTCATGAACTATAATAAAAATGCTGTTGGCAGAGAAATTCCTGAATATCTTGATGGAATTGGCCAATTAAATCCATTTATAGGAGTTAATAAAACTGAAGTAAATAAAAATAAAGCCGGCTCTAAGATTAGAGTTGGAAAAACAGGTGATGAAAAATTAGTTTCCTCTATTAAAGAAGCTATTGAAAAATCAGGGCTTTCTGACGGAATGACAATTTCATTTCACCATCACTTGAGAAATGGTGACTATGTGCTAAATATGGTACTTGATGTAATTGCTGAAATGGGCATTAAAGACTTAACACTTGCTCCAAGTTCTCTCTCCTCTATTCACGATCATATAATTCCTTACATTAGATCTGGAGTAGTAAGTGCAATTCAATCTTCAGGTCTTAGAGGACAGTTGGGAGAAGAAATTTCCAAGGGAATACTTAAAAAACCTGCTATTATCAGAAGTCATGGCGGAAGAGCCAGAGCCATTGAAGATGGGGAACTTCATATTGATGTTGCCTTTTTAGCAGCTCCTTCCTGTGACAATATGGGAAATATGAATGGTAGATTTGGAAAGAGCGCTTGTGGTTCTTTGGGATATGCAATGGTTGATGCTCAATATGCTGACTGCGTTATTGCAGTTACAGACAATTTAGTAGCATATCCAAACATTCCCGCTTCTATTGGACAGATGTACGTTGACTACGTAGTAGAAGTTGATGCTATCGGTGATCCAAGCGGCATTGTATCCGGATCAATTAGATTTAACGACAATCCTAGAGATTTACTTATCGCTCAAAATGCCATTAAAGCTATAAAAGCTTCGGGTCTTTACAAAGAGGGCTTTACTTTCCAAACTGGAGCTGCCGGTTCTACACTTGCAGTTGCAAAACTTCTTAGAGAAGATATGAAAAAAGATAATATACATGCATCTATGGCACTTGGTGGCATTACTGGATATATGGTAAATATGTTAGAAGAAGGACTTATAAACGGTCTTTTTGACACCCAGTCTTTTGACTTAGATGCAGTTAGAAGTATTAGAGAAAATGAGAAACACTTTGAAATCTCAGCTTCTGCATATGCAAATCCAAATAGTCCATCACCTGCAGTAAATAATTTAGATATTGTACTACTTGGCGCTTTAGAAGTAGATACTGACTTTAATGTAAATGTAATGACCAGATCAGACGGAGTTATTAACCAAGCCGTTGGAGGTCACCAAGACACTGCACCTGCTGCAAAACTAAGCTTAATTCTAGCTCCTCTAGTAAGAGCTAGAAATCCAATAGTCTTGGATAAAGTAACTACTGTATGTACTCCGGGAGAAGCTGTTGACGTAATATGTACAGACTATGGAATTGCAGTAAACCCTAAGAGAAGTGATTTAATAGAAAAATTTAAATCCTCTGGTTTAGAATTAAAAACTATTAATGAATTAAAAGAAATAGCTGAAAATTTAACAGGTATCCCTGATACTATAGAATTTAGTGATGAAATTGTAGCTATATTAGAATATAGAGATGGGACTATCATTGATACAGTTAGAAAACTAAAAGAAAACAATTAGTTTCCTAAAACAAATATTATAGTCAAAAGTATTTTTAGTTAGTGTAGCTTGTTTAATATCTACATTATTTAAATAAGCTGCATTAACTATTTTTAGTTATAAATTTGATTAACTTTGATTAAATTTGGATAAATATATTAATAAATTTAAGTATTTTCTAAGATTAGAAAATTAGTTTTAACATATATCTAATTTAAAATTAGGTGTATTTTAAATAAATTAAAAAGGAGATGAATTATATGGCACTTACTATTCTTGCATGGGCAATGATTATTGTTTTCTTAGGACTTGTAATGACTAAAAAACTGCAACCTTTTACAGCTTTAGTACTTATACCACTTATTTTTACAGTTGTTGGAGCATTTTTAGGACTTTACAAAGAACAAGTTGCAATTGCCAATGAAATTAGCGTTTCATCTGTTACGCTATGGGACCAAATTAAAATTATTGGTCAATGGACTGTAGATGGCGTTGGACAAACATCTGGAACCGGAATTATGTTATTATTTGCTATTTTATTCTTTGCTATTATGTTAAATGCAGGTCTATTTGACCCAGTTACCAAGGCTATGATTAAAATTGCAAAGGGAGATCCCGTTAAAGTACTTCTTGGGACAGCAGTTGTAGCTGCAGCAGTATCTTTAAACGGAGACGGAACTACTACTACACTTATTTGTTGTACAGCATTTATACCAATTTATAAAAAATTAAATTTAAAAATGATGAACCTTGCTGTATTAGTAGTTTTAATGAATACTATTATGAACTTACTTCCATGGGGTGGCCCTACTGCTCGTGTTATTTCAGTATTGGGAAATCAACCAGGTGTTAATGACCAAACTATTTTAAAAGCTCTTATACCTGGTATGGTAGTATCAATTATTTACATGTTGGGTGTATCTATCTATTTAGGTCTTAAAGAGAGAAAGAGAGTGGGCATCCAAACTCTTACAATTGAAGAAATAGAATCTCTTACTGCACCAGCTAATGCAGAAGAAGAAGCACTAAAGAGACCTCAAAACTTAATAATCAACGCAATTTTAACAATAGGTATTATAGTTATGCTAATCAAGGGAACTTTTCCTTCTATGTTTTTATTCCTAGTGGGAACTACTCTTGCACTTATGATTAACTATAAAAAAATTAGTGAACAAAAAGCTCGTATTCAAGACAATGCCGGAGATGCACTTCAAGTAGTTATACTTGTTTTTGCAGCAGGTATATTTATGGGCCTTTTCACTAGTTCAGGAATGTCTGATGCACTAGCAGCTAGTTTAATAAAAATTATACCTACTTCTTTCGGAAGGTTCTGGGGACTTATTACAGCTATCGTTTCAGCACCGGGAACATTCTTGCTTTCAAACGATGCTTTCTACTATGGTGTACTTCCTGTATTTGCAGAAGCCGGATATCAATATGGCTTTACTGCATTAGAACTTGGTACTGCATCACTACTTGGACAAGCTTTTCACTTGTTAAGCCCACTAGTACCTTTTATCTATCTACTATTAAACTTAACTGGACAAGATATGGGAGAATGGCAAAGAGAATCTGCAAAATGGGCCAGCGGAATATTTATAATATTTATAGCACTAGCAGCAATTACAGGCAGTGTTCCGCTATTTAAATAATTTATAAACTTAAAAGAGCTGTCTTAATTGACAGCTCTTTACTTATCTTCTAATATTAATTTATTTACTCTATCTATTAAATCCTCTAAACTGTGTCTTGAAAATCTCATACATTCAATTGCATTGTTATTACAAATTAAACACTTTCTATTTTCATATCCAAGCTCTGATCTGGAAATTTGCTTAAAGTTTCTATCAAATACATCTATATCTAAAACTCTTCCTCCGCCACTACTTTCTTCAAGTTCAATCATAAGTTTTTTAATCTTTAAGGCATTGCTATTAATTGCAGCAAAGTATTCCATTCCAGTTTGTTTATTAAAATATAATTCACTTAAAATTTCTATACTATTTTTCTCTAATGAGTCTTTAATTTTAGCTATATATTTTTTATGAAATTTTTCATATTTAATATTATTTTTGTCTTCTCCAGGAATATTTAACATAAAGGATATAATTGTGCTATTATACTTTTTTATTAAGTCCTCTTGAACATTTCTTCTCTCTTCTTTGCTCTTTAGCATTTCTTGCAATCTAAGTTCAATATCTACCTTCATTTTAAACCTTCTATTAATTTTTTCCCACAGTCACTTTTAAGAGCTTCTATAGTTGCCTCCGGCAAATAAGTATAAGCTTCTTTCAATTTCCCATCTCTTAATAATTTTCTAACTTTACTTGCGGAAATTACTTCTCCATTTATTTTAAATCTTTCAATTTCTACAACTTCTACTCCATATTCAGGTAGTATTTCCTTCATTGCAGAGTTGTACTCTCTTGTGACTACATCACTTGTTTCAGTTCCCACAAATCTTTTCTTTACATTTAATGCCTTTACAAAGTACTCCGCAAATATTTTTATATCTAAGTAACTATAGCTTTTTATCACTGTTTCAGTATCTTTATAAAAATAAGTTGGGAAAGTATTCTTTGATATAATATATTCATTTCCCCTATGCAGTATTACATTTAATAGAGGCCCAATTGCATTTTTTACAATCTCATATCTAAACTCATAGGGAAAGTCGCTTTCATCTTCACTTACCATAAAAACATGGAGTTTTTCAACCTGTTTTGACGCTTCTTCTATTAATTTTAAGTGTCCAAGTGTCATGGGATTTGCGTTTATTACTATAATTCCTGTTTTAGAATTTTCTTCATTTGAATTGTGTAAGTCTTCTAAAATAGTGTGAAGTTTTTCAATTTTGTTATCCAGAAGTGCAACTTCATCAACTTTTGCAACTAAATCAAATCCAAAATCATTGAAAATTTTAGAATTATCCGGTTTAGTAAAAATAAATAAGTGAGTAATTCCCCTATTAAATTCAAAATCTATTAACTTGCTAATTATTGTATTTGTTATTGCCATGTTTCTATATTCATTGTCAATGGCAAAGCACTTTAATACACTCCCACTTACTGAACCTGTCCCAACAATTTTTCCTTCATCTTCTGCAATTATAGTATATTCCACATCTTTTTCTAAACTCAGGTCGTATTTTTGCAAAAACAATTCAATATTCTTTCTATCTAAAAAATAAACGGCATCTCTATACTCAATCATATAGCTCCTCCAAAAAATAATAATATAGGGTTAGTGCCAAATAGTCAGCACAACCTCCCGGGCTTATATTTTTTTCTATAAATTCTCTATCTAAGCTAGATATATACTCTCTTCCCTCTAAAGTATGCATAGCTCCTAAGTCAATAGCCCTTTGAGCATGAACTTTTACATATTCCAAACCCTCCAAAGAAGATCTCTTTATAGTATTGGAATCTTCCACTGCTACTAAAAAATACATTAATACCTCTACTAAACTGTCGTTTAAATCTAAAGTCCTAAGACATCTCTTTAAATTATAAAGACCTATAGTAATGGACTTTACAAAGCCCTCTTCTGCTTCTCCACGCACGCCTTTTAAGCCATATTTCTTATATTGAAGCTGTCCTTCAGTCCTAAGGTTTTTAACTTCTAATTCTCCACTTATATTGCCACATATCTTTGATACTTCTCTTGAAATATTTAGCGATGTAAATTCCATATTGCTACTACTTATAACTCCTGTTGCATAGGCTGTAAATCCAAGTGAAAATATAATGCCCTTGTGAGTATTAACTCCTCTAGTAGCACTATACATCTCCTCTTCATAAAAAATCCCCCTTGTTCTAAGCAAATTAAAGTTTTCCTCAGTATTTCCCTCTACTCCAAGTTCATAGGCTTCTTTAAAAAATTTAGACACTGAAATCGCACTATTTATAAAAGTTAAATAGTCCATATCTTCATGACTTCCTCTATTTAATAAATCAACTAATCCAGGCTTAGGACTAGTGGAAACTTCACATAACAATGCAAAAAAGCATATTCTCTCTATATCTTTAGAGCTAATCTCTTTCATAATCCCTCGCTATCCTTTAATAAATATTATTATATCATAGAGATATATTCATTGATTAATAAAGCCTTTTAAAATACAATTCACTATAAAAAAAGGTTCATTGTCAAATGTTGGGGTAGGTTTTTTCCTACCTCAATTTTTATT
>NZ_FQXI01000027.1 GCF_900129925.1 Anaerosphaera aminiphila DSM 21120 | reverse complement strand
AGGAAAGAATTAGAGAAATGGATAGAAAGAGCGAAACAATCAAAAATACCTGAATTCAAAGCATGTATTAAAGCTTTAGAAAACTGGAAAGAAGAAATACTTCATTATTTTGAAAGTAGATTTACCAACGGAAGAACGGAAGGATTTAACAATAAAATCAAAGTGATTAAACGAGTATCTTATGGATATCGTAATTTCGAGACCTTTAAGAAAAGGATTTTGTGGTGTTGCAGTTAATTTAAACAAAAAAATAAATAAAAAATTGAGGTAGGAAAAAACCTACCCCAACATTTGACAATGAACCATATTTAATCACGATTTATTAAGTAAGATTAAATTAAGTTTACACTTGTATTTGGATCAAAGGCATTTGCGTGTAAAAACTCAATTGACTTAGGAACGTCAATATTTAAAATACTATTTTTGTTAAAAGCAAACATGTCAATTTTCTTTATTGACTTTGGAATTTTAACTTCAGTAAGTGCATTTTTATAAAAAGCTGAAGATCCAATAGTTTCTAAAACTTCAGGAAGTTCTATTTCTTCTAGTTGGTTTAGAGAAAAAGCATTAATTCCTATGCTTGTAACGTTTGGACTCATCTTAACATGTTTAAGTTTATTTCTATAAAAGGCAAAAGCATCAAGTTTTGTCACAGAGTCAGGAATGGTAACTTCCACTAGACTACATACACCAAAAGCGTCATATCCTATAGATTCAACGGTTTCTGGAATTACTACAGAAGTTAAATTTCTTCTGTAAAAAGCGTTCTCCCCAATTCTCTTTATAGGAAGTCCGTCTGGTGAAGTTTCTGGAATAATCATATCTGTTAAACCTTCCACTTTTACTTTATCTTTCCCCTTTTTAGTCATACCCTTTAATTCATCGCCATTAAAAATAAAATCATCATATTCCCATGGATTACTCATTTTATTCCTCCTAATAATAATTTAAAATAACATCATACAAATAGTATAGCATATATTTGTAAAATTATAAATGATACTTTTAGACAAATGCCCTTACTTAGACTTCTACAAGACTTTTATTATAGTAAATTTACTTGTAATACCTTATAATTTAAGAGCCCAGTTTTGTAGTAGTTTCTAATTTTTTTAAAGGGATTATTCATATTAAAGAAAATCGTTAACACAGCTATGTATTTAGTAAAGTTACTTTATTTTAAACCTAAGACATCAGAGTAAATTATAGATATAAATACTTATTTCTTGTGTGAGTATGTAAACATTGATATAATAATACCTGTATGAAAGGTTTGGTTAAATAATGAATACAGAAGTAATAAAAATAGATGCAAATAATATTGATGAAAATAAAATAAAAAAAATAACAGAGGCATTTTCTAAGGGCAAGCTGGTAGTATTTCCAACAGAGACAGTATACGGCTTGGGAGCCAATGGACTAGATGAAGAAGCCTGTAAAAAAATATTTGTAGCAAAGGGTAGGCCACAAGATAATCCTCTAATTCTTCACATTGCAGAAGTGTCACAATTAGATGAGCTAGTTGAAGAAATACCTGATAAGGCAAAAGATTTAATTGAAATGTTCTGGCCGGGACCACTGACACTTATACTTAAAAAATCGGAAAGAGTATCAGATGTTGTTACAGCAGGACTTAGTACAGTTGCAATAAGAATGCCATCGCATAAAATAGCCAGAGAAATATTAAAGGACTGCATGCTTCCAATAGCAGCACCTTCGGCAAATATTTCAGGTAGACCATCTACAACTTCATTTAGAAGAGTGGTAGAGGACTTGGCTTCTAAAGTTGATATAATAGTAGATGGCGGAAGATCAGATGTGGGAATAGAGTCTACAGTAGTAGACATGACAGTAGACCCACCTATGATACTTAGGCCTGGGAAAGTTACAAAAGAAGATATGGAAGTACTCATTCCCGATATAGAAATAGACAAAGCTATAATAGATTCAAATAGCGGTGAAGTTCCAAAGTCGCCTGGACAAAAGTATAGGCACTATGCACCAAAAGCTGAGGCACAATGTTTTGTTGGAGATTTAGACAAAGTAGTAAAGGAAATAAACAAGAGAGTAAGTGAAGAAAAAAGTAGGAAAGTAGCAGTACTTGCCACAGATGAAACAGTTGCTGACTATAAAAATGTAGATTTACTTCTCAGCTTGGGCTCAAGGGAAAACCTTGAGGAAGTTGCCGGAAATTTATTTGAAATGTTGAGGAGTTGTGATGACAACAACGTTGATTTAATATTTATAGAGGGCTTTGAATTTAAGGGAATTGGAGCCAGTATAATGAATAGAATTCTAAAAGCCTGTGGCGGAAAGATTATATTTGGACTGTAGGAGGAATTATGGGAAAATTAATAGTAATGGACCATCCATTGATTCAGCACAAACTGACAATTTTAAGGAAAAAGGAAACCAGTTCAAAGGAATTTAGAGAAGTAGTAAGTGAAATATCTTCATATTTGGGATATGAAGCTACAAAAGACTTGGAATTAGAAGATATAAATATAGAGACACCTTTGGGAAAGACAGTTGGGAAAAAAATTAGTGGAAAGAAAATAGGAATAGTTCCAATATTAAGAGCGGGACTTGGAATGGTTGATGGTGTAGTATCTGTAGTTCCCGGTGCAAGAGTGGGACACATTGGTATGTATAGAGATCCTGAGACGCTAAAACCTGTAACTTATTACTGCAAGCTGCCAAAGGATTTAAAAGAGAGAAATATAATTTTACTAGACCCAATGTTGGCAACAGGAGGCTCTCTAATTGAAGCTATAAGTGAATTAAAAGCTCAAGGAGCAAGAAATATAAGATCACTAAATATTTTAGCAGCACCTGAGGGAATAAAGGCAGTTCAAGAAGCTCACCCAGATGTAGATATTTACGTTGCTGCAGTTGATAAGTGTCTAAATGAACATGGATATATAATCCCGGGTCTAGGAGATGCAGGGGACAGATTATTTGGGACAAAATAGAGAATGGAGTGTATATGAAAAGTTTAATTATGCCCTTTTTAGTGGCATGTTTAATAGCATTTATTTTAACACCAGTAGCTATAAAGCTCGCACCTAAGTTTGGATTCATGGACATTCCAAAGGATTCCAGAAGAATGCACAATAAGCCAATACCCTTGGCAGGTGGAGTTGCTATATACATAGCTACCATAGTAGCGGTTTTATTATTTTCCGATTTAAACTCTAAAATAATAGCTTTAATAGTAGGTTCAACTATAATTATAATTTCAGGACTTATAGACGATAGAAAGGGACTGAGTCCAAAGAAAAAAATGCTTTTTCAACTTTTAGCAGGTTTGGTATTAGTAGTGGGAAATGTGAGGATTAATTTTTTTACAAATCCATTTTCCTTTGGAGATTCAATAATTTTCCTAGAATTACTGTCTATTCCGGCAACGTTGTTTTGGGTAGTTGGAATTACAAATACTGTAAATTTAATAGATGGACTTGATGGACTTGCAGCAGGAGTATCAATGATTTGCTCGCTATCACTTATGGGAATAGCTTATAAATTCGGATACAGCAACGTAGCTATAATAGCTGCGGTTTTGGCAGGAGCTTGTCTTGGATTTTTGCCGTTTAACTTTAATCCTGCAAAGATATTTATGGGAGACACAGGGGCACTATTTCTTGGATTTGTACTGTCCTATATTTCTATAGAGGGAGTAATGAAGTCTGCCGCTGCACTTACAATTTTTGTGCCTGTTTTAATATTGGGAGTACCTGTATTTGATACGGCATTTGCAATGGTTAGAAGAAAGCTAAGTGGAAAGAGTATGGTACAGGCAGATAAGGGACATTTACACCACAGACTGTTAGCGCTTGGCTTGACACAGAAACAAACAGTTTTAGTTTTATATACTATATCCATAATATTTGGAATACTTGCAAATTTAGTTGCAGATTTCAATTCAAAAGTGGGACTTGTAATGTCAATATTAATAGTAATTGCAATAATATTAATTGGCGTAATGACGGGAATGTTTAGGTCAAAGGAGGAATGAGATGAAAGTATTAACAGTTTTTGGCACTAGACCTGAGGCAATAAAAATGGCACCAATTGTAAAAGAGCTTGAAAAGAGAAAAAATATAGAATCAGTTGTTGCAGTTACAGGACAACATAGACAGATGTTAGATCAAGTATTGAGTATTTTTAATATAAAACCGGATTATGACATCAATATATTTAAACCGGGACAGACACTTACCGAAATAACTACAAATTCCATGTTGGGTCTTGAAAAAGTTTTAGATGAAGTAAAACCCGATGTGCTACTTATACAGGGAGATACTACAACGGTATTTTCAGCAAGTGTAGCTGCATTTTATAAGAAAATAAAAATAGGGCATATAGAAGCCGGACTTAGATCTGGAAATATATATTCTCCATTTCCAGAAGAGGCAAATAGAAAACTTACGGGAATACTTACAAACTATCACTTTGCTCCCACAGAGACTAATAGAGATAATCTGCTGAGAGAAGGTTATGACGAGAAAAATATTTTTGTAACGGGAAATACAGTAATAGACGCTCTTAAATATGCAATTAAAGACAACTATGTATTTGATGAGGAAATATTAAACAGTATAGACTATGAAAATAAAAAAGTAATTCTATTAACTTCACATAGACGTGAAAATATTGGTCAACCAATGGAAAATATATTTAAGGCAGTAGAAGATGTAGTTATGGAAGAAAAAGACGTTGAAGTAATATTTCCAGTTCACTTAAATCCAAAAGTAAGAGAAATTGCTCACAAGTACTTTGATGGTAAAGATAGAATTCACATGATTGAACCACTGGATTACCTTCCCTTTTCTAATTTAATGAACAAGGTATATCTAGTAATGACTGATTCAGGAGGAGTTCAAGAAGAAGCCCCTGCACTGGGAAAACCGGTTTTAGTTTTAAGGGAAGAAACTGAGAGAATGGAAGGAGTTTTAGCAGATACAGCTAAACTCTTAGGGACAGACTATAAAGTAATATACGATAATTTTAAAAATTTATTACACAATAAAGATGAGTATAATAAAATGGCTCATGCAATAAATCCATATGGAGATGGAAATTCTGCAAAGAAAATCATTGATATTTTAGAAGAAGAGTTTGAAAAAGAGAAATAAGTTATTTATTTCTCTTTTTTTGCAATAATACTATATTAGAGATAATATAGTATTATAATATAGATAAGAAGACACTTGAAAAAATGCAGATATAAAGTATAATAATAAGTAGTATATGGGATGAATTCCAATATACGAAATATAGATAAAGTTATTGTCTATAATAAATAAGTAATATATAATTTTAAGATGGAAAATTAAATTTTTAATTATTATATTAAAAATTTGAAAGAGGCCAGTGCCTCAGATAATAAAGGAGGAAGTAATGAAGAAAGTAGTAATAGCAAGTGCGGTTAGAACACCGGTAGGTTCATTTGGAGGGGTATTTAAAAACGTAACTGCTGTAGATTTAGGTGTAGTAGCTGCAAAAGAAGCCATTGAAAGAGCCAACATTGACCCTAAAATAGTTGATGAAGTTATTATTGGAAATGTATTACAAGCTGGTCTTGGACAAAACGTAGCTAGACAAGTAACAATTAATGCAGGTTTACCTATTGAGGTTCCTGCTATGACAATTAATAAAGTATGTGGTTCAGGTCTTAGAGCTGTTTCACTTGCAGCACAAATTATAAAAGCAGGAGATGCTGAAGTAATTTTATGTGGTGGTTGTGAATCAATGTCTCAAGCTCCTTATCTTACAACAAAAGAAAGATGGGGCGCAAAAATGGGAGATACTGTCCTAGTTGACGAAATGTTAAAAGATGGACTAGTAGATGCATTTCATAACTATCATATGGGTATTACAGCGGAAAACGTAAGTGAAAAATTTGGAATTACTAGACAAGATCAAGATCACTTAGCTACTGTTTCTCAAAACAGAGCATCAAAAGCTAGAGCAGAGGGTGTTTTTGAAGAAGAAATAGTACCTGTTGAAATAAAAGACAGAAAAGGAAATGTAACTGTAATTGATAAAGATGAATTTATTAGAGATGGTGTTACAGAAGAAGCTCTTGGAAAATTGAGACCGGCATTTAAAAAAGATGGAACTGTTACTGCAGGAAACTCATCTGGAATTAATGACGGAGCAGCAATGCTTGTTGTAATGAGTGAAGAAAAAGCTATAGAGCTTGGAATAAAACCTCTAGCAACAGTAGTTTCATATGCATCAGCAGGTGTAGACCCAGCTATAATGGGAACTGGACCAATACCATCCTCAAGAAAAGCACTTGAAAAAGCAGGACTTAAAATTTCAGATTTAGACTTAATAGAAGCAAATGAAGCTTTTGCTGCACAAGCTGCTGCAGTTGCAAAAGAACTTGAACTAAATATGGATATAGTAAATGTAAATGGAGGAGCAATTGCCATAGGACATCCAATAGGAGCAAGTGGAGCAAGAATTTTAACTACACTTCTATATGAAATGGGAAAAAGAGATGCTAAGAAAGGTCTTGCAACACTATGTATAGGTGGCGGCCAAGGAACTGCACTAGTAGTAGAGAGAGATTAGTTTAAAAGTTGATATAAAAGAAGAAGGTTGCATATGTATAAATATTTAAAGGAAGAGTTAAAAGATAGTATATATATATTGACAATTTCAAAGGAAAAAAGCTTAAATGCATTAAATGCAGAACTTCTTGAAGAGCTAGATGATTGTTTTACTAATTTAGCTGAGAGAGAAGATATTGAAGTTGTAATTATAACTGGAGCTGGAAAAGCTTTTGTAGCAGGGGCAGATATTGGTGAAATGTCTAATTTAAATGCCAACGAAGGTTATGATTGGGCGAACAAGGGAATGCAGACGTTTTTTAAAATTGAAAATTTAAATAAGCCCGTAATAGCTGCAATAAACGGATTTGCACTAGGAGGAGGCTGTGAATTATCTCTATCCTGTGATATTAGAATTGCATCTAAAAAGGCAAAGATAGGTCAACCTGAAGTTGGGCTTGGAATTACACCTGGATTTGGTGGAACTCAAAGACTACCAAGGGAAATAGGACTTTCAAATGCAAAAAAAATGATTTATACAGCTGAACACATTTCCGCTGATGAAGCTTATAGAATGGGATTGGTTTCAGAGGTAGTAGAACCTGAAGAGTTAATGGAAAGAGCTATTGAACTGGCAGAGAGGATAGTTAAAAATTCCAAGTTGGCAGTTAGATACTCTAAACAAGCTATTGACACAGGAGCACAAACTGATTTAAACAGCGGTATGGATATAGAGAGATCAAAATTTGGCCTTTGTTTTGCAACAGAAGATCAAAAAGAGGGAATGAAAGCTTTTCTGGAAAAGAGAAATGCAAACTTTACTGGTAAATAGTAATTGGGGGAATTAAGGATGAAAATAGCGGTAATTGGCTCAGGAACAATGGGTTCAGGAATAGCGCAAGTTATGGCAATTAAACATGAGGTAATAGTTAGAGATATTGCCCCAGAAGCTTTAAAAGTAGCAGAAGAAAGAATTAAAAAAGGCTATGAAAAAAATGTGGCAAAAGAGAGAATGACTAAAGAAGAAATGGAAATAGCCCTAAATAACATCTCCACATCTCATAAAATTGAAGATATTGCAGATGTAGATTTAGTAATAGAAGCTGCTACGGAAAATCCAACGGTTAAAAAGGCAATATTTAAGGAGCTAGATGAAGTTTGTAAAGAATCTACAATTCTTGCATCGAATACGTCTTCGCTTTCAATAACAGATATTGGAGCTGCAACAAAAAGACCGGAAAAAATAATAGGAATGCACTTTTTTAATCCAGTTCCTGCAATGAAATTAGTAGAAGTTATTTCAGGACAACTGACAGATGAAGTAGTAAAGACTACAATAATGGACCTTGCAAAAGAAATAGGAAAGACACCTGTAGAAGTTGCAGAAGCTCCAGGATTTGTAGTAAATAGAATTTTAATTCCAATGATAAATGAAGCAATAGGAATTTATGCTGAGGGAATTGCAAGTGTTGAAGATATAGACAACGCAATGAAACTTGGAGCAAACCACCCTATGGGGCCTTTAGCTCTAGGAGATTTAGTAGGCCTTGATGTAGTTCTTGCTATAATGGATGTACTATATGAAGAATTTGGAGATCCAAAGTACAGAGCCCATGTGTTACTAAAGAAAATGGTAAGAGCAGGACAACTTGGAAGAAAGACTGGTAAGGGATTCTATAATTACTAAGACTTGTAAATATTTGAGATTGAAGAGCGTAGATTAAAAGATCTGCGCTCTTTTTTTAAAGGTTCATTGTCAAATGTTGGGGTAGGTTTTTTCCTACCTCAATTTTT
>NZ_FQXI01000019.1 GCF_900129925.1 Anaerosphaera aminiphila DSM 21120 | reverse complement strand
ATAGAACTACAGTAGAATGTAAATCAAATTCTCACAGCTGTAACTGTAGCATTCGCAGCTTTAACCTTAATAGAACTACAGTAGAATGTAAATATGGGTCGAGCAATGATGATGGTTACCTCTGTATTTGCCTTTAATAGAACTAAAGTAGAATGTAAAGTTTCCAACAATGTTCATATACATATTTTCTTTATCTCCTTTAATAGAACTAAAGTAGAATAGAAATACTATTTAAATATTACATTTTAAAATGTAATATTTGATATAATTATAAAGAGGTGAGTTATGAGTGTTTATTTTTATGGCTGTGTGACAATTGACGGGTTTCTTGCAGATAAAAACCACAATTTAGATTGGTTAAATGATACAGGTTCAATTGAAGATACAGGATTTGAAGAGTTCTACAGAGATGTTGATATTACAATAATGGGAAAGAAAACTTACGGTGAGATTGCCAAGTTTTCTAATTTAAATGAAATGTATCCAACCAGCAAAAATTATGTGTTTACACATTCGAAAAATTTAGAAAGTAGCTATATTCCAATATCCTGTGATGTAGTTGAATTTGTCGAAAGTATTGAAAGAGAAAAAAATATATGGGTCGTTGGCGGAAATCAAGTGTTGGCACCTCTGCTAAATAAAAATATGATAGATAAAATGATTATACAAGTAGCTCCGGTGCTCTTGGGAGATGGAATTCCATTGTTTACACAAGAAGAAGTATTAAAGAGGTTTTTTCTTGAAGAAGTAAATAAATATGGACAATTTGCAGAATTAGTATACAGCAAAATATAAAATAGAATTTGAAATAATTAAGAGCTGCCTAGGTGGCTTTTTTTATAAAGAAAAATTATATAAATCAGCATTTTAAATAAAAATCATATTAAAGTTTATGTGAAATAAAATTTATAAAATAAAAATCAAATGTTTTAACTGTAGGGGTATAATAGCTTTAGCAGATGTATTTTATAAATATTTTATGGAGGTATTATATGGATATAGTAGAGAGATTTAAAAGGTACATAAGTGTAGAAACTACTTCAGATGAAAATAGTGATACAGTGCCCAGTTCAAAAATACAACTTGATTTGGCGAAGATAGTTGCAGAAGATATGAAAGCAATTGGACTTGAAGATGTAATTTTTGATAATAAGGGATATGTCTATGGAACACTAAAGTCAAATATAGATAAAAAAGTTCCAACTATAGGATTTATAGCGCATTTTGACACATCACCGGATATGAGCGGGAAAAATGTAAGTCCCCAGCAATTTGTGTATAGTGGCGGAGATATAAAATTAAATAAAGAGTATGCAATTACAGTAAAGGACTTTCCATTTTTAAAAGAATTAGTAGGTAAGGAAATAATAACTACAGACGGAACTACACTTTTAGGTGCAGATGATAAGGCCGGCATTGCTGAAATTTTAGATGCAATGAAATATTTAATAGACCATGATGAAATTAAACATGGTGATGTAAAAATAGGATTTACACCTGATGAAGAAATTGGAAGAGGGGCAGACTACTTTGATGTAGAGGGTTTTAATGCAGATTTCGCATATACTGTTGATGGTGGTCCTCTGGGAGAATTAGAATATGAAAATTTTAATGCCGCTTCAGCAAAAATAGAAATTAAAGGACAAAATGTCCACCCTGGAACGGCAAAAAATACAATGATAAACTCTATAAAAATAGCAATGGAGTTGGAAAATATGTTGCCGATAAATGAAAAACCTGAGTACACAGAAAATTATGAAGGATTTTTCTTACTAAATGGAATTATGGGTGAAGTTGAAAATACAAAAATGTCCTACATTATTAGAGATCACTCTATGGAAAAATTTGAAGAAAAGAAGGAATTATTAGAGGAAGTAGTTAATTTTTTAAATGTAAAATATGACAATAGAGTAAATTTAAAGCTGGAAGATACTTATTACAACATGAGAGAGAAAATAGAACCTCATATGGAAATTGTAGATTTGGCAAAAAATTCCATGATTGAACTTGGAATAGAGCCGATAATCAAACCCATTAGAGGCGGAACTGATGGTGCGAGACTTTCTTATATGGGACTTCCAACTCCAAATATTTTTGCGGGAGGATATAACTTTCATGGAAGGTATGAGATGGTGCCTGTGGAATCTATGGAGTTGGTATCAAAGCTAATTGTAAAAATAATAGAAAATAATGCAAAATAATTAAAATTTAATATTGTAAATAGAACTTCTTCAGTTGTAAATTGAGGAAGTTTTTTTATTTGTGTTTAAATAGTATTGACAAATATATACACCGAGTATATACTGTGTACATACAGTATATACAGTAGGTGAAAAAATGAATATAATTATATCAAACTCGAGTGATGTACCAATTTATGAGCAAATCAAAGCTCAAATAAAAAATATGATAATGACGGGAGAACTAAAGAGTGGAGATGCTCTTCCCGGAATGAGAAGCTTGGCAAAGGATTTAAAGGTCTCTGTAATAACAACGAAGAGAGCTTATAATGACCTGGAGTCAGAGGGATTTATATACACTTCTCAGGGAAAGGGCTCTTTTGTATCGACGATGAATAGTGAAATTGTCAAAGAAGAAAATTTAAAGTTGATAGAAGAAGAATTAAGTGATGCTGTTAAATTATCTTATGCAGCGGGGATTTCTTTAGATGAACTAATAGAAATTTTAAGTTTAATTTATAGAGGTGAGTAGTGTGAATGCAATTGAAATAAAAAATTTATGTAAGAGCTACGGAGATTTTAGTTTAGATAATGTTTCCTTTAATGTAGAACAGGGTTCAATAATGGGGCTTATTGGAGAGAATGGTTCAGGAAAGACTACAATTATTAAATCAATACTCTCAATTATTAAACACGATGGAGAGATAAGTGTACTCGGTGGGGAAATTGATGAAGATATAAAACAGAAAATAGGAGTTGTATTTGACGATGCTTTTATAAGTAACTATTTAACTGTTAAAGAAGTAGGGAAAGTACTGTCTGGAATTTATAAAAATTGGGACATGGAATACTACAACTATTTGTTAGGAGAGTTTAAACTACCTGAAGACAAAATGATAAAGAACTTTTCAAAAGGTATGGTAGTTAAGATAAAAATAGCTTGTGCACTTTCCAGCAGACCTAAACTTTTAATACTGGATGAGCCAACTTCAGGGCTTGATCCCGTAATTAGAGATGAGATACTGGATATATTTTATGACTTTATTGAAGACGAAGAGCATACTATTTTAATATCTTCACATATTACTTCCGACCTTGAAAAAATTGCCGACTACATTACCTTTATTGACAATGGAAAAGTTCTACTTTCAAAGGGAAAAGATGAACTTATAGAAGACTATGGAGTGTTAAAGTGTAGTGAGGAAGATTTAAAAACTGTAGACAAAGCCTATATAGAAAGAGTTAGAAGAGAGAAGTACAGTGTTGAGGCTCTAATAAATAACAAAGATAAATTTAAGAGTAACTATCCAAATTTAATAGTAGACAGAGTAAATATTGATGAGATAATGGTATTTTATATAAAGGGTGTGATTATGTGAAATCACTGGTTTTAAAAGATATATATCTATTAAAAAGTAATAAAAAGATTTTATTAATGCCAATTGTTTTTGCATTAATTCCAATTATACTAAATATTTTAAATATTGAAATTAGTCTATTTTCTAAAAATATTTTTAGTAGTGTGGCAATAATGATGATATTTATGACTGTTTATAATTCTCTTTCATTTGACGATGAGAGTAAGTTTTTAGACTATGTTAGAGCAATGCCTTTAAAATTAGATGACTATGTAAGGGGAAAGTACATATTTTCCCTAATAGTATATGTATTTATGTTTTTGATTTTAATGCTTATAAATTTAGGAAATATGAATTTAACGTCAAATATATATGCATCTTTAATTCAATGTGGAATTATGAGTATACTGGGTTCAACTATTTTAATGTTAATATTTAAATTTGGAATTAAAAATATATCGCAGATTGTATTTATATTATACTTTGGTCTAATACTACTTTATACATTTGGAGATATGACAGGAATTGTAAATATAAATATTGGAGCTATGTTTCAAAGTTTTAATACATTAATTTTAGTTGGGGTTTTAATTTTAAGTGTAGTAGCTTACTTTTTAATGCAGAAGATGTCAGTTAAAATTTTAAAGGCTAATGAGGGGTGATTATATGATTAAGGCACTTCTATATAAGGACTATAGGGGAATGGTGAATTCTTTAAAGGGAAGTAAAATATACTATCTATTTTTAGCATTAATATATGTGGCATTTTTAGTATTTAGTGATGTGTCTCAAGCTACTATGATACTTAATATATTTTTATTTACTTTGTTAATAACATCTTTTAATCTAGATGTTGATTCGAATTGCGAAGCTTATCTATCGGCAAGTCCTGTACTAAAAAATACAGTGGTGAGTTCTAAATTTATGATTCTATTTATTTCAGGAATGTTGGCACTACTAATAAATTCAATAGTTTTTATAATTGTAAAAAATTTACGAGGATATGTAATGGACGACTATATTGGAGTTCTAGCTTCACAACTTGCAATAAGTGCTATATACAGTATTTATATTCCAATAATATTTAAGTATGGAAATAAAAAGAGCATGATTCCATTTTTGCTTACAATAGGAGTTGTAGTTGGAGCTTTTGTATTTATAATTTTTGCAATAAGAAAAATATTTCCGAGTTTTGCGCCAAGTGATATATTTATTATGTTGGGTTTAGTGGGATTATTAGCAGGAGTGTTAGTAATTTCTTATATGGTAGCAATAAGAGTTTTAAAGAATAAAGAATATTAGATTAATGGTTTCGAGAGAAGGGTTTAAATGATTAAGTCGCTTTTGTATAAAGATATTAGGGTTTATATAAATGGAATGAAAAATAGTTATAAAAAAATGAAAACATATAATATTTTTATAAATGTATTCTACTTATTCTTAATGTTGACCGGAATACTGATTGGAAAGTTAAATGGCAATTTATCTATATTTATTATAGTACTGAATCTGTTTATGTTTTCAATTTTAACGGCGACTTTTAATATGGATCAAGAGCTAAATGCAGAAAGATATTTAGCGACTACACCGATTTCAAGTCTAAAAGTGGTATCTTCTAAATTTATATTATTGTTATTAATTAGTATTTTTAACTTAACAGTAGATACTATAGTATTTTTTATTTTAAAGAGCGGCGAAGGTTATGCGTTTTTTGATTATGTGATAAGTGTATTACTTTTACAAATGATTGTGACTTTAATATATTCAATTGAAATTCCTCTAATATATAAATTTGGAGTGCAAAGATATTTGTTGCCCTTTTTACTCTCAGGAATTGGCTTAATTATAATAATTGCTTTAATAATATTTGCTGTGTTAAAGTTGTTTCCAAAATTGATAAAAATTGACACTTTGGTTTTTGCAGGAACCGGAAAATTTATAGGATATATTTTACTTTTAACAGCTATATTATCTTTTTTAATAATTTTGTTGGGAATTTATATACTGTCAGTGCGTATATTAAAAAATAAAGAGTATTAGGTTGAAATTTTAAATATTTAAAATAGCGATAGGTTAATTGTGAATCTGTCGCTATTTTTATGTTTTTTATAAATAATAGTTAATAACAGCTAATTGTAGAATTTAATTTAATCAGTTATACTAAACTGGAGGTGAAAATATGAGTGAAGAGTTAATAGAGAGTAGTGATTATACAGATTTTCCTTTTAAAGACACTTCCAATTTAAAGTGGTTTTTCTCTATAGTAGTTTTGTTATTTGGATTTTCAGTTACTTTTTTAAGTACTTTAATAAGTAATATTGTAGTATTACTGGTATTTTTTATGGGGACTTGTTTTTTAAGTTTGTTTATATTAGATAGACATTTTTTTAAAAAGATATTCAGACCTTTAAAGTCTAAGGACTTATCAAGTATAATTACCACACTTATTTTGACATATGTAGTGGCTATATTTATTTTATCAAATGTAAATATTGAAATGAATGAAAATCCAATAGTAGATTTAATTACAAAGGACAATATTTTAATTATTTTTATAACTAGTATAGTTCAGCTTTTAGGGGAGGAAATACTATTTGTAGTTCCGTTTTTATTTGTGTTTAATAAGTTTGAGGCCAAGTCAAATAGAAATATTGCCATACTTGTGGCGTGGATTGTAAGTTCACTATTTTTTGGAATACTGCACCTTCCCACTTACTCATATAATTTAGTACAGAGCTTAGTAGTAATCGGAGGAGTCAGATTTATATTGTCTCTTAGTTATATTTGGACAAAAAACTTGACTGTAACTTATATAGTCCATGTACTATATGATTGGATTATAATTTTTTTATCAGTATTTTTAATATAGTTTATAAAATAAAAAGATGTAGAAAAAATTCTACATCTTTTTTTGTATGTGCATTTATTTTATAAAATAATATTTTTATATTTTAAAGATTAAAATGGTCCATAATTTATTTTAACTGCAATAAACAAGAAGATAAGTATATATACTAGTAGTATTAGCATTAGAGGCAGTATAAATTTATACCATTTTTTTAGAGGCACGTTGGCCATACTTAAGAACATAAGTAGTGTTCCATAAGTAAACCATGCCATGTTAGTAAGTCCATCTCCAAATTGGTAAGCAAGAGTTGCTGTTTGTCTTGTAATGCCAACTAAGTCAGCTAATGGAATTATAAGAGGCATAAGTGCAACTGCTTTTCCGGAACCGGATGGTACTAGGCCATTTAAAAGCGAAACAACTATGAAAATTCCTATAGCTGAAGCAAATGGAGACCAACCTGAAATTAATTCTGCAAGTCCGTGAATAATTGGATCAATAGTTCCACCGGTTTCTAGCATCCATTGAACGCCTCTTGCAACTCCGACTATCATTGCTCCGCCCATAGAACCTTTAATTCCTACCATCATGGTATCAATAGCATTGTTAACGCCCATTCTATTTACAACTGCTACAATTATTCCACAAACTAAAAAGCTTGCAGTCATATCATTAATATTCCAATCCAATTTTAACATTCCGTACATTACTACTACGAAAGTAACTAAAAGAGAAAGAAGTGATAATTTTTGAGCTGTACTCATTAATTTGTTTTCAAACTGAGAAAAGTCAATTTGAAATTTACTGATATCAACTTCTTTTGTAAGAGAGAGTTCAGGATTTTTTTTAACTTTGCTTGCATATCTTGTAGTATATAAAATAGCAGTTAATACAAATACAAAGTAAACAATAAATCTGAATTCTATTCCAGAAAACATTGGAAGTTCAGCTACATCATGTGCTATACCAACAGTATACACATTCGTTGGACCTACAGCAAAGGACACAAGTAGTCCTAAAATAACAACAGCTCCTGCAGTCATTGCATCATATCCAAGTGAAATTATTATAGGTACTACTATTGGAACAAAGGGAATAGCTGCCTCAACCCAGCCAAGGAACCCTCCAAGAATTGAGAAGAATATCATAAATATCCAAAGAATTAAGTTGCTGCCTTTATTTCCAACAACTTGAATGATTTTATGTATACCCATTCCAAGAGAGCCAGTTGCATTTAATAATTCAATTACTCCACCAACTAAGAGTATGAGAAATACTACATTTCCGGAGCCTATTAATCCATAGGGAATAGCTCTGAAGAAGTCCAGGAAGGACACCGGAGTTTTTTCGACAATATGATAACTAGTAGGGTCAAGAACGGTTCTGTCGTTTATTATCTCCCTATCATAGGCACCCGGGCTTACTACAAAACTCAACAGCCCTGCAAATATAATTACACAAAATAATAGCATATAGGGATTGAGATTACCACGCTGTTTCTTTTTTAAAGGGGATTCATTTTTCGTATTATTAGTCATGATTTTTACCTCCTAAATTTATGGTTCAACTTTTGGGTTGCGAAGTTTTACTTCATCAGGAAGTGGTGTTTTATATTTTCCAACTTCTGAGAATAATTCTTCTTGAGCTTTTTTTATAGTGTCAGGGTCTTGCATTGCTTTTATAGCTGTAAGAGCAAGCGCTCCTACTGTTGCGTCTAGACCTTTTTTAGCTATGGAAGTATTGGCTTGGGCAGCCATTTGCCATGAGTGAAGAGGTGTTCCTATTGCAGATGTAGCCATAAACATCTGAGCTGTAGGAGTATAGTGACTTAACTCACCAACATCGGAAGTTATTACTTCAATTTCTTCAAATTCTCCACTATAAGGTCTCATTTCTGTAGTCAAACCCTTATTTAGCATTTCAGCTGCTTTTTCTTTTCCAAAGAATTTTTCTGTATTTTTAATTCCTGCATTTCTGGTTTCGTCGTCAAAGGTTTTAAAATAGTTTGAGGCAATTTCAAAATCTTCTTCGTCAAACTCAGCAACTCCATATTCTAATATTGACTCATACAGTACTTTAGAAAGAGTGCGATTTGGAAGATAATCTGCTATTGCTGCTTTTAAGTCAACTTCAACTTGGGTTTGCGTCATAAGAGCAGCACCTTTTGCGATATCAATAATTCTCTTATAAATTTCTGTGGAGTCTTCAA
This sequence comes from Anaerosphaera aminiphila DSM 21120, assembly GCF_900129925.1. GTDB lineage: Bacteria > Bacillota > Clostridia > Tissierellales > Peptoniphilaceae > Anaerosphaera > Anaerosphaera aminiphila. Next base: position 19,402 of record NZ_FQXI01000019.1, on the reverse strand, counting down.
TTTTAGGACTCCTCATAAAATAGTAAATACTTGCAGTAGGTTGTACTACATTTGGAGCATTTCCACCTACGTCTAAATAAGCATAGTGGACTCTTGCTTCAGGAATAATGTGTTCTCTTAAATAATTCACACCTACATTCATAAGTTCTACGGCATCTAGCGCTGAACGTCCAAGATGAGGAGCTGCAGCAGCATGAGATGACTTACCTTTAAAATTAAATACTGCAATAGTATTTGCCAGAGAACCTCCACCCCAAATTCTATTTGCAGATTCAGGATGCCATGTCAATGCAAAATCTAAATCATCAAAATAGCCATCACGTCCCAAAAAAGTTTTACAGGCATCTCTTTCTTCAGAAGGAGTTCCAAGTAGTTTTATGGTTCCCTTTAGATTATACTTATCCATATAGTCTTTAAGTACTAATGCAGTTCCAACAACTCCACTTCCAAGTAAGTTATGGCCACAGGCATGTCCGGCAGCACCTTCCTCTACAGGACATTTCTCATATGTATCTGATCTTTGGCTAAGCCCTGGGAGTGCATCATATTCACAGGAAAGTCCTACAACCGGTTTTCCACTTCCATAAGATGCGAAGAAAGCTGTGTCTATTCCGCCAACTTTATCTTCAATGTTAAAACCGGCTTCTGATAAGATTGATTTTATTTTGTCAGAAGATTTGTACTCTAATAGACCGATTTCGGGATTGTTCCATAAAAAATCAGCAAGTTCCTCATATTTGTCCTTGTTTAATTCTACTAATTTTTTAATTTCACTAACTAAATTATTCATTTTTACCTCCTACTTAAAATTTATGTTTAATGCAAATTAACTATACTAGTATGTTACCCGAAAATCTTAAAAAGAACGTATATATCTTATATAAGATTTATTAATAAGGGCAATAGTATATAATTATATAGATGAATAAAACTTTAATTATATTGCAATTACTATTGATTTTGACAGTTAAATAGGTTATAATTAATTAAGGTCAAAGAAGGTCAATAATAATATTGACATTAAGGAAGTGATGTTAATTGGAATACAGAGATTATTATGAAGTACTAGGAGTAAAGAAGGATGCAAGCGATAAGGAAATTAAATCAGCCTACAGAAAGCTTGCAAAAAAATATCATCCTGACTTAAATCAAGGTGATGAAAAGCTGCAAGAGAAGTTCAAGGAAATAAATGAGGCCTATGAAGTATTATCTGATCCTGAAAAGAAAAAGAAATATGATACTTTTGGATCAAGTTATAATTTTTCAGACGGTGCAAATTTTGATCCTTCTCAATATGGATACACTTATACAAATTCAAGTGGAAGCGGAGATTTTTCTGATTTCTTTGATATGTTTTTTGGTTCCCAAGGTGGAGGAGGAAACCACTCTTCAGGAGGATTTAATATCTCAGATTTGTTCTCAGACTTAGGCGGCAGAGGATCAAAGAAGAGCAAGAGAGCATCTTCTAGACAAAGTTATAATACTGATTTAAGTATTTCACTAAGTGAGGCATATAATGGAACTACAAAAAATGTATCTCTTTCTTTAAATGGACAAAGTGTAGACATTACCGTTAAAGTTCCGGCTGGTATTACACCTGGGAAAAAGGTAAAGGTAAAAGCTGATAAATATGGAATTACTGGTGATATTTTATTTAAAATAGATGTATATACTTCAACGACAGAGCAACTAGACGGATTAAATATTACTAAGGAAGAAGATGTTTTTCCTTGGCAGGCAGCTCTCGGAGATAAAGTAGTTGTGCCAACACTAAGTGGCAAAATTAAAGTTCAAATTCCAAAGGGATTTAAAGGAGGAAATAAACTTAGAATTCCAAATAAGGGATTTAAAAATATAGCAGGAAATGTGGGAGATTTATTTGTAAAATTTAATATAGTAAACCCTCCTCATTTAACAGAAGAACAAACTAAAATTTACGAAGAACTTAAAAAAATTTCTAATAAATAATTATATTGTTAAGGAGTGATGTTATGAATTTTGAAAAGTTTACTCAAAAGTCAATTGAAGCGGTGCAATCAGCTCAGTCAATTGCAACAGAGTATGGAAATCCTCAAATAGAGGAAATTCATCTTCACAGAGCATTAGTTGAAGACTCAGATGGATTAATACCTAAGATTTTAAAGTATATGGGTATTGGACTGGAAATGTTTTTAAAAGACATTGATGATGAAATTGCAAAACTTCCAAAGCAAAGTGGCGGAAGTCAATATGCATCAAAGGAATTTTCAGATGTCTTAGAAAAATCACTGAGGTATACAGAACAATTTGGAGATGACTATGTATCAGTAGAGCACCTCTATATGGCACTTTTATCACAAAAAAATACAAAGTCCTCTAAAATATTCTCAAAGTATCATTTGAGCATGGAGGGCTTTTTAGAAGCTTTAAAGAAGATTAGAGGAAATCAAAATGTAAGGACTGATAATCCTGAGGGAACTTATGACTCTCTTGAAAAATATGGCAGAGATTTAACCCTTGAAGCTAAGCAAGGTAAAATGGACCCGGTAATAGGAAGAGATGAAGAAGTTAGAAATGTAATAAGAATTCTATCAAGAAGAACAAAGAACAATCCGGTATTAATTGGAGAACCGGGCGTTGGTAAAACCGCAATAGTTGAAGGACTAGCTCAAAGAATAATAAGTGGAGACGTACCCGAGGGATTAAAGAACAAGACTATATTTTCACTAGACATGGGAGCTTTAGTAGCCGGTGCAAAGTACAGAGGAGAATTTGAAGAGAGATTAAAGGCAGTGCTTTCTGAAGTTGAAAAAAGCGATGGAGAAATTCTCATGTTCATTGATGAAATTCACAATATTGTAGGAGCAGGTAAGACAGAAGGTGCGATGGACGCTTCAAACTTATTAAAACCAATGCTTGCAAGAGGAGAACTCCATGCAATAGGAGCAACTACACTTGATGAATATAGAAAATACATTGAAAAAGATCCGGCACTTGAAAGGCGTTTCCAAAAAGTATTAGTATCTGAACCTACTGTGGAAGATACTATTTCAATACTAAGGGGCATTAAGGGAAAATATGAAATCTATCACGGAATAAGAATTTCAGATTCTGCAGTAATAGCAGCGGCAACTCTTTCAGATAGATATATTTCAGACAGGTTTTTACCTGATAAGGCAATTGACTTAATGGACGAGTCCTGTGCAATGCTCAGAACTGAAATTGACTCCATGCCAACAGAAATTGACGATATCCGAAGAAAAATCCTTCAACTGGAAATTGAAAGAGAAGCATTAAAAAAAGAAACAGATGATGCATCTAAAAAGAGACTTGAAGATTTAGAAGAAGAACTATCTGAAGAAAAGTCACAATTTGATATATTAAAAGCTAAGTGGGAAAGTGAAAAACAAGAACTTGAAAAAGTAAAAGATGTAAAAAAACAAATAGATGAAATAAAACATGAAATAGAAGAAGCGGAAAGAGCCTATGACTTGGAAAAACTTTCAAAACTTAAATATGGAGAACTTCCGAAACTTGAAGAAAAATTAAAGACAGTAGAAGAGAAGACTAAGGGCGAAGATTCAATGGTAAAAGAAGAAGTTACAGAAGATGAAATAGCTGAAGTTGTTTCAAGGTGGACAGGAATACCGGTTGAAAAATTAAACCAATCTCAAAGAGATAAACTTTTAAATCTTTCAGAAACCCTTCACAATAGAGTTATAGGACAAGACGAGGCAGTAGAAGCTGTTTCAGACGCAGTTATTAGAGCCAGAGCAGGACTTAAAAGTGAAAATCGACCAATTGGTTCCTTTATATTTTTAGGGCCTACTGGAGTTGGTAAGACAGAGACAGCAAAGGCACTTACAGAAATACTATTTGATGATGAGAGAAATATGATTCGTATAGATATGAGTGAGTATATGGAAAAACATTCAGTTTCAAGACTTGTAGGTTCTCCTCCGGGATATGTGGGCTATGATGAAGGCGGACAGTTAACTGAGGCAGTTAGAAGAAAGCCATACAGTGTAATACTCTTTGATGAAATTGAAAAAGCCCATCCTGATGTATTTAACATATTACTTCAAGTGTTAGACGATGGCAGACTTACAGACAATCAGGGAAGGACAGTGGATTTTAAAAACACTGTAATTATTATGACTTCAAATATTGGCTCTTCTTATTTAATTGATGGAATTGGCGTTGATGGAAATATTACAGAAGAAACCAGAGAAATGGTAGATTCTGAAATGAAAGTTAAATTCAGACCGGAATTTTTAAACAGAATAGATGAAATAGTTATGTTTAAGCCACTTGCCAGAGATGAAATATTTAAGATAATAGAAGTTCAAATAAGAGAAATTGAAGATAAACTTCAAGACAGAAATATTAAAATTCAGGATACAGAAGAGGCACTTAATTTAATATTAAATAAAGCCTATAACGTTCAGTATGGTGCTAGACCAGTTAAGAGATTTATTCAATCTAATGTTGAAACTGAAATATCTAAAATGATAATAAAAGGTACAGTTGAAGAAAATGGAACAATTCTCATCGATGTAGAAGATGGAAAATTAGTTGTTAAATCAATATAAATAGAAAACACCTTCGTTAATTTATAATGTTAAATTGGCGAAGGTGTTTTTATATTTTAAGTTATAATTTTAAATAGTATTTAATAATTATTCATAAGTTTTGGGTGTAATGGAATATTGTCCTTACAAGTTGCAGTCTGCAAGGCGAATTATTTATTAATAGGAGAAGAAAGAAGAGTTTGAGTATATAATTTGCTCAAGCTCTCTTTTTATTAAAACTTAATAAGTTCTTAATAAATTAGGTGTATAGTTAATATAAATTCTAATAAATGTAAGGGGAGGTTTATTATGGAATTGGAAGTTAAAAGAAAGGGTCTTAATAACTACCAACTAAAGATAATAGCAATTATAGCTATGCTAATTGACCATATTGCAGCGGGATTTGTACCATATGACAGCTGGCTTGGGATAGCAATGCACTTTGTTGGCAGAATCACAGGGCCTGTAATGTTTTACATGGCTGTGGAAGGCTATCACCACACAAGTAATCTTAAAAAATATATTACAAGACTTGGAATATTTGCAATAATAAGTTATTTTCCCTTTATATATTTTAATGCGGGAGGAAATTTAAACCATTTAAATTTTTTAAGTTTAAATGTAATTTACACAATATTCTTAGGAGTTATTGCAGTGCATGTAAGTAGAAAGGTAAGTAATTTATTTTTAAAGGCTATTTTATTAATTTTAATATTAATGATTTCGTCAATAGGAGATTGGGGAATTACTGGCATAATTATAATGCTTGGATTTGACTATTACTATGGAAATTTTAAAAATCAGGCATTTAACTATGTAATTATAGTTTTAATGGGTAGTTTAATTAACTTTATTAATATTCCCATGATGTACTTTTATTTTAGTAAAGAAGAATTTATGGCACAATTGCCATATTATAAGACAATGCTATCTCAAATTGGAATGTTAGTTCCGATTTTTCTACTTAACCACTACAATGGAGAAAGAGGAAATAATTCTAAGTTTAGTAAGTGGCTATTTTATATATTCTATCCACTTCATTTACTTATATTAGGTTTTATAGCAAGTATGGTAATGTAAAAAAACAAATGTAGACAGATAAAATGCCTACATTTGTTTTTTATTTTCTAATATTTTATTCAACTACTACTGAAATTCTCTCTTTAATGTGGTTTCCGGAAACTGCTTCATCAACCATTGCTATTGCAAAATCTGCATAGCTTATTTCGCTTTTTCCATTTGAATTATTTGTCAGTTCTTCTCCGGCTAAGATGTATTTGCCTGTTCGCTTTCCATCAGCTTGAAAATCTGATGCAGGGCTTAAATAAGTCCAATTGACATCATCTCTTAATCTAAGTTCATCCAGTGACTTAGCCATATTTGTAGCAAGTGGTTTAAAATCATCTGGAAAATCTTTTGTATCCATTAGTCGCTGAGTATGTTCTTTATTTACGTAGAGACTTCCTGCTCCTCCCACCACTAATAGTCTATTTTCTTTTCCACTTAAAATGTCACATAGGTGTTTTAATGTGGTGCTATGAAGTGGTAGAGTTTCAGAAGTCCAAGCGCCAAAGGCATCAATAATTACATTAAAGTCCTTTAAATCTTCGTAAGTCAAATTGAGAATGTCCTTTGAAATTGACTTGGGTGCTTTACTCTTATTTTTTCCCCTTACAACTGCCGTTACATCAAGATTTCTATTTACAGCTTCTTCTACTATAAGTTGACCTGCTCTTCCATTTGCTGCCAGTACTGCAATTTTCATAACTCATACCTCCTAATTACATAATGATATCTTCTTATAAGTTTATGATATAATAGTATACATATTTTGTAAAGTAGATACCTTTTTGTTCTATAGGTAACAAAAAGAAACTATTGGAGGTGAATTTGTGGATAAATTACCTGATTGTCCCGTGGAAGTAACTTTGATGTTAATTGGAAACAAGTGGAAATTTTTAATTGTAAGGGATTTATTAGATGGTACTAAGAGATTTGGAGAGCTTAGAAAGTCAATTGGAAATATTTCTCAGAAAGTTTTAACTTCTAATTTAAGAGATATGGAAGAAGCAGGATTGGTAAACAGGAAAGTCTATGCTGAAGTTCCACCTAGAGTAGAATACAGCTTGACAAAGACAGGAGCAAGTTTAAAGTCTGTGTTGAATTCAATGTCTGATTGGGGAGAGAGTTATAAAAATACAGGTGATTTTAATTAATCAAACGTGAAAAGTAAGGTTATGTTTAAATTTTTATAGGAGATAAAAATGTGACAGAAGTAAAGTCTTTAAGTGAATTTAAAACTTAAAGACTTTGCTTTTTGTCATTACATATTTAATAATCGGTATATAATTTCAATGTTTTACAAAGCTTCAATTTTATCTGCAAGTTCCTTACAAAGTCTTACTTTTTTCCATTGGTCTTCTTCTGTTAAGTGATTGCCTTCTTCTGTTGATGCAAAGCCACATTGTGGTGAAACACAAATTTGTTTTAATGGAACGTATTCAGCCGCTTCTTTTACTCTTTCTATTAAGTCTTCAATTTTTTCAAGTTGTGGACTTTTAGATGTGATAAGTCCAAGAACTATTTTTTGATTTTTTAAATTTTTTAGCGGCTTAAAATCTCCGGCTCTCTTAGAGTCATATTCCAAGAAAAATCCGTCAAAATTTTCAATTTCAAAAAGGCGCTTTGAAATTAAATCGTAATCACCTTCATATAGCCAGGAGGATTGGAAGTTACCTCTACACATGTGGAATGTAATTCCCATGTCCTCAGGTTTATTTTCAAGAGCTCTCTCGGTTAGGTCGCCAAATTTTTGCACTAGTTCAATAGGGTCGTATCCAAGTGACCTTATAAGTTCTTGAGATTTTGGATCTGCTAGAGCTCCCCAAGCGGTATCGTCAAGTTGAAGATATCTACATCCGACATCGTAAAAAGCTTGAATGGCATCTTGATAAGCTTTTACAAGGTCATCTTCAAGGTCTTTTAAGTTTTCATAGTATGGATTGTCTAAATATTTTTTTGATGTAAGTACGCCGGAGTAGTAGACCATATTAGGACCTGGAATAGTTTGCTTTGCAATGGAATTTTCGCAGAGGTCTCTTACAAATTTAAAGTCATCTAAAAAAGGATGGTCTTTTGGAAAACTTATCTTTCCATTTACAGAGTAACTCTCTACGTCTTTTGCATGGACATCTTGAAAGATTGTAGCATCTCCCAAAGAGAGTTTTTCCAATCCATTTAAATTAACAATGAAGTCAAGATGCCACCATCTGCGTCTGAATTCTCCGTCGGTAACAGCTTTTAAGCCGTTGGATTCTTGCTTTTTAATTAAGTCAATTATTAACTTGTCCTCAATTGTTTTGAGATCTGCTCTGGTTATTTCGCCGGATTTAAATTTTTCTCTGGCCTTTTTTAATTCCTGAGGCCTTAAAAAACTTCCTACAATATCGTTTTTAAATGGTACTAAATTCATAAAACTCCTCCTTATATTTAATAATCTTAATAAAAAAAAGCCCTCTTTGCAATTTGCAAAGAAGGCATTATTAACGCGTTACCACTTCTATTTATCTATATCTCACAATACAGATCTCATCGGGTACAAACATACCCTATTCCGTTATCGGGGAAATCCGCCATAGCCTTAATAAAAATATTTCGGTATGGTACTCCAGAGCCATTTTCATTTTAAAATGTTATAGTTCCTCTCACCGGTGCAGAACCTCTCTTTTATAACCATAGTAAAATTACTTTCTCTTTCACTGTATTCTGAGATTAAATTATTTTATAGTTTACTATAGAGATTGTTGCTTGTCAATAATTTTTTATATTTTAAAAAGCTGTACGATAATATTACGACTAAACTTATTAAAAGTAAGAGATAAAAACAAATTCCCCTAGTAAGTAGCATTGCTATGTGTATAAATCCTCTGGGATATATGTTTTTAAATAACAGCAGGAAACTTGTTTCACTTGCACCAATTCCTCCGGGAAGAGGTATATAGGAAGAGGCTGTGTATATTAAACTCTGCAAGAATACTAAGTCCAGTATAGAGTGCTCAGTTCCTCCAAGGGCTAGGTAAACTATGTAGGATACGCTAAACAAACTAAACATTTGAACTGTGGTGGTGAGAAAAGTCTTTAAGAGAGATAATTTATTTTGAACAATATACTTTGAACAGATATTATACTCTTTAATTTGTGTGGCAATAGAAGTTTTAAATTTAGATTTTTTAATATCTCTTATCAAGGGCAGCTTATCTATAATAAAATACAGCACTTTTGAAATAGCTGTGGACATCTTGGGATTAAAAATAGAGAGTAGTATAAATATTATTCCGATTAAGTTTATAGTTAGTCCTATAATTATTAAGTAAAATACACCCTTACTCGTTTGAAATATTAAACTTTTAAACCAAGTAAGTGCAAAGAGCCCAAAGAAAAAGGACACCAGTTGGTAGGACAACAAATCTATTAATAGCACCAGTGAAGAGTGAGATATTTCAATTCCGTCTTTTCTCATTTCATATACTTGCATAGGTTGACCGCCTGTTGCAGAGGGAGTTATTCCACTGAAGAAAAATCCTACAAAGGCATATTTAACAGTTTGAAAAATTGAATAGTCATAGTTAAATATTCTTAAAAGTCTCCTTATATTAAAAGCTTCTCCAAGTATAGAAATTAGAGCAAGCACTATTCCACAGAGTACATAATTTTTATTTACAGATATTAGAAGAGATATTAAATTTTTCTTGTCTTCATTTTTAAATACTATTGCAAAAACTATTGCTGTAAGTAAAATTAAAAAGAAAATATTTGCTATAAACTTATTATTTTTATTTTTCATAGTATTCACCAACAGTGATAAAGTTATATTTGTCTTTTAAATAGGGAAGTAAGTTGTTAAGAGCTTCTATAGTTCTCTTTGGAGCTTCATTTGCACCTCGACCATCATGTAGACAAATAATTGAACCATTTTCTATTTTACTGCAGAGTTTAGTTTCTATATCTAGGGGAGAAGATTTTTTCTTCCAATCTCCAACCATTACATTCCACAAGACTAACTTTAAATTATATTTTCTAAGATAGTAGAGCATTGCAAGGTTAACTTGTCCCCAAGGTGGTCTGTAGTACTTTACATCTACATTGAGTTTTTCCATTACTCTTAGAGAGTTTGTAAAACTTTCTTTAGTCTTAAAAATTCCACTTACCAGATTACTGGTGTGACTGTGGGAGTGAATTCCAATAGTATGGCCACTATCTTGTATTAATTTTATAATTGCGGGATTTTCTTCTGCAAATTTTGAAATGATAAAAAAACTTGCCTTTATATTATTTTTATCTAAGAGCTTTAAAAGTCTTAAAGTGTATTTGGCATCGGGACCATCGTCAAAAGTCAGCATTACTTCCTGATTTGAAGATTTAAAACCCAATAGCCATTTAATTTTAAATATATATGTTGGTATTAAACTATATGACAATAGACATATTATAATTAGGGTTGACTTCATATTTTGCCTCATTCATTAGATATTTTAGTACATTTGTCAAATTACTATTAAGTGTGTGAACTTTTATTTCTCTCATATTTTCTTTCATTGCATTTAAATTTTCTTCGTCGTATATAAATTCACAAAGTGACTTAGTTGTATCTTCTCTGTCTCTCCAAAGTATTTTTCCTATTGAGTTTGCCTCAATGTATTTGGCATTACTTTTTTCTTGAGCAAGAAATGGCTTAATTACAAACATTGGAGTTTCACTAAATATTGATTCAAATAAAGTTACTCCGCCGGGTTTTGTAATTATTATATCTGCCTTGCTTAAATACTTGTCCACTTCATTCGTGAATCCTATAATTTCAGCATTTTTATACTTATCTAAAAACTGTAGGTAAGATCTTTTGTTTTTTCCCGTAATAATAGTTATAGATAAATTTGGTATTTTTGCAAGTTCATTCATCATTTCATCTAAGTTTGGAATCAGACCCAGCCCTCCTCCCATAATGAGAATATTTTTTTTATTGGAGGAACTTTCTTTATGTCTTATATTTTTAAAACTTTGTTTCACAGGTATTCCAACTACAAATATATTTTTCCCGTTAATTCCATTTTTTATTAAGTTGTATTTAATTTCTAAAGTTGGAACTAAGTAGTAATCTGTTTTAGGAGCTACCCACTCAATATGCATACTTATATCTGTAACGCAAGTTACAAGTGGTATGTCTATATTTGAAACGGCCTTGTAAGCTGAAATAGTTCTAGAACACATTGGAATTGTAGAAATTATAATATCAGGTGAATATAAATCTATGAGATTTTTCATTTTTTTATTTATACTATTTCCAGGGAGTCTCATATCCACTTCGACTTTTTCGGAAGCCTTGTACATTAAGTTATAAAGTTCAGGGCATATATTTACTACTTGGGAAAAACTCTTATATATTAGTTCAGCTCTATTTGGATATACATACTCTATTAAATCAACTATATTTACATTTATATTTTTATTAATTACTTTAAATTCTTCTTCAAGCGCCTTTGAAACAGATAGGTGACCCATTCCAAACTTTCCTGTTAATATTAAAATATTCATTGTTCTACCTCCTATATTTTAACTTAACTATATAATACAAAAAAAATCTTAATAATTCCTTTGGAAATTCTAAAGAAACCATTAAGATTTTAAGAAGATTTTGTATCTTTTATGAAATTCTATTGTAATAAATTATATAAATGCACTTCATTTTGTAAAATGATTATAACTGAAAAATAGTATATAGTTGCCTTTTAAAAGGTGTTTAAGTAATAAAGAGAGAAGGGCAGAATTTTAAGATGTAAATTAAAAATAGATGAGAAATTATCCCATCTATTTTTAAAATTCTATTTATTATTTAATAGTTTTAATATTAAATTGAATGCCCAAATCTTCTCCACTAATTTCTAAAACGTCACCTGACTTTATAAATGGAAGTCTATTGCTAGATTTTATTGTAGCTATAAATACTGTGTCGCTATCAACGGCTCTTATAAAGTAATTGGTGTTTCCATCAATTGTAACAGGTTGGATTTCACTAACTGTAATAGTCATATCCTTTAGTGAAGACTCATCTATTTCAGAATCGGAGCTTAAATTTGTCAAGTCATAACTTGCAAGTGCTTGTTTTAGTGTGCTTCCAGTAGATACATTTTGGTAATTTTGAGCATCTACAAAGGCAAACATCTTTGTTAAATCTGCATTGTCCTTAAGGGACATAAAGTAAGTCGGTCTGTTGTATAAATTTATGAGTATTGGGAATGTGGCCTTGTATCCCTTTTCTTGAACCGCTCCTTGAGCTGACTCCATAACTGAATACTCATCAGCCGAAGATACAGGATAGAACTTAGTTTCCTTAGTTCTCATATTTACCAATACAAATCCAATATTGGAGTTGTCTGCTAAAACTGAAGTAATTCCAGTGTATAGATATATGTCATTTCCAATAGAGAGATAATTATATCCGTCAGTTGGCTTAGTAACACCTTTTTGTCCAAGGTATTGATTTATATATCCGTTTTTAAGTTTGCCATTCCAGTTTAACTGTTCAATTACTAAATTAGCTGAGTAAACTCTGTCAATCCACTCCGGAACATTATCTGCCTTGTACTTGTTAGTTTCGCCGGTAATCGCATCTACTACAATAACTGCATTTACATCCATTCCGCCAATTAAGCCAATAGTTGGCTTTAGTGTTGAAGCAATCCAGAAAGGATGTCCGTCGTCGTCAATTTCAAAATTTATTTCGTCTATTAAGGCAGTTGGATATCTAAATCTAATGTGCCTTTTTATATCTCTTGAAAATTTATCAGTAAAAGAGTATCTAATCGGTTTTTCAAGTTTTACAAGGTCGACTTCTTGACTTGCCATATCTACAGATATATAGTAGGGAATTCCGCTTTTGCTGTTTCTAAACCACTTTATTAAATCGGAATAGACAAGTGGGGTAACTCTTTCAGGACGTCCGTCTACAGTTATTTGGCTATAGGTCTCATCAATGTCATATTGTGAAACTAAATCACCCATCTCTCCCATTTTACGAGAGCCAAGTTTTAAAGCAGTAGATCTGTCTACAACAGGCAGCTTGTCAAAGTCAACCTGCTCTACATCTTCGCTAAATACGCCCTCTTCCTTATTAATTAAGTTGGCATATTTTTTTGCATGAAATGGTATCATAGATACTAGTTCCATAATAAAAAATATTGCCCAGATAAGTATTAAAAATTTAATTAGCCATTTTCCCACTTTTAAAAATTTATCTCTATTTGCAATAGAAAATAAAGCGTAAAAGATAACAGTAAAAATTGATAAAAAGACGTAGAAGTCAAGGGAAAAAATATTAATAGGTGGTAGCACCACATAGAAAATTATAAAATTTATTATAAGTCCTATTAATATTGGAAGTACAATATTTCTAGTTGATTTAATATTATTTTTCAAAAATAGTTCCTCATTTCTTATAGTTTAAATGCATTCGTATTTTCACATTTAATAGGGTAAAAGTAAATTATTAGATTACTATATAATATCATCTATTGAGTAAATAAAAAACAAATTTAATTTTAAAATAAAAAGATCAGAATTAATCTGATCTTAAAATTTTTCATAATGAACTTTAGAAGACACGTCAAATTCATCTCTCTTGCGAACTTTTTCACTGCCATATCCAATTGGAATCATGCAAAGTGTACTGAAGTTTTTTGGAATTCCAAAAAGTGTTCTTAAAAAAGTTTGAATTTCCACACCGTCATTAGTTTCTCCTGATTTTAAATTTACCCAGCTAGTATTTAGTCCTTTTTCCTGAGCTAGAAGTTGTAAGTAACTTGCAGCTATTGAGCACTCCTCAACCCAAGTTTGAGAAATTTCCGTATCTGCCATAATTAAAATAACTTCAGGAACATCGGCAATGTACTTTGTGCCAAATGTTTCTATTTCAGATAGTGCCTTAAGCTTTTCCTTGTCTTCAACAACTAAAAATTGAACAGGTCTTGCATTTCCATATGAAGGACCCATTAAAGAGTACTGTAAAATTTCTTCAAGTATTTCTCTGGGAACGGGTTTGTCTTCAAACTTTCTAATAGTTCTTCTGTCTTTTATAATTTCATCTAACATAATTTCACCTCTTAAGTAAAATATACCATATTTAGAGGGGAATTTGTGGGAAAATTGTAAAGATATTATTTTAACGTGATAAATTAATAGCGAAAAAACGTTGCAAATTATTTTATATTATGTTAATATAATTAATGTAGATATTTCACATAAGTGAAATTCTTCAATCATCTTTTTTCTTCCCAGCTATACATAAAAAGAACGCATATGGCGTTCTTTTTTTCTGCTTAAAATTATATTATATAGCGAAAAGATTTTGAATTAATGATTTTATCAGCTAAGAATGTTGCAAATAGCTTATCTAAAAAGTCAGTTATAAATTGAGTAATAAAAACTGATGTAATAGTCTTAAGCCCAAGAGCTCTTAAGAATTGCACGATATAAGCTGAACCTGAACTTGTAACTCCATCAAAGATTAGAGTTACTACAATTGCACCCAAGAGTGAAATGGGTATGGATATGAGAAATACACGAACTACTTTCTGTTTTATACTTCTGTTTAAAATATTCTTTGAAAGTCCCATTAAGATTCCAAGTACAATTTGAACAGGTATAAAGTAAAAAGAGTACACATCAAAAATCATTCCACTAGTCGCAGAACTTAAAGCTCCTGTTAAAGCTCCGGCAAAGGGTCCATATAGTAAACTGATAAATACAGTTCCAATGCTGTCAAGATATATGGGAAGCTTTAAGAGAAATGCTAAAAAACTTCCAACTATGTTTATTGAAATGCAAAATGAAATAAAAGTAAGTTTTTTTGTGTCTATTTTCATAATTCCTCCTTAATAATTAAGGAGAACTGCTAAGTATATTATAGTTTTTTATACTTGGAGTTCTCGAACAAGTACCACAAAAGTGGGTTTGTAGAAATATAATTTTAGCACTAATGCTAATATATTTCAAACTACATTTTTCCCTTTACAGATACTTCTCCACTTGAAAGAGTCATAGTATCTCCATTTTTAAGTTCTACTATTAAATTTCCTGCCTCATTAATATCTTTGGCAAGGGCTTCGTAGTTTACATCTTTTATTTTAAATATAACTTCTCTACCAAGTAGCAGAGAGTGCTCTTTGTAAGATTCAAGTATTTCAAAGTCGCTCATTTTATAAAATGCGTTGTAAAGTTGATTTAAAATTTCACCAATCATTTCATTTCTAAGTAAATTTTCAGGTTTTAAAGATCCGGCAATGTCCTTTAAGTTTTTAGAAAGGGAAGATACATCTGTAGTGAAGTTAAGTCCCATTCCTATAATTATAGATTTAATTTGTCTGGATTCAAAATCTGAGTCTGCTTCTGATAAAATTCCGCATATTTTTTTACCATCTAAAAATATATCATTGACCCACTTTATTTTAGGATTTTTGTTGGTTTTATTTTTTATTGCATTTACAATTGCCACAGCTGCACGCACTGTAATTAAATCAAAGGAACTTAAATTAAAATCTTCTTCTGGAAATATTACAACTGATAAATATATTCCCGTTCCCTTGGGAGAAGAAAAATCTTTTCCCCTTCTGCCTCTTCCTTCAGTTTGTTCATCTGATACCAGTGCAGTGAAGTTTTTTAAGTTCTTGGAATATAAGAGTCTCTTTGCCTCTGTATTTGTAGAGTCAATAGAGTCGTAGTACATTATGTCAATGTCTTTTAAAGGTTCTATTAAGTTGTGGGCTATTCCAAATGTTGAAATTTTGTCGTTTTTTTCATCTAACTTATAACCCTTATTGGTGGAGCTGTTAATTATATAACCTTCTTCTTTTAAAGAGTTTACTCCTTTCCAAATTGCAGTTCTGGATAGATTTAATTCTGTTGCCAAATCTTCACCGGAAATATATATATTTCTATTTTCTTCTAATTTTTTTAAAATAATATCTTTAGTTTTCATATACTCACTCCTAACTATAAATTTTACTATAGATTGGAGAAAAGTAAACCTGAAGAGTGAATTAAGTGGATAATCAAATTATTGACAAAATTGTCTAAGTAGGTTAAAATTAAATCTTGCCTGGAGAGATGTCCGAGTGGCTGAAGGAGCCCGCCTGGAAAGCGCGTAAATGGGAAACTGTTTCGGGGGTTCGAATCCCCCTCTCTCCGCCATTGCCATGATAGATGGGGAATTAGCGATGCCTTGTAACCTGCAATTCGCTACAGCAGGGTTGAATTCCCATCTTAGGGATAAAGTTGTATAGTCTGCCCCAAGTGTGTGGCGTTGAGGGTTGGGTCCTGCGCAACGCATGCTTGTGAACCGTGTCAGGTCTTGACGGAAGCAGCACTAAGCGAGATTTTGCGTGTGCCGTAGGGGTGCCTAATCTGAGTTAACTACTTGGGTACCGTATGGAACTTTATTTCGAAGATGGGTTCATGGCTACATATGAAAGAAAATGGTCTTAAAGATCATTTTTTTTTGTGGAAAATTAAAATAAAGAAAATAAAGATGGAAAAGTGTATTTTATGAGCTTAAGTAAGCTACATTGTGATACACTAAAGAACAAGTTAAAATTATTTAAGCAATATACATTTGAAAGTAGTATTGTGTGAATTTTAATAAACTTTAAATAATAATTGTTAATTTAACTATAGATAAGATGGTACATAGATATAAAATAAAATTTAAAATAGCTATTTAAAAAAAAGCTAAAGTGTATTATAATAGATATAGGAAATAATAATTATTATCAATAGGAAAAAGGAAAAGTCGCTATAAACATATTTGTTTATTTTTTTTATAAAATGGTATGATAATAAATATCAATTATTGGGAGTGGTTATATGCTTAATCTTTTAATGGTTCCAAAGGACAAAGAATTTCAAATAGTAAAGATTAGAGATAAAAAATGTAAAATGGACAACTGTGACAGACACTTAACAAATCTTGGTTTTGTAGAAGGAGCAAAAGTTTCTGTTGTAAATGAAAACAATGGAAATTTAATTGTGAAAGTAAAAGACTCAAGAGTAGCTATTGGTAATGATATAGCAAAGGCAATAGTAGTGAAATAACTTGTAGGAGGAACTAATGACTTTAAGAGATGTTGAAGTTGGAAAATATTACAAAGTACTTAAAATTGGTGGCAAGGGGCCGCTAAAGAGAAGAATAATGGACATGGGGATAACAAAAGGTGTGGAAATATATATAAGAAAAGTAGCGCCACTAGGTGATCCTGTTCAAATAAATGTGAGAAACTATGAACTCAGCTTAAGACGTGATGATGCTGATTTAATAGAAGTAGAAGAAATAGTTAAGGAAGGTGTATAGGTTGGGAATAACAATAGCTTTAGCAGGAAATCCCAATAGTGGTAAGACTACATTGTTTAATGCTTTAACTGGTTCTTATCAATATGTTGGAAACTGGCCGGGAGTTACAGTTGAGAAAAAAACCGGAGAATACAAAAAAAATAGGGAAATAAAAATTACAGACTTACCTGGAATATATTCTCTATCACCATATACTTTAGAAGAAGTTGTATCTAGAGATTACTTATTAAAAGAGCGTCCTGATGTAATAGTGGATGTAATAGATGCATCAAATATTGAGAGAAACTTGTACTTAGCAACACAACTATCTGAATTAGGCATTCCATTAGTACTGGCTTTAAATATGATGGATGTTGTCAAGAAAAACGGGGATGTAATTGACTCTAAAAAGCTTGAAAAATTACTTAACTGCAGAGTAGTTGAAATTTCAGCTATTAAAAATGAAAATCTTGATGAATTAATTAGAGTAGCTGTTGAAGAGGCGGAGCAAAATAAAGAATTTGTGGAGATAGAAACATTTTCTTCAGAAGCCGAAAAATATATTTCTGAAATTGAGAGTTTACTTACTTTGAAAGATAATGTATCTAAGAGATGGGTTGCAATCAAATTATTTGAAAGTGACTCTAAAATAGGTTCTGATATAGAAATAAGTAAAGATGTACAAAATAATATTGACAAGATAATAGAAAGAGCAGAAGAAGAGTTTGACGACGATGGCGAGGGAATAATTACAGATGAGAGATATAACTTTGTAACTGATATTACAAATAAGACAGTAAAAAAAGGCCGCAAGGGGTTAACTACTTCTGATAAAGCAGATAAAATTTTAACAAATAGATTTTTAGCACTTCCAATATTTGTAGTCATAATGGTGGCAATATATTATGTGTCTATGACTGTAGTAGGTGGACCGGTTACTGACTGGGTAAATGATGTTTTCTTTGGAGAAATCATTGGTGGAAATGTAGTAAACTTCCTAGAGGGAGCCGGAGTTGCAGAGTGGATGGTATCTTTAATAGGTGATGGAATTATAGCTGGAGTCGGTGGAGTTTTAGGATTTCTACCTATTATTGCAGTGTTGTTTTTCTTTATAGCTATACTTGAAGATGTGGGATATATGTCAAGAATTGCTTTTATTCTTGATAAATTATTTAGAAAATTTGGTTTAAGTGGTAAAAGTTTTATACCAATACTAATTGGAACAGGTTGTTCTGTGCCGGGAATTATAGGTACTAGAACTATTGAAAATGACAATGACAGACGTATGACCATTACTGTTGCATCATTTATGCCTTGTGGAGCTAAAACAGATATTATAGCTCTCTTTGCAGCTTTCCTTGGTGGGTACTGGTGGTATGCGCCAATTTGGTACTTTGGAGGAATTGCGGCAGTTGCAATAACCGGAATTATGCTTAAAAAGACAAAGTTATTTACTGGTGACCCTGCACCATTTGTAATGGAATTACCGGAATATCACATGCCGAAAATGAATAGTGTATTAAAGGCTACTTGGAATAGATGTAAGGCATTTATTATAAAAGCGGGAACTATAATCTTGCTTTGTACTGTTGCTATTTGGGTTTTAAAAAATATTTCCATTCATGGTGAATTTATGGAATTTGATGGTAATGTGGAAGATTCGCTATTAGCATTTATTGGAAAGAAACTTCAATGGATATTTGCTCCACTTGGATTTGGTGATTGGATAGCTACAATAGCTACAGTTTTAGGTTTAATCGCAAAAGAAGTAGTAGTTGGAACTTATGGGGTTGTAATGGGACTTGGAGAAGTTGGACCGGAAAGTCCTGGACTTGCTGAGTTTGTAGCATCTAATTTTTCAACTGTATCTGCAGTGAGCTTTATGTTCTTTAATCAGTTTACAATACCGTGTTTTGCAGCTGTAGGTGCAATGAGAGAAGAAATGAACTCCAAAAAGTGGCTTGCTTTTGCTGTGGGATATCAAATAGTATTTTCGTATACAGTAGCGCTTATGATTTATCAGTTTGGTAGAGTTTTAGTACTAGGTGAAGCATTTAATATTTGGACTGGAATTGCTATTGTGATTCTCTTTGTATATCTGTACTTTATATTTAGACCTAATAGATACAAAGATGAACACCATGTAGTTAAAAGGTCCGTAAAAGAGTAGGAGATAAAATGAATATACAAACATTTTTACTATTAGCTGTGATTTTAGTAGCAATTTACTTTGCGATTAAACACGTTAGAAAGTCTAAAGGTTGTGATTGTGGTACTGGAATAGACCACTCAAATTGTTCTGGATGTTCCGGATGTAATCACGAATAAATTACAAGTGAAAATTTTCACTTAAAATATAAAAGACATAGATGTAAATTTCGTCTATGTCTTTTTTGTACTTTATTTAAAATGGTTCTATAATAAATGTTGGGGTAAATACTCCAACATTTATTTTTTTGCAAAAAAAGAATGCACGTAT
>NZ_FQXI01000016.1 GCF_900129925.1 Anaerosphaera aminiphila DSM 21120 | reverse complement strand
AGCATTTTATTTACCATTGTTGCTACTTCTTCTCTTGATATGTCTTTTTCAGGCTTAAATGTTCCATCTGGATAGCCATTTATCCAACCCTTGTTAGTAACTGAGCCAATATAACCTGCTGCCCAGCGTCCTATTACATCTTCAAATGTTGAAGTCATATCTGCTAAACTATTATATCTTGCTACTACTGCTGTAAATTCTGCTCTCGTTATTTTGTCATTTGGTTTAAAGCTTCCGTCTTCATAGCCTTCCATTATTTTGTTGTCTGTTACAAAAGCAATATATTTAGTATACCAATCACTTGAATTTACATCGCTATAGTTTGCTTTAGCACTTGGAATATTTGCTTCTCCTACTTTTAATCTTGCAAATATTGCTGCAACTTCTGCTCTTGTAATACTGCCTTGTGGTCTTATTGTATTGTCAGGATATCCATTTAAATATGCCATGTGGGTTAGTGTTTCTTCAACTTCAGTTTTTGGCTTTTCTTTACTTGTAGTTGATGAACCTCCACCCCAAGTCCAACCTGTTCCTGAATCTTCACTATCTTTTTCCCACTGAGCATAAAGTGTAGTATTTGCTGTTATTTTAAATGTATCTCCTGGATTATAAGATATCCCACTTCCATCAGCTTTTGTGTTCCAGCCTTTAAATGTATATCCTGCTCTTGCCAAATCTCCATTGGAAAGTATCGTTACATTATCATCTTCATCATATTTATTTTCATCTATTGGTATTTTCCCAGTTGTATTTGGGGCATTATTATCATAAGTTACTATATATTTTGTAAATATTACATAAGGAACTTTTATATAATTTTCTTTTCTATAGATATCATATGGTAGTTTGCCATCTTCAGTTTGCCAACTACTTATTTCTGGTAGTTCATTTTTTCCATAATTACTCATCTCGTTTATAGCTACCTCAAGAAATTCAGGTAATGCCTCAACTGTAGGTTGTTGACTGGATCCTATCGCCATTAGTACTTTCTCATACTGCAAGTCTATAGTAGCCTTAGCCAAATCTACTATTTTTTCTTTTGAAATATCTTCGTTGTCTTCTAGGTCACTAATCACACCATTCACTATTTCTTGAAATTCTCCACTGTTCCAGATTTCTTCCGGAGTTAAAAATTCATTCCCCCTATCATTTATAGATAATTTTAAAAAATCTTCATCAAGTTCAAATAAATGAGTATTCTCTATATCCCCTAATTCAAGTTCTCTATATTTTACAGGTTTATGTTCCGAATATATATTGTAAATCTCTCCTTCTTCTTCATCATAAGCATATCCAAATTCTTTCGCTAAATTAAGATATTGATTTACTTGAGCAATATATCCTTTAATATAATCAATACTTGTTTCTTTAATCCAATCATACAAAGCATTTTTTATTAATTTATAAGTTTCTTCTTTTAATAAATTTTTATCTGTTATTTTTTCCGATAATCTCTCATATATTTCATCATAAGCTTCTTCTAAGTACGTTGTCTCTGAAACTTCTTGTTTCTCTCCTAGAGCACTGTAGCTAACATCTGTATCTTTGTAAAACATATCACGTTGATAAATAGCATAAGAATTCAATATTTCTGATGCTATATCTTCTTCATAGTTGTCGTCTGAAATATATTTATTATATGCTTTTTTAAAATTATTATACAAATCATATTGCATAGAATATATTTCATTCATAAAAGATTCTATATCATCTGATAGTATTTTATCTTTGCTTTCATATTTCAATATTTGTTGAATTCTATCATCTTTAGCTTTATTTAAATCTTCATTTAGAAAGGTCCCTATGTAGTCTGGAATTAAATCACTTTCTTCAAATATATTTTCAACTTCACTCTTGAACGTTTCTGTTAATTCTTCTATATCCTCTACAACTCCAAATTTTACATCTGGATCCTCATCAGTATTAACAGGTATTATTTCATGAAGTTCTATAATTTCTATACCCTCACTTGCAACAACAATACTTGGTGCTATCTGGTTTGTACCGATTATCATAGCTAAAACCATCAACATAATTGTCAATGGTTTTTTATTTTTAAATTCCATGATTCTACTCCTTTTAATTTATAAAACTTATTGATGTCGTGATTTTTTACTTTAATGTTACTAATTATTAACTAAAAAAATAATTTTATTAGAATAATAATTCCATATAATAATTATATTTTAATAGTATATCATTTATATGTATATTTTTACAGTATATCCTCTATTTTTCTAAAATATTCACACCATAATTTGTCGATTGTTTTATATTTAAATATAATTTAAGTAAAAAATAAATGTTAGATACTTTTATCTAACATTTATTGATAATACATGTTTTATTTTAATTTGTAATATTATAAAATTCTTTCCAGTCTTCTAAAGTATTTCCCAGTGTTCTTCTCACTGATCTATGTGAATTACTTGCCTCTACTATGTCAAAGTATGACCAGCTTGAATTATCTAAGTCTTTAAAGTTTTTAATTAATAGATTGTTTAAACCTTCTTTATCAACTTTTCTATCTAGCATTTTATTTACCATTGTTGCTACTTCTTCTCTTGATATGTCTTTCTCCGGTTTAAATGTTCCGTCTGGATATCCACTTATCCATCCCTTAGATGTCACTGCTCCAATGTATTTTTCTGCCCAATGTCCACCACTTACGTCTTCAAAGCTGGACTCTACATTTATAAGAGAGTTATATCTTGCTACTACTGCTGTAAATTCTGCTCTCGTTATTTTGTCATTTGGTTTAAAACTTCCGTCTTCATAACCTTCCATTATTTTGTTGTCTGTTACAAAGGCTATATATTTAGTGTACCAATCACTTGAATTTACATCGCCATAGTTTGCTTTAGCAGTTGGAATATTTGCTTCTCCTACTTTTAATCTTGCAAATATTGCTGCCACTTCTGCTCTTGTAATGCTTCCCTGTGGTCTTATTGTGTTGTCAGGATAGCCATTTAAATATGCAGTGTGAGTTAGAATTTCTTCAACTTTTAGACTTTCTTCACTTGTAGTTGATGAACCTCCACTCCAAGTCCAACCTGTTCCTAAATCTTCACTGTCTTTTTCCCACTGAGCATAAAGTATAGTATTTTCTGTCATTTTAAATGTATCTCCAGCACTATAAAATATTCCACTTCCATCAATTTTAGTATTCCAACCTTTAAAAGTGTATCCTGCTTTAGATAAACCACCTTTTGGTAATACTGTTACTTCATCATCAAGATTATATGAATTTGAATCTACTGGAACTGTTCCACCTGTATGCCCATTTCCATCATAACTTACTGTATAATTTATTGGAACTATCGGATTTGCTTCCCATACTGCCAACAATGTTATATCTTTTGTTATTGGTGTTGTAAAGTCATATGGTGCTCCATCCAATTGCCATTCAACAAATTTATAGCTATTTTTAACTGGATCAGCAGGCCTATCTATTGTTCCACCATCTGCTACCATTTGTGGCGCTATTACATTCCCATCATCACTATCAAAGGTTACTACATGATTTCCTGCAGGGACTACTTCCCATTTCGCATACAATGTTATATCTTTTGTTACTGGTGTTGCAAAATCATATACTGTTGTTAATTCAACATCTGTATACCAACCTTTAAATATATAACCATCTTTTGTTGGCGTCGTTGGTTCTTTTGCAACTTCACCATCTGCTACTGTTTGTGAAGCTACTGTACTTCCACCATTGCTATAGAAAGTTACTGTATGACTTATTGGAACTATGCCATTTTCTTCCCATTGAGCATATAAAGTGGTATCTTCTAAAATTATCATATTAGAACCCTCTATATATTCTATTCCAGTTCCATCAGCACTTGTATTCCAACCAACAAAAGTATAGCCTTCTCTTGCTAAGTCGCCATTACCTAATACGATGGCATCATCTCCTATATAGTATTCTTTACTATCAGTTGGAGCTGTTCCACTTGTATTTTCATTTCCATCATAGGTTACTTTAAATGTCTCTTCTTTCTCCCATTGAGCATAGACAGTTACATTTCCTCCTATAACCCCTAATTCACCTTCAAAATACTCACTTCCATTGCCATCAGGACTTGTATTCCAACTTACGAATATATAACCATCTTTTTCGAATTCATTGTCCTTTATTATGATTTCAGTATTTGCGTAGTATTCATTGTTGTCTTCTACTTTTCCTCTATCAGCTCCATTGCCATCATAGGTGATTTTATATTTCTCATTTTCCTTCCACTGAGCATAAAGTACCGTATCTTCTTTTATAATGAACTTATCTCCAGGTTTATAACTATCTCCACTTCCATCAGCCTTCGTATTCCAATTAGAAAATGTATAATTTTCCATTTCCATTGTACCTTTATCCAGTACCGTAAGTTCACTATCTACATAATGAGGATTAGTTAATCCTGGCTGCTTACCGGTTCCTCCATTTGCATCATAGGATATTGTAAACTTTTCATTTTCCTTCCACTGAGCATAAAGTGTAATATTTCCATCTATTTTAAAAACAGCTCCCGGTTCATATGCCGTTCCAGTTCCATCTGCTTCTGTATTCCAACCAGTAAATGTATAGTTATATCTGATTAAATTTCCACTATCCTTTACAGTGACATCTGCACCTTCATAATGTTCATCAAGATCTGCTACTTCACCACTATCTATGAGATTGCCATCATATGTTACAGTATACTTGTCATTTTCTATCCACTGAGCATAAAGTATCGTGTCCTCTATAAGTTTAATATTAGACCCTTCTGCATAGCTTTCTCCAGTTCCATCTGCTTTTGTATTCCAAGTAACAAATGTATGGTTTTCTCTTGCTAAATTTCCCTTAGTCAATACCTTTACAATCTCATTTTCAAAGTAAGGACTATTTTCATCTACAGGAGCAATACCTGAAGAATTTTCGTTACCATTATAACTTATCTTGAATTCTTTTCCCCATACTGTATACAATGTTAAACCTTCATTGGTATACTCCAACTTTTCCCCTTTTTGATAATTTGGGTTCAATTCATCTTTATCAGGGTCTATTGTCCACCCTTTAAATACAAAGCCATCTTTTTTTGGCTTTAAAACCGTTTCCCCATCTACTATATTAGCCTCTTTGCCAATACTACCAACTGTATAATAGTCCGTTGGCTTATCACCTTCGTAATAAATAGTTCCGTCATACCCTTGTAACTCTCCAGTGTCAAAAATTCCACCGGCAGCATTATATTTTATCCAAGCACTTTCTACTGCGCCTTGGTCTTTTACCCTCGTATGGCCTCTTTGGTCCTCAGTTGGTATTACTACTTTCCCGTCATAGGTATTATCTGCAATCCCTTCTGGTTTTATAGGAATCGTCCTTACTATTTCATCATCAACACCAGCTTTAATGTCGGAATGGTTTATTGATGGCCCAATATTATTCTTGCCTAAAATATCCTCAGCAGTATGTGTAGTTGCCGTTCCTTTATCTACATTTACTACATTAAACGTTCCCACTTGAGCTGTAGTTGAATTGGAGATATCCTTATAATTACTAGTCTTATCCTCACCATTTGCATTAAATATTTTATTTCCTATAAAAAGCGAATCATTTCTCGTAATACTTGCAGTAGCAAACATTCCAGCTCCAGTTAGAGCTATAGCTCCACCTCTTTGTTCCTTTGTATTTCCTTCATATCCCCCTTGATTTCCAACGAATGTAGAACTTAAAATAATGTTGTCCATCTTTGCAGAACCACCATTTTTGTAAAAATTTATAGCTCCTCCTGCATAATTTGCATCGTCTATTCCGTAAGCTTTATTATTATAGAATGTACTATTTGTAATATTAGTTGTTAATCCTGGGTTATATGTTCCTTGAACATATATTGCCCCGCCGTCATCATAGGCAATATTATCTACAAATGTAGTGTTATTTACATCAAAAGTTGCTCCTTTTTGTCCATCAAAAAGATAAATAGCTCCTCCATCATAAGTACTCTTGCTTGGCACTCCTTCTCCACTACTTCTATTTCCTTCAAATAGAGATTCATTTATGCTAATTTTTCCATGACAAAAATACAATGCGATAGCTCCGCCACCACCACCAGTCTGTCCAGTATTAAGAGACTTATTTATATTATTTCTAAATACAGTGTTATTTATTATCAGATTTCCATTGTAGTTTTTAGCAGATATTGCACCAGTTGTATAACCTCCACCTGTACCAGTATTATTTTCTATTGTAGAATTATTGATGGTTAAATTGACTTTTCTTATATTATCTCCCCACATCCATATACCAGGTGCAGTATTTAAAGCCGTATTATTATAAATTCTAGTCCTATTTATTTCTGTATGAGCATTATCCGTTGTTTCAATATTTATAGCTCCACCTCTAGTGCTATTGTAGAACTCCATATTTTCTAATACTAATGTTCCATTTGTTGTTTCATTTTTTAACATTTCCTTTGTATAATTAGTACCATCCATTTTCAAATTTTTAATGGTCAAATTTCCCGCACCTTCGCCGGTAATAGTAATTGTTCCCTTATCCCAAACACTATTTCCACCATCAATGGTCACGTTTGTATTTGGCATTTCAATCTTTGCATCAGCAAAAACGAAACCATCTGATAGAGTTATAACTTCTTCAGGAGAAGCATTTTTAACTGCATCTTGCAATTCTGTAACATTACTAACTCCTGTTGCTGCTTTAACATTTTTCGGCAATATTAATGCAAAGGTTACAATTAATACAAGTGTAAATAGTACATTTATAAAATTCTTAATTTTTTTATTCCTTATCAATTTCTTCCTCCTAAAATAATGTATATATTATATATTATCATATGCTTTACTCATATACTATATATAAGCATTGAATTTAATCTATGATTTTTAAGTGTTTAAAGTCTTTATAAGGCTTCTTAATCTTGTAGAAAGAGTAATTTAATACCTTTAGTATCACTATTTTATTAACTTTAAATTAAAGCTTTGAATTATAGTTATCATTTTTAAAAGTTTATATCCAAAGTTTTATTAATATGTTTTTTAATATTATGTAAAATAAAAAGGGCAACTTTTTCAGCTACCCTTTTTATTATAATTATTTAATTAATTCTTTCCAATTTTCCATAATGTTACCAGAAGTTCTTCTCACTGATTTATGTCCATTACTTGCCTCTACTATGTCAAAGTATGACCAGCTTGAATTATCTAAATCTGTAAAATTGTTAATTAATAGATTGTTTAAACCTTCTTTGTCAACTTTCCTGTCCAGCATTTTATTTACCATTGTTGCTACTTCTTCTCTTGAAATATCTTTTTCCGGTTTAAATGTTCCATCTGGATATCCGTTTATCCAACCTTTATTAGTAACTGAACCAATATATTTTTCTGCCCAATGTTCACTTACATCTTCAAAACTAGAATCTACATTTGCAAGAGAATTATATCTTGCTACTACTGCTGTAAATTCTGCTCTTGTGATTTTGCCGTTCGGCTTAAAACTTCCGTCTTCATAGCCTTCCATTATCTTGTTATCTGTTACAAAGGCTATATATTTAGTGTACCAATCACTTGAATTTACATCACTGTATTTTGCTGTAGACGTAGGAATATTTGTCTCCCCAACTTTTAATCTTGCAAATATTGTTGCCACTTCTGCTCTTGTAATACTGCCTTGTGGTCTTATTGTATTGTCAGGATATCCATTTAAATATGCTGTGTGAGTTAGGGTTTCTTCAACTTTTGGTTTTTCTGAACCTGTACTTGTTGAGCTTCCTCCCCAAGTCCAGCCTCCTCCAGAACTATCACTATCTTTTTCCCAAACGGCATATAATTGTGTGTTTTTTGTTATTTTAAATGTATCTCCTGCTGTATATTCTACTCTAGTTGCATTTTTAGTGGTTGACCATCCTTTAAAGGTATAGTTTGTTCTGTATAGTGTGTTTCTACCTTCTACTTTTACAGTATCTCCACTACTATATTGCTTAGAATCTACTGGTACTGTTCCACCGGTATTGTCGTTTCCATAGTAAGTTACTGTGTACTTTGTTCCTGGTTGTGGAGTATCTGCTTCCCAAGTTGCTACCAGTTCTATATCTTCTGTTACTGGTGTTGTAAAATCATATGCTACTCCATTTAATTGCCACTCAATAAATGTATATCCATCCTTTGTTGGCTCTGGTGTTGGTTCTGTTGCTATTTCCCCATGTGCTACTGTTTGCTCTGCAACTGCTGTTCCACCAACACTATCAAAGCTTACTGTATATTCATTTGGAGTCCATTTTGCATATAATTTCACATCTTTTGTTATGGGTGTTGCAAAGTCATATTTTTCCGTATGAGCTTCATCTTTATACCAACCTTCAAGTTTGAATCCATCTTTCGTTGGCTCTGGTGTTGGTACTGTTGCATTATCTCCATGTCCTACCTCTTGGTCTGCAACTAGCGTCCCACCATTACTATCAAAGCTTACTGTGTACTTTATCTTTTCATTTCTAACCCATTCGTATTCATAATCGTATTCATTTTCAACTAAAGGAACTGTAAATTCTACTTTATCTTCTATCTTTTTATATCCCTCTGGTGCTTCTATTTCTTCATATTCATATTCTCCTGGAGGCAAAATTTCCCAAGCCATTCCACCATCATTTGTTACAATCCCATCTGCTACTTTATCGCCTATCTCAATAAACCCAATCCCATTGTGATAATATTTATGCTTAGAATAAATATTAAACTTCGCACCACTTAGCGTCTTATTAGTATCTTTATCTATTTTATATAGCACTACACCAACAAGATTTTTTCCTGAACCTGTATCTGTGCTATATGTATCATCTTCTTCTTTAATTTCAAAATCATGTACAGGATTTTTTGAACTATCTGGCTTATATCCATATGGATATGTCACTGTCCATGAGTAGGAACCCACTGGTAATCCTTTTACCAGTATTCCATTTTCATCTGTATAGCCGACAAAAACTATATCATTTTTATCATCTCTTATAGTTATCTCTGCACCTGGAAAAGGTGTGTTAGACTCTAGGCCGTCGGATCGATAAATCGTTATTAAAAACCATCCATATGGCTCTGCTCCATCTATTGGAGTCCATTTTGCATAAAGTTTTATATCTTCTGTTACCGGTGTATCAAAATTATATTTTTCCATATCACGGGCAACTATATTATACCAACCTGCAAATTTAAAACCATCTTTTGTTGGCTCCGGTGTTGGTTTTGTTGCCTTATCTCCCGGTGTTATCATTTGGGCTGCAACCGTTGTTCCACCATCAGTATCAAAGCTTACTTCATACTCTCCAGTATCCCAAGTCGCCACCAGTTCTATATTTCCCTTTACTGGCGTTTCAAAATCATATGCTACTCCATTTAATGTCCAACCTGTAAGTTTGAATCCATCTTTTGTTGGCTCTGGTGTTGGTTTTGTTGCCTTATCTCCATATGCTACCGTTTGAGCTGCAACCGTTGTTCCACCATCAGTATCAAAGCTTACTTCATACTTTATCGTTTCATTTCTAACCCAGTAGTTTACCTGCTCCCATTGCTTTTCAACTAAGGGAAGTGTAAATTCTACTCTACCTTCTATCTTTTTATATCCCTCTGGTGCTTCTATTTCTTCATATTCATATTCTCCTGGAGGCAAATATGCCCAAGCCAGTCCACCACTATTTGTTACAATCCCATCTGCTACTTTATCGCCTGTTTTAACAAGCCCATTTGCTCCATAATAGTCATGTCTAGAATAAATATCAAATTTCGCACCACTTAGTGCCCTATCATTCACTTGCTCCTCTTTATCTTTATCTATTTTATATAGAACTGCACCAGCAAGATTTTTTTCTGCTTTTACATTTACTTCATTTATATCTTCTTTTTCAATTTTAATATCCATTTCTGTATTCTCTAACTTATACCCAAATGGTGATATCATTTTAAGTTTATAGGAACCTTTTGGTAATACTTCTGTTTTCGCTATACCATCTTCTCCTGTTTTACCTTCAAAAGCCATATCACCTTTGTCATCTTTTATAGTTATCTCTACACCTGGAAGAGGTGTATTAGGCTCTGCGGCTGTGGAGTCAGTTGATTTTATTTCAAACCGTCCACTTGGCTCTGCTTCATCTGCAAGAATAGCAAAATCATCTCCATTAGCATCATACTTAATAGTGTCAACTTCTTCTGAATCAGTTTTGTCACTATTAATTAATTGCTTTTCACTCTCCTGGTCTTTATTCTCACTATCTTCTCCC
The DNA here is from genome assembly GCF_900129925.1 of Anaerosphaera aminiphila DSM 21120. Taxonomy (GTDB): domain Bacteria; phylum Bacillota; class Clostridia; order Tissierellales; family Peptoniphilaceae; genus Anaerosphaera; species Anaerosphaera aminiphila. The sequence goes on along the minus strand of NZ_FQXI01000016.1, from coordinate 27,945 downwards.
TTTGTTTCTTCATTTTGTAGTTCTTCTACAGTATTAACTGTACTACTTTCTGCTTCTGCATTTTCCGGAAATACTAATACAGAAGTTACAAGCATTACAAATGCCAATAAAAAACTTATAGCTCTCTTAAAATTCTTTTTTACTATCAATGTTCATTCCCACCTTAAAATTTATTATTATATTCAAATATGGTATCATAGTTCAACTTAAAATACTATACTTTAATAGAATTAAGTTGCTCTAGAATACTATACTTCAATAGAACTCAGTTATTGATTTCACTTGATAGCACCTAATTAATTTACTTTTTTAATAATACTAAAAAGATTATTTTTATAGAAGCAAATAATATTTAATTTTCTTATTTCCCAATTAATTTAATGTAACAACTTCTGCAAGGTAATGTCCATTAGCTAAACTTTCAACTTTCTTTTCAAACTAATTTAATTTTACCCTCTCTCCTATTTCTTAAATATTTTATTTAAATCCGGTTATATTTTATATGCATTTTAATATAATATTTTCATTAAAACAGCTTTAAAAATCAATAACATATTTTAAACCACATAAAAACAATGGATTATGCACATTAACTTATCTACGTGCATAATCCATTGTTTTTATAATTATTTAATTAATTCTTTCCAGTTTTCCATAATATCGCCAAGTGTTCTTCTCACATACTTATGTGAGTTACTTGCTTCTACTATATCAAAGTATGACCAGCCGGAATTATCTAAGTCTGTAAAGTTTTTAATGCTTAGATTATTTAAACCATCTCTGTCAACTTTTCTATCTAGCATTTTATTTACCATTGTTGCTACTTCTTCTCTTGAAATGTCTTTTTCAGGTTTAAATGTTCCATCTGGATATCCATTTATCCAGCCTTTATTCGTAACTGAACCAATATAACCTGCTGCCCAGTGTCCAATTACATCTTCAAACGTTGAAGTTGTATCTGTTAAGCTGTTATATCTTGCTACTACTGCTGTAAATTCTGCTCTCGTTATTTTGTCATTTGGCTTAAAACTTCCATCTTCATAGCTTTCCATTATCTTATTATCTGTTACAAAGGCTATATATTTAGCATACCAATCACTTGAATTTACATCGCTATAGTTTGCTTTAGCACTTGGAATATTTGCTTCTCCTACTTTTAGTCTTGCAAATATTGCCGCTACTTCTGCTCTTGTAATACTGCCCTGAGATCTTATTGTGTTGTCAGGATAGCCGTTTAAATATGCCATGTGAGTTAGTACCTCTTCAGTTTTTGGACTTTCTTTACTTGTAGTTGATGAACCTCCACTCCAAGTCCAGCCTGTTCCTGAATCTTCACTGTATTTTTGCCACTGAGCGTAGAGTGCAGTATTTGCTGTTATCTTAAATTTGTCTCCTGCTTTATAAGATGTTCCACTTCCATCTGCCTTTGTGTTCCAGCCTTTAAAAGTGTAGCCTTCTTTACTTATACCTACTTCTGTATTACTTTTTATTGTATAGTCAACGTTAAGGGATATTTCTTCTGTAAAACTTCCAGTACCACCATTTGCATCATATATTATTTTAAATATTTCTATAGGATTTTCAAATTTATAATTTATATCATAATTATTAAAAGGATGGTCTGGACTTATTAAGTTTTTTCCAGTTACAGAAGTTTGTGTAAATCCTATATTTGTAAAATCTAAAGCATTACTTGGTGGATTATATAATCCATCTCCTGCTATATTATCTTTAAAAACCGTACTACTATTTGCTTTAATCTTTTGATAACTAGTAGATGCTATAGGATTTTCATATTCAGCATCATCTGTATAAATTCCACCGCCTTCAGTAACAGCAACATTTTCAATAATTTCTGTTCCTTCTGATACTAATGAAGCTTTGTTCATTAGTACAACTCCTCCACCAATATCAGCATTGTTGTTTTTAATAATTGAATCTTTAACTATTGATTCCATATCAGTAGCATCACTTCGAAGGAATAACCCTCCACCGCCTTGTACAGATTCATTTTCTTCAATATTTGTACTTGTAATGGTAAGTATTGATGCTCTAGCATCTATACCTCCACCTACTGTTGCTGCATAATTATTTCCAATTGTTGAGTCAATAATATCAATTGCGCCATTTGTAAATATTCCGCCACCACTACTAATGGTTTTATTATTAATAATTTTACTGTTTTCTAAGGTCAAGGTACCTGCAGATAACTCAATACCGCCACCCCATTTTGCAGTATTTTCTTTAAGTTCCGATCTTTTTATTGAAGATATGCCTTCAGGATTGTAGTAATGACGTATCCAAACTCCTCCGCCTTCTTGGGATTCATTACCGTGCAATTTAGAGTTTGTAATATCTATCGGTGCCCATGCAGCAATTCCTCCACCAGTTGTTGATGCTTTATTATTTTTAATAACTGAGTCTGTAATTTTCAATTGAGAATAAGAAGAAATTCCTCCACCACTACTAGTTGCTTTATTATCCTCTATAACTACATTTTTAAAATTAAAGTTTCCATTTCTATTATCAATATAGACTCCACCCCCATGGAAAGCAGAGTTTCCACTAATAATACCTCCATTTATTTCAATTGTACTTTCTCCTGAAATACATATACCGCCACCATAACTATCCGCAGAATTTCCAATTATTTTTCCACCATTCATAATAAAATGGCCGCCATCATTAACTTGAACTCCACCACCAACTTTATCAGTTTTATTATTACTAATTACTCCACCATTCATAATAAAGGTATTTCCACCTGTTACAGCTACTCCTCCTCCATTTGTTCCTACATGGTTACTTATAATAGAGGAGCCTTTCTCCATGGTAATAGTGATATTTTCTCCTATTGTCCTAATTGTTCCTGGGTTTATAGTATCATAGCAATTTTGTATTACAGCACCATTTTTTAAAGTTAAGCTTGATGGATTCTCCGAGTTAATAGATGATACAGCTATTCCCCCACCTTTATTATTTCCATCTAAAATAATATTCTCAAGGATTAAATCTCCTGCAACTTGTGAAATATGCCACGCTGTATTAGTGTCACTCTCTCTTTTACAAACAATCTTATAAGGTCCACCTTCTCCAGATTTTAGCGTAACTTGATATCCATAACTGATGCCACCCCATATACCCATATCCAAATCATCTTCAGTTAATGTTATGGTATATGCACCAGGCTGAACATTAGGCAAGTTAATAGCCGCCGTTGCCTCTTGAAATAATTCGTATCTTCCAACCTCACTACCATCAATATCATTGGTTACTATATATTTTCCAGCATCACTTTTTACATTCTGATTTATACTAGTTAAATTAGCATTGTCATTTTTTTCTAAAGTCAATTCATCCGTCTCAATTAATTGATTTGGCTCCAAATTTTCTGTAATCGTTTCTTTATTATCTTCCGCTACAACTTGCTCTACATTATTCTGTTCACCTATGACAAAAACAGGATTGCTTGACATCAACATGACAAATATCAGCAGAAAACTTAGGCGCTTTTTAATTTTGGTCTTTAACATTTTTTCCTCCTCATTTCTTTTGTTTTATAATATAGTTACTGCATATTTTAATGCATACTAAATACGTCGAATATGTACGTAATTAGAGTATATCAGTACCTGTCATTATTCTCAACTGAATATAGTTGATATAGTCACAACTCTATTTTACAAAAAAAGTGTGCCATATTTTATATGACACACTTTTCTAATTTATTTAATTAATTCTTTCCAGTTTTCCATAATATCGCCAAGTGTTCTTCTCACATATTTATGAGAATTACTTGCTTCTACCACATCAAAGTATGACCAACTATTTTCATCTAAGTCTGTAAAGTTTTTAATACTTAGATTATTTAAACCATCTCTGTCAACTTTTCTATCTAGCATTTTATTTACCATTGTTGCTACTTCTTCTCTTGATATGTCTTTTTCAGGTTTAAATGTTTTATCAGGATATCCATTTATCCAACCCTTTGATGTCACTGCTCCAATGTATTTTTCGGCCCAATGTACACTTACATCTTCAAAGCTAGACTCTACATTTACAAGAGAACTATATCTTGCTACTACTGCTGTAAATTCTGCTCTCGTTATTTTGTCATTTGGTTTAAAACTTCCATCTTCATAGCCTTCCATTATTTTGTTATCTGTTACGAAAGCTATATATTTAGCATACCAATCACTTGCATTTACATCGCTATAGTTTGCTTTAGCACTTGGAATATTTGCTTCTCCTACTTTTAATCTTGCAAATATTGCTGCCACTTCTGCTCTTGTAATACTGCCCTGTGGTCTTATTGTGTTGTCAGGATAGCCGTTTAAATATGCCATGTGAGCTAGTGTTTCTTCAGTTTTTGGACTTTCTTTACTTGTAGTTGATGAGCTTCCACTCCAAGTCCAACCTGTTCCTGAATCTTCACTATCTTTTTGCCATTGTGCATATAGCGTGGTGTCTGCTGTTATTTTAAATGTATCTCCTGCACTTGTGTTCCATCCTTTAAAAGTGTAGTCTTTTTTTGCTAAATCACCTTTTGATAATACTGTTACTTCTGAATCTTTTGCATATGGATTATTTGTATCTACTGGTGCTGTTCCTGAATCGTTAGTATTTCCATTATATGTTACTCTATATTCTTCTATTGGTTCCGGAGTTTTTTCTCCCCAAACAGCATATAAAATTATATTTTCATCTGCATATGTCAAATATTTACCAACTGCATATGTTTCTCCACTACCATCAGCTTCTGTATTCCACCCTTTAAATTCTTTTCCTTCTAAAGTAGCTTTAAGAGTATCTTTTCCATCAACTACATTGGCTTCACCTTTAATATTTCCTACAGTATAATAATCTGTAATTTTATCTTCATCATTTGGTTCATAGTATACTTTTCCATCATAGGAAGTTAATTCAGAAATATTAAATACTCCCCCATTGGAATTATATTTAACCCAAGATATCTCTACTGCACCTTGATCTTTATATCTAACAAATCCCCTTTGGTCTTTTTCTGGTATTGCTGCTGTTCCAGTATAAGTATTATCTGCAATGCCTTCAGGCTTTATTGGTATAGTCTTAATTATTTCACTATTGACACCAGCTTTTATATTGGATTGATTTTCCGTTAACATTATATTTTTTATTCCCAGTACATCATCAACTGTATATTGTGGTGTTGCGCCTTTGTCAGCATTTATTACATTAGGTCCACCTGCTTGAGTTGTTGTATTATTAGAAACATCTTTATAATTACTTGCAGTATTTACAGCTCCATTTTGCCCATAAACTTGATTGCCAATAAAAAGTGAATCATTTCTAGTAAAGGTTGCAGCCAAGCTACTACCACTTCCCCCTATAGCACCTCCTCTTTGCTCTATAACTGACTGTTCATTTCCACTTTGATTTTCCACAAATGTAGAACTTAAAATTGAATTGGTCATTTTAGAAGTACCACCATTTTTGAAAAATTGTATTGCTCCTCCTGAATAATTTGCGCCATCAAGTCCATATGCCTTGTTATTATAAAAAGTACTATTTGAAATATTTGTGGTTAATCCAGGATTTCCAGTTCCTTGAACCATAATGGCTCCACCATCATCATAAGCAGTATTATTACTAAAAGTAGTCTTGTCGACATTAAATTCTGCACCATCTCTTCCGTCAATAATATAAATAGCTCCACCATCATAAGTTTTTGCTACCGTTTCAAGACCTTCACCATTGGATTCATTTTTATCAAATACAGATTCATCGATATTTATAGTTCCATATAAATAATGTATAGACATGGCACCGCCACCACCACCAAATACTCCTGTGTACGCAGCTCTATTTTTATTTTCTCTAAAAACCGTATTATTAATATTCAAAATTCCTCTATAATTTTTGGAAGCGATAGCTCCCGCTTCCCAGCCACCAGCATTACCAGAATTTTTTTCTATTGTAGAATTATTAATATCTACATTTGAGTTTTCACCTAAGTAAATTGCCGGACCTCTACCCGATATATTATCATAAATATGCGTATTATTTATTTCTGTTGTGGCATCTCCACTTGTAGAAATATCAATTGCTCCAGCATCTATAACCCCAGTATTAACGCTATTATAAAACTCCATCTTATCCAGTACTAATTTACCGTTAGTTGCTTTGTTTTCAAGCATTCTTTTTGTGTTACTTGTTCCATCCATTTTTAGATTTTTAATAGTCAAACTACCTGTACCTGCTCCATTAACAGTAATTCTTCCACTATTCCAAACCCTATTGCCACCATCAACGATTACATTTACATCTGGTACATTTAATGTTGCTGCTCCAAATTCAAAACCATCTGCTAATGTGATAATAGTATCTTCAGTTGCACCATTAACAACATCTTGTAATTCTGCTACTGTACTTACTTCAACTTCTCCAGCATATAAAGCTCTTGGCTCTATTATCTGTTCTTCCTCTTTTAAAACCTCTTCTTGAGAATTTTCAGGATTTATATTTTCATCTTTTTCTAATTCCTCTTCAACAGGATTTTCATTTTCCTCAGCTGGTTTTTCATTTTCACCATCTTGCGGCTTATTTTCTTCGTCAGTAGTACTAACTGATGGCTCATCAATATACTGTTCTTCTGCAAACGCATTTAAAGGCGCACTTGAGAACAGCAAAACTATTGCCAACATTGCACTTAATAATTGTTTTTTCATACTTTCCTCCTAATTTATTATTTAAATAAAATTAATTCAATTTGGTTAATATTATATACCTAATTTTAGTAAAAATACAATTTGGTATATAATTTAGCTGTTTTCACCACACTTATTTCCCAATTAATTTATTGTAACAATTTCTACAAAGTGGTTCGTATTCATCGTTTGCACCAAGTACAATTCTCTCTTCACTGTCAGTTTTTCTATGAGATACCCAAGCATCGGCTCCACACATTGTACAAACTGCATGGTGTTTATATAAATAGTCTGCTCTCACCATTAATTCTTTCACTATTTCAAAGGGCTCTGCTGAATAGTCCATATCAAGCCCTGCAACTACAACTGTCTCTTCTCTTCTTAAAAGCGTATCAACTACATCTAAGGAGATTCTCACATCTCCGTTAAAAAAATTAACTTCATCTATTCCAACTACATCTGCATCTTCATTTTCCAAATACAATTTTATTTCTGTAAAGTCCTTTACATTTATTGCAAAGAGAGATGTGTTGTCATGGGTTACTATTTTTTCATTGTCAAATCTAGTATCTATTGAAGGTTTAAATACTAAAGTTTTATATCCCGCTATTTTAAATCTCTTTATATCTTTTTCCAAACTCGATGTCTTTCCGCTAAACATTGAGCCTGTGTGAACTATTAATCTTCCCTTATATTGATGCATATGTTCCTCCTAAAAATAATTATTATTCGTTTTTATTATAACATTTTATATGTTATTTTATCTCTTTTGTGCAACTATTTTCTTTACTATACCCATTTAAAGTGATATTATTTATAATTGAAAGAATTTTTAAGGAGGGCACCATGAATAAAAAACCATCAGTCTTAATTTCCGCCATGGCTTTGTTTTCAATGTTCTTTGGAGCGGGAAATTTAATATTTCCTCCTACTTTAGGCCTGTGGGCAGGAGATAAGTATATTTCTGCTATGATAGGCTTTTTACTTGCTTCAGTAGGCATTGTTATGCTAGGGGTAATTGCCACTACTAAAGCTGGAGGCAGAATTGAAAATATGGCAAGTAAACTTGGAGACAAGTTTTCCATACTATTTGGAACTTTTATTGTGTTGGCAATAGGTCCGGGGCTTGCAATACCCAGAACTGCTGCTACAACTTTTGAAATTATACAGGGAACTATTGCGCCAAACTTAAATCCTACAATTTCTTCAATTGTATTTTTTGGCGTTGTTTTGTTTTTTGTTTTAAACCCCACAAATGTAATTGACACTTTGGGGAAATATTTAACTCCTGCACTTCTTGTAGTACTTGCAATTATAATAGTAAAGGGAATCACCACTCCTATAGGGACTATTGTTCCCACAGGGGCTATAAATACATTTGGCAGAAGTTTTGAAGAGGGATATCAAACTATGGACGCCCTTGCTGCACTGGTATTTACTTCAATTATAATAAAGGGATTTAAGGACAAAGGTGTAAAAGACAGTAAGGAAATAGTAAAGTTAACTATGAAGTCAGCCATTTTTGCGGCTATTGGACTTTCTCTAGTATATGGAGGTCTACTCTATATTGGAGCTACTGCATCAAGCCTTAGTCTAGTAAGAGTAGAGAAAGTTGAATTTTTAATTTATATTACAAATATGCTCTTAGGTGGCTTTGGAAAGTATGCACTTTCAGCTGCAATTACACTTGCATGTATAACCACTGCTGTGGGGCTTACTTCTACTGTTGGAGATTTTTTCTTTAAACTCTTTAACAATAAAATAAATTACAATTTTATTATAGCAGTGTCTACGGTTTTTAGCGGATACTTCGCTGTAAGCGGTGTGGAAACTATAGTTGCACTTTCGGCACCGGTTTTATCTGCTTTGTACCCAATTTCAATTGTATTAATATTTTTAAATTTATTTCCAAACTTTTTTAAGAAAAAAGCTACTCATATTGGAGCTGTATTAGGAGCTTGTCTCCCAACTGTTGTTACTATAGCAAATGCTTTAAATATTAAGCTACCACTCTTATTGGAGATTAAAAATTATTTTCCGAAATCTCTACACAGTTTTTTATGGGTAATTCCAGTAGTGATTTTAGGAACTGTATTTACTATTTTTAGTAAAAATAAATCTCAAAAAGCAGAAATAGAAAAAGAACTTATATGATATTTAAGTTCTTTTTCTTATAGTATATGAAAATGAATAATATTTGTTACCAGTTTTTGAATTGGATAATGTTACTATATAATAATTTGTCTTTATAAAAATATATCTTAATCACTTTTAAATGTTTTTAAAAGGTTTTTTTAATATTCGAGGGAGGGCGAAGGGAATTGCGATTTTCCCTTATGCCCTCCCTCGAGCACCCTCCCATTACACCCTTGAAACGCTAAAAACAAGATTTGAACAACTGGAATTTACTGACAATAATCTGTAAAAACCTTTGAGCCTTACCAACAATTTGCGAAGTAAATTGTTGGTAGGTCATGAACGACTGGTATAATCATAGATTTTATGCAAATGAGTAATATTTGTTACCAGTTTTTGAATTGAATAAGGTTGCTATATAACAAGTTGCTATAATAATATTTAAGTTCTTTTTATTATGGTATAATTTATTAATGAATACATTTTATGAGGTGATTTTATGCAAATAGTTGCACCCCTTTTAACCGGGATTGTCCTAGTTGTAAAATTAATATCCGTTGCAGTTTTAATGATAGGTCTTTTTTTAAACTTAAAAGATCTTACAATAGGAGTTTTAGAAAAAGATGCAATTCAAATTAATATTGTTAAAAACAGACTTGGCGGAGTTGTGTTACTTGGTCTTGAAATACTTATAATCGCAGATATTGTAGAGACTATTATAAACCCTGCCTTCGACGAAATTGCCTTACTTGCTGCAATTGTAGCTATAAGGACAGTAATATCTTATTTTTTAAATAAGGAAATCCAAGAAACCGGTTCTAAAATATAAAATTATAATTTAAATAAAAAGTGCATTTATAAGTCTTATCTTTAACTTATAAATGCACTTTTACTATTTATCTTTACTTAGTATCATCACTGCTTCTAGTACAGCTCCACCAATATTTCTGGCTTTATCGGAAATAGTCTTATAGTCTACATCTGTTCTAGGATCTACATCCCCAATTTTCATTCCCTTAAATACTTCCGTATTGTCTCTTATAAGTCCTCTTACTATTCCATCTATTTTTGAAAGCACTTCTTGTCCACTTACTTCTGAAATTACTTCTCCTTTTTTTACTATACTTCCAATATCTTTAAAGTTTTTAATATTTCCACTTTCGGGACTATAAAATACTCTCTCTGTTGTATAGCCTAAAATATTTCCGGGATTTCCCGTATTTTTAGAGGCACTTCCCTTAAATATAAGCCTTCCCAAATTATGACCTCTATTTGTCTCAACTACTATATCTACATCTTCACCTGCTATAAATCCTGGACCTAGAGCTATTGTTCCTCTTGCCATATTTCTATTGGTTCCAATATTTTTCTTTGCAAGTATTGCATCTACTAAAACATCTGGAGTAATTCTACTTAAAATTTCTGCCTTGGAATCTACTAGTACAGGCACTTTCTTTTCACTCCAAGCTCTATAGATATCATCTTCCTTTTCAACTTTTACAGCACATAAGTCCTCAACAAAAACTTCTCCTTCATATACAACATCAGAAACAGCTACTGTTCTTCTAATGGCAGTTGGTCTTTCTACTTCCAAAACCAATACTTTAAATCCTGACCTGTGAAGTTTTTGAATACTCCCCGTTGCTATATCTCCGCCACCTCTAACTACAACTACACTATCTTTCATATTCAAGTAACCTCTCATAGTCAGCCGCTGTGTCTATATCAATATGCTCAGCTTCTCTATTAATACTTACGCTCTTGGAGTTATCTTTCTCTATTAAAACTACGCCACCCTTATCTCCCTTTAAATTTAAAAGGTCCTCTTTAAATGCACTTGGAAACAACATAGGCGCTCCTCTTTTAGAGCCATAGATTGGAAATGTAATCTTGTCTGAATTTTCATTGAAGCTACTTATTAGCTCATTTACAGTTTCTCTACTCACTAGGGGCTGATCACATACAAAAAACATATATCCCTTAACATCATCTTGAACTTCTCTAAGGGCAATTTTTATACTTTCGCTTTTCCCCACTTCTGCATTTTCATTGTTAAAGGTTTTAAATCCCAGTTCTTCTGCATATTTACATATTTCATTATCATTTGAAACTACTATTTTATCTTTAAAATCAAAGGAATTCACTAAATCAATAGCGTATTTATATATTTCTCTGCCCTTAAATTTAAGCTTTAACTTATTTTCTCCCATTCTCGAAGAAAATCCGGACGCCATTACCACTGCACTAATATTCACAATAACCCTCCTCATTTGAACCATAAATGTAATTTATATTTTCAGTTTTGTTTTTTAAATAAAAAATCACATCTACTATGTATTTTTTAACTTCTCCCTCTACTCTGTTAAAAAAGATGTACTTACTTCCCCTACTATTTTTAAATATACCCTCTTTATCTGTTATAACATTGTATAATACCTCTTTAGAAAAGTACTCCTCTGATTTAAAATGCAGTTTAAACAGCTCACTATTAAATACTGAGTCATAGTCCAACTTTTTTCCTATTAAGTCAGCGGGAATAATGCCCAAAGTCTTAGTAGTGTATTTTAATATTACAGGTTCATTTTCTCTCCAAGCTTTTAGGGGAAGTTTCTTTGAACCGTCAGCTTCTATTAAAATATAGTCAAATTTTTCTCTTACTTTTGAAAGTTCTAAGTTATTTAGTCCGATTAACTTTCCATTTTCTACTCTACTTCCCAAAATTACCACTTTGTTTTTTAAACTGAGATTGTACTTTAAAAGACTGTCTACTGAATTAAAACACAGCTCATAGTCTTTTAAAACTTTGGGAATTAGTATTTTTGTAGTAGTTGTAACTAGAACAGTTCCCAAGTTTTTAAGTTCCTCTGCCATTAAAAACATAGTAGTGCTTTTACCTCCACTACCAACTATTGAAATTACATCTCCTTTTTCTATTGACAACATTTCTCTGTACATGGACTTCTCCTAAAACTAAACTTCTAAAAATATAATTTTATCTCTCTTTAAATATATTGAAATTACTTTATCTACACTGTCTTTTAAATAAGATAGTACTTTTTTATCTTCTTCTGTAAATACTTTTGGAATCTCAACAGTTAAAATCTTATCTTCTGAAATATTAAAAACAGCCACCATATTTTTAGTGTCTTCCACATAGGACTGCAATTTTAAACTGATTTTTTCACAGTTTTCTACTCTTTTCAAATGTATATCTTCTGATTTAATTGCAGCAAAGGCAGTATTTTTACTTGCATCAATATTAGTTAAATGCAAGTTAAGCTCTCTTAAATAAAAGTTACCTTCACTTCTATCTACTTTAATAATATTTTTATATCCTACTATTTTTGCAGAGGCAACTGTACTTGGTTTTTTAAACACAGTATCTTTATCTCCAAAATCCACTATTTTCCCCTCTGAAAGTATTGCCACCTTATCACAAATTCTATAAGCCTCATCTCTATTGTGAGTAACTAAAATTGCAGAGCTTTCATAGCTTTTGAGAAAGTTTAAAAAGTCATTTTCAATTTCCCATCTGAGGTTTGTATCCAACGCTGAAAAAGGCTCATCCAGTAAGATAATTTGAGGGTTTGTAATGATCATCCTAGCCATGGCAACTCTTTGCTGTTGCCCTCCTGAGAGTTCATAGGGATATCTGTCTTTTAATTTTGACACTTTAAAATATTTTAATAAACGCTCAGCTATTTTAAATTTATCTACACTATTTGTGCAAATCGTCAGATTTTGTAGTACTGTCATATTTGGAAATAGGGCATAGTCTTGAAATAGCAGTCCAACTCTTCTAAGGTGAGATGGCACATTTAAATTTTCTTTAGAATTAAAAATTTCTTTTCCATTTAAACTTATATTGCCACTGTCAGGTTTAATTATACCTGCAATGGATTTTAAAGTCATACTCTTTCCACTTCCTGAATTTCCCAGTAGTGCCAATCTCTCATTTTTAATTTTAAACTCTACATCTAAAGTATAGTCTTTTAATTTTTTTTCAATATTTATTTCAATTGACATGATATTTCCTCTTTGACACTGTATTTACAACTATCATTGTAGCAAAACTAAGACATACTACAATTAATGACCACTTAAATGCAAGTGATCTATTTCCCGCCTGTACTGCAGAGTAAATTGCAGTTGAAATAGTTTGAGTTTTCCCCTCTATATTTCCTGCAATCATTATTGTAGCTCCAAATTCTCCCAAAGCTCTAGTAAATGAAAGCACTACTCCCGATACCAGCCCCGGCTTTGATAACGGAAAAACAACTTTCCAAAATATTTTTGAATCTTTAAAGCCCAGTGTTTGGGCTGCGAAAATATAGGACTCACTTACCTGTTCAAAAGCTCCAAGAGCTGTCCTATACATTATAGGAAAGCTCACCACCACTGCAGATATAACTGTTGCAGAGTAGGAAAAAACTATTTGAAAGTCAAATCTACTATAAAGTTCTTTAAATATTCCGTTGTTTCCAAGTAATATAAGTAAGAAAAACCCCACTACTGTGGGAGGCAAAACCATTGGAAGAGTAAATATTCCATCAAGCAATCCCCTAAATTTAGACGTCTTTTTAACTATTCTAGCTGAGTAAATTCCAATAAAAAATGTAATTACTGTAGAAATTAATGCAGTTTTTATAGATATAAAAATTGGAGAACTCACCATTAACTATTCACCACAAATCCATATTTTTCAAAAACTTCTTTAGCCGCATCTGATTTCAAAAAATTATAAAAATCTTCAACTTCAGCTTTTTTTCCACTTTCACCTATAATAGCCATTGGATATACAACCGGACTATGGCTGCCCTCAGGTGCTGTTGCAACTATATTTACATTTCCCTCTTCTAACAGGGCATCAGTTTTATAAACTGTTCCACAGTCTACATTTCCAGACACTACCCAGTCTAAGCTCTGTCTTACATCTTGAGATTGAACCATTTTTTCTCTTACTTCATCCCACATATTTAAATTTGTAAATATTTCTTCAGAGTACTGACCTACGGGAACAGAAGTGGGATCTGAAATGGCAATTTTTTTAACGTCATATTTTAATATATCTTCAAACTTTTCTATTTTTAATTTTGAATCTTTAGGAGTAATTAAAACTACTTCATTTTCCAGTAAATTTACTTTAGAGTTTGTGTCAATTAAGTCCTTTTCTTCAAGTGCACTAACTTGCTTTTCGCCTGCTGATATAAAAATATCCACCGGTGCACCTTCTTCAATCTGTGTTTGTAGAGCTCCTGAACTTCCATAATTAGCTATTATTTCGCAGCCCAACTCTTCTTCTGCCATAGCCTTTATTTCATTAACGGCATCTGTTAGAGACGCTGCTGCCGATATGTATATTGGTTCTCTTTTTGCCTCTTCACTTGGCTTGCTCTTGCAGCCTACTAGTAGACCCAATGACAATATAAACACCAATAAAGTTAATCCTATCCTTTTCATTTGTCCCTCCTTGTCAATTTCATTTTCAACTTATTTAAAAATATCATTAAATAGTTCCATAGTATATTTTTTACTCTTTTTTACAATAAGTTCATAATTATTTAAAAATTGTCTTCCCTCATTTGTAATTACGCTTTCTCCTCCGCCACTGCCACCGGGTTTTCTATCTACAACTAAAAATCCAAGTTCACTTTCCATTTTGTCTATCATCTTCCAAGCTTTAGAATAGGATATATTCATGGCATTAGCTGCGTACTTTACTGAACCCATTTCATCTACTAATTTTATAAGACGAGATACTCCCGGTCCAAAAAACTTGTCATCTTTAAAAATTGTAACTTTTATTTGACACCTAAGTTCTTCCTCCACCTCCAGCTCTCTACATAAATTTACAGAACTCCAATTTGAATTTATATCCTTTAGCTCTTCAATTAAAGATTTTCCACTTCCAGTAACTTTTTTTAAATCTTCAGTTAAAATTAAGGCTAAGTGCACTTCTCTGTTTTCAAAGTTTGCCACTGTAAACTCATTAAACTCCAACAATTTTTCTATAACACTTTTACTTATATCCTTTAAATCTAAGGACATATATAGAACTTTTTCATAGTGATTGCAACTTTTACTTATACCAGACAATTCACTTTCAAATAAACTGTGTTCTTCATATTTTTCATCTAAAATAATTACAGTGTCACTTTTTACAAGTTCCCTTGAAATTTTACTACTGTATTCTCCAAGTAGTACATATATATCTTCTACTTCTAAGTCCTTTAGTGAAAATATAGTTTTCTTTAAATAATTTATTTTACTGTCTATATCTTCAACGTCATCTTTTAGAAAAGCTCTGGAATTTATAAATGCGCAAGTGCTCATCTCTTATCACCCATATTTCCACAGTCAGTTTTTTCACCTCTTAATATTGACAGTCCATGTTCTACAGAGTCAATTATAAAGTTCAAATTTTCACTTGCTGCTTTTGGACTTCCCGGTAAGTTTATTATTAAAGTATCTCTTCTAATTCCCGCTGTTTCTCTAGACAATATTGCATTTTTTGTAATTTCAAAACTCTTACTTCTCATTATCTCTCCAAAACCCGGAACTGATTTTTCTATTACATCCAATGTGGCTTCAGGAGTTACGTCTCTTTTTGCAAATCCTGTTCCCCCAGTTGTAAGAATTAAATCTGCCTTATCTTCATCACATAACATTTCAAGTACAGAGGAAATTTTTTCTCTGTCATCTGGAAGTATTTCTCTTCCCACTACTTCATATCCCTTTTCTGTTAGAATATTTACCAATGTCGGTCCACTTAAGTCCTTTTTATTTTCAAAATATGAACTATCACTTACTGTTACTATATATGCTCTAAACATATTTCATCTCCACATTTAATACTTGAGCCCTTTAAAACTCTTGCAAATATACCTTCTTCGGGCATTATACATCTTCCCACTATATCTCTTATTTCACAGCCCTTATGGCACAGCTTTCCAATTTGAGTAACTTCTAAAACACCATCATTTATATAAAGCTTATCTCCTATTTTTACGTTTTCTAAATCCAAACCCTCCACTAAGAGATTTTCGCCAAATATTCCGGGTTCCATTTTTATTTTTACTTCTTCTTTAAATTTTATAAAGCTCTCATAAGATAGCAAACTCACTTGTCTGTGCCAGTTGCCACCATGTGCGTCATTTTCTATTCCAAAATTTTCTACTAAAGTACCATTATTTATACTATTTTTTACAGTTTTTCTCTTTTCACTAATATTAATTGATATTAACTTTCCCAATTTATCCTCCAATTTGATTCATTGTAAATTTTCCAACACTTTCACTTGAAAAATTATTTTCCAGTGGTTTATCGCAAATCCTCATATTTAATTTTTTCAAAAATTCATCTTCACTAATTTTTCCACTTAAATAATCTTCTGTTCCAATGCCTATATCATACTGTAGACAAAATTTAATGTTGCCCCTTGAGTCCATTCTAATTCTATTGCAATCTCTACAAAATTTGTGATTAACTGCATCTATAAATCCAATATTTCCCTTGAAGTTTTTAAATGTAATATATTCTGCTGGTCCATTGCCAAGATTTTTATTAATAGGTTTTAACTCTCCAAATTCTGAAATTAAAGTTTTTAGTACTTGCTCTCTACTTACAGGTATGAAGTCCCTTGCCTCACCTATTGGCATTAATTCAATAAATCTAAGGGAAATTTTATTTCCTCTTACAAGTGTTGCAAAGTCCAAAATTTCATCACTGTTTATTCCATCCATTAAAACTGTGTTAATTTTTAAGTTACCATATCCACTTTCCAAAATATATTTTATATTTTTAAGGACAACTTTTAAATCTGCTCCTCTGGTTAATTTTTTATACCTATCTTCTTTTAAACTGTCCAGAGAAATATTTATTCCGTCAATTTTCATTTTAATTAACTCATCTACATACTTATCCAGTAGCATTCCATTAGTAGTAACTGTAACTTTTTCAAAGGAACTGTCTGATTTTAGTTTCTCTATAAATTTAATGGCATCTCTTCTTACAAAGGGCTCGCCACCGGTAATTTTCACTTTTTTAATTCCGGCTCTATTAAGAGTTTTTAAAAGCTTGTACATATCTTCATAGCTTAAAACATCACTGTGACACATTTTTTCAATGCCATATTCAGGCATGCAGTACACACACCTCATATTGCACCTATCTGTTAGAGAAACTCTAATATAGTCAATTTTTCTACTGTATAAATCAATCATTTAATCACATCACTTTATAGTTAATTCTCCACTTTCCCCAAGTGGAACAATTCTTAAACTTTATATTTAAATTAATACACTTTAAAACTTAAATGCTCTTTCTATTTTCATCTTATTTTATTTTCTACAATATTTATTTTAAATTCCAGTATTCTTTGTTACAATTATAAATGCATATATTTTTAGAAAGGAATGAATACTATGTCATATCAAAAAGGTGGTGGACTTTTTTTAATTACATCTGTGCCCCTAACTATTATATTTTCTTTAGTCGTTATGCCTGAAGGTCCTAGTAAAAACAGTGACTACTTTCTTTTTGGGGCAGTATATGTGTTTTTTTCTGTTTTAGCTGTAATCGGTCTTAATAAAGTACTTGCCTTTAAAGAGTTTAGAAGAAAGAAAAAACTGGAAGATGAAAAAAGGCTTTTAAGAATGAAAAAGAAAAAAATGCCTGCTAGAAAAAGAGCAAATCGAAAAGATAAAAATAGAAGGTAGGTATATTTTAAGCACCTATATTTTATTACTTCTCTTTTTAAGTAATTTTAATCTGCAGTATATTCTCCACTTTTACCGCCTGATTTATATAAGAGCTTTATATCAGAAATTACCATAGCTCTGTCAATTGCCTTTACCATGTCATATATAGTAAGTAGACATACACTGACTCCTGTCATAGCTTCCATTTCTATGCCTGTCTTAGATGTAATTCCGGCTTCACAAACTGCTTCAATAGAGTGTTCTTCATCATTTAAATTAAACTTTATATTTAAATTTTCAATAAATATTGGATGAGCCATTGGAATTAATTCACTTGTCTTCTTAGCTCCCATTATTCCCCCGACTTGTGCAACAGTTAGCACATCTCCCTTTTTTATTTCTCTATTTACTACACTTTTATAGGCCTCGCTTGAAAGATAAATTTTTCCACTTGCAATGGCTCTTCTGCTGGTAATGTCTTTTTTTGAAACATCTACCATTACTGCATTGCCATCACTATCAAAATGCGTCAGGTCACTCACTATAGAAAACCTCCATTTCCAAGAGATACAATATCTCTCTTTACTACTTCCTCTCCTGCTGCAAGTCTTGGAAGTATTAAATCAAATACTGTCTTTCCGCTATACATTACGCATCCCGGAAGTCCAACTATTGGAACATTATCTCTATAGGCAAGCATAAACATTGCCCCTGGAAGTACGGGCGCTCCATAGGACACCACTTTATTTGAAACTTCACCTATTGCCCCCGGAGTATTGTCATCGGGATCTACACTCATTCCCCCCGTACACATTATAAATTCTGCTCCCTCGCCTATTAATTCCATTATATTTTTAGATATAGACCCCATATCATCTGTAGAATACCTATGTCCAACTTCTTCAAAGTTAAATTTTTCCATTTTTTCTCTTATTACGTCAGTAAATGTATCTTTTATCTTTCCATAGTATATTTCATTGCCTGTGGTTACAATGCCCACTTTTAGTGGTTTATAGGGAACAATATTGATGATCTTTTTATCTCCTGCAATTTCTTCACATTTTTCTATTACTGATTTTTCTATTACCAGTGGAATAATTCTAGTTCCTCCAACAGGTTCTCCCCTTTTTACAGGCGTATTGTTATACTTAGTTGCAATCATTATACTTTCTATGTCATTAATTAAGTTAAGTAGTTCTATGTCAATTTTTAACAGTCCGTCACAAGCAGCTGTAAGATTAATTTTTCCCTCTGCAAGACCTGACTTATTTATATTTTCTCCACTACAGATATTTGCCAAGTGCTCGGCAGCTTCATTTTCATGGTAAGTATTTTCGTTGTATTCATATATAAATAAATTTTCCTTTCCCATAGATAATAGTACTTCTATGTCCTCAGGTTGAACAATATGACCCTTTTTAAATCTGGGTCCCTTTGAAACTCCCTTTATTATCTGAGTTAAATCGTGACACAATACGTGACCTACAGCATCTTCTGTCTTTACTGTCTTCATTTTTCACCTCTATATTTTTCTACAATTTGAGCAGCAATACTAATTGAAATTTCCTCTGGAGTTTGCGCTCCTATTTCAAGCCCCACAGGCGAATAAACTCTTCCTTCAAGTAAATCCTCATATTCTGTGCCCTTTAAACTGTCTAACATCAACTGCGCTTTTTTTCTGCTCCCTATTACTCCCACATATGTAGGGCTTTTCTCTAAAACTTGTCTTAATACTAAGCCATCTGACTTATGTCCTCTGGTAAGTATACAGACATAGTCTTCTCTTTCTATATTTAAATTCATTAAGTTAGAATAATCTGCTAAAACCTTCTTTGAATTTGGAAAGTCTTCTTCTCTTAAAAACTCTGCTCTATCTTCAACAACAATAGTTTTTAAATTTAAGTAGTTTAATATTGGAACTAGAGCTTTTGAAACGTGCCCACCACCAAATATAAATACTCTTAGTTCATTTACAATTTTTAATTTAAATAGCTCAATTTTTAATTTAGGTTCACCTCTTGTAAAACTTTGAAGTTCTCCATCTACTAAAATAGAAAAACCTATATCTTCACTAAGAGAGTAAACCAGTTCCAATTCCACAGTTGAATAGTTATCTATAATCTTATTAAAATATTTTTCCGCCAAATTATCTTCAGGAGAAACATATTCAAAGTGAACTACATTTACTCCACCACAGACCATTCCAATACTTTCAGCTTGGTTATTTGTAAGTATAAATTTTTTGTTTTCACTTTTCTCTTTTTTTATTAGCTCTTTTGCATATTCAATTGCATTATATTCCTCTGCTCCCCCACCAATAGTTCCGAAGTCAAGACCATCTTTTGTTACTAACATACTTGCCCCTTCTTCTCTAGGAGAAGAACCCTCTTTTTTTACAATTGTAGCTATTATAAAGGGAGTGTTTTTTGAAAACAACTCCAAAGCTCTCTTTATTAAATTTACCATATCTTTCTCCTACTGTTAAATTTAAAATATTCTTAATAAAAGTCATATCATTAAATATATCTTTATAAAACTAGCTGATAATTTGATTATAGCTTTTTTATGGTAAAGGGTCAATGTGAATTCATATAAAAATAGCATATCTTTGCTATAATATAATTACTGAGGTGATTTTATGAGTAAAAAGAAAAAATTTATCATACTCTCTTTAATTGTACTATCTATGTTTTTAATAATATATAAAAATGCAAATACATATAAAATTCCAAATCTTCCTCCCCTATCAAATTCAGAAATTAAAATCTTAACTTCAGAAGAATATATAGAAGACTTTGACTATATGTTTAAAACTTTAAAACAGTACTATCCCTACTTTGATGTCAACACAACTTTAAATGGTTTGGACTTTCTAAAATACTATGACATGTATAGAAATAAAGTTGCAAACTGTAAAAACGACTTGGAATTTATAAATGTACTTACTAGTATTTTAAATGAACTGCACAATGGGCACACTAATATTTTAAAGAGAGATTTTGTCCTTATGGCATATGTAAGTTACTACAACTTTCCCAAAGAAGATTGGCGCTATAAAATGACAACTGTCTTTGAAAGAGAAAGTGTCAGAAATAGATATAATATAACTTCTGAAAGTTTAAAAAACAGCGTGGAAAAAACTTCAAATTCATCAACAAGCTTAGAAAAAAATGCTCATGTCGGAGATATTTTAAAAGGCAAAGTGGGATATATTTCAATTAATGAGTTTATTGCAGCAGATAGACAAAATAAAAACTTTTTAGAAGATAAAAATACAATTGACACCTACTTAGAAAATGTTAAAAACTATGAAGTACTTATTATTGACATAAGAGGAAATCACGGAGGAGACTCTTCATATTGGAGTAAGTACTTACTTCCTAAAATATTAAAAAAACCAACTGAGACAAGAGTTTATACATTTTGTAAAAGTGGACCACTTTTTGAAAATATAACCAGCTCTATGAGTTCCGTTGAAAATTTAAATAATTTTAACTTTCCCGACAATACTAAAAATTATTTAAAGGACTTTCAGTTTTATGGCAATATGACTTCTGTTGTAAATTTAAGTAAAGACAATATAAACTTTAAGGGAAATATTTATCTACTAGTAGACAAAGTGGTTTACAGCTCTGCAGAAAAATTAGCTTCTTTTTGTAAGGAGACAAAGTGTGCAACACTTATTGGACAAAAGACCGGAGGGGATGGCATTGGAACTGACCCATTTATCTTTGACCTTCCAAACTCAGGACTTTTAATAAGATTTCCAAAGGAAATGGGCATAACTGAAAGTGGAAGTATTAATGAACTGGATAAGACAACTCCTGACTATGAAATAAATCCCGCTAAAAATATTATATTTAATGAAGGTAAGGTAAACTATGAAAATGACCAGTGCATTAAAAAGGTTTTAGAACTTGAAAATGTAGAATAGCTTAAACTAATGAGAAGAGCGACAATTTAAATTGTCGCTCTTCTCATTAGTTTAAAATTTTAACTTAAATAATATTAAAACTATTATATTAAATAATACTAATATAAATTCTACAAAATATTAGTACTAATCTACGTAAATACGCTGAGCAGCTTTAAAGCTTATTTGAATTTCTCTCTCGCCAATCTGTAATGTAACAGGTCCCTCATAAGCGGATATATTTTTTACAACTATTGGCATATTAATATCAATTCCCAGATTTTGCAAATAATCCATTAACTCCACTTCCTCTTCTACGCTTCTAATATAGGTACTCTCACCTATTTCTAATGTGCTAAGAGGTCTAAGTTTGCGATTTTCAACTTCTCCAGAACGAGGTATTAAAAAACCGTGAGGACACTGCACTGGATATTCCAGATACTCATCTAATTTTTCTGTTAGCATGCTTGATGATATATGCTCTAACTCATGGGCAATACTATGAGATTCGCTCCATGATAAACCTAAGTGGTTTGCCAAAAAAACTTCCCACAATCTGTGATTATACAATATCTTAATTGCCTCTTCAGATCCCTTGGGGGTTAATACGCTACCTCTATAAGGTTTGTATTCTATATACCCCTCTTTACTAAGTGTTCCTATCATTTCACTTACCGATGGAGGGGAAACATTTAAAAACTCAGCCAATCGTTTATTACTCACTGGTGTAACACTTTCAGATAATTTGTATACTGCTCTTAGGTAATCTTCTTTACTTCCAGTCATATATTATTTCACCACTTTTTTTGAAATCCTATATAAAATTATAAGCTTAACCTAAAAATACGTCAACACAATAATTTATTTACTCAATCCCTCGTGAATTTTATCTAGATTCCACTGCATCATTGAGTAGTAACTATCTCCAACTGTTCCCTTTTTTGCAATAGAATCTGTAAAAAGTTTTTCATAAATAGGTATTCCAGTTTCTCTTGATACCTGCTCCATACTCCTGGAATCCACACTGGTCTCCACAAATAACGAAGGTATATTCCAATTTCTGATAGTGTCTATTACTTTTGTCATCTGTTCAGGAGTACCTTGATTTTCTGTATTTATCTCCCAAATATAAGCTGCTGTCAACCCATAGGCCTTAGAAAAATATTTAAATGCTCCTTCACTACTTACTAGCATTTTTTTATCTTCGGGTATATCAGCAAATTCTTCTTTTGCTTGAGTATCAAGTTCTTGTAATTTTTTTATATAGTTATTTGTATTTTCTTCATATATATTTTTGTTTTTAGAATCTTTTTCAACAAGTACATCTCTTATATTTTCTACATATTTTATTCCATTTTGAATATCTAACCAAGCATGAGGATCCTGCTCTTCTTTCTTTTCTGAGCTCGTTAAATACATAGGCTCCACTTTTTTGCTTGCTGCAAAAAAATCTACATCTTCTTTTTTTAAAGTACTTTCCATTAATTTAACAAACCATCCATTGCCGCCGGTCTCTAAATTTAATCCATTATAAAAAATAATATCCGCATCATCTACTTCTTGAATGTCCTTTGGCAATGGTTCATACTCATGGGGATCTATTCCAACAGGCACAATACTATAGACATCTGCATTATTCCCAACTACATTTTCAACAAGATTTCCCAATATTGAATTAGTAGTTACAATTTTTAACTTTTCTTGAGATTCTTGAACTGCTATTTCTCTTCTATCTGTATTTTCCCCCTGCTCCTTACTACATCCAGTAAGTGCAGTTAATATTAATAAACTGCTAATAAAAATACTACATATTTTCTTCAACTGTAGAAACCTCCTTTTGTTTAATTAAAATTCCCTTTTTAGGTGAAAATAAAAACGCCAATAAAAATACTGATGCCGCTGTTAACACAACGGTTGCCCCCGAGGCAAGATTAAATGAAAAGCTTAAAAACAAACCGACTATTGATGCAAAAAGACTAATTAAAACTGAAATTGCAATCATTTTATTTAACTTATTCGTAAGCAAGTACGCTGTAGCTGCCGGTGTTATTAACATTGCTATAACTAAAACAGTCCCTACTGTTTGAAGTGCTGAAACTGCCACAAGAGTCAACAAAAACATTAGTGCATAGTGGAAAAAATTTGTTGACAGCCCAGTAGCTCGTGCCATTGTAGGGTCAAAGGACGTTAGTTTAAGTTCTTTGTAAAACAACCCTACAAAAAGTAAAACTAAAACTCCAACTCCACAAGTTATCCAAATATCCGAATCACGTACAGCTAGTACATTTCCAAATAAAATATGGTATAAATCTGTAGAACTCTTCGCAAAGGATATTAAAATTATTCCCAATGCAAAAAACGAACTAAATACAACTCCTATTGCAGTATCACTTTTTATCTTGCTTTTTTGAGTTATAAATCCAATAATTCCAGCTGTTAAAACCCCAAAAATAGATGCTCCAATAAAGTAGTTAATTCCCAAAATATAAGATATTGCAACTCCAGGTAAAACCGCATGAGAAATTGCATCTCCCATAAGAGACATTCCCCTTAGTACAATAAATGAACCTATAACTCCTGAAACTATTCCCACTATTATTGAAGTCATTAGTGCATTTCTCAAAAACTCATAATTTCCAAGTCCTGTTATAAAACTCTGTAACATAACTTATGCCCCCTTTATAACTACATCTCCCAAACTGCCAGAATAAGTTTTATTTACATTTTCTACAGTAAAGGCATTGTCTACCGAACCTTGTGCCACTAACTCTTTATTCAATAAAATGACATTTGAGAAAAGTTCTCTTACTTTGTGTAAATCATGATGTACAATTGCAACTGACTTTCCTTGTTTTTGTAACATCTTTAAAGTTTCCATGATAAGTGATTCACTTACAACATCTATTCCAACAAAGGGTTCATCTAATAAGAATACTTCTGCTTCTTGAGCTAGAGCCCTAGCTATAAAAACACGTTGCAATTGCCCTCCAGACAATTCTCCTATTTGTCTTTTTACATAGGGTTCCATCTTTACAATTTTTAAAGCATCTAATGCCTTTTCAGTCTCTATCCTACCTGGATTATGAAATAGTCCTAATTTTGGATAAGTTCCCAAAATTACTGTATCCAATACATCTATTGGAAAGCTCAAGTCTATTGCATTTCTCTGATCTACATAGGCAATATCTCTCTTATCTACGCCATCTTCAAATAAAAAGTTTCCGGAATCAACTTTTATGAGACCTAGTATAGCTTTAAACAATGTTGATTTTCCCGCTCCATTAGGACCAATTATTCCTGTTATCTTTCCCTTCGGAATACTACATGACAAGTTATCTAAAGCAACTTTTCCCTGATAGCTCACTGTGAGATTTTCTATATTTATAACATCTAATATCTGCTTTCTAATATAATTTTCTCTAACTTTTGATAATAATGTACTACTACTTTTTTTACTATGTGTCTGTAAATTATAATTCATAAATTTCACCTCTCTAAGTTTATTAGGTAATCCTAAATTTAACTTTATGATAACCTTATTTTTCTTAATTGTCAACAGATATAATTATGAATTTAATTTTTATTATCTTGGTTCTTTTATTTTATTTTGGGAATAAATACTATAAAGTTCTAATAAAGGAGTGCCTATGAAAAAAATACTAATTGTAGATTTTGGATTTTCAAATCCAGATAAGATAATAGAAAAAATTAAAAGTTTATCTGATATTTACGTTACAGATTATAAAAACGCCTATGAAAAAGCAGTAGAACTAAATGTAGATGGAATTATCTTTGGTGGTGGAATAAGTGATATTAAAGCAGAGGATGCCCCTAGAGTAAATAAGGATATATACAGTTTAAATAAGCCGATTTTTGGAATTTGTTCAGGAATGGAATTAATTGCACTGGACTTTGGAGGAGAAGTCGGAAGAGATAAGTATCCCTTTGAAAAGGGAGATACTATTGCAAATCTTGATAGTAATTCAACAATATTTAAAAATCTTCCAAGTGAACAGCACACTCATATGTACCATGGATACAGTGTAGAAAAACTTCCTAAAGATTTTAAAAATACAGGTTCTACAGAAAATGGTCCAATTGCTGCCTTTGAAAATGAAAACTTAAAAATTTACGGAACAATTTTTCATCCGGAAGGGAAATATTCTGAATATGGAAGAGAAATTTTAGAAAACTTTATAAATGTAATTTAAAAAACTCAGGATAACCTGAGTTTGAAAGTGAATACAATCTTTGTTTTTTATTTTTAAAAGGTTTCTTAATATTCGAGGGAGGGCGAAGGGAATTGCGATTTTCCCTCATGCCCTCCCTCGAGCACCCTCCCCTTACACCCTTGAAACGCTTTTGAAACCTAATCCAATATACGTAGTAAATTGTATAGGTAGGTCCAATGTCAGGTTTTCCCAAGACTGAAAAACTTGGTTGAAAACTACGGCATAGTTTCGTCATAGATTTTATTCAAGAATTCTCCACGAGCATTAGCGAGTGGATAGAATTTACTGCTAACCCTTGAAATGCTTTTGAGACCTAACCCAACAATTTATAAAAACCTTTAAGAGCTAATAGAAATTTTTGAATTGGGTTGCTGCTACATAATAATTTATCTTTATAAAGATATGTTCTAATAACTTTTAAATACTTTGCCAACAGCCTTAAACTCAGGATAACCCGAGTTTTTACTTTTCCATTTCTTCTCTTTCAGCTCGTTCTTCTGCAAGTGTCTTTTTAGGAAGAAATATATTTAAAAAGAATACTACAATTGTTGCAATTATTACCGGTGATGATGTAAATATCATGTGTAGAGTTGGATAAGCTGCTTTTAAAACTTCTGTCGAAGCTGGAACTTGTGTAATTCCCATTCCAAGTGCTATTCCAAGACCTACAATTGTTGAGTTTCTTATTGAAAGTTCCTCTGAGGTAATTAACTTCATCCCATTCATAGTTATTTGAGCAAATACTGAAATAGTTGCCCCTCCAATTACACATTGAGGAATACTCATCATAATTCCGCCAAATTTTGGAATGAACCCCGCCACTAAAATCATAACTGCGGTAATTGCAAGCACTTTTCTGGCCACAACTTTAGTCATTGATACAATTCCCACATTTTGAGAGTAAGTAGCTGTTGGAAGAGCTCCTATTAGTCCACCAATTATTGATGAAACTCCATTGCAGATTATTCCGCCTGATATTTCTTTGTCAGTAGGTTCTCTATCTAAACCACCAATAGTTGTAGAAGATATGTCGCCAACTGCCTGCACTGAATTTACTATATACATTATTGACATTACTATAATTGCAGAAAACTTAAATTCCGGTTTAAAGGGCATTAAGTGTGGATAGGTAAACCAACTTGCACTTGCCACATTTGAAAAATCCATAAATCCCGGAGCTACAGTGCTATTTATAATAATAGACACAATATAACCTGCTATAATTCCAACTAGTATTGCTGCTAATTTAACAAGTCCTTTACCATACATATTACATACCAATACTACAACAAGCGTTATAAGCGCTACTATCCAGTTCCACTTTGTTCCATACATTGGGCTATTCGCTCCTCCTGCCATATAGTTAATAGCCACAGGATAAAGAGATAGTCCAATAGTAAGTACTACTGTTCCTGATACTATTGGTGGAAAATACTTTCGTATTCTCCCTATAAACAGCCCCACTAATACAGCCACTATTCCGCCCATAATCTCCGCTCCGAATACAGCCCCATATCCATAGTTAAGTCCTATTTCTATAAGTATTGGAATATAGGCAAATGAAACTCCCATTACCACGGGAAGCTTCGCTCCGACTTTATACACCGGATAGAGTTGTAGTAAAGTTGCTATAGCTGCTATAAACATTCCCGCTTGGATAACGTAAATTGCCTCATTTGAAGATATGGCAAATTCTGAACCCTTTAGTGTATTTGCCAACACTAGAGCTGGAAGTGTATTGCCCACAATCATGGCAAGTAAGTGCTGCAGCGCTATGGGAAAGGCCCTCTGTATAGAAGGCTTCCCATCTAAGTGAAAAAGAGAATTAGATATTGCATTTTCAGACATAATAACCTCCCTATATTAATTAACTATTATAGTTTATATATATATGCCAAATAAATCAATAACACTTTTTAATATATTATTTTTTTATGTGCTGAATTGCAATAATTATTGCGACACTTACTCCAAATTATTTATCTCGTATAAAAATGCATCAAATGTTGTTCTAAATTCCAGACATTTTCTAGGTCTGGAATTTATTTTATATAATATTTTAATTAAACTTTCATTACTGATTTTCGATAAGTCGGTTTTCTTAGGATAGAATTCACGTAATAGCCCATTACTATTTTCATTCGTTCCCCTTTGCCAAGCACTGTAGGGATCTGCAAAGTAAAAATCTATTCCCAACTCTTCTTCTACATCTGTATAACATGCAAACTCTTTGCCTCTGTCCGAAGTGAAGCTTTTAAAAACTTTCTTAGGAAGGGAAG
>NZ_FQXI01000022.1 GCF_900129925.1 Anaerosphaera aminiphila DSM 21120 | reverse complement strand
AGATCTGGTATCTTTTAGCTTTTCTAGCAAAGTAAAAATATATTCTTTTGTATTTCGTTGATATCTCCCTAAAAAGTTTAAAGATTCGTAAAAGCGTTTGTTACGCCTTTTACATATAAATCGTTTCTTTCTAAGAAGTAGACAAACTTGTCTTAATCCGATGTTACTGTGTCTTACACGTTGGAGTCTATAGTCATGAATTCTTGTAGTAGGCTGTTTACAACAAGGACAAACACCTGTATTATTAGTAGACTTAATAGAAACTTCTATGGTTTCACTATTTTCTGTTATATTTGTTACAATAATATCTTTAATATTGAGAAGTTTTTGTATATAATTATCTTGCACGTATTTCACCCTTTCTATTTGGTTTAGTCACTTTATATGGTAAAGGATTTTTGGGATACGTGCATTCTTTTTTTGCAAAAAAATAAATGTTGGAGTACTCACCCCAACATTTATTATAGAACCGTTTTAAAGCTATAGCTTTAAAACCAATTTTTATTTCTTATAAACTCTCTTCAACTTCTACAATTTTTAAATTCGAATTTTTCCAACTTGCATTATCACCAAGCTTTTCAACTATACTTTTTAAAATTTCATCTTCTTCATAACTTTCATCAATAAGACTAACTCTAATGTTATCATCAAAGGGAATCTCCAAAACAGTTTTTCCTAAATTTTTAAATGTTATTACTCTATTTTTTAGTTCTCTTTCATTGTCTAAGTTATCTATTCTTATGTATGTTCCATCTTCATATCTGGAATAGATGTATATGTTTTTGTTGTATTTTTTTTTAAAGTATTCTACATAACCTCTACAAGATAAAGAAAAAGAGCCTAAGGGATTCATATCAAAAATTATCTTTTTCATAATAACCTCCTTAGAATATTATAGCATTCTTTTTAAATAATATAGTATACAAAGTCTAATACTTTTCTAAAAATATATTAAATAAAATATAAGATATGTTATTTATTTACATTTTTATTTTTAATCCATCTTCAACTTCTATAATATTTTTTAACTCAAGTATTGTAATTATAGAACTAATATAGGATATATCTTCATTTAGCTCATTTGCAATTAAATTAGTATCAGCTACTCCCTCTGATATTAATTTAAATACTTTCAGCTCTTCATCTCCCATTTCAGCCTTATAATCTTCTTCTCTGCTATCTACATAGTTCTTTTTAATCTCCGGTATTACTTCTAAAATATCCTCTATAGAAAGCAGTGGAGTTGCTCCATCTCTAATTAGCATATTAGTTCCTTCACTATACAGTGAATCAATATTTCCTGGTACTGAAAAGACTTCTTTCCCCTGTTCTGCAGCAACTCTTGCTGTAATTAGAGAGCCACTCTTTGCCTTGGCTTCTATTACAATAGTTGCCAAGCTAATTCCTGAAATAATCCTATTTCTCTCCGGAAATCTAAATGGCAACGGTTCAGTTCCTACAGGATATTCACTTAGCACTGCTCCATTTTCTATTATGTCACTATAAAGCTTAGCATTTTTCATAGGATAAATTTTATCCACCCCATTTCCAAGCACAGCTATAGTTTTATTTTTATTTTCCAAGGACCTTCTATGCGCTAATCCATCTACTCCATATGCCATCCCACTGACAATTGTCACATTTAATTTTGAAAGTTCATCTACAAAGTAATTTAATACGCTTTCTCCATAACTGGTGTGTTTTCTAGCGCCCACTACACTAATAGAAACACTATCTAAAATATCTAACTTGCCTTTTAAATATAAAACTCTTGGATAGTTCTCTATATTTTTCAACCTCTCCGGATACGTTAAATCACTTGCCGTAATTACTTCTATTTTATTTTTTTCACAATATGTATTTAAATTTATTAATGCTTTTTTGTCTTTCCTTTTTAATTTTTGAATGAGCTTAGGTGTAAATTTATTCCTTAAATCATCTAATACGCTATCTTTAAATATTTCCTCATAATCAATACTATAATCTTCTATATAGGTTTCTATTTTTTCAATTTCATCATTTCTTATACCTATTGCATTTAAATATATTAAAAATTGTCTATACGTCATATTAACCCCAATATTTTATATCTACACTCTTATACCTAATTGCCTCTAATATGTTTTTTTCTTCTATATTTTTACTACCTTCTAAATCTGCTATAGTTCTGGAAACTTTTAAAATCTTATTGTAAGTCCTCGCTGAAAATTTATATTTCTTAAAAGCTATGTCCATAATATTTTTGCACTTGGAATTTAAATAACAGTACTTGTGAATTTGATTTTCTCTTATTTCAGCATTTGTACTAATATCTAAATCTTTAAATCTCTCCATTTGAATATTTCTGGCAAGTTCCACTCTCTTTCTGATTTCCTCTGAAGTCTCCTGTTTCTTTTCTTTTGATATGTCATCGTATTTTACAGGACTTACTTCTACATGAATGTCTATTCTATCTAGTAGTGGATGCGAAATTTTAGATAAATACCTGTTTATCTCGTTCATTGTACACTTACAAACGTGAAATTTGTCGCCTAAATACCCACAAGGACACGGGTTCATGGCAGTTATTAGAATGAACTTCGCAGGATAGCTAAGACTTGCGTTTGCCCTTGCAATATTAATAGTGTTATCTTCAAGTGGCTGTCTAAGAACTTCTAAAACTTGCTTTGAAAATTCAGGCAATTCATCTAAAAATAATACACCATTATGTGCTAGAGAAATTTCACCCGGTTTTGGAATTCTCCCACCTCCAATTAATGATACTGCTGATGCAGTGTGATGTGGGGCCCTAAATGGAGGGGTGGTAATTAATTTACTTTCAGATAGTAAATTTGCAATACTATAGATTTTAGTAACTTCAATAGACTCATCAAACTTTAGCTTTGGAAGAATCGTGGGAAATCTCTTGGCTGCCATAGACTTTCCACTTCCAGGCGTCCCTACCATTAAAAGATTGTGCTTTCCTCCGGCTGCCACTTCCAGTGCTCGTTTTAAAAATTCTTGTCCCTTGACATCTGAAAAATCTATATCGTACTGTGTTTCTTCTAAAGTATATTCATCAATATATCTATCTAGTTTTATCTCTCCATTAAAATAATCTACAACCTCTTGTAGCGAATTTACAGGGTAAATTTCCACATCTGATATCACTGCACACTCTCTTTTATTTGAATCTGGTATAATAAATTTTTTAAATCCCTTTTCTCTTAGGGAAATTACCATTGGAAGTGCACCTGTTATCTTATTTACTCCTCCATCTAATGACAATTCTCCTAAAAAAATATAGTCCTCAGGATTTGAAACTATTGTCCCATTAGCTATTAAAACTGCAACTGCTATTGCCAAATCCATTTGAGATCCATCTTTTTTTAAATTTGCAGGAGCAAGGTTAATAGTGATTCTCTTTAGTGGAAATTCAAAGGAACTATTTTTAATGCCACTTCTAACCCTTTCCATTGACTCTTTTATTGCTATGTCCGGAAGTCCAACAATGGTAAATTTAGGTAGCCCATTAGTTAAATCTGCTTCTACTTCTATTAACTCTCCGTCTAATCCCAACAGAGAACCTGTCCTGACACATGAATACATACTAACCTCCTGTACTCTAATTTAATTCAAATGCATTTTCAATATGATTAACTAAATTTTCATTTACATATACTTCAATAATGTCATATCTCACTTGTGAACTTTCAAGATTATTTTTCATAATATAGCTTAGAGAAGTATTTATTATATTTTTCATTTTAAAACTATTTACCGCTTCATATGCATTGCCATATTTTCTGCTGGTTCTCGTCTTAACTTCTATAAACACTAGTATTCCTCTATCCATTGCAATAATATCTATTTCTGTTCCCAAAGCTCTATAGTTGCGTTCTAAAATTGTATAACCTTTTTCTTCTACAAGTTTAGTTGCCGCATCTTCACCAAATTTTCCAAGGGATTGGTTATCCATTACCAATCACCTATATTCTTTAAAAAAGATTTTCTATGCATATCTGAAGGACCATATAATTTTATCGCCTCTCTATGAAGCTTGGTTGCATATCCTTTATGCTTTTCTAAGCCATAGTTGGGATAGTCCAGCGCCCATTTTTTACATAGTCTATCTCTATATACTTTAGCCACAATAGATGCGCAAGCTATTGAATAACACTTGTCATCGCCTTTTATTATTGATACTTGAGGAATGTCACTTTCAATTTTTTCTGCATCAATTAGTAAAATATCCGGAATTACTTCATTTCCATTTTTATCTCTTAAATTATTTATAGCTTTTGACATAGCTAAATGAGTTGCAACTTTAATATTTACACTGTCAATTGTCTTAGAGTCTACTCTTCCAATGCCAACTGCCAATGCCTTTTCTAAAATAATTCCATAAAATTTTTCTCTCTTTTTTTCCGATAGTTTTTTAGAATCTCTAATGCCCTCTATTCTGTTATCAATGGGCATTATTACTGCACAGGTAACAACATCTCCAAAAAGTGTTCCCCTTCCAACTTCATCTATTCCCACAATTTTTTTATAACCTAGTTTGCTATATTCTTCTTCAAAATTTTCAAACATTATAACCTCTCTAAAGTAACTTTGCCAAGTACTCCCTTTCTAAATTCATCTAAGACAATATTTGCAACTTTTGTATAATCTATTTCATTTCCCCTTAGCTTTGCTCCTCTTTTTAGGCCGATTTCTTCCATAATTTCAATGGGTTTTTGATTTTTTGTTTCTAGTTGATATCTGTCTTTTAATAAATTTTCATCTTGCTTATTCAGCTTTTCAATTAACTTTAGCGCCAATGTCTCTACATCCATTATTTCATCTTTAATAGATCCAGTAAAAGCTAAATTTAAAGCTATTTCATCACTTTCAAATTTTGGCCACAAAACTCCCGGAGTATCTAAAAGGTGTAGTTTAGGATTTAATCTAATCCACTGATTTGTCTTCGTAATACCAGGGCGATTCCCTGTTTTTGTAGATTTAGTTTTTGAAATTCCATTAATAAACGTGGATTTTCCTGAATTTGGTATTCCCACAATCATTGCTCTCAACGGACCTTTATTAAGTCCTTTTTCATTAGCTCTTTTTATTTCCTCATCCATTAACTTTAAAGATTCTCTAACTATTTTATTGGAGTCTGGAGTAGCAGAACTGTAAAGAATTGCATTATTTTTTTCATTAGTGAGTTTCTTTATCCACTTTTGATTTTGCTCATCTTCTGACAAATCCGACTTATTTAAAATTAGAAGTCCTTTTTTATTTTGTAAAAGTTTATTTAACATTGGGTTTCTACTGGCTATTGGAATTCTAGAGTCTATTATTTCTATATAAAAATCAACTAGTTTAAGTTTTGATTCTATGTCTTCTATGGTCTTTTTCATATGTCCTGGATACCAATTTATATTCATTAACTCACCTTCTTTTCTTTTATTTATATTTCATTTAAAAATAGAAAGTGATCCCACTTTCTATTCATCTCTATAAAATCTTTGTAATAATTTCTTAAATAAATGTAATTATAGATATTTCTCTTTTATTATATAGTATTTTTTACATATAATCAATTTGCGAAAACGCTTCTACTACCTATGAAATTCTATAAAAAAATACACCTGAGAAATTCTCAGGTGTCATATTTTAAAATGCCCTTGGTATTATTAATACTATTAGTATAATAACAAAAAATACTATTGTATATGCCAAACTTTGTTTTAACTCTTGCTTACTAAGAGCTAGTGTATCCTTGTTCATAAGTTTAGAAATACAAATTCCCAAATATCCAAGTATTGGATATCCAACTAAAATTCCAAGTGTTGTAGATCCCTTACCTAAAAATCTATAGAAGGTAAGTATTATAAGCATTAAGAAAATTGGATAGAGTTTATTTAATTTTTTATTATCTAACCATATAAGTGCAAAAACTAAAATTGTTGATGCAAGAAATATTATATAACTTAAATTGTTAAAAATTGAAATTCTTGAAATAGCCGAATTATTCTTAATTTCCTGTGCATTTACATAAAATCCACCTTGGCTAAATGTAGGATTTTCATTATCTCCCATTTTTTGAGCATTGGAAAATTTGTCAACTTTTGCATTAGTTATAAATGCTGAACTTTCAGACACTAAATCTTTTCCTCTGTATAAAAGCTCTCTAGGTTCATAGTAAACAGTAAAGGAATATGTACTATCTTCACTTGTTAGAGGTACCCTTATTTGAGATATTGCCTTAAAATTATAATCTTGTGTTTTTTTGTAGTAATCTCTCAAAGAAAATTTTTCATTAAATAACTTGGCATTGATGTTATCATAGTCACCTTTTAATTCTACTACACTATGACTTGGCTCTACCGAATTTCCAAAAAATATTTGTCTAACAGGAGTTCCTAAAATTCTAACACTTGAATCTTCTCCTGAATATTCAAATTCAATATCATATTTAATTAAATTTTTTGAAGAAGTTTTTTCTATACTGCGTGAAATCGTTAAGTTTGAAACGTCAATTGGATTTTTAAATAATAAACCATTAAAGCCTTGTCCACTATCGTTTGCATCTTTCCACAGGTTTGAACTGTCGAATTGCTTACTAAAAGTGGATATGAATAAAAACAGGATAAAAATTCCAAATAAAATGACGTTTTTTAATTTTTTATTCATTAATAAACCTCCATAAATTATGAAAACATTTGATTGTCTATATGATATCATAGCTAACTAAAATAATAAACTATTTTATTTTTATATAAAATTTTACTGTTCTAAAGTAATTATATATTTAAAATGTTATTTTATATTAATAGAGGTAAAGCCTATTAAAAAACTCTACCTCTATTAATATATTTTACATATATTATTTTAATTTGCAGCTTTTACTTCCGCCCAAATTTCATCATATAATTTATTTATATCTTTAGGATTTTTAAATATTTCTAAATTAGGATACTCTTCTAAGTTCGGATAAATTACTTTGTTTTCTTGAATTTCTTTAGGCAACAATTTTACTGCTTCTTTGTTTGCAAGAGGATACCCTACAACATCTGCTATTCTTGCAGAATTTTCAGGTTCTAATATAAAATCAATGAATTTTTCAGCATTTTCTTTATTCTCAGCATTTTTAGGAATTACCATTGAATCAAACCACAAGTTTGCTCCTTCTTTTGGAATTACAAAATCCAAATTTTCATTTTCTTCCATTGATACAATTGCATCACCAGTATATGCTGGAGCTAAAGCTGCTTCTTCATTTACCATTTGTCCCTTCATCTCGTCAACTAAATAAGCTTTTACAATTGGCTTTTGTGTAATTAAGTCTTTTTTTGCTACTTCTAATTCTTCAGGATTTCTCGTATTCATAGAAAAACCGTTTTTAATTAATGCAATTCCCAGGGAATCTCTAGTAGAGTTCATCATTATAATATTTCCACTATATTTTTCATCCCATAGTATATCCCAATTTTCAACTGGTTCTTTTACTAAACTCTTATTGTATAAAATCCCAACAGTTCCCCATAAATATGGAACTGAGTACTCTTGTGCTGGATCATATTCTCTATTTAAATATTCACTGCCTATATTTTTCATATTTGGAATATTTTCATAGTTGATTTTTGCCAACATATCTTCAGAAATCATTCTCTCAATCATATAGTCTGATGGGACTACTAAGTCGTAACTAGAACCCCCTTCTTTTAGTTTCATATACATATCTTCATTTTGTTCAAATGTTTCATATATTACTTTTATTCCAGTTTCCTTTTCAAAGTCAGCTACAAGGGAATCATCTATATATTCCCCCCAGTTATAAACGTGAAGCTCCCCTTCTTCAGATTTTTGAGAACATCCGGACATAAGAGCTGTTACCAATACTAAGGTAACTATTAACAATAAAGATTTTTTTTTCATTTTTTCCTCCTAAAAAATATTTCCATTAGATTTTGTTTTTTTATTTATAATTAATAACAATATTAATACTGCAACAAACATAAGTGTTGAAAGTGCATTAATAGCAGGATTTATCCCCTTCTTCGCCATAGAATAAACTGTAATTGACAGATTGGAAAATCCACTTCCCGTAGTAAAAAATGATATTACAAAGTCATCTAGTGACAGTGTAAAAGCAAGCAGAGCTCCTGAAATTATTCCCGGCTTTATCTCTGGTATTATAACTTTTCTAAATGTATACATGGGCGTGGCTCCTAAATCCATAGCGGCCTCAGGTATTGACTTGCTCATTTGCTTTAGCTTTGGCAATACCGACAAAATAACATAGGGCGTTGTAAATACAATATGTGACAAAAGCATTGTAATCATACCAAATTTTATTCTCATCAAATTAAACATTACCATTAGAGAAATTGCAGTTACAATATCAGGATTTAACACAGGTATATAGTTAATATTTAATGCTATTTTTTTCTTCCAGCTCTTCATATAGTAAATTCCAATTGCAGCCATTGTTCCGATAATAGTAGCACAAATAGTTGCAATTACAGCAATTAAAATTGTATTGTAAAAAGATTTAAGTATTTCTCTATTCTTAAATAATTCCTTATACCACTTAAGTGTAAAACCAACCCAAGATCCCTTTAGCCTAGAGTCGTTAAAAGAAAATACCATTAGTACAATTATTGGCGCATACAAAAAAAGGAACATTAAAAATAAATATAACTTTTTAAAATAGTGTTTTTTTACCATAGTCCCCCTCCTGTTTTTTCGTCGTCAGAATCAAATTTATTGGTGATTATCATTGCCACAATTATTATTACTATTATTGCAATACTCATTGCAGAACCAAAGTTCCAATCTCCTACTAATCTATATTGATTTTCAATTATATTTCCAATTAAATTGTATTTATTTCCCCCTAGAAGTGCCGATATTTCAAAAGTTGAAATTGCAGGTATAAATACCATGGTAATTCCCGTAACAACTCCCGATATACTAAGAGGAAATATCACTTTCCAAAAAGCTTGCATTTCAGTTGCTCCTAAATCTTTGGCCGCTTCAATCATAGACTTATCTATCTTTTCAAAAACTGAGTGTATTGGCAAAATCATAAAGGGCAAATAGTTATAAATCATTCCAATCATTATAGCCTTATCTGTGTAAATTATACTTAAGGGATCTATTCCAAATATATTTAAAAAATTATTCAATATCCCATTTTTACTTAAAATTAAAACCCAAGCATATGTCCTCAATAAAAAGTTCATCCACATAGGTATTACTATTAAAAGTAGCATCAGTGACTTGTACTTGGACTTAGAATTGAAAATCCAATATGCAGTCGGATATCCTATTGCCAAACAAATTACTGTGGTCTTAAAAGCCATTTTTAGTGAGTCAAAGAAAACTTTTAAATACTGTGGAGTAAAAAACTTTTTATAATTATCAAGTGTAAAGCTCTCCATAGTGAAGTCTTTAATCATACCGTCAGTTATAGAGTAAAAAAATATTAACAACAATGGCATTACAATAAATAAAATCATCCAAATTAAATAAGGTGAAGCTAGTTTTTTAAATTTCATTTAATCACCTTTTTCATTATGTGAATATTATTTGGATCAATATTCATTCCCACACTGTCATTTACTTCCTTTGAAATTGTTGAGCTAACTTTATATTTAAAGCCTTTAACTTCTACAATCATTTCATAGTAAACACCTTTAAACATAGTGGATTTTACTACTCCATCCAACATTCCCGTTCCAGACTTTACTAATTCTATATCTTCCGGCCTAACTACTACATCTATTTCTTCTTTTTTAGCAAATCCACTATCTACACACTTAAACATATGATGAGAAAATTCAACTAAATAATCTTCATGTATAACTCCACTAATTATATTGCTCTCTCCTATGAAATCAGCCACAAAAGCATTATTTGGTTCATTGTAAATATCTGTAGGGCTTCCTATTTGTTGAATCTTTCCATCTTTTAAAACTACTATTGTATCGCTCATTGTCAAAGCTTCTTCCTGATCATGAGTTACATAAATAAATGTTATGCCAACTGACTGCTGAATTCTCTTTAACTCAATTTGCATACCTTGGCGTAATTTTAAATCCAGAGCTCCCAACGGTTCATCTAGTAGCAATACCTCTGGTTCATTTACTAATGCCCTTGCAATGGCTACTCTTTGCTGTTGTCCTCCACTTAAAGACTCCACTTTTCTATTTTCAAAGTTCTTTAAGTTTACAACCTCTAACATTTCCTTTACCTTTAATTCTATTTCATCCTTTGGCATTTTTTTAATTTTTAGACCAAAAGCTATATTATCAAATACATTTAAATGTGAAAAAAGCGAATACTTTTGAAACACAGTATTTATTTCTCTTTCATAAGGAGGATCATTGGTAATGTCCTTACCATCAAATATTATTTGTCCGGAATCAGGGCTTTCAAATCCCCCTATTAATCTAAGAGTTGTTGTCTTGCCACAACCACTTGGACCTAGAAGTGTTAAAAATTCATTTTTCTGAATAGTTAAATTAAAATCTTTTAAAATTAAGTCTTCATCATAAGACTTATTTATATTAACTAAATTAATTATAGGATTTGTCATTTATTCCTCCTTAAAAATTTGGTGGTGAACTTACATAAATTACCTTTGCGGATTTACTTTTTTTATTCTCAAGGTAACTTTCCTTATCTGCTCTAAAATAAAATGTCTCACCTTTATTTACTTCATGTTTTTTATCTCCATAGTGAAGTACTACACTTCCCATTAAAACATAGCCCAATATTTCTCCATCAAAGGGACTTATGCTCTTGGAGATAGATTTATTTTCCAACTCTAAAATTATAGGTTCCATTTCGTTTTTTTGCGCATTTGGAACTATCCACTTCATTTTATATCCATTTTCCTTATTGCTTTCAAAATAATCTTCTTCTTTGAATACAATTTTTTCCTCACTATTATCATCAAAGAATTCATAAGGCGTCGTTCCCAAAGCCTCTAAAATATCAATGAGCGTGGCAATAGAAGGCGAAGTTAAATTTCTCTCCACCTGTGATATAAAACCCTTTGTCAGTTCCGATCTATCCGCTAACTCTTCTTGGGTTAAACTCTGTTGAATTCTTAAGTTTTTAAGTTTATTTCCTATATCCATATTTATCTCCAATAACAAAATATTAAACTTTAGACTTACTTTATTAAGTACATCAAGATTATAAATTCTATAGAGATATATGTCAATATATATTTTATAAATAATACTAAAAGTTTAATTTATAAAACAACTCCTGCATTAAAATTTTTTTCAGATATTTTAATATAAAATCTCAATAAAAAATCAGAGTAAAATATTTTCTACTCTGATTAAAATTTTTAAACCCTATTTTATTTTATTCTCTACTATTTCTGTTAGATTTCTACAAATTTCATCTCCCACAGCAGTAGTACTTTTACTTCCTCCTAAATCTGTTGGTAGACATTTCTTTTCAACTAATAATTTTTCAATGGCGTTTAAAATATCTAAACCTATATCTTCTCTTCCAAAAAAATCCATCATTTGACTTACAGACCAAATCGCTGCAACGGGATTGGCTATACCTTTTCCGGCAATGTTTGGAGCCGAGCCGTGAATTGGTTCAAACATTGAAGGATATCTCTTTTCAGGGTTTATATTAGCTCCTGCTGCTAGTCCTATTCCACCTGCTATTGCAGCTCCTAAATCTGTTAATATATCTCCAAATAAATTTGATGAAACTACAACTTCTAATTTTTCAGGTTCATTTACCATTACCATAGTAGCTGCATCTACTAATAAACTATGAGTTTCAACTTCAGGATATTCAGCTTTTATTTCATTAAAAATACTATCCCAAAATACCATTGAATAATTTAATGCATTTGCCTTAGAAATACTTGTAAGAGATTTTTTATTTTGTTTTGCCACTTCAAAAGCATATCTGATTATTCTCTCACAGCCATACCTTGTAAAGACATTATCTTGTATGACAAGTTCTCGTGGAGAGTTTTTAAACATATGACTTCCCGTTCCTATATATTCACCTTCACTGTTTTCTCTAATAAATATCATATCTATATCATCTTTAGACTTGCCTTTTATTATAGTTTCTGCTCCCTTTAATAACTTTATAGGGCGAAGATTTACATATTGGTCAAACTCCTGTCTTATCTTTAATAGTAACCCTCTTAGAGAAATATCGTCACTTACAGTATTATTTCCAACTGCTCCTAAGTAAATAGCGTCGGACTTTGACAATTTTTCAAGTCCATCTTCTTCCATCATCCTCTTATATTTTAAATAGTAGTCACAACCATAGTCAAAAAAATCAAATCTAAAGTCAATATCTTCATATAATTTTGAAATTAATTTAAGTAGTTTTACTCCTTCATTTATAACTTCCACACCTATTCCGTCTCCCGGTATTACTGCAATTTTATACTCCATAATATCCTCCTTTAAGGTACTATTTGGTACGCTCGGAGGGAATTGAACCCTCGACCTTCAGCTTCGGAAACTACTGCTCTATCCTCTGAGCTACGAGCGTAAATATTTATAACTATACAATGCTTTAACATTAAGTTTAGTATAACATAATTAAAATTCTTTTAACAAAACATATTTTTAGCTAATATATTAAAAATTAGTGGCTTTAAATTCTATAACTTAAAAATAGAATAAAAATTTTTGACATATGTGAAATAATAACGAACCAAAAAATATTTTGACTATTAATTAAATAGGAAATTTACTAAATCTCTATAATTCTATATAAAAGTAAATTGCATATTGATTAAATAAAAGTACCTCTCCATAATTAGAAGTACTTTTTTATATTTTATTATATTGGCTACCAATCGCTTACATAAATCCCCTTAATATTTATATATACTTTTTTAAAATCTACAATATTCTTAATTATTTCAATTTAATTAAATTATATATTGGAAATTGTTTAAATTTCAAAGCATCTTCCTTATTCATTCTCTTTATAATTTTTTTAGCTTCTTTATAATTTCCTAATAAAATATAACAAGCAGTTAGTATTTGGCTATTTTCTTTTTCTTCTTCTTTTATTTTTTTCAATTCTTCAAAATAATCACTTATATTTTCGCCTAATCTTACTTTTACTTGCAACAAATTTATATACATATATGTTTCTCGAATTTTTTCATATAGGTATTCAGATAAATCTTTCATAAGCTTTTTTAATTCAGATTTTACACCTTTATTTGAATCAAAAACTAAAATACTATCCAACATCATTTTAATTAAAAATTCGCAATCTTCTTTACTTTTATGAATTTTCTTAATATCATTTATTACTGAAGTGGCGTTTAAATTGTCGGCTTTTAATTCTTCTTTTCCCATAACAATAAATCTACTTACCTCTATTTTTTCTCCAGTTTTATCATTTTCCATTAAAATTTTAGATTTATCAAAAATGTTAAAAAAGTTTTTTGCATTATTAGTTTTATTTTTATGCTGAATTGCAATAATTATTGCGACACTTACTCCAAATTATTTATCTCGTATAAAAATGCATCAAATGTTGTTCTAAATTCCAGACATTTTCTAGGTCTGGAATTTATTTTATATAATATTTTAATTAAACTTTCATTACTGATTTTCGATAAGTCGGTTTTCTTAGGATAGAATTCACGTAATAGCCCATTACTATTTTCATTCGTTCCCCTTTGCCAAGCACTGTAGGGATCTGCAAAGTAAAAATCTATTCCCAACTCTTCTTCTACATCTGTATAACATGCAAACTCTTTGCCTC
>NZ_FQXI01000011.1 GCF_900129925.1 Anaerosphaera aminiphila DSM 21120 | reverse complement strand
TTTTAGACTTTCTACCCTTTTTCATAGAAAGTTCTTGGTAGTACTTTTGAGAATCTACTGCTGAATATTCGGCTTTACACCTTTTAAGTTCTCGACTAATTGTTGAATGATGAAACCCTAATATATTGGCAATTTTTCTAGCAGAATATCCTTCTTTATTCAACACTTCTATTTTATTTCTATCATCCATGGTAAGATATTTATGACTCATAACAGATTCCTTTCGTGATTGTTTTTTGTGGTAATTAACATTTTACACGAAATACAAATTTGTTATGAGTTTTTATTTTAGGTGTCGAATTTAATTTTACAATCTATCTAATAAAAAACTTCATAATTACATCCTCCGATCAAAAAAATTATAACATAAATTTATCCTACTTTATACCCGTTGACATATTGTTAAAATATAGCTGTTATGCATATAAAATAAGTAACCTGTACAAGCTAATATTTTATTTAGAAATAAGAATACTATATTTCACCCAACCGGAACTTTAAATAATTTTATTTTATTATAACCTTAATAGTATCTTAGTTACATAATATCTGTATTCCCTTAATGCTACTTAATTATGGTATACTTATTTCATATGAAAGGGAGGAATGTTTATGAAAATGACTGCTGGAAATTCTCTTGTTAAGGTATTGGAATCTTGGAACGTAAAGCATATTTATGGAATTGTTGGAAGTTCTGTAAATGGCTTAATGGAAGCTCTATATGAAGAGCGTGAGTCAATAAATTATATTCAAGTTCGTCATGAGGCGGCCGGTGCAATGGCAGCTGTTGGACACGCAAAGACAACTGGTGAAATAGGTGTGTGTTTTGGATCAGCTGCTCCAGGTGGAACAAATTTATTTAATGGTCTCTATGATGCAAAAATGGACAGAGTTCCAATGTTGGCAATCGTTGGACAAACAGCTTCGGGAAATATTAACACTAACTTTTTTCAAGAGATGGATGAAATTCCAATTTATTCTGATGTAAGTGTATTTAATAAAATGGTTACTACTTCTAAACAAATTCCTCACGTAATTGATGAGGCTATTAGAACTGCATATGCACAAAATGGAGTATCTGTTGTGATTATTCCAAATAACCTGGCAGAAGAGGAAATTAACTTTACTTTGGGAAGAGAAAAAAAGATTCCTCCGGTAAAAAGGCACTTTCCAATTGACGAAGATGATGTAGAAAGTGTACTTTCAATGATTAGGGAATCAAAGCGACCGGTTTTCTATGGAGGTTTGGGATTAAAGGGCGCCAGAGATGTTGTGGAGAAGTTTTCAGAACAGTTTTCAATGCCAATTGTAACTAGTGCAATTTCCATAGGTGTTGCAGCATCAAGTAATCATAAAAATTTTATGGGTGCTTTTGGTAGACTTGGTACAAAATCTGCCTATGATGTTATTCAAGATGCTGATTTAATTTTATTTGTAGGTAGTAATCACCCCTTTGTAAGAGCGTGGCCAACTGAGGCTAAAATAATTCAAATAAATAATCGTATAGAGGATATTGCAAAACAATCTCCTGTAGAAATGGGAATTGTAGCTGATGGTGAAGAATTTATTACCAGATTAATTGAAAGTGGAATAAAGCGAGATGAAACTGACTTTTTAAAGGCGGCGCGTATTTCAAAGGCAAATTGGGACAGGTATTTAAATGAAGTTGCCACAGATGAGTCTAAGGGACTATCTGCTGAGGCAGTTATTAAAACAATTGGAGATTATTCAACTACA
This sequence comes from Anaerosphaera aminiphila DSM 21120, assembly GCF_900129925.1. Taxonomy (GTDB): domain Bacteria; phylum Bacillota; class Clostridia; order Tissierellales; family Peptoniphilaceae; genus Anaerosphaera; species Anaerosphaera aminiphila. The sequence continues at coordinate 71,560 of NZ_FQXI01000011.1, read as the reverse complement.
GATGCCTACTATGGTCTTGATGTTGGAAATAATACAATGTACTCCGTTCGAATGTTGCCTTTAAATCAAAAGCGACAATATTCAGTAAGTGGTATTTTTGCAACACTAGGTGTTGGATTGCCCTATAGTATTTCTGCAAAATTAGCCAGTCCAAAACGACAAGTTTGGAGTATTTCAGGTGATGGCGGCGTAGCTATGAACATTCAAGAAATCATTACTCAAAGTCGCTATGAACTTCCAATTATAAATGTAATACTTAGTAATCAAACTTACGGATTTATTAAACACGCTCAATTAAACAGCGAGTTTTTATATGGAGTGGACATTACAGATGTTGACTGGGCAATGACTACTAAGGGAATGGGAGCAATAAGTTTTAGAGTGGAGACAATTGATGAACTTTACTCTTGCATGGAAGAAATAAAAACTTTACAAAGCAAAGGAAATAAAAAACCTATAGTAATTGATGCTAGGGTTTATTATTCAGATCCTGTGGATACTAGTTTAGTAATGTTAGATCCTAAAAAATTTAGCAGAGAAGAAATAGAAAAATATAAAGAGAGATATGAATTTTACAATCAACCTTCTCTATCTGAAATAATTGAAACATTAAAATAGAATAGTTTTTTGAAAAAAATAATTTGCAGTATTGGCAGTGTCTTAGATGCTGGCTTTTTTGTTGAAGTTTTCTCTAAATTACTTTAAACACAGCATTAAAACAGTGATTATCTGGGCTTTAAATATACACTATGGTATAATCAAGTAAAATAGATTTAATCTATATATTAAAATGAATATATAAGGGAGGGATATTTGTGAAATTAAAAATAACAGGTCTATTACTAGCTGCAATATTAATACTTCCAAGCAGTGCAATTGCTCATGGAAGAGGCAGACATCACTCGCAAAATAAAGGTAGATATCAAAACACTCAAAACTGTCAAATAAATCACAGACACAACAAAAAAACTGGTGAATGTAATTATGGAGAGTACTGTCTAAACAATCATAAGTACAACAAAAAAACTAAAGTATGTAATTATGGCGAAGATTGTCCATATTGTGTTAATTAAATAGCAATTGGTTTTAAATAAAAAGAAGTAGTGGAAACTACTTCTTTTTGCGTTAAAGATAATCAGTAACAACTAAAATAATTCTACATAATTATTTTAGTTTTAAATCATAGAAAAATAGGTTATAGTTTAACTAAAATACTTAGGAGATTCTAAAATGATTTTATTTACATTAATTGTGTTGTTTTTTATTGTTTGGGGAGTAGGAAGATTTATTAATTCACAAAAATTTAAAATTCGTTCAGAAAACGGAATTCAAAAAACGCATTACATAACTATTGGCGGAATAGAGCAGTATGTTCAAATTCGTGGGCAAGATATTTTAAATCCGATTATTATTGTGATTCATGGAGGTCCGGGAAATAATATGGCATATTACTCATATTATTGGCAGGCAAATTTAGAAGAAAAATATACATTGGTTCACTGGGATCAAAGAGGTTGTGGAAATACTTATTATCGCAATCCGAAAGCTGAGAACCCCACTCTTGATTTGCTATTATCTGATTTAGATGAGTTAGTAAATTATATTTGTAGTGAGTATGGCAAGGAAAAAGTTGTTATTATGGGGCATTCATGGGGAACATTTCTAGGGGGAGTATACGTAGGAAAACATCCTGAGAAAGTGCTGGCTTATGTAGGCGTTGGACAGTTTAACGATATTTGGACAAGTGAAGAATTTGCCACAGAAGAGGCGATTCGCTTGGCTAATTTAGGAAGTAAAACAAGCGACGCAGAGAAAATTAAAGAGCAGTTTCAACTTGTAAAATCAAGTCAAAAAATAGACATGAAAGAATTTATGAAGTTGCGGCAGCTTACCGGCAAATATCTGCCAAATGGCGAGAATACAGGACTTGTTGTAAGGCTTTTTTCTCCTTATATGACTTTTAATGACTTAAGATGGTTTTTTTCTCCTTTATTTAATTTCAATAAATTTATTGAGACTCAGAGGAAACTTTACGATATACTCTATTCAGAAAGTGGGTTATCAATGTATAATCATACTAAATATGAAGTACCGGTTATAATTATTGCAGGTGATTGCGATTGGATAACGCCTTATAGTATGGCTCAGAAATTATTTGACAGTATTTCAGAACCCAGGAAAGAATTTATTACAATTGAAAAGGGTGGACATATTCCTTTTAAACCGGGAGTGTTTACAGACAAGTTATCAAATGCTTTAAACACTGTGTTATAGAGATATCAGCTAGACTTATATGATATGATTTAATTTGTGGTGTACAAGATTTAATATAGATATTTTATATTTAATAGACAATTATATTTACAAAAAAAGAGGAGGTGCAATTAAGCACTTCCTCTTTAAAATTTAAATTAATCGTCAATTCCAACTACTTCTCCTGTAGTTGCATTGACAATAACGTCAAAGTCACGGTTATTGTCAATAAGTGTGACTTCGTATTTTAACATTCCATCATCTTTGTCAAGTGTCCACTTGTGAAGTGTGCCCGGGTGTTTTTCTATAGCTGCATTTATAGCTACATCTTCTGAAACTGCATCAGTGAGGTTAAACACTTGGTTTTGTTCTTCAAACAAGTCGTCTTTTTCAATAGGCACTGTTTTATCTCTTAAAATTTTTCCGGTGTATGCGTCAATTTCCATTTCACATTCCATTTCGCCATCAATACCTTCTACTTCATAGTGGTATTGGTTTTTAAAAAAGTCAATTCCAATTTTCGTTAATTGGGCATTTGGAAATTTTTCTGAAAATGTCTCAAGTGCTTTAGCCGGTGTAACAGTAAATTCACCTGAATTTACTTCAGCTTGGGTGCCGGTGTTAGCTTCGGGTTTATTAGTAGTTGCTACATTTGGTGTGCTTGTATTGTCAACTGTAGGTGGTGTCTCTTTTTTTCCACATCCGGTAAGTAAGGTAAAACAAAGTGCTACTGAAGCAATTGCGTATAATTTTTTCATAATATCACCTCTTTTAGTTTATACCCAAATAATAGCAGATGACTTAGTTTAAAGGGTGATGAAATTCTAAAAACTGTGTGGAAATTATTACTAAAAAAATAAGAAATGGTTAAAAATTTATTAAGAATAAACTTTACCATTTCTTATTGAAATTTAAATACATATTTAATTTGTTGATTTGTTGATTATAAAATCTATGACGGAATCAGTCGTTCATGACCTAATCCAATTTACTTCGTAAATTGAGTTAGGTCTCAAAGATTTCTATAAATTATTAAAACTTACTTCTATATGTGTATCTTCTGTTATTATAAATCTAAATTCATCGTCAATTACATTTTTGGCAACTGAGTTAACTAAAAATTTGTCTATTTCCATTCCATTGGGAACTAAAACTCTCACTGTAACTCTTTCATTTTTCTTAAAAGAGTATCCACTTAAAGATTCAAGTCCTGATGATAAATTGAGATGTAGTGTTTCAGTGTCAGCTTTTTTTAATGTAAGCTCTATGACTTTATCTTCATTTTCAACAGTTATGTGAGTTTCAGTGTCAGATTTTTCAGCTGAGGTAACTTTCATTAAATATCTTCCAGGTTTAATTTCACTGCTATTTTTAAAGGGCTCTTCGTTTATAAATATATTTACCGGAATTTCACTTCCGCTTTCATCTCTTCCAATGACAGTTAATTTTGGACTTCCAACTTGAAATACCAAGTCTTTTTTTGCAGCTTCAATATTTGATATAGCTTCCTCTATTTCCGATTTAACATTGCTGTTAAGAGCTGCATCACCTTTAAATAGTTGAAGTGTCATATTTGAAGCGGAATCTTTAGTGTATTGCATTAAGTTAATCTGTCTGGACTCTTCAATTAAGTTTTTTAACTTGTCTTTAAGTTCACTTAAATTGTCAGTTGAGGAGTTAATAATTTCAGATGCATCGGTATTTTCAACTACTGGTTTTAAGTTTATATCTCTGCCATATTTTTCAATGCACATTGTAATTATTTTTGAAAATTCAGATCTACTTACTTCATTGTCGCCTTTAAATTTATAGTCATCATAGCCTGTAATTATTCCGTCTTTTAATAAAGCGCCTACAGTGTTTTTTTCTTCTTGGTTAAAGCTGTTTAAATCATTAAAATACATGTAGTCCTTAGAGTCATCTTTAAAGTTATACAACTTATTTATTATTTGCATTAGCTCAACTCTCTTTACAGACGAGTTGGAAAACGAGTTTGAAGTTGTATCTATATATTTATACTTACTTGCTATTTGAACATCTCTATAGTACCAATTAGAAGAATTTACATCAGTAAATGAAATATCTTCTGTTTCCCTTAAGTCAAAAATTCTGTTTACAACAGCACAAACTTCTGCTTTTGATATTGTGTTGTCAGGTTTAAAGCTGTTGTCGGAATATCCCACTATATAATTATTGTCAATTAAATAAGATATGTATTTTTCTGCCCAATGGTTTTTTACATCCGAAAAAGATTCTTTTGCATACACACTAGAGCTATTTAAAAGGAGTATGGCTAAAATAATAATTTTTTTCTTCATAAGTCTCACTTCCTAATTTATATAATAACCTTTCTAATCAAATAAATCAATTTAAGGTTTAGCATTTAGGCTAATGAGGTAAGATATAGAAAGGAGGGTTTAAAGATGAACAATATAGTTGAAGTATATAAAAATATTTACAAAGTAGAGATACCACTTAAGGGAAACCCCTTAAAGTATATAAATGTATATGTAATTAAATCGGAAGACGAGAGTTTAATCATAGACACCGGATTTAATACAGATGAGATTTTAGAGTTAACTAAGGAGTATATGAATGAACTAAATATAATTCCAAGTAAAAGTCACTTATATTTAACTCACTTGCACTCTGACCATACAGGACTTATTAATTATTTTGACAAGCTTGGTGTTGAAATTTACATGCCAGATGTTGACGCAAAACTTTTAAAGTTATTTAGAGAAAGACATGGGGAACACTGGACCAATATTGAAAAGTATGCTCATATGCAAGGGCTTGATGAGGATGAGTTAAAAATAGAAGACCACCCGGGATATAAATTTAGACCTAGGGAAGATTTTAACTATACTTCTAAAAATCCGGGAGACATGATAAATATAGGAGATTTTGAATTTGAGGTAATAGATTTAAGTGGACATACACCTGGAATGGCAGGGCTATACGACAGAGAAAAAGACCTGTTATTTTGTGGAGACCACATTTTAGGAGAAATAACTCCCAATATACAATTTTGGGGATTTGACGTTGGTGACAGCCTTGGAACTTATTTTAAAAATTTAGAAAAAGTAAGAGATTTAAATATAAAACACCTTTACGGATCCCATAGAACACTGATTAAAGATGTAAATGCAAGAGTAGATGAGCTTTTAAATCACCACAAGGATAGACTTAGTGAGACAGTAGATGCTTTAAAGAGAGGGGCAACTACTGTTAGAGACGTTACAAAACAAATGCACTGGGATATTTCTGCAAAGAACTGGGACGAATTTCCAAAGAGTCAAAAGTGGTTTGCTGCGGGAGAGGCTCATGCTCATTTAGAGCATTTGAGAAGTTTGGGAATATGCGACTACGAAGTTGAAAATGGGATTTTACACTATAAACTTATAAATAAAGCTTAAACTACTTTTAATTATACTTTATTTTGTTATATAATGGATAAAGCGAAATTAAAAGCAGTTGGAGGTAAATTATGAATTTAATAGAAAGTTTAACAGAAAAAGTAAAAAAACAAATGCCCACTATAGTTTTTCCTGAAGCAGAAGACAGGAGAATATTAGAAGCAGCTGTAAAATTAAACAGCGAAGGTACTTTAAAGCCGTTGTTAATTGGAGATTTAAGTAGAGTAAAGGCAGCAGCAAAGGAATATGGATTGGATATTTCAGAACTTGAAGTTATAAATCCAAATGGATACGAAGAATTTGACATGCTTGTTGAAAAATTTGTAGAGAGACGTAAGGGCAAGGTAGATGAAGAATCTGCAAGAAAAATATTGTTAGATGAAAACTACTTTGGAACTATGTTAGTTTACACTGGGAAAGCTCACGGAATGGTGTCCGGTGCTGTTCATACTACAGGTGAAACAGTAAGACCTGCACTTCAAATTATAAAGACCAGAGAGGGATTTAGCAGAACAAGCGGTGTATTTGTAATGTTAAAGAGAGATGAAATGTATATAATGGCAGACTGTGCTATAAATATAGATCCTGACTCAGATGCGCTTGCAGAAATTGCAGTGCTAAGTGAAGAGACAGCGAGAACATTCGGAATGGATCCAAAAGTGGCAATGCTTTCATTTTCAACAAAGGGTTCAGCTTCTCATGAACTAGTAGATAAAGTTAGAATTGCAACTGAAAAGGCCAAGGCAGCAAATCCAAATATGAAAATAGATGGAGAACTTCAATTTGATGCTGCTTTTGTAAGTGAAGTAGCTAAGAAAAAAGCACCAGACTCAGAAGTTGCCGGTTCAGCAAATGTATTTATATTTCCAAGTCTTGAAGCCGGAAATATTGGATATAAATTAGTTCAATACTTTGGAGATTTTAAAGCTGTTGGACCAATCCTTCAAGGACTGAACAAACCGGTAAACGATCTATCAAGGGGAAGTTCTGCTGAAGAAGTTCATGACCTTGCTATAATAACTGCAGCACAGGCAATTTCATAATAGTATAATTAGAAATTATATAGTATTTCTTTGTCACCTGATAAAGATAAAGAGCTTAAATTTAGACCACAGAAGAGGTGTGAATTTAAGCTCTTTTTAAAATAAGAAAGTTTTTTATGTCAAGAGTATTAGTTTTATTGGAGAATGATTATTTTGAAGAGCCGAACTCTATGAGGATAGGATATAGAGGCGACACTGATGAACTAATAGGTGAATTGGAAAAGCTTAGCAAGTATATGGCTAAACTTAAAAAAAATTAAACTATTGTAAAATTATTTTATTTTTTGTTTTTTTCAATTGAAGTGGGTATACATTAGTGGAGTAAAGCATAATTTTAATAAATATTTGGAGGATAGATACATGAAAAATTATTTTGATTTAACTGGAAGAGTTGCAATGGTAACAGGTGCGTCAAGTGGACTGGGAGTTCAATTTGCAAATGCACTTGGAAATCAAGGTGCAAAACTTGCTCTTGTTGCAAGAAGAAAAGAAAAGCTGGAAGAAGTAAAAAAAGATTTGGAATCGAAGGGATACGAAGTATTTTATCAAGTATGTGATGTAACGAACAGTGAAAGTGTAATAGGAGCTGTTAAAAATATAGAAGAACACTATGGCAAAATTGACATATTAGTAAACAATGCAGGTCTTGGAATAGGTGAACCTGCAGACACAATGAGTGATGAAACTTGGGATAGAATGATGAGAACTAATATTGACGGAGTTTTCAAAGTTGCCAGAGAAGTTGGAAAGATAATGAAGAAAAATAAATACGGAAGAGTTATAAACTTAGGATCAATACACTCAAGAGTTGCAATGCCACATGCTGATACAATGACTGCCTATGCAACTACAAAGGGAGCAGTGTTAATGATGACAAAGGCCCTTGCAAATGAGTGGGCAAAATATGGAATAACAGTTAACTCCGTAGGTCCTGCATACTTTGAGTCAGAAATGACACATGACGTATTGGCAAATGAAGAATTTAATACAGTACTACAAACTTATTGCCCTATGGGTAGAGCCGGTAAAAGTGGAGAACTAGACAGTGCAATTATATACTTTGCATCTGAAGCTTCATCTTATACTACAGGACAACTGCTAAATGTTGATGGCGGTTGGACTGCTATATAATATAAGTAAATCTGAAAAAAGTACTTAGGATTTTATGCCTAAGTACTTTTTTTAATCTAATTTACTTTATTTCTTGGAATTTTATTTTCACTGTAGTCTAAGAGATTGTTGGCAACAGCCACTCCCATTTCTTCTCTTGCTTCAAAAGTTGCATTTCCAATGTGAGGTTCCAACACAACATTGTCAAGTTCAATAAGTTCTTTTGAAAATTTGGGTTCAAACTCATATACGTCAAGAGCTGCGCCTCTTATCTTATGTTCTTTAAGTGCCTTAATTAAAGCTTTTTCTTCAACGAGAGGACCTCTAGCTGTATTTATTAAAAATGCACTTTCTTTCATCATGTCAAATTCATCATTTGAAATTAAGTGTTTTAATTCAGGGGCAAAAGCTGAGTGAAGAGATATAAAGTCAGAATTTTTAATTACATCTTTAATATCTGCATATTTTGCACCTAATTTTTCAATATCTTCTTTTCTGTTGCGTGAATAGTAAATTACATTCATTTCAAAGGCAATTGCTCTTTTTGCAACGTTTTTCCCAATATTTCCCATTCCGATAATTCCAAGAGTCTTTCCCCTTAGTTCACTTCCAAGGTAAAAAGTCGGTCTCCATCCATAAAACTTTTCACGGCGCATAAACTTGTCTCCGTTAATTAAATTTCTGGATAGGGCAAGGATTAAACTAAAAGCCAGCTCTGCCGTGGAAACTGCTGATGAAGGAGCAGGGGCATTTGTGACTATTATTCCATTGTCTCTTGCAGTGTTTATATCTATATTGTCAAAACCTGCGCCGTAGTTACAAATCAACTTTAAATTTTTAGAAGAGTTAATAACTTCTGCGTCAATCTTGTCTGAAAGAGGACATACTAGTGCTTCAGCATCGGCAAGACCCTTTATAATTTCTTCCTTTGACAGTGGAATTAAACTGTCATTATAGTTTAATTCAAATTTTCCCTCTAACAACTTTAAAACTTTATCTGGAATTGTACTGGTTATAAATACTTTCATTTTTATCACTCCTATTTTATATGTAACAACTTAAAATACATAATAATATTATATAGCATTTTAGAATAACTTTTAAGCTTTATTAAAAAGAAGTGAATTATTAGAAAAATTAAATTATTAAAATTTACTATGAATTATAAAAACAAGTGCCCTTAAATTTAAGAGCACTTGTTAAAATTATAAGTTTATATTCCATTACCTGTGGTAAATGACCCACTATTTATAGTGTATATTGCATTTGAAAGTTGTCTAAACAGGTGAGTTGTATGAGCCTTATTAGTTATGTCACTTGCAAAGAACACAAAGTTTGAGTTGTTGTAAGTATCTGAAAAACCTAAAATTTGTCCCTTTACAAAGTCATGACTTGGCCACCAACCTTGGATGTAGAAATCATCATCACTTGAAACTCTTGCAAATATTTTTGCCTCAGGTCTGGTTTCAGTTATTACAGTTCCACTTGCAATATATGATAAGTCATCCTCATTATATACTCCTGTAATTGGAGATGAAGTGTCATATTTTGCTTTTAGAAGTCCTTCGTTTGAATTACCTTCTTCATTCATCTTTGTCTTTAGGGGATATAGTCCACTTTCTTCAGCACTTGAAATAGCTTGTCCGCCTATTCCAATATAGTTTTTACCTGTAAGAGATTTTGCATCAAGTGTACCTGAAGAATCTACAACTACATCTGCCAATCCAATATCTGTAACTAAATTAAAGCCCAAGTCTTTTAATACAAATCTTGTTGAATCAGTTAGTGAAGAGTAATTTGAGCCAGAAGGTGGAAGGTATATGTTTGATTTTTTAACTTCCTTAGATTCTATTTTCTCCTCAAGTGGCAATACAGATAAGTAGTAATTTGATGAAATAGCTTTTAAATCTTTAGTATTTACTATAAAGTTTCCTGCATTTATTTTGTCACTTGGTTTTGCAACTATTGACACTGGTAAATTTTTATTTAACAAATTGTTTACAGCTTTAATTGCATCAGTGCTGTTGTTTTCTACAATAGTTTTTTCTGTACTGTGATTTATAGTTGTAGCAGGTTTTGAAATTTTAGATTTAACTTCTTGAAGTTTGCTATCAAATAGTCCGCTACTTCTAACTTCAATACTGTCAAAACCTCTCATTGCAGGGAAGTTTAAAACTACTTCTGCATACATTGCATCCCACTGCGATTCATCAGTTCCGGTAAATAGAGCTGCATTTAAGAGAGATTTTTTAGCTTGATTAAGTGGCATTACTATAGATCCGGTAGGATAATTAACTCCTTTGTATTCCACAGGTTGTGTGGAAGTGTAAACTTTTACATTATTTCTAATGAAGTATTCCACCATGTTGTAAACTTCCAGTGGATTTTTTTGATTTGCCTTGTCAAGAGGCAAAATGTAGTAGTCAGGGAAGAAGTTTTCATTTTCTCCTCTAGGTCTACCTATTTGATTTCCGCTTGGGTCAATGTGCCAAGTGTCTACATTTTTATTGTCTTCATTGTCTATGCCACGTTGGTTTATCAACAGTTGATTTTTGTATATTTCATTTTTGTTTTGAGATATATAGTCTATTGCACCAATTATAGTGTGTTCATGTGCAATCATACTCTGTTCATTTTGTTCAGGAATTTCAACAGTATGGCCAAGGGCACCGTGAATTAGTGAAAAGACTCCCGTATATCCTAAAAAGTCATCATCCCAGCCTGATTCATAGTCAAACATAGGAATTATATAGCTATCGTATTTTGTATTTGCGATTGCAATATCTCCCATATGTCTTGCATTTTCAATTGCTCCAGGGGCACCCAGTGTATCTCCCGATTTAGAATCTCTAGGGCCACCCATTAGCAAGTCGTATTCAAAGTTCGGCTCGTGTGGAGGGGTACAAGGTTCAATTAAAAATTCTTCAACAAAACCATGTAGGTCCAAAAATGCAACGGGATTATATTTTGCAAGAGTTTCTGCAAGAGCTTTGGTCTCTGGTTGAGTTTGGTACACATTATCTCTATTTATATCCAGTTTATTTGCATTTTCTCTGGTGTTGTGTTCTTTACCATCAGGATTTTGAGTAATGTCAAATAGAAGTATAAAATTGTCTAGAATATCATCTACTTTTAAACTGGAAGTATTTCCGGCCTTATCTGTGTTAAATGTAATTTCTTCGTCTAATGCCAACTTATATAACAGTGACATTTGAGAGTCAACACCAGGTGATTCATCAGGGTGTATATTGTTTATAAATATTGGGATTTGATATTCGCCAATAGTTTCACTGTCGATTTTTTCAATAACTGTGGAAGGTGTTTCAAGTGCAGTTGGCAAAGTGTTGTTTAGGTAGTTATCTACAGCTTCCCTATTTTTTGCCACTATTACAAAGTGAAGGTCCCTTCCCTCAACACTTTTTCCTATGGATTGATATTCAAAATATCTATTGTTGTTTTTATTTCCAATATCTATAACTTTATCTAAGGCTGGTTTAATTTCTTCATATTTGTGAAAGCCAACATAGTTGTTAATTTTTAAATTTACACTAAGTGTATCTTCTGATTTTGTATCAGTTACTTTTAGTGGGTATGTACCTAGTAATTCTTCGAAAGTCCATCTAGGATAGGGTCTGTTTTCAGTATTTTCAATTCCATATGGGAGTTTATTTTCCAGTGTTGCAGAAACTGTTCCACTTTCCACCTTTACATCTTTAATTTCAATCCACGGATCAAGTTCATATTTTCCGGTTTCTTCGTTAAAGGATTTCCACTCTTTAATATCTTTATCTCCAAGAGTCCAAACTAAGTTTTCGGGATTTACATCGTAATCAAAAGTGGCGGTGATTTTAACTGTACCTTCCTTTGTAAGTTGAATTTCACTTTGAGACAGGGTCATACTTTCTGCATAGGCAGTATTTGAAAGTGGTCCCAAAAAAGAAATTAACATTGAAAGAGCTAGTAGGCAAGATATAATTTTCTTATTATATTTTTTCATAAGTTCCTCCTAATTTAATTGTGAATAAAAAAATCGACTAAATATTAATTTATAGTCTCCATCTTCTTTTACTGTTTTGTGTTGTGAGTTTTAAATTCACCTCCTATTTGAATTTTAGTCAGCACTTCTATGAAGTTGTCTCTTCCTGAATTTTCACTACTTCACTTAATACTACAATATCTAAAACTTTAAATTTTTGGTATGTTAAAAAGCTATTTAGAGAATGTGAATTTTTAAAGTCTTTGAAGAACAGATTATAAACTACTTCTTTATCATCTATGTATGTAAGTTTGTAGATTAAATTTTCAGGTGAATTTTTCACAGATATTAATACCTCCTTTACCATTAATTACCCAAAGGAGAAATATTTTAATTAAAAATGTAAAAATAAAACACTTTTTGAAGTTTATTATATATAATTGATTTATGTGGGTTTGGTTAGTAAATTATATTAAGTATGGCATTAGTGTAGCAGAAGGTGAAAAATATGATAGGATTATTATAAATAGTGCTTGAAAACTTGAAAGACTCAAATTTACATATTATAATATTAGAGCGAATTGGAATAAAAAGTTGGAGGAATATATGAAACTTTCTAAAATGTACATGCCAACGCTTAGAGAAGTGTCGTCTGATGCCGAAGTTGCATCGCATAAACTTCTTTTAAGGGGCGCCTTTATAAGAAAATCAGCAAGTGGAATTTATACTTACTTGCCTCTTGGATATAGAGTAGTAAAAAAAGTAGAAAAAATTGTAAGAGAGGAAATGGATAGAGCAGGGTCTCAAGAAATTTTAATGAGCGCTATTCAACCTAAGGAAATCTGGGAGGCTAGTGGACGCTGGGATAGATTTGGCCCGGAGATGTTTAAATTAAAAGATAGAAATGACAGAGAATTTTGTCTGGGACCGACAGCGGAGGAGTATTTTACAACTTTAATAAAAGATGAAGTGAGGTCTTATAAACAACTTCCACTTAATTTATATCAAATACAAACTAAGTATAGAGATGAAAAGAGACCACGTTTTGGAATAAACAGAGCTAGGGAGTTTTCTATGAAGGATGCATATTCCTTTGATACATCACCTAGTACTTTAGAAGAGTCCTATATGGAAATGTACAGAGCCTATGAAAAAATATTTGACAGATTAAATTTGGACTATAAAATAGTTGAGGGCGACAATGGTGCAATGGGAGGAAGTAAATCTCATGAGTTTATAGCTCTTTCAGAAACAGGAGAAGGTGAAATTGCATATTCACCAAGTGGGAAGTATGCTGCAACTTCTGAAAAAGCAAAAGTTGTATATGAAATCCCTGAAAGTGAAAGTCCAAGAGAACTGGAAGAAGTCAGCACACCAAATTTAAAGACAATTGAAGAAGTTGCAGAGTTTTTGGGCGTTGAAAAAAATAGATGTTTAAAGGCAATAGATTTAATGGTTAGAGAAGAACCTGTAGTGGTATTTATACCAGGGGACAGAGAGCTTAACATGTCAAAGCTTGAAAGTTACCTGCAAACTCCAGATCATGAAATAGAACTTATGACTGATGAGGAGATAAACTCTATTAATTCTGCTGTTGGATTTACAGGACCTATTGGACTTGACAAGAATGTTAAACTTATATTTGACGAATCTGTAACAAAAATTGACAACATGTCTATAGGGGCTAACAGAGAAGGCTACCATATAAAGAACGGAAACTATGGAAGAGACTTTTCAGGAGAAGTATGTGAGGACTTACTTGAAGTAAAACAAGGTGACATAATAGAAGAAACCGGCGAAGAGTATATGTTTGCCAGAGGAATAGAGGTTGGAAATATATTCCAATTAGGTACAAAGTATTCAGAGGCCTTAGATGCAACTTATTTAGATGAAAACGGAAAAGAAAAACTTATTTGGATGGGTTCTTATGGAGTTGGAGTTACAAGGTCTGTTTCAGCCATAGTAGAGCAAAACTACGACGAAGATGGAATAATTTGGCCAATGAGTGTGGCACCATATCAAGTTATAATAACTGTAATAAACAGCAAAGATGAAGAACAAATGGATCTTGGTGAAAAAATATATAGTGAATTTTTAGATTCTGGAGTGGAAGTTTTACTAGATGATAGAAATGAGAGGGCCGGAGTTAAGTTTAAAGACAGAGATCTCATAGGAATACCTCTTAGAATTACAGTTGGGAAAAGAGCAGTTGAAGAAGTAATAGAGTATTCTAATAGAAGAGATAAAGAAAAAGAAGAGATTACAGTGAAAGAAGCTTTTGAAAGAGTTTATAGAGAAATAGGAAAATAACTACTATAAATTTAAAAAGTTTTAAAATAAAAATTATTTTTAAATATAGCGTAATTGGAGGATTAAATGTCTGATTTTCAATTTGAAATTGTAAAACATATAAAAACTCTATCCACAAATGCAAAGGGTTGGAGTAAGGAGTTTAACTTAGTTAGCTGGAACAAAAGAGCTCCTAAGTACGATATAAGAGAATGGGATGAAGAACATCTTAAAATGTCAAAGGGAATAACTTTTACAGAAGATGAAATTGCTGAGCTAAAAGAAGGACTTATTGATATTTAAAAAATATAGTAAATTGTAGTGGTTATGGTATAATTAATTAATTGTAAATAAATAGACCTTAAGGTAAACGGAGGATATTATGACTGAAATTAAAAAGAAAGAAAATAACAAAGTATATTTTGATATGGTGGTAAAGGCAGAAGACGTAGAAAGTGCAGAAAAAGAAATATATTTAAAAAACAAAAAGTATTTTCAAGTTCCAGGATTTAGAAAGGGACATGCTCCAAGAAAAATAATTGAAAATATGTATGGCAAAGAAGTATTTTTAGAAGATGCACTAAATGAAGTGCTTCCAAAATACTATGAAAAAGCTGTAGAAGAACTGGGAATTGAACCGGTAGAACAACCTGAAATTAACATTGAAGAAGCACACTCAGGAAAAGACGTAGAAGTAGAATTTTCTGTAGATGTAAAACCTGAAGTAAAACTTTCAGAATATAAGGGTGTAGAAGTACAAGAAATAGCATATGAAGTTACAGATGAACTAATAGATTCTGAACTGGAAAATCAAAGAAAAATGAATGCTAGAATTGTAAATGTAGATGACAGAGCTGCTAAATCCGGAGACAAAGTAAACATTGACTTCAAGGGTTTTCTTGACGGAGAAGAGTTTGATGGCGGAGCTGCTGAGGGACATGAGTTAGAACTTGGTTCAAATTCATTTATTCCGGGATTTGAAGATCAAATTGTAGGACACAATCTGGATGAAGAATTTGACGTAAATGTAACTTTCCCAGAAGATTACCATGCAGAGGACTTAAAGGGAAAAGATGTAGTATTTAAAGTAAAACTTAACTCAATTAGCTATGAAGAACTTCCTGAATTAGATGATGAGTTTATAAAAGACATCTCTGATTTTGATACAGTAGATGAATATAGAGCAGATGTAAAAGCTAAAAAAGAAACTGAATTTGAAGCAAGAGCTAAATCAGAAAAAGAAGAAGCTATTTTAAATAAAATAGTGGAAACTATGGAAGTTGAAGTTCCAAACGGAATGGTTAATTCACAAATAAACTCCCAAATGCAAAACTTTGACAGCAGTTTAAGAGCACAGGGAATGAACCTTGAAGACTACGTTAAAATGCTTGGCACTACAATAGAAGCTTTTGGCGAAAACTTGAGAGAAGATGCAGTAAAACAAGTTAAGATGAGTCTTGCACTAGAGGCAATTGCAAAGGAAGAAAACTTTGAAATCTCAGAAGAAGACGTAATTGCAGAAGTTGAAAAACTTGTAAAAGAATACTTCCCAGAAGATGCAGAACAACAGGAAAAAATGAAAGAATATATGCTGGAATCAAGTAAAGATGGCATTAAAGAAAATTTAGCTAATAGAAAAGTTTTAGACTTATTAGTTGAAAATGCAAAATTTGTAGAAAAACAAGTTGAAGAAGAAGTAGAAGAAAAATAGAAAGAAATGGTGATATTATGGCATTAGTGCCAATGGTAGTTGAACAAACCAATCGTGGAGAAAGATCTTATGATATTTACTCTAGACTTTTAAAAGATAGAATAATTTTTTTAAGTGGTGAAATTAACGATAATGTTGCAGATTTAATAGTAGCTCAATTGTTATTTCTAGAATCAGAAGATCCAGATAAGGATATAGAAATTTATATTAACAGTCCAGGAGGAGTAGTAAGCTCGGGATTTGCAATATTTGACACAATGAACTTTATAAAGTGTGATGTATCTACTATCTGTATAGGAATGGCTGCATCAATGGGAGCATTCTTACTTGCTGCCGGAACACCGGGAAAGAGACTTGCCCTTCCAAATGCAGAAATTATGATTCATCAACCACTAGGAGGAGCACAAGGACAGGCTTCTGATATAAAAATTCACGCAGAAAAAATTCTTGAGACAAGAGAAAAAATTAATAAAATCCTTGCTAAGGAAACAGGACAGCCATTAGAAAAAATTGAAAGGGATACAGATAGAGATTACTTCCTTTCAGCAACTGAGGCAGTTGAGTATGGATTGATAGATAAAGTTGTAGAAAAAAGAGGCTGAGGTGTAAATGTCAAAATCTGATGAACTATTAAAATGCTCGTTTTGTGGCAAGACACAGAATCAAGTAAAGAGACTTATAAAGGGACCAGATGTTTATATTTGTGATGAGTGCATAAAAATTTGTTCAGATATAATAAACGAAGAGAGCTTTGAAAGCAACTTAGAAACATTTGAACTTAAAAAACCAGCTGAGATAAAAAGTATTTTAGACGCATATGTAATAAAACAGGAAAGGGCTAAGAGAGCTCTTTCTGTTGCCGTTTACAATCACTATAAGAGAATAAATTCAGCTACAAGCAATCAGGATATAGAACTTCAAAAATCCAATATACTACTTCTAGGACCAACTGGAAGTGGAAAGACTCTTTTAGCGCAAACATTGGCAAAAATTTTAAATGTTCCCTTTGCAATTGCCGATGCTACAACACTTACAGAAGCAGGATATGTGGGAGAAGATGTTGAAAATATAATTTTAAAATTAATTCAATCGGCAGATTATGATATTGAAAAAGCTGAAAAGGGAATAATTTATATAGATGAGATAGATAAAATTGCCAGAAAATCTGAAAATGTATCAATAACCAGAGATGTAAGTGGCGAGGGAGTACAACAGGCGCTTTTAAAAATAATAGAGGGAACTGTTGCAAATGTACCACCTCAGGGTGGAAGAAAACATCCAAACCAAGATTTTATACAAGTTGATACAACTAATATCTTATTTATAGTGGGTGGAGCCTTTGATGGAATTGAAAGTATTGTAGAGTCCAGAATAGGAAAAAACACCATGGGATTTAGTTCCCCTGTAGTAAGTACAAAAAAACAAAAAGAAAATATTCTTCAAAAAGTTCAAGTTGAGGACCTTTTGAAATTCGGTTTAATTCCCGAGTTAATTGGAAGACTTCCAGTTACAGTAACACTTGAAGCACTTGATGAAGAAGCGTTAATAGAAATACTAACTAAGCCAAAAAATGCTCTTGTAAAACAATACAAGGAACTTTTAAAAATGGATGATGTGGAACTTGAATTTGAACCAAGTGCATTAAAGCACATTGCCAAATTGGCTATAGAAAAAAAGACAGGAGCTAGAGGACTTAGAGGAGTCATAGAAAATACTATGATGGATATAATGTTTGAAATACCTTCAAGAGATGATATTGCAAAAGTAGTAATCACCAAGGAATCAGTTGAAGGGAAAAAAGCTCCAAAGTTAATTTTGAAAGAAGAAAAAAATGATAAGGGCTCACATTAAGTGAGCCTAATTTTAAATGAAAAGCTGGTGACAAATATGGATAAAAAGATGAAACTTCCAGTAATCCCACTTAGAGATTTAATTATATTTCCCAGAATGGTAACACATTTTGACTGTGGCAGAGAAAAGAGTATAGCAGCTGTTGAAGCGGCTGAAATGAAAGAGTCACTTATCTTTGTGACAGCTCAAAAAGACTCAAATATAGCAGAGCCCACTGGGGAAGATCTATATGAATATGGCGTTGTAGGAAAAATTAAACAAATCTTGAAACTTCCAGGTGGAATAGTTAGAGTTTTAGTAGAAGGACTTAATCGTGGAAAAATTGAAGAACTTTCTATTGGAGACGAATATATAGAGGCCATAATTGAAAACTTTGAAGAAGAGGAAGACGACGAAGAAAATAAAGAAAATACAGCGGCAATTAGATTAGTTGAGGAAGATCTTGAAAAGTATAGTGAGCTGGACCAAAGATTAATTCCCGGGCTACTTCAGTCTGTAGTAGATAAGACAAGTGCATCTACTCTTGTAGACACTTCAGCAGCATATATAAATTTAAAAATAGAAGAGAGTCAACAGCTACTAGAAGAGTTAAATCCCTATAACAGATTACTTTTATTTCATGGAATTTTACAAAGGGAAATTGAAATGCTGTCTATAGAAAAAAATATAGACCAACGTGTAAAGTCCAATATGAACCAAATTCAAAGGGAATACTATTTAAAAGAACAGTTAAAGGTAATTCACGAAGAATTGGGAGATGAAAGTGAAGAAAGTGAACTTCTAAGTTATGAAAAGAAAATAGAAGAAAAAAAACTTCCTGAAGCGGTGAAAGAAAAAGCAGTGAAAGAACTTTCAAAACTTTCAAAGACAAATTTAGCATCACCTGAATATACTGTAATATCAAACTATTTAGATTGGATTTTAGACTTGCCTTGGCTTGAGTCATCTTCAGATGAAGTGGATTTAAACAAAGCTAGAAAAATTTTAGATGCGGATCACTATGGACTTAAAAATGTAAAAGAGAGAATTTTGGAATTTATTGCCGTTAGAAAGTTATCCACTGACGTAAAGGGTTCAATACTCTGTCTAGTTGGGCCTCCAGGAGTTGGAAAGACTTCAATTGCATCTTCAATAGCTCATGCACTTGGAAAAGAATGTGTGAGAATGAGCCTTGGAGGAGTTACTGATGAGGCTGAAATTAGAGGACACAGAAGAACTTATGTAGGAGCACTTCCGGGAAGGATAATAACTCTTTTAAAAAAGGCAGGAGAAAACAACCCTGTATTTTTATTTGATGAAATAGACAAAGTTGGAAACAGTTATAGAGGAGATCCGGCAAGTGGACTTTTAGAAGTATTGGATCCTGAACAAAATAGGACATTTACTGACCACTATTTAGAACTTCCCTTTGACCTTTCAAATATATTTTTTGTAACAACTGCAAATAGCGTTCAAACAATACCAAGACCACTACTAGATAGAATGGAAATTATTTCCCTTGGCGGATATACACCCGAAGAGAAATTTAATATAGGAAAGAAGTATTTACTTCCGAAGCAAATAAAAGAAAGTGGACTTAAAAAATCACAGTTTTCAATTTCTGACAGTGCTCTAAGAGACATTGTAAATTATTATACTAGAGAGTCAGGCGTCAGATCTCTTGAAAAGGAAATTTCAAAGTGCGCAAGAAAAGCAGCTCTTGAAATAGTAGAAGACGGAAAAGAAAAAATTTCTGTAACTTCCAGAAATTTAAATAAGTTTTTGGGAGAAAAGAAATATTTATTTGATGAAGTGGAAAAAGAAGACCAAGTTGGAGTTGTAAACGGACTTGCATGGACAGAAGTTGGCGGAGAAACACTGGCAATTGAAACTACAATAATGCCTGGAACTGGAAAGCTGACTTTAACAGGACAACTTGGAGATGTAATGAAAGAATCTGCAATGGCAGCAGTGTCTTACTTGGCTAGCAATAGTGAGTACTACAACATAGATGCGGACTTTAGAAAAGAAAAAGATATTCACATTCATGTGCCTGAGGGAGCTGTGCCAAAAGATGGACCATCAGCAGGAATTACCATTGCCACAAGTGTGCTTTCAGCCCTTACAAACAGGCCTGTAAAAAAAGACGTTGCAATGACTGGAGAAATTACACTTAGGGGTAGAGTGTTGCCAATAGGCGGATTAAAAGAAAAATTGTTGGCAGCTCAGAGAATGGGAATAAAAACTATAATAATACCTCATGAAAATGCGAGAGATCTAACTGAAATAGAAGAAGAAGTTTTAAAGAGCGTAAAAATTATTCCTGTAAAAGAAATGAAAGAAGTGGAAAAAATAGCTCTCAAGGAGAAAAAATGAAAGTAATAAAAGCCGAACTTGAAAAAGTAGCAGTTCATGAAGAACAATATCCGCCAGAGGACATATATGAATTTGCCTTTGCAGGACGTTCAAATGTGGGCAAGTCATCTTTTATAAATGCAATGCTAAATAGAAAAAATTTAGCTAGAACTTCATCTACTCCGGGAAAGACCAGAACTATCAATTTTTACAGAGTAAATGACGATTTAAGACTTGTAGATTTACCGGGATATGGATATGCAAAAGTTTCCAAGTCGGAAAAGAGCACATGGTCAGGAATAATAAATGAGTACCTTGAAGTTAGAGAAAATTTACTTGAAGTAATACTCCTGGTAGATATTAGACATGAGCCCACAGCTCAGGATTTACAGATGTTTGAATATATAATTGACAGTGGTTACTCAGGAATAGTAATTGCCACAAAGGCTGATAAAATTTCAAGGGGCCAATATTCAAAACACGTAAGCACAATAGCTAAAAAGCTTGGAATTAAAAACAAAGATATGATAATACCATTTTCTTCTGAAAAAAAAGATTTGGTGGAAGAAATGTGGGAAATTTTTGAAGATATAGTGAAACATAATGGCCTAACCCAATTTACAGAGTAAATTGCAGGTAGGTAGCAGACAGTTGCTGCCAATCGCAAAAGTTCTTGGGCAACAGGTTGCATAAGTTTTATAGACTAAATCAAAGATGTAGATAAAACTTTAAGATGCAGAGAAGTCCAAATTTTTGAGACCTAACAGAAATCTTTGATTTCGTAGTAGGTCTAATGTCAGGTTTTCCCAAGGCTGAAGGGCTTGGTTGAAAACTACGACTAATTTGGCAAACGCAACAGTATAATGACCTAACCCAATTCAGATCGTAAATTGCAGGTAGGTCAGATAGTTTCTGAAAAAGTTTTATAAAAAAAGGAGCTCTATGAGCTCCTATATTTTTGGTTAGTCGTTATATGGTTCAAAATCTTCTTTACCTGCTCCACAAAGTGGGCAAACCCAATCTTCTGGTATGCTTTCAAAAGAAGTTCCTGGAGCTACTCCTCCATCTTCATCTCCAATGGCAGGATCATATATATATCCACATAGAGTACATTCATATTTTTGCATTTTAAATTCTCCCTTCAAATAAATTTTATACTAAGTATATTATATCCATAATTATAAAATATAATCTCAAAAAGGGAAATATGTTTTTAAAACTTTAATTACTTAAAGGTTTTGATGTGTTTTAATTGTTTTAAAGTATTCATGTGGTTAGGAATGAGAGTTGCAGGGTAAAAGTTTATTACAATGGAGTTGATTGTTATGAATGTTATTTATAAGTTTAAAGGGTCTGTTCAAAGTGACTTAAATCAAGTTAAACCCTTTATAGAAAATACTTTAATAAATTTAGAAAAACATATATGTAATGAAGAGCTAATGTTTGATTTAAAGCTAATATTAGATGAATTAGTTATAAACGGAGTTCTTCATGGCAATCGTGAAAATCATAGAAAGTGCGTTTTTTTAAATATTACAGTCAATGAAGAAGCAATTGTCATACGGGTGAAGGACGAAGGCTTCGGAATTGAATATGATTTTGATGCCTATGATTTTAGAGAATTAAAGTGTTGTGGAAGAGGACTACTTTTAGTAAAGGCTTTAACAGATAGGTTAGAGCTTAATAATAATGAAATTATAGTGGTAAAAAATATTTAAATTGTACTTATAAAACTTGATTTAAGAAAATATATCTAATTTTCAATTAAATTAGATATATTTTTTTTACAGAATAAGTACAATTGTGTTATAATTTAGCATTAGTAGATTGGATGTGAAAAGATGGTTAAAATAAGAGAAGATGTAAGAAACATAGCAATAATTGCCCATGTTGATCATGGAAAGACAACTTTAGTAGATGCCCTGTTAAAACAATCAGGTATTTATAGAGAAAACCAAGTTGTTCAAGACAGAGTAATGGATTCAAATGATATTGAAAAAGAAAGAGGAATTACCATACTTTCAAAAAACACTTCTGTGAAACACAAAGGTGTTAAAATTAATATTATAGATACACCGGGCCATGCGGATTTTGGTGGAGAAGTAGAGAGAGTTTTAAAAATGGTAAACGGAGTAGTTTTATTGGTAGATGCCTTTGAGGGGCCGATGCCACAAACTAAGTTCGTACTGAAGAAATCTTTTGAATTGAACTTGCCTGTAATAGTTTGTATAAATAAAATTGACAGACCGGAAGCAAGACCTCACGAGGTAATTGACGAAGTTTTAGATTTGTTTATAGATATGGGTGCAAGTGAAGAAATACTGGAGTGTCCTTTTGTGTTTACATCTGCCAAGCAAGGAGTTTCAACTCTAGACTTGGATGTAGAGGGTGAAAGTATGGACCCTTTATTTGATACAATTGTAAAATATATTCCGGCTCCTGAGGATGATGAAGAGTCACCTTTCCAATTATTGATATCTACCATAGATTACAATGAGTACGTTGGAAGAATCGGAGTGGGAAAAGTTGAAAGAGGCGTCTTTAATGAGGGAGATCCTGTAGTAATTGTAAACTTTTTAAATCCAAGTGAAATTAAAAAAGTTAAAATTGCACAAATATACGAATTTGAAGGACTTGACAGAGTTCCCATTAAAACAGCTAGAGCAGGTTCTATAGTTGCAATAGCGGGAATTGAGAACATAAATATAGGAGATACTATTTGTAGTGCAGATGCACCTGAACCACTGGAGTTTGTAAAGATTTCAGAGCCTACAATAGCAATGAACTTTTCAGTAAACAACTCTCCTTTTGCAGGAAAAGAAGGCAAGTATTTAACGTCTAGACAGATAAGAAATAGACTCTATAGAGAACTGCAAACAGATGTTAGTTTGCGAGTTGAAGACACTGAATTGACAGATTCCTTTAAAGTTTCAGGAAGAGGAGAACTTCACTTAAGTGTTCTAATAGAAAATATGAGAAGAGAGGGATTTGAATTTCAAGTTTCAAAACCTCAAGTTCTATTTAAAGAAATAGATGGAAAGAAACAAGAGCCAATAGAAAAAGTTACAGTTGACGTGTCAAATGAATTTGTGGGAACTGTAATTGAAAAATTGGGAATGAGAAAAGGCGAACTGGTTACTATGCAAGAGCCTACAGGAGGCTACGCAAGGTTAGAGTTTAGAATACCTGCTAGAGGCCTTATAGGCTACAGGAATGAGTTTTTAACTGACACTAAGGGCAACGGTATACTCAACTCAAATTTTGACACATATGAGCCATATAAAGGCGAAATACCAAAGAGGGTAGATGCATCTATAGTTTCCTTTGATACAGGAGTTGCATCAGCATATGGACTTCACAATGCTCAGGAAAGAGGAGTTCTGTTTTTAGGACCAGGTTCTGAAGTATATGAAGGTCAAATAGTGGGTCAATCTCCAAAAGGTGTGGAGCTGGAAGTTTCGGTAACTAAGACGAAAAAGCAATCAAACGTAAGAGCATCTGGTTCTGATGACGCTTTGAGATTGTCGCCAATAAAACAAATGACACTTGAAGAAGCGTTGGAGTTTATAGAAGATGACGAACTTATAGAAATTACTCCAACCAGATTTAGAATTAGAAAGAAAGTTTTAAATTCACAAGCGAGATATAAGTCGAAAAAAAATATGTAAAGTAATGGTGAAAATTTATGTTTATGGAAATATACTACTCTTTGTCTGAGCTAATATTGGGTTATAGTGATGTTTTATTGGGATTTATACAGTCATACAGTATTATATTTTTTATAAATGTAATATTTACAATAGCCATAATATTTATGGAGAGAAAAAAGCCTACATCAACTTTACTTTGGGTAATGGCAATTAACTTTCTCCCAATTATCGGATTTATTTTATATCTTTTCATAGGTCAAGATTTATCTAAAAAGAGAATATTTGACAAAAAAGATAGTTTAAAAATAAAGATGAGAAAAAATGCTCAAAGTCAGTTAAATGAAATAAAAAGTGGGAAATTTAAATTTAAAAATGAAAGAACAAGAGAATATGTAGAAATGATTGAGATGTTCAATGTCTCAGAAGATGAAACCTTCTATCAAGGCAACGATATAGAAATGTACAGTGATGGAAGAGAGATGTTTAAAAAACTATTTGAAGATATTGAAGCAGCAGAAAAATCTGTATATTTTGAATCCTATATATTTAAATCTGATGGACTTGGAACAGAATTAATGAATCTTCTCAAGAAAAAATCAAGAGAAGGTGTGGAAGTTCTGTTATTAGTAGATGGGATGGGAGCTAGAAACCTTAAGCAAAAAGATAGAAGAGATTTAGTAGAAAATGGTGTAAAACTTGCCATTTTTTTTCCAGGTTTATTTGGGAAATTTAACACTCATATAAACTATAGAAATCACAGAAAAATAATAGTAATAGACCATAAAATAGGCTATGTGGGCGGATTAAATGTGGGAGATGAATATATTTCAAAAGACAAAAAATTTGGATTTTGGAGAGATGACCACATAAGAATTATAGGGCCTGCTGTAATGGGGCTTCAATTTAGGTTTTTCTTAGATTATAATTTCGCAGCAGATAAAAAAGAAGGGGCATTTATCACTCCTGTATTTGAGAAAAGTGAATATGGAAATAAGGACATTTGTATAGTGACAAGTGGACCGGATACAAAAGTAGACTCTATAAGAAATGGATATGAAAAAATAATTTCAAGGGCCAGAAAGAAAATATATATTCAAACTCCATACTTTGTTCCTGATGAAGGGTTATTTAATGCATTAAAAGTGGCTGCACTCTCAGGTTGCGAGGTAAATATTATGATACCTGAAATAAGAGATCATCCTTTTGTACACTGGGCAAGTACATCTTTTATTGGAGAGCTTTTAGATTGGGGATGCAGAGCATACTACTATCAAGGAGGATTTTTACACTCTAAAGTAATTTGCTGTGATGATTATCTCTCGAGTATTGGAACAGCAAATTTTGACATAAGGTCTTTTGAATTGAACTTTGAGGCAAATGCATTTATATTTGATGAAGAAGTTACAAGTACACTTATTAAAAATTTTGAAAATGACGTTAAAAATTCCAAGGAGATAACTTTGGCAGACTATGAGAGAAGATCAGTATTTGTAAAAATTAAAGAGGGAGTAAGTAGACTTTTGTCTCCTATACTATAGATATGAGCGTAGAAATAAAAATTGTCAGAAAAAATATTAAGTACATCAGAGTTTCAGCTACGACTGAAACTCTTTTGGTATCTGCACCTAAATACTTAAGTGAAAGAGATATATTGGCAACAGTTAGGGAACACGAGGCAGAGCTATTAAAGCTAATTGAAAAAGAGCGAAGTAAAAAATATGTAAATAATATAGGAGCAGGAGAAATTTATTTATTTGGAGAACTCTTGGAGCCTGAAATATCCAAGACTTTAACATCAGAAGTTAAAGTTGAAAAATTTTACAGAGAAAAATTGGAAGAAGTACTTAAGAGTATTTTTCTTGAATTTAACAATATGACGGGATTAGTTCAAGACGAATATAAAATTAGAAAAATGAAGGCCAGATGGGGAACTTGTTATCCCACTAAAAAGCTTATTAATATAAATTTGTTTTTGGCAAAGAGACCAATAGATGAAATAAAATTAGTTGTGCTTCATGAGTTAGTTCACTTAAAACATCCCAATCACTCAAAGGATTTTTACAGTGAAATAGCTAAATACATTGAAAATTATAGAGAAGTCCAAAGGAGGCTTAAAGAATAATGGCATTTGAAAAAGTAGTAGAGTATTTAAAAGAAAAGGGATTTGAAGATAGAATTAAAGAATTTGACGTATCTTCAGCAACAGTAATAGAAGCAGCAGAAGCTGTGGGATGTACTACGAATGAAATAGCAAAAACTTTAAGTTTTAAAGATAAAAATGGAGGAGCTTTTTTAATAGTAGTATCAGGTGATGCGAAGATAAACAACAAAAAATTTAAAGAAGAGTTTAAACAAAAAGCTAAAATGTTAAGCCCTGAAGAGGCAGTGGAGTTAGTAGGTCATAAAGTGGGAGGAGTATGTCCCTTTGCTATAAATGAAGGCTGTAGAGTTTACTTAGATGAGTCTTTAAAGGCAAATGAAATAGTCTATCCTGCAGCAGGTTCTGCAAACTCGGCTGCAAAACTAACTATAGAAGAATTGGAAAAGTCCTGTGACTATGAAGCGTGGGTGGACGTTGCAATATGAAAAGATTTATATTGAAAACTGTAGTTATATTTGCAATTAGCATAATGATTATAGGGTATGTAGACTTTAGAAAATATGTTGCCTATGATAAAAAAGACGGATTGGGAAAAGTTGAAGAAGTAGAAAAAGATAATAGGGGCTATTTAGAGTCAATAGAAAATAAAATAAGAAAAGTATTTAACTAAGAGGAGAAAATAAAATCTCCTCTTAATTTTTTAAACTCTCTCCACAGTGAGGACAAAAGTCAAAGCTGTCGCTGGAGAGAGCTCCACAATTTGGACACTTAATTAAGCCGTTTTCATAGCCTAAATTTGACAGAAATTCATCTTTTATCTCTACATTTTCCCCATGCTCAATCTTCTTTCCCACTTTTCTATCTAATTCAAAAACTTGATTGCAACAAGTGTATCTGACGAAATATTTTTTGTTCCACTTTATAATTGGAATGAAAAATAAAGAAAATAAACTATAGACCATGTAAACTTCCATTCGACCGTATTTCCCACAGCTGTGTATAATTAAATTTGAATTATAGTCGAGATCTCTTCTTTTTTGATTTATTCCAAAAATAAAAAACATAAATCCTCCTAAAATATAGTATATTTAATTCAAAGTGTAGATAATTTAGTATATACTTGATATAATCATTATAAAATTATTTTGGAGGAATGTAAATGGACAGTGTTGGGCCCAGTATTGTGCCTAAAATTTTAGTAATAGTTTTTTTAACCGCAATAAATGCATTTTTTGCATCAGCGGAAATGGCTATGGTATCAAGTAACAGAAATAAAATTCAAACGCTAGCAGATGAGGGAAATAAAAAGGCAAGAGCTCTTTTAAGAGTTACTTCAGATCAGACAAGATTTTTATCTACAATACAAGTTGGTATAACTCTTGCAAACTTATTTTCATCAGCATCAGCAGCAACATCGGTATCGCCATATTTGGCAGCGGTACTAGTGGATTTTAAGATACCCTATGCTTCAACTATTGCGTTAGCTTTTATAACAATAATATTATCTTTTGTAACGATAATATTTGGAGAACTTGTACCTAAGCGTATAGCTCTTCAAAATTCTGAAAAAGTTGCTTTGGCATCTGTGGGGATAATAGATATAATATCTAAAATAACATATCCCTTTGTAAAGTTTTTATCTTTTACCACAACTCTAGTATTAAAAATACTAGGAAAGTACT
This sequence comes from Anaerosphaera aminiphila DSM 21120, assembly GCF_900129925.1. Taxonomy (GTDB): domain Bacteria; phylum Bacillota; class Clostridia; order Tissierellales; family Peptoniphilaceae; genus Anaerosphaera; species Anaerosphaera aminiphila. Next base: position 44,141 of record NZ_FQXI01000011.1, on the reverse strand, counting down.
CAGAAGATGTAGAAGAGAGAATATCAGAAGAAGAGTTAAAATCTTATATTAGAGTATCTCAAGAACAAGGTGTAATAAATCCGTCAGGCGAAGAAATGATAGTTAAAATTATGGACTTTGATGACAAGATGGCATATGAAATAATGACGCCAAGGACATCGGTTTATATGATTGACTGTGATGAATTTGACAACTCTAAAATTGTAGAAATTTTAGAAAGCGGATTTTCAAGGGTTCCTGTATTTAAAGAAAAAGCAGATAATATTATTGGAATTCTAAATTTAAAAGATCTATTTGTAGAGTATTCAAAAAATGACTATAAAAGTGTCGACATAAATAAGATACTAAAAGAGCCATATTTTGTACCGGAGACAAAAAAAATAGACTCATTAATAAAAGAATTACAATCCACTAAAAATTATATGGCAATATTGATTGATGAATACGGTGGCTTTTCCGGAATTGTAACAGTTGAAGACATTGTAGAAGAAATTGTTGGAGAAATCGAAGACGAATACGACAAAGTAAATCCTCAACTGGAAAAAATAGGAGAAAACACTTACTTAATTTCAGGATCAATGGAAATAGATGATGTAAGTGAAAAATTGAATGTAGACTTGTGCTCAGAAAATCACGAGACAATTTCAGGTTTAATTGTTGAATTACTTGGATATATTCCAAATGACAATCAAACAGGTATATCTGTAAAATATAAAGATGAGGTAGTTTTAAAAGTGTTGTCAGTAAAAGACAACAGAATAGAAGAAGTAGAACTTCAAATTCTGGAAAAAGAAGATAAAGAAGAGAATGATGACGATGAATAAAGCGCCTAAGGGTGCTTTTTTCGTATAAAAATTTTAAAGGTAATTTAACATAAAAACTTATATTTAAAAGTTCAATAAAACTTTAAGCTTGGTAGAATATACTTTGTTTTACCAAGAGAATTAAAATTAAATAGGCTATTAGAATGGAAATGTTATAAATATAGTAAATCCTGAAATTACATTTTAACAATTCCAAGCAATATAGATATAAAAGCACTCTCAAAATTAAAGAGAGTGCCTTTTAAATGTATATATTTAAATTTAAAATAGTTTGAGAAAATAATAGCTACATTTTAGTTTCCAATATAAAAATAGATATATTTGCTATTACATAAGATATAATGGGGAAATATACTTACAATCATAAGGGCATCTTTATAAAGTAATAGAATATATTGACAAAATATAGAGGCAATGTTAATCTTTATTAGTATTGCTAATTAAACCTAATGTAACATTGTAGTATTTGGAATGTTTTTAGCAAACTGAATAACATTTTAAATTTATAATTTAATTAATTTGCTATCGTAGCTCAGTAGGTAGAGCACTACATTGGTAATGTAGAGGTCAGGGGTTCGATTCCCCTCGTTAGCTCCATACATACAGCGATTTAAGAAATACCAATCGTACTAAAATCGTACTAATAAATTAAGAGCCATTTAAGGCTCTTTTTTTGTATTAAGGGATATATTTTAAAAAGTATTTAAATAAATATCGTGATCTGGTGTATTATAGAAAATAAAATTTGACTAGTAAATATATATTAATTTTTATGAGAAATTATCATTTAGAATTTAATACTTAGAAAATAAGTGCATAATTTACATAATATATATTTCCTAGGCTAAATATATTATAATATATTTAAATAAAACTTTATTTAAAAGGGGAAATAATATGTCGAAATCTAGATTAGAAGCTTTTAGTGACGGTGTAATGGCAATTGTAATTACAATACTTGTACTGTCTATTCACTCTCCTAATTCCAACACTATACATTCACTTGTTGATTTAAGGCATAAAATATTGGTATATGCTTTGAGTTTTTTTATGGTAGCTACTTATTGGAATAATCACCACTATATGTTTGGTCTTGTAAAAGTAATTAATGGTCGTATTTTGTGGGCAAACCATCTTTTTCTATTTTCTTTGACTTTTTTGCCTTTCGTAACAGAGTGGGTGGGCGATTATATTACTTCCTTTGTGCCAGAACTAGCCTATGGAATTGTATCTTTATTTGTAAATTTATCTTTTTTTAATTTATCATGGCAATTATATTTAAAAGATGAAGATACGAAGAAATTTCGTAGAGAAAATAGAAGTTTGAAAAAAATAGTTATTTCTGTGGGACTAAATTTACTAGCCTTACTTTTAGGTTGGCTTGTTCATCCTTTATTTATACTTATTATAAATACTATAAATTATGTCCTTTGGATAGTTCCCAATAAAAGATTGGAAGAGTATTTAAGATTAAATGAGAAAGATGAATTGGAAAAGTGAAGTATAGTGTCCTTATTTTATAATTTTTAATTTATTGTATTCGATAAAACCATAACTTTGGGAAATAAAAGTTATGGTTTTTTATTTAGAATGATATTTATTAATTTTTGATAAAGTTATTTTAGAACTATTTTTAATATGTATTTTATTTCAAGGGAGAATTTATTATGAAAAGGGAGGATTTTTCCGTTTGTTGTGGCTTATAGTTGGATGTGCTATTTATGTTTTATTGGTAGAAACAAAAAATTACGCAATAGTAAGTAGAAAAAAGTGTTGCCTTTCCAAAGTAATAAATAAAGAGCCTATTTTAAGACTCTTTTTATATTGCAGATAAAATAGTATAGTAAAACATTCAACAATGAAAGGAATTTAATTAATAGAATTATATTTTTTATTAGAAAAATAATCAATTAAAAATTTAGTAAACTGTTTTTCTATATAGTTTAATTTATTTTCATTTGAAATCTCCATGTACAAATATCTTTTAATTTTTTGATTAGATAGGCTAAGCAGTTTAATATTTTCAGTATTTCCTTTCCATGTTATTTCAGGCATAAAGCTTAATCCAAATTCTAGCTGGATTAATTCTCTAAGTAATTGAGGGTTGTCGCATTCAAAAGATATGGTTGGTGAGAATTTATTTTCTTTACAAAATTTATCTGTAATTTCTCTTAAATCGTGACCTTCAGATAACTCAATAAAAGATTCGTCTTTTAGTTCATCAATAGAAACTTCGGATTTATTAGCTAAATGGTGTGTAATAGGTACAGCAATTTTGATATTTTCTTCCAGTAGTAGTGTTAAGTGTTTGTTAGCTTTTAATATTTCATCGCTTGAAAAAATTTTTATATATGCTTCTTCAGGGAAGGTAGTATCTTGAGTTATAGTGAAAAGGGTTTTGGGATGTTCTTTATTAAATAGTTGCATTATTTCTGAAAATAGCTTAGAACCTGAAGTAATGAGAATTTTTACTGATTTAACTTCTTTGTTTTGTAATGTTTTTAATTCTAAATTCATTGAATGTATTAATTTAGAAATTAATATTGCATATTTATAAACTATTTTCCCGTATTTATTTAATTTAAAATCACCATTATTTCTATCGAATAATTCACAATATAAAGAATCTTCAATCTTTTTAATGTGCTTACTCAAAGCTGGTTGAGAAATATATAATTCTTTAGAAGCTTTTGTAACAGATTGATATTTAGCAACGGTTATAAAATATTTCAAACTTAATAAATTCATATTCTCCTCCAAATTGTACATATGTTAAATGACTTATAATTATTATGAAATATTCATATGTATTAATTTATATAGTTATAATAATCCCAAATTTATAATTTATCCTATAATGGATATAACCAAAAGGTTATCAATATATGTAAATTTAATATTGGATTATATAATTATCTAATTATACAATTAAATTAAAGATTAATCAATTTGTGTAAATTTATGAATAATATGGCTACATAAAGAAAAATAGATAATATACTATTATTTTAAATTTACACTAAATTAAAAAAGGAGGAAAATCATGAGTGAAAAAGACGAAAAAAAATTTAAAGTTACTTGGCAAGGGTGGGTATCATTATTTATATTAATATTGATGTTTTCTGGGATTTTTGGAAATGTTGATGGGCCTTTAAAAGCTTTAGATTTAAACAATTTAATTGGAAGTTTTGGTGTAATTGGAGGAGACGGAGTTAATTTTATGGGGGCGAATGGTTCGGGAGCTCGTGATGGTTTTTTATTTGGATTATCAATAATTCCTACAACTGCACTTTCGGTGGGATTAATTGATGTTGTAGATCATTTAGGAGGACTAAAGGCTGCTGAAAAACTATTTACTCCTATACTTAGACCTTTACTAGGTATTCCAGGAATAGCCGGATTAGCTTTTGTTTCATCTTTTACAAGTTCAGATGTTGGTGCTGTTATGACAAAACAGTTAGTGGAAGATGGAAGTATGACTGATGATGAACGTACAATATTTGTTGCCTATCAATATCAGGCTTCAGCAGTTGTGCTAAATGTGATATCAACTCAAGCACCACTATTGCCAATAGTTGTATTTCCTATAGGTGCAATAATTTTATTTCTTTGGGTTTGTAAGGTTGTAGGAGCAAATATTGTCAGAATATATATTAATTCTAAGAAAAGAAAAGAGGTAGCATAATGAGCGAAGCCAAAAAAATTGAAAAAAAAGAACCAGCTAAAGAATCGGCTATAGAAGTATTTATGAATGGAGCAAAAAAAGGCGTTGGTATAGGGCTTAATCAAATAATTCCAGCTATGATTTTGGGTTATACAATTGTAGCGTTACTAAAACTTACGGGATTAATAGATATTTTGGGAAGTTTATTTGGTCCGTTTATGAAATTTTTCGGACTGCCTGGAGAATCTGTAGTTGTATTGGTTTCAGCCTTCTTTGCGAAAGCGGCAGGAGCAGCTACAGCAGCAAATTTATATATGGCAGGAGTCATTACTGCTGGACAAGCTACAATTTTATTAGTGCCTTGTATGTTGATGGGTACATTGGTTGGACACTATGCAAGAATAGTACTAGTGGCTGATACCAATCCTAAATATAGAATGATATTATTGTTTATACCTGTGTTTATGAGTTTAGTAGGGATGTTTGTTATGAAACTTATAATTAGTGCAATGGGGCTAATGTAAAGGAGAATAATTATGTATAGAGAAATAATTAAGGAATATATTAATGAAAATAAAGAAGAGATATTAAATTTATGGGAAAAAGTTGTTAGTATTAACAGTGGAACTTATGATGTAGAGGGTGTAAATAAAGTTTGTGAAGTATTTGAAAATGAACTTAAAAATATGGGCTGTGATACTAAAATATATGAATTTGAAAAAGTTGGTAATACTTTAATAGGTACTTTAAACCCTGAAATAAATAAAGAACCAATATTGTTTGTAGGGCATATGGATACAGTATTTAGTGGAAAAGAAGTTGAGAAAAGACCTTTTAAAATAGAAAATGGCAAGGCTACTGGACCTGGAGCATTAGATATGAAAATTGGAGATGTAATGGCTATATTTGTTGCTAAAGCTCTAGAGAAGGCAGGATATAAAGAAAGACCTATAAAATTTATATTTGCAGGTGATGAAGAAAGTGCTCATGAAGATTCAAACTGTGGTGAAATTATAATGAAAGAAGCTAAAGGAGCTAAAGCTGCAATAACTTTTGAAACAGGTAGAGTTGACGAGGGAATTGTAGTAGGGAGAAAAGGGTCAACAACTTTTCGTATTTCAATAGAAGGAATAAGTGCTCACTCTGGAAATGATCCTGAAAAAGGTAGGAGTGCTATATTAGAAGCTGCACACAAGGTAATAGCTCTAGAAAATTTAAATGATATAGCTAGAGGTAAGTTAGTAAATTGTGGGTTAATAAATGGAGGTACAAGTGATAATACCATTCCAGGAAACTGCTCTATTGTTGTTCTAACTCGTAATGTCAATCAGGAAATTGGGGACGAGATTATAAGAGATGTGGAAAAAATATTAAATACAACCTATGTAGATGGAACGAAAACAACATATGAGGTTAAAGCTGGAATGGGTTGTATGGAAAGAACTGATGGAGTTATGGAATTATTTGAACTTGTTAGAGATACAGCTGTAAGTTTAGGATTTCCAGAACCACACCCAGTAGAAGTAGGGGGAGGATCTGATTCATCATTTACAGTGGCTGCAGGAGTTCCAACTGTTTGTGCCATGGGAGCAAAGGGAGAGTTTAACCATACAGAAAAAGAATATGCAGTTGTAGATTCAGTTTTTGAAAGAATTGAGTTGGCGGCTAATGTGGTGTATAGATTAAATTAATAATTTATTAAATAAAAGAAAAGTGTCTTTGGCTAATCAAAGACACTTCTCTTTTCTAAGTCTAGAATTTCAGATTCACTATAGCCAAGGGAACTTAATATTTCAAAATTATCATATCCTACTTTTCTTCCAAGGTGATTGTACTGAGCTTTAGTTTTTGAAAATTTAATGGGCATTGCATATTGTCTTACTTCATCTGCCTCATTTATTGGTATTTCAACAATTACACCTCTACTCTTTATTTGTTCATCTTCTACTAGAGCTTCAGTTAAATTTGAAACTGGCTCTACACAACAATCGATGTCTTTAAAAATATTTGTCCACTGAGAGAGAGTTTTTTCTTTAATTTTATTTTTAATTTTTTCTTTTGATTCTCTACTGATTTTAAAATCTTTAATTTCATTAATGAGCTCAGGAAGTTCAATTGCATTTGCAAATAAATTAAAAAATTTAGGTTCAAGAGAGCCAACAGACAAATATCGTCCGTCTCTTGTTTCGTAGAAATCGTAAAATGTTCCGCCATTTAATAGTTTTTCTTCAGGCTTGGGTTCATTTGAATTTACTAAAAAGTCAGTACCATCAAGAGAATTTAATGGGATAATGCAATCTAACATTGATATGTCTATGTATTGTCCACAACCTGTCAAATTTCTATAATTTACTGCAGCAAGTATTCCTATTATTGAGTGTAGCGAGCCTCCTGCAATGTCTGCAATTTGTGTGTTATATAGTGTCGGACCGGATGACTCTCTACCGGAATGTGACATCAATCCACTTTTAGAGAGGTAGTTTATGTCGTGTCCAGCTCTGTTTTTATATGGACCGCTTTGTCCATAGCCTGTAATGGAACAGTATATTAACTTAGGATTAATTTTAGAGAGTTTTTCATAGGAAAGTCCTAACTTATCCATTACGCCTGGTCTAAATTGTTCAATTATAATGTCATAGTGCAATATTAATTTTTTAACTATTTCTATTCCCTCAGGTGTTTTTAGATTTAATGCTAAGGATTTTTTATTCCTATTTATCCACAGTGCTTTGGCAGTTAAATTAGTATCTTCAACTTTTGTTTCACCATCTGTTACAAGGTCAAACTTTGATGGGGAGCTTATTTTTAAAACTTCTGCACCCATATCAGCAAGCATAAGAGTGGCATAGGGACCGGGGAGTAGTGTTGTAAAATCTAAAATTTTTAAATTTGAAAGTGCTGTATTTGAGTTCATATTTAATACCTCCTAGTTAAATTATAATACATAAAAAAATAAGGCTAATAATTTTTAAGGACATAAATAATTATTTGTATTCAAACATATCTTTAGTACATTAATGTTTGTTGACAAGTATTTAACAAGATGATAGTATTCTTATAGCATAAATTTTATGCGCAATTTACAAAAATTAAAAAGGAGGTAATATTTATGGAAATAGTAATGAACGTACAAAAAACATTACTTATTTGTGTAATACTAATGGTTTTAGGAAGAAAGCTAAGAGAATGGCTTCCATTTCTTAAAAAATATAGTATTCCATCATCAGTAGCGGGAGGTCTTGTATTTGCAATTATAAATTTAGTTTTAAGTTTAACTGGAATCGCACAGTTTACTTTTGATTCAACAATGCAAGATTTCTTTATGTATGTATTCTTTACATGTGCAGGATTCCAAGCAAGTTTTGCACTTTTAAAAAGTGGTGGTAAGAAGATTATTATATTTTTATTCTTAGCTGCACTATTGGCATTTTTACAAAACGTAGTAGCAGTAGGACTTTCTGCACCATTAGGTGTTGAACCTATGATAGGGCTAATGACAGGTTCTATTCCTATGACAGGTGGCCATGGTAACGCGGCAAGCTTTGGGCCTATGGCAGTTGACATGGGTTATCCAAATGCTCTTAACGTTGCAGTTGCAGCAGCTACATTTGGACTTGTATCAGGAAGTTTAATAGGGGGTCCTTTAGCAGACAACTTAATTAAAAAGAAACATTTATGGAATCCAAGTATGAAGGATAGCAGTACCGAAGATGAAGTAGAAGATGGAAGTGTTGTAAGACCTGTTAGTTTAAAGGTATTTACTACAGCTACTATCTTAGTATTTATAGGACTGGGTATGGGATCATATATAAAAGAATTCTTTGACTTTATATTGCCGGACAGTGTAAATATTCCTGTACACGTTATGGGTATGGTAGGAGGATGTATTCTTACTAATATAGTTCCAATGTTTTCAAAGCAAAAACAAGAGGCTATCCCTCAAGTGGAAATTGACATTATTGGAGATATTTCATTAGAGTTATTTGTAACTATGGCTATAATGTCAATGAAACTTTGGGAATTGGCACAACTTGCATTGCCGTTAGTAGTTCTTTTGTTTGCACAAGTAATATTAATTATAATATTTGTAAGATTTATTACGTTCCCACTTATGGGTAAAGATTATGATGCAGCTATTATTTCAGCAGGTCATATTGGATTTGGAATGGGAGCTGTTCCGGTTTCAATGGCTAATATGAAGGCAGTTAGTGATAAGTACTCTTATTCAAAACTGGCATTCTTTATAGTTCCTATAATAGGTGGTATGTTTAGTAACTTTACAAATGCTGCAATAATTACTTTCTTTATGAATATTGCAGGAAATATGTAAGTAAAATAAAATGAGAATTTAAATGTTGCCAATTTTCTTGGCAACATTTTTTCAATACAAATAAAACATATGTTTACAAACGTTTGTTCAGATGGTATTATTATTCTAGGTGATGGTATGGATATAGAAACTAAACTTAAAATTTTAACTGACGCAGCTAAGTACGATGTCAGCTGTTCTTCAAGTAATTCCAACAGAAAAAATAAAGGTGGTTTGGGAAATACTTCAATGGGAGGAATTTGCCACAGTTGGAGTGAAGATGGAAGGTGTATTTCGCTACTTAAAATTTTATTTACCAACAAGTGTATTTACAACTGTGAGTACTGTATAAATAAAGTGGAAAATGAAATTCCAAGAGCGGAGTTTACAGCCGGTGAAATTGCTGATTTAACTGTTAATTTCTACAGGAGAAATTACATTGAGGGGCTTTTTTTATCAAGTGGAGTAATTAAAAGTCCTGACTATACCATGGAGAGATTAATTGAAGTGGCAGAAATTTTAAGGAATGAAAAGAGATTTTACGGTTATATACATATGAAAGCAATTCCAGGCTCCAGTGAGACGTTGACTAGAAAACTGGGAATGTTAATTGATAGAATGAGCATAAATATAGAACTGCCTACCCAAAAATCTCTTATAATGCTTGCGCCACAAAAGAGCTATGAGAAAATTTTTACTCCAATGACTGACATTTCAAATGCAATAGTTGAAAATAGAGAAGATAGAAATAAATTTAAAAAAGCTCCAATGTTTGTTCCGGCAGGACAGACTACACAGATGATAGTTGGAGCAAGTAGAGAAGATGACTTAACTGTTATTAACAGAGCTCAGTTTTTATATGATAATTTTTTAATGAAGAGAGTGTACTACTCCAACTATGTTCCCGTTATAAAATCAAAGTATACAGAGGGAATAGAAAAGCCTCCTAAAATAAGAGAACATAGGATTTATCAGGCGGATTTTTTAATGAGATTCTATGGATTTAAAGCGCCACAAATTTTAAATGCTGCAAATCCGAATTTTGACTTGAGAATAGATCCAAAGGCAAATTGGGCAATAGACAACATTGGCAGATTTCCAATTGAAATTAATAGGGCAAGCTATGACGACTTGTTAAAAATTCCGGGATTTGGACCTGAGTATGCCAAGAGAATAATAAATGCACGAGCATACTGCGCACTTAAGTATGATGATTTAAAGCCTCTAAAAATTTCAGTTAAAAGAGCAAAGAACTTTATAACTGTTGGAGGAGTCTATAGGGGAATTAACTATACAAATAAAAAGAGTTTAAAAGATTATATGAGCTTAAGTGATCCTCATGGTTATGAGCAACTTAGTTTTTTAGGGGATGGTTAAATTGATATGTGTCTATGACGGAAGTTTTGAAGGGTTATTAAATATAGTATTTGAAACCTATAGTATTCCTGAAGAAATTACTATATTTAAAAGTGATGAACAACTTGATTTTTTCAATTCAAAAGTAGAAATAAAAACAGATATTGAAAAGTACAACAGAGTTAGAAAATCTATTGTAAAAAATTTTTCAAATAAGTTTTTTGTAGAGATCTATTGCTGTTTTCTATCAAACTACGATAAAAAAGATGAAGTCATTTTAAATGTTTTAAGAAACATATTTAGGCGTGGATATAGTTATATAAATAGCCCTGAGAAAAATGCAGTATTATTTAATAGGCTGGTAAAAAAGGTATCTGGAGAAGCTCATGCTTATAAGGGGCTACTTAGATTTAGAGAAGTTCAGGAGGGATTTTTACTTGCAGAGTTTGAACCTGAAAACGAAATACTGGAAATTATTACTAATCACTTTATAAAGAGGATGCCAAATGAAAAGTTTATAATTTGCAACAGAAGGAGCAATAGGTGTTCAATGTACTTTGAAAAAGAGTGCAAGTTTTTTGATATTGTAGACTTAAATATTTGTGAAGCAGCTGATGAAAGAGTTTATAGAGAAGCGTGGAAGTTGTTTTACAGTGCAGTTGCAATTAAAGAGAGAGAAAATAAGAAGTTAATGCAATCAAATATGCCAAAGAAGCGGTGGAAATATTTAACTGAAAAAAACTAAGTTTAAAAAATGCATAATAAGGTATATATATTAGTAGGTATAATGTTATTGAATAAATGGGGGTAGATAGAATGAAAAAATTAGAAAAAGGTACAGAAACAGTAGTCAATTTAATGAAGTCTTTTGCAGGAGAATCTCAAGCAGCAATGAGATATTCTTACTATGCAAAACAAGCTAAGAAAGAAAACTTAATTCAAATATCTAATATATTTGAGGAAACTTCTAAAAATGAAGCAGAACATGCAAAGAGATTTTATAAATTCTTAAATGCGGATTTAATGAATGAAAATGTAGAAATTACATCTTCTTTTCCTATACATTTAGATGATACAAAAACTAATTTGCTAGCAGCAGCAAAAGGTGAAAATGAAGAGCATGAGTCAATGTATCCTGAGTTTGCTAAAATTGCAAGAGAAGAAGGATATGCTGAAATAGCTGAAGTATTTACTGAAGTTGCAGAAGTAGAAGAAGCTCATGAAAAAAGATTTTTAAAATTACATGAAAACTTAGAAACAGGCTACTTATTTAAAAAAGATGAAGTTGTTCTATGGAAATGTAACAATTGCGGATATATTCACGAAGGTGTAGAAGCTCCACTAGTATGTCCAGCTTGTGCACATCCACAAGGATATTTCGAAGTATTTGTAGAAACTTATTAAAAAAATTAAAACTGGCGAAAGCCAGTTTTTTTAATGTCCAATATTAATTTGATTTTAACAGTGGGTAGTAGCAGTATTTAAAAATATTGACAAAGTTTTTAAATGAAATTATACTTAATTAGTAAGGTGTGGCGAACTTTATTTTAAAACACTATGCCAACAGGAGAAAATCATGAAGAAAATAATAACTATACTAACTGTATTACTTACCTTAGTTGGATGTCAAAGTAGTGAAACTAAAAATACAAGTACTACAGATAAACATTTAGATAAAAAAGTTGTAACAGTTACAACTTCTTTTTTAAATGATATGGTAAATGAGTTGGCAGGAGACATAGTAGATAGAGAAGTTGTTATTCCTGCGGGAGAAAGTCCTCATTTATATGTAGCAAAGCCAAAAGATCTTCAAAAAATTTACGATGGAGACTTAGTTTTATATCAAGGGCTTGGATTTGAAGGAAACTTAACAGAAGCTTTAGAACAAGAAGGATATTGTGTTACAGAAAATTTTTCAAAAGATGATGTTAAAACTATAGATGATGAAGGCAATGAAATAATAGATCCTCACTTTTGGTTTAATATAGATTTTTATAAACTTGCAACTGAAAATGTAAGTAAAAAATTAGTTGAACTAGTTCCTGAACAAAGAGAAACTATAGAAAAAAACACAGAGAATTATATTTCTCAGCTTACAAAGTTAGATGAAGAAAATAGAAATTTGTTATCGCAAATACCTGAGGATAGCAAATATCTAATCACTCCTCACGACGCATTTAACTATTTTTCTGAGTGGTATAATATTCCGGTGAAGGCGCCTCAAGGTATGGGTAGTGATACGGAAGTTGCCAATAAAGATATTCAAAAGACAGTGGATTTTATTATAGACCACAAAATAAAAGCTGTTTTTGCAGAGTCTACAACAGATCCTGCCAGAATGGAAAAATTACAGGAAGATTGTAAATCGAGAGGCTTTGAGGTAAAAGTAGTAAGCGGAAAAAATCAAGAACTATTTTCAGACTCACTTGCTCCAAAAGGCGAAATAGGAGATACTTTTATAGGAATGTATAAACATAATGTAGAGTTAATAACAGAAAATTTAAAATAATATGGAGCAGTTTATGGACGATATAATAATTAAAGTTGAAGATTTAAGCATTGCATATGATGACAAACCGGTTTTATGGGACAATGACATTGATATAGTAAAAAACTCCAGAACTGCCATAGTAGGACCTAATGGTGCCGGAAAGTCTACATTGATAAAGGGAATACTGGGGCTTAAGAAAAAACTTTCTGGGAAAGTTTCTATTATGGGAAAAGACATAAGAGAAGTAAAAAAAGAAATTGCTTATATCCCGCAGTCAAGCTCAGTTAACTGGGACTTTCCAACTACAGTTATAGATGTAGTTCTAATGGGAAGGTATGTACACTTAGGTTGGATAAAGAGACCTGCAAAAAGCGATTTAAAACTTGCGGAAGAAGCTCTTGAAAAAATTGGAATGCTGGAATTTAAAGATAGACAGATTTCTCAGTTGTCAGGTGGGCAAAAACAGCGTGTCTTTATAGCTAGGGCAATAGCTCAAGATGCAACTATTTATTTTATGGATGAGCCACTGGCAGGAGTTGACAATAAAACAGAAAATGTAATTATAGATTTTTTAAAGGAAGCGCAAAAAAAAGGAAAGACTTCAGTAGTAGTACACCATGATTTAAACACTGTTAAGGATTACTTTGACCACATTATAATTTTAAATAAGAGAGTAGTTGCACAGGGAAAAGTTGAAGATGTATTTACAAGAGAAAATTTAAGAAAAGCATCAATGGTAGGTGATTTTATTGTCTAGTGTTGAAGTTTTAACGAGCTATTCTTTTTTAATAGTGGCACTTGGTACAGTAATACTTGCAATGGCTTCAGGTGCTATAGGGTGCATTACAGTTTTAAAGGGACAGTCTTTAATAGGTGATGCAATTGGGCACGCTGCCTTTCCGGGGATTGTGCTGGCATTTATGTTGTTTTTGCAAAGAGACCCGTTATTATTACTAATGGGGGCGATAGTATCAGGAGCAACGGCATTTATGCTAATAGAGCTTATTAATGCTAACTCTAAGCTGAGTTTAGATTCAACTTTAGCCATTATACTGTCTACTTTTTTCGGACTTGGAATGGTACTTAAAAGTTACATTCAGGGCAATGAAAACTATACAGGAGCATCTCAGTCAGGACTTCAAAATTATATATTTGGACAGGCTGCCTACATGATGAAAGATGATGTAAAACTAATTTTATTAGTATCTATAGTTTCAATTGTACTGCTGATTTTATGCTACAAGGAAATAAAAGTTTTTATTTTTGATGAAGTTTATTCAAAGACAATAGGTTTAAATACAAGTGTCCTATATGCAATAGTACTTTTTGTAACTATGAGCTTGATTGCAGCGGGTTTAAAGATAGTGGGAGCAGTTTTAATATCTTCGCTTTTAATTATTCCGGCCATAACTGCAATGCAATGGAGTGAAAAATTTAGTCATGTGTTAATTATAGCCTCAGCTGTGGGAGGAGTTTCAGCACTTGTGGGAACTTATATTTCTACAGCTTACAACGGAATGAGCACCGGACCTGTAATAATTGTAATAATGAGTATTTTTTCTTTTATATCCCTAATAATTGGGCCTCATGGAATGATTGCAAACTATAGAAATAGAAAGAAGTACATGCTATGAACGGATTTGAAAATTTGACTTTAATAGAATATGAACCTCTTTTTATTTTAATTATAACTTCTATAGCTTGTGCGTTAATAGGAAGTTTTCTGGTTCTTAGAAAGCTGTCCATGGTTGCGGATGCAATTTCTCATTCAGTGCTACTTGGAATTGTGCTGGCATTTTTTATTACAAATGACAGTTCATCGCCCTATTTAATATTCGGCGCATCTCTATTTGGAGTTATTACAGTTTTTTCAATTGAAATGTTGTCAAATACAGGGTTAGTAAAAAATGACGATGCAGTTGGAATAGTATTTCCACTATTTTTTTCAATAGCTGTAATTTTAATTACAAAATACGCCAGAAATATGCCTTTTGATACAGATACTGTCCTAATGGGAGAAGTTATAATGGCACCGTTAAAGAGAATAACAGTCTTAGGAATTTCTATGCCGAAATCACTTTTTCAAATGGGAATAATGTTAGTGATAAATGTTGTATTTATAATTACATTTTTTAAAGAGTTAAAAGTTACAACCTTTGATCAGCAATTTGCAACTATAGCAGGATTTTCATCTACAGTTTTATTTTATATGTTAATGACTTTGTCTTCATTTACAACAGTAATTGCCTTTAGTGCAGTAGGTGCAATTCTGGTAATTTCATTTTTAATAGCGCCCAGTGCATCAGCTTATTTAATTTCAAAGGACTTAAAAGCGATGTTAATAGTATCTTGTCTATATGCTGTATTAAATTCAGTTTTAGGATATTTACTGGCAATGAAATTAAATGTATCTATGTCGGGAATGGTAGCAGTAGTAGCTGGAATAACATTTTTTATGACATTTCTATTTAATAGAGATGGGCTCATTACATCTGAAATCTTAAGAGTAAAAAACAAAAAACTGTTAAAGACTCAGTTATTCGTAATGCACATAGGAAATCACCTTGAAGAAAAAAATAGACTTGAGCACCTTGGAGTAGATACAATTAAAGACAACTTAAATTGGAGCCAAGAGGAAGTAGATAGACAAGTTACTATATTAAAAAAGCGGGGAATGTTGGAAATAAATGAAAAATTAAAGACATACTCACTTACCAATAGGGGAATTCAAGAATTTGAAGAGATTAAAAAGAGTTACGGGATGTGATTTCAGTGAATTCAAGTAGAGAAAATTATATACAGGCAATATATAGACTTTCAAGTGAAGTAGGATATACTACAAATAAAGAAATTTCAGATTTTTTTAAAATATCAAAATCTTCAGCAAGTGAAATGGTAAAGAAGCTAAAATCGGAAAACTATTTAGAAGTTGAAAATAAGCAAATTTCATTGACAAATGAAGGAGTAGAGCTTGCTGAAAAGATAATTTCAGCTCATAGAATTTGGGAGTATTTTTTAAGTGAGTACTTAGATATGAGCTTAGAGGAGATTCACAAACAGTCAGATTTATTGGAGCACGTAACAGATGATGAATTGCTGGAAAAATTAAACAAGTTTTTAAATTATCCAAAAAAATGTCCGTGTGGAGAGATAATATATGAAAATAAATAGAAGTATAGCTTGTAGTTTTCATGAGCTATACTTCTATATTTTTAATTCCATTGAAGTCGGAAATTTTTTGACTAATGTCCCACTTGTTTAATTCCTGTGGTAAATTTACAAAAAGTAAAATATTAGAATGGGAATTATTAGTTTTTTCTAATTTTATAGATAAAAGTTCTACTCCCAGATTTTGAATATATTCAGAAAAGTCTTTTAATTTAAAAACTTCATTTTCTACAGTAATTGCAATAGACTGTTCTCCAAAGAGTAAGTGATTTTTTTGAAATTTTGAAAGTAAAAAGTTAATTGTAAACATAAGTATAGTTGTAAATACACCTAGATATATCATACCGGCGCCTATTGCCATAGCTATAATAGCAGTACCCCAAATGCCGGCTGCAGTTGTAATTCCACTTACAATTTTATCTCTTCTTACAAATATTAAACCTGCTCCCAAGAAACCGACACCTGAAACTATTTGTGCAGCTATTCTAGTTGGGTCTGAGTCGTAAAATGCATAGGCTGATATAATCATACACAGAGAAGAGGCCATTGCAACTAGGCAGTGAGTCTTAATTCCGGCACCTTTATTTTTACTCTCTCTTTCATATCCTATAATAAAACCACAGAGCGTGGCTATTAAAATGCGAATAATATAGACAAAGTTGTAATCTAAATAATTAAAATAATTCATATACATCACCTCAATAATTTAAATAGTTATGCGTAATGTCTTAATAATTGTGCAAATATTATATCATGCAAGTTAGAGATATATACAATTATTTTTTATATTTGTAAAAACTATTCTATTTTGATATAATGACTTCATATTAATATGACGATGACGAGGAATAGTAAAATAGAGTTATTTTAAAGAGAGTTTATGGTTGGTGAAAATAAACATTTAAACTATTTGAATCCGCCTTTGAGTTATGAGTTTAAAGAGAGAGCCTATAAATAGGTTAATTAGGGTGGCAACGCGGGTCTTACTCGTCCCTTTTGGGATGAATAGGGCTCTTTTTTTGTATATTTTTGGAGGTATAAAATGTTAGATATTAAATTTGTTAGAGAAAATCCTGAAGCTGTAAAAGAAAACATCAAGAAAAAATTTCAAGATGAAAAATTACCCCTTGTAGATGAAGTAATTGAACTGGATACAAAGTTAAGAGCAGTTAAGACTGAAGGTGACGAGTTAAGGTCAAAGAGAAATAAGCTTTCAAAAGATATTGGAACTCTTATGAAAAATAAAGAGATTGAAAAGGCTGAAGAAACTAAAGAAGAAGTAAAAAACATCAATGACAAACTTGAAAAATTGGAATTAGAAGAAAAAGACCTTGATGAAGTAGTTCTTCAAAAAATGATGGTGATTCCTCAAATAATGGACCCAACTGTTCCAATAGGAAGGGACGATTCAGAAAATGTGGAGCTTGAAAAATTTGGAGAACCGGTAGTTCCGGAGTTTGAAGTTCCATACCACATAGATATTATGGAGTCTTTTGACGGAATAGATTTAGATGCTGCCAGAAAAACTTCTGGAAATGGATTTTACTATTTAAAGGGAAATATTGCAAGACTTCACTCTGCAATACTTTCATATGCAAGAGATTTTATGATAGACAGAGGATTTACTTACTACATTCCACCATTTATGATTCGCTCAGATGTAGTTACAGGAGTAATGAGTTTTGCTGAAATGGAAAATATGATGTATAAAATTGAAGGTGAAGACTTATATTTAATTGGAACTAGTGAACACTCAATGATTGGGAAATTTATTAATACAATAAATCCCGAAGAAGACATGCCTCAAGCACTTACTTCTTATTCACCATGTTTTAGAAAAGAAGTGGGAGCACATGGAATAGAAGAAAGAGGAGTTTATAGAATACATCAATTTGAAAAGCAAGAAATGGTTGTAATCTGTAAACCGGAGGACTCTCCATATTGGTATGATCAACTTTGGAATAACACTGTAGACTTCTTTAGAAGTTTAGATATTCCAGTTAGAACACTAGAGTGTTGTTCAGGAGATTTAGCTGATTTAAAAGTAAAATCACTAGATGTAGAAGCTTGGTCACCTCGCCAAAAGAAATATTTTGAAGTTGGCTCATGTTCTAATTTAGGAGATGCACAAGCAAGAAGATTAAATATAAAGTTAAGGGGAGAAGAGGGAACGTACTTAGCTCACACTCTTAATAATACAGTAGTAGCTCCACCTAGAATGTTAATTGCATTCTTAGAAAATTTGCTTCAAGCAGATGGAACTGTTAGAATTCCGGAACCACTACAACCATATATGGGCGGAATTAAAGAACTTACACCTATTAAAAAATAATATAAATTTAAAGTGCACATATAAGCTTAATAACTTGTAAGTGCACTTTTTAAAATAAACTACTTTAATATTTTTTTAATAATATTTAATTTTTTATCAGTGTAGGGCATATACCTAAATGGTACATCAAAAATGCTGCTCTGTTTAAAAATACTCTTATAGTGAGTAAAGGTGTCAAAACTTTTTTTGCCATGGTAACTGCCTATACCTGAATTTCCAACTCCACCAAAGGGCAAGTTGGGATTAGATAAGTGCACTATAGTGTCGTTAATACACCCTCCTCCAAAAGAACAACTGCCAGTTACTTTTGCTATATTTTCTTTGTTTTCAGAAAAAATATAGAGGGCAAGTGGCTTTTCAAAATTTGCAATATACTCTATGCACTCACTTAAATTTGAATAGCTGATTATTGGAAGAATTGGACCAAAAATTTCATCTCTCATAATTGGAGAAGAAAGAGTAACTTCATCTATCAGCGTAGGTTCAATAAATTTTCTATCGTCATCAAAAGTTCCGCCTAATATAATGTGTTCATCTCTCATAAGATTTTTAAGCCTATTATAGTGAGCTTCATTTATAATATTTACCATACTTGACATGTCCTTATCTACAAAAAAACTATTTAAAGCATTTTTAAATTCAGTTATAAATTCTTCTTTTACAGATTTGTGAATTAGTAAGTAGTCCGGCGCCACACAGGTTTGACCGGCATTTATTACTTTTCCAAATGCAATTCGCCTAGCAGAGAGTTTTATATTGGCACTTTCATCTACAATTGCAGGACTTTTTCCGCCTAATTCTAAAGTCACAGGCGTTAAATGATTTGAAGCTGCACTCATTACTATTTTTCCCACATTAGAACTTCCTGTAAAAAATATATAGTCGAACTTTTCCTCGAGAAGTAACGTAGTTTCTGAGACTCCACCTTGAACAACACTTATATACTCTTTAGGAAAAGCGTCAGAAATTATCTTAGATATAATATCACTAGTATGTGGAGTGTATTCCGAGGGTTTTATAATAGCAGTGTTGCCACTGGAAATAGAGCCTACTAATGGAAGTAGACATAACTGTAGCGGATAGTTCCAAGGAGAAATTATTAAAACTGTTCCATAGGGCTCTGGAGTTATAAAACACTTGCCTGGTATTTGAGCCATAGAAGTTTTGACATGTTTTTTTTTCATCCATTTTTTTAAATGTCTTTGGTGAAAGGAGATTTCATCTAATATAATTCCGATTTCAGTTATATAAGTCTCCGCCTTAGATTTATTTAAATCTAGCTTCATAGAACTGTTAATTTCATCTTCATACTTTAGAATGGAATTTTTAAGTTTATTTAGAGATTCCATTCTGAAATTATAATCTCGAGTAGCGCCTGAAGAAAAATATTCTTTTTGAGAATTTACAATATTTTTAACCAATATAATCATTCCTTTTAAATAGTAACTATATATTTTTATTAGAGATATTATATCATTTTTACGTATTATAACTTGATAAATTTATACAATGGTAAAAAATATGTAAAATAATGATTAAAAGTATGAAAACATGAGTAAAATAGGGTATAATAATTATTACATTGGGGAGTAGCTAATTAATTTTCAGTCGTCAATACGGCAATAGCCCGGCTGAAAACCCATCAGGGTAGCAAGACCACTGTTTCAGACGGAGCAGTGGTTTTTTTCAAATGATTTTTGAGGAGGAATGTAATTGGAATGGTATAATAAGAGTCCAGAAGATACCTTGAAAGAACTAGAGAGTTCAAATAAGGGGTTATCAACTGAAATAGCACAAAAAAGGCTTCAAGAATTTGGGAAAAATGAACTTAAAAAAGAAGAAAAAAAACCATTTATAAAAAAGCTTGCAGATCAATTTTTAGACCCAATGATAATAATTTTGATAGTGGCAAGTATTGTTTCAGCAATGATAGGGGAAGTAGTAGACGCAGTAATAATTATAGCAATTGTTGTAGTTAATGCAATTTTATCTCTTTACCAAGAAGGTAAGGCAGAAGAAGCTATAGCCGCCCTTCAAAAAATGTCTTCACCTAAGGCAAAGGTAGTTAGAAATGGAGAGTTTGAAGAAATTGACTCTGCAGAAATTGTTCCAGGAGATTATATTATTTTGGAGACAGGAGATATAGTTCCTGCAGATTTAAGGCTTGTAGATAGTAAAAACTTAAAAATTGACGAGTCCTCACTTACAGGAGAATCTGTTCCAGTGGAGAAAAAAGCTTCTATTGTCTACGACGGAGTTATGGAAATAGGTGATAGAGAAAACTTAGCTTACTCATCTACAATAATTTCTTATGGTAGAGGGGCAGGTGTAGTAATTGAAACTGGGACAAAAACTGAAATAGGTAAAATTGCCCAATCAATTCAAACAGTTGACAGTGAACAGACACCGCTTCAAAAGAAACTAGCTGGACTTTCAGCACTTCTAGGAAAGTTAGTAGTAGCAATATGTGTTTTAGTTTTAGGTGTTGGAATTTTATATAAACACGACTTTATGGATATGTTTATGATTTCAATTTCTCTTGCAGTAGCAGCAGTACCGGAAGGACTTCCTGCAATAGTTACAATTGTACTTTCAATTGGAATGAGCAAGATGGCAGAGAGACACGCAATAGTAAAAAAACTTCTTGCTGTTGAAACTCTGGGAACAACTACTGTAATTTGTTCAGATAAGACAGGAACTTTAACACAAAATGAAATGACAGTTACAAAAGCCTACTTAGATGGCAAAATATTAGAAGTTTCAGGAACCGGATATTCACCAAAGGGCAGTATAACCTTTGAAGGAGAGCAAGTTTCAGAAAACAACTTTAAAGATATTGAATTTATGTCTTCAATAGCAGCTCTTACAAATGATGCTCAATTGACATTTAAAGATTCTGTAGCTGGAATAATTGGAGATCCAACAGAGGGAGCTCTTTTGACATTCGCAGAAAAAGCTGGATATTCAGTAACTGAATTAAATGAGAAGTACAACAGAGAAGCAGAAATACCATTTGACTCTGAAAGAAAGATGATGACAACATTTCACTCTAAATTTATTAAAGATAAAATTGTTTCTTTCACAAAAGGTGCACCAGATATAATCTTGTCAAAGTGTAGTTTTTACTTAGATCAAGGTGAAGTAAAAGAACTTACAGAGCAAAAGAGAAATGAAATAATGGAAATAAACTCTTCATTTGCCAAACAAGCACTTAGAGTTTTGGGATATGCATATAGAGAGTTTAGTGAACTTCCAAAAGACTTAACCAGTGAAAACATTGAGAATGAAATGATATTTGTAGGGCTTACAGGAATGATTGACCCGGCTAGACCGGAGGCAAAAGTTGCCATAGCAGAATGTAAGAGTGCAGGAATAATTCCTATAATGATTACAGGAGACCATATTGAAACAGGATTTGCCATAGCAAAGGAACTTGGAATAGCTGACAGTGAATCACAGGCTATAATGGGACGAGAATTAAATGAAATGAACGATGAAGAACTTAGAGAGACAGTAAAGACTAAGAGAGTATTTACTAGAGTGTCTCCTGAGAACAAAGTTCAAATAGTTACGGCATTAAAAGACAATGGGCACATCACTGCAATGACAGGAGACGGAGTAAATGACGCCCCTGCAATAAAGAGAGCAGATATTGGTATAGCAATGGGAATTACGGGAACAGATGTAGCTAAAAATACAGCTGATGTAATTTTAACAGATGACAACTTTGCGACTATAGTACATGCTGTTGAAGAGGGAAGAGTAATATACTCAAATATTAAAAAGTTTGTAGGATATTTATTATCATGTAATATTGGAGAAGTATTAGTTATATTTATATCTATAATATTAAACTTGCCAGTTCCGCTAATACCAATTCACTTATTGTGGTTAAATTTAGTTACAGATTCATTTCCGGCAATGGCGCTGGGGGTTGAAAAAGGCGACGACGATATAATGGAACAACCACCAAGAGATCCAAATGAACCTATTTTAGATCCTGAGTTAAAAATTACAGTTGCCGTTCAATCAATAGCAATAACAATTGCAACACTAGGTGCTTATGTAATAGGATTAACTTGGCATGGAGATACTGGAGAGGGCTTAATGGATGCAAGGACAATGGCCTTTGCAACATTGATTTTAGCAGAACTTCTAAGAGCTTATTCAGCAAGATCTATTAGGAAGACAATATTCCACATAGGAGTATTTTCAAATAAAAAGCTTGTAATTGCCACAGCATTTTCATTTGCACTAATGGTTATAGTAATGTATGTACCGGGAATTAGGGAAATATTTGAACTTGATAACATTGGCCTTAAAGACTGGTCAGTAGTTTTAATCGCTTCATTTATTCCGCTAGTTTTAGGAGAAATTCAAAAAGTTATAAGATTTAAAAAGAAAAAATAAAAGAAAAGGTCTGGACTAAATAGTTCAGACCTTTTATAAATTATTATATTTTTGATAGATGCCAAGTTCATTCCAAAATGTTTCAAGGTGTTTAATTTTGTCTTTACTACCACTATTTTTAGCTGCAACAGAATTTAAAATTCCCGTTACAACACACATGACAGGGATTAAATTGTCTGAAAAAGATAGTAGTTCATTGTTTATTAACAGAGGAACAGTGGAAAATTTGACCAGTGGTGAAGTTATAGTATCAGTTATACATATAGTTTGAGCTCCTTTTTTGTAGGCATATTCATGAACTTCTAAAGTTGTATTTAAATACCTGGGTAAGCTTACAGAAAGTAGTACGTCATCTGGTTCAATTTTTGAAAGCATATCAAAATCTCTATTTATTCCGTCTAGAACAAAGACGTCATCTCTAATCCACTTAAGACCTAATCCCAGAAAATAAGTCACGCTGTAGGAACTTCTTGAACCGGATAGATAAACTCTCTTAGAATTAGAAAGGAGTTCCACAACTTTTGAAAAAGTGTTTTCATTAATATTGTGAATTAGCCAGTTAATGTCACTTACACTTTTTTGAAGGACATTGTATAAAATTTCCATTTCATCAGAAGTATTTTCTGAAATTGATTCTAGACGTTGAGTTACAGTTATTTTTTCTTTTAAAAAATTCTGCAATTCCTTTTGCATGTCTGAATATCCGTCATAGTCTATGGCGTTAGCAAAACGTATAACACTTGATTCACTTACATCGCAGAGTTTAGCTAGCTGACTTGAAGTTTGAAATACTGCCTTGTCATAATTTTCAAGAATGTAAACGGCAATTTTTCTATGAGTTTTGCTAAAACAATCTAAATTATTATCAATTTTTTCTAAAATATTCTCACTACTAGTATTTAAATCCTCCAAGTTGTTCATATGTAACACCTCCCTAAAAGTATATTTTATACTATTTGAATTTAAAAGTAAATATAAATGGACAATTTAAGCCAAGAAATATAAATGGTGGAAAATATTCACAAATCATTGAAAAAGAATTGACAATCGTCAAATGAGGTGTTATTCTAAAATAAGAAAGTAGACATAAATAAATAGAGAGGTGCTGGTATATTATATAAGGTTAGTTAAATAAGGAGGAATAGAATGGAAAACGTTACGAAAAAAAAGAAAATGCCGTCCTATGTAAAAATCTTTATAGGATTATTCGCAGGAGTTATATTTGGTTATATTTTAAACTTTTTTGGCGGAGAGACAGTGCCGGTAATTAAAGACCATATATTGCCATTTTTGCAATTTATAGGAGATTTTTTTATAAAACTAATAAAGATGGTTGTAGTACCACTTGTCTTCTTTAGTATTACAAATGCTGCAATATCTCTTAAGGATATTAGTAAGTTAAGAAGTGTGGGAGTTAAAACTATAGCTTGGTTTCTAATGAGTTCAGGTCTTGCATGTGCAATAGGTTTAATTTTAGCAAACTTAATAAAACCGGGCGTAGGTGTAGACTTTGGAAGTGTAAGTGCAGCAGCAGTAGAGATACAAGAACTACCTGGAATTTATGAGGTAATATTAGATTTAATACCTAATAATCCAATTGAATCCCTTGCAAATGGTGATATGATGCCTATAATTGTATTTGCACTATTTTTAGGATTTTCACTTATAGCACTTGGAGAAAAAGCAGAACCATTAAACAAAATTATTTCAATTGGCTCAGATGCAATGTTTTACATAATCGGAATAATTATAAAGATAATACCTATAGGAGTATTTGGGTTAATGTCAGTTGCTTTAGCTAAATTTGGTACTGCAATATTCGGTCCTGTTTTAAAATTTATTATTACAGACTATATAGCGTGCTTAATTATGCTAATTATAGTATATTCAATTTTCCTAAGGTTTATAGCTGGAGTAAATCCAATGCCATTTTATAGAAAGGCATTAGAACCTTGGATGATAGCATTTAGTACATGTACATCTTCTGCAGCTCTTCCTGTTTCAATGGAAGTTGGACCAAGACTGGGAGTTCCTAGAGATATTTCCGACTTTGTATTGCCCTTTGGAGCAACTGCCAATATGAATGGAACTTGTATATACTTTGGAATAATAGTAGTATTTGCAGCGCAATTGTACAACATAGAACTATCTGTACAACAACAAATTCTACTAGTAGTACAGGCAACATTTTTAAGTGTAGGATGTGCAGCAACTCCGCAAATTGGTTTGGTAATTAGTATAACACTACTTCAACAAATGGGATTGCCTTTAGAGGCAACAGCACTTATTGCAGGAGTATATAGAATAGTGGATCAAATGCACACATCTACAAATTCGGCTGGAGATTTAGTTACATCAGTTGTAGTTGCAAAAATGGAAGGCGAATTAGATAAAGATGTATATTATGATATGAGTATAAAATAATATGTTTTAGGAAAATGTTTTTATATTGTACATAATGTTTTATAACATAAAAAGTGATTTTAGTTGTATTTAATTTAAGGGGGAAATGAAAAATGTCAGATAACAAAATTATTGAATGTATGGAGAGAGCGGATTATATTTTAGGTACTTTAATGGCAGTAAAACCTGGTGAAGAAGTACTAATAGTAACAGATGCACAAACTGATGAGAGAATGTCAAATGCAATGGCAGCAGCAGCTCTTAAACTTGGTGCAGACTACACAGTGGCAATGACTCCAAGTAGACAACAAGACAAAGCTACAATATTTCCAAAGATGATTGAAAAAGCTATGGAAGGTTGCGATGTATTTATTGGAATGACAAAGGCATCTGGAGTTGCAATTTACAACAATAGATTAAAAGAACTTTTAAATGAAAAAGTATTCCGTGAGTGTTCAATAGTACTTAGAGATGTAGAAAACTTTACACAAGGTGGAGCACTAGCTGATTACGAAGCACTTTATGAGGAAGGTAAAAAACTTCAAGAAATTTGGAGAGGCAAAAAAATGGCTCATGTAACAACACCAGCTGGAACAGATCTTCACATGGAAATGAACCAAATGGAACCTATCATTGAGTGTGGAGTAGCTAAAAACCCTGGAGATGCAATGGCTTGGTCAGATGGCGAAGTTTCTTTAGGACCTGTTGTAGGGACTACACATGGAACACTAATTATGGATGGACCAATGGCTTACTACGGAGCTCCAACAGAGCCAGTAGAATTAAAAATTGAAGGTGGAAAAATTGTTGAAGTTGTGGGAGGAGATCCTAAAATTTGTAGACAAATTCAAAAGACACTAGATGAAATTAAAGATAGTGATAACATTGCTGAAATTGGAATTGGATTAAATCCAATGAGTATGTTCAATGGAGACTTTGAAGAAGAGAAAAAAGCTAGAGGAACTTGCCATATAGCAATGGGTAATGGGTTCTACTATGGACAACCAGCTATGTCAACAGTTCATATAGATATGGTAATGTACAATCCAACAGTTACCTTTGATGGTGAAGTAATAGTTGAGCATGGGAAAGTTGTTGCTTTAGGTGATAAATAATAAATTAATAATTACTGGGTAATAGTAAGTAGAGTTAGGATTTTCTAGTTCTAACTCTACTTTCATATAAAAATCAAAAATTATTTAGAAGAGGAGAGAACAATAATATGAAAAAAGAGCGTTTACTCAACATTGCAATAGGACAAATGTATCAAGAACCTGGCAACACTCAAGCTAATACAAACAAAATTTTAGAAATGATAGATGAGGCAGCTGAGAAGGAAGCAGATATTATAGTTTTTCCTGAGTTAGCTTATTCCGGTTATTTACTAGAATCGGAAGAACTTCAAAGATTGGCAGAACCGGTAGATGGACCGTTCGTTCAAACGTTAAAAAAGAAGGCTAAAGAAAAGAAAATTCACATAATAGCGGGATATCCAGAAGCAGATGCAGTGATTCCTGGTAGAATGTATAATTCATGTGTGTTTATAGACGATGATGGAAAAGTAATAGAAAATATGAGAAAAGTCTATGCATGGGGTCAAGAAAAGCTGAAATTTAGAGAAGGTAATAGACTTCCAGTTGTAGAGACTAAGTTTGGTAAGGTTGGAATGTTGATTTGTTACGACGTTGAACTTCCAGAGCCATCTAGAATAGAAGCTCTAAAAGGTGCAGAAATTATATTTGTATCTTCATTTTGGAGTATTCCAGCTCAGAGAAGATGGGATGTAGATTTAGCGGGAAATGCACTATTTAACGTGTTGTACATGGTTGGAGCTAACACTATTGGAGATAATACATGTGGAAGATCTCAAATAGTTGGACCTGATGGAGAAGTTGTTGCAATAGCAAGTGACGATAAAGAAGAAATTTTAATTCAACAAATAGACTTAGATAGAGTTATTGAAATGAGAAGTAAGCTTCCATATTTAAATGACTTTAAAGATGATACTTTTAGCATGGATGCAATAAATAAATACTGAGGAATCAATAAAAATCAACAAAAAAAATGAAGAGGTGAGTAAATAATGAGCGATAAAAATGTAAATAATGCTCCTGTATATGAGGAGGGAGCATTAAAAATAGAAAAGATGACACCTTCTGAAGTTATATTTGCAGTGGTTGGATGTGGAATTGGTTCAGGAGCTCTGGGGACAGCTTATTCTGCAAGACTAGGTGGATTTCCTGTAATTGCTTTCTGGCTAATAGTTTCAGGTATTTTAACATTAATATCTATGTACTATGTAGCTGAGGCAACACTTAGAACTAAAAAGATGATTCAACTTCCAGGATTGGCAAATAGATATGTTGGTAAACTTGGAATGGTTTTAGTGTTTTTAGCAGTAGTTATAAATTCACTAAGCTGTTTAATAGCTTACTTTAACGGCAGTGGTGAGATTATTGCAAGTTTTCTTGGAGTTTCAAAGGGAATGGGAGCTGTGATTTTTATGGTTCCGGCAGCCCTAGTTACTTACATGGGCCTTAAGGCAATAGGTGTAGTGGGAAAATACATGAGCTTTATAATGGTTGGGCTTATTTTAATATTAACTGTAGCTAGTTTTTTAGCTTCAAGTTCTGACGTTGGAAGATTATTTGTATCTAATTGGAAATATGCAATTCCTATATTTAATGTGGCAGCGTTTAGCTATATAGGGCAGTATTTAGTTCCAGACCTTGCAAGAGGCCTTGCTCATGATCCTAAAAAGTTGGCACCTTCACTTTTAATAGGTCAAGTAATAGTTGCAGTACTTTTAATTTTAATACCAATGGGAACATTTATAGTAGCTCCGGCTAATGAAATAACAGAAGTTGCTACAATTGTTTGGGGAAGGGCAATAGGACAGTGGGCATTTTTTATGGCAAATATATTTGCACTAATGGCTATGTTTACTTCATTTACTCCTATAACACAGACACTTATATCAAATATTGTAGACTTTTTTAAATTAAAAAGTGACTCGGATCCAAAAATTAGAATTCCGATAATGGCAATAGTACTTGGAATTCCACTTTATTTAACAATATCAGGAAAAGTTAGCTTTATAGACGCTGTATATTTTTCAGGAACATTTGCAGCTGCAATTATGGCAATACTTCCTATATTTATGATAAACAATGCTAGAAAAACGGGTGATATAGAACCTGAGTGGACATGCGGGAAATTGGCATCTTGGCCAGTACAAGCTATAATAATTATTTTATATGGTGGCACTATAATCTATGCAATATTAGGTGGCATGGGATATCTTCCGGCAGGCTGGTAGATAATTAATTTGATTAACACTTACAAAAATAAACACTTCTAAAAAAACAGAACTTATAGTTTACTATAAGTTCTGTTTTTTCTTTAAATTTATTATTTATTTTTCTTTAATTTTCTTTTTACAATTGCCACTATATCTCTAATTTCTCTTACACCAAGTAAGTATAGACAAATTGCATAGACTAAAACTGCAATTGAAACTACAAAGAGCAGTACAAGAAGTTTTACAAGTTTTATACTGGTATTTGAAGTTACATAGGCAAGAAGTAAAGACTCCAGTGGGAAGTAAGTTAAAGCCACAGCTCCCATTGCCAGAGAGGCTATTAAAGTCTTAATCAGCGCTTTGATATAGGACTTAGTTCCTAAGTTTCCGATTTTTCTTCTCAAAAGCACAAAGGAAATTAAAACTGCAATAGTTGTTGCAATACTAACTGATGCAGCAAGTCCTCTCGTTCCAAATCTATGAGCTACAAGTAAGTTAAGTCCAACATTAATCAGAACATTGACAAGCCCCACATAAAAAGGCGTCTTAGTATCTGAAAGAGAATAGTAAACTCTATTTAACACATTACTTACAGATATTGAAATTAAAGCAAGAGTATAGCACCTTAGAGTTGCCGTAGTGTCAATGGCATTTTGTAAAGTGTACTTTCCATGAAAAAATACAATATCTACAATAGGTCTTGCTAAAATAATCATTCCTATTGTTGCGGGAACTGTTAAAAATAATACTGACTTAACGGATGCATTCATAACCCGCTTTCCCTGAATCATATTGTCACTGGAAAAAGCTCTGGTCATAGTTGGAAATACTATGGCAGTTATGGCAGTTATAAAAATGCCGAGAATCATAGTATTTAATTTGTTTGCATTATTTAATATAAATGTGGAACCCTCTGCCATTCTCATAGCAAGACTTTTATTTACAATAATATTTACGTCATTTACAGCCGTACTTATAAATACAGGGCCTGCAAGCAAGAGAGAGCTCAATACATATTTGTCTTTAAAGTCCAGAACCAGTTGAGGTCTGTATCCAGATTTAAAAGAATCGGGAAGTAAGAATAACACTTGTGCAAAAACTCCTATTACAGAGGCTATAGTAAGCCCATGAATACCGCCACGAGAAGTAAAGAAAGACAGATATATAATATAAATTAAGTTAAGTGGAATGGCTATTGCACCTACAGCGGCAAATTTTCCGCTGAATTGTAAAAATCCGGTGAATACTCCAACAATTGCCGAAAATATTATTACAGGCATTCCAAGTTCAACAAGTTCTACTACTAAATTATATAATTCAGGATTTGATTTAGGTGCAAATAATAGTGATAGACTGGGAGCAAAAATTATACCTAAAAAAATCGCAATTATAGATATTATAGAAACTATTGAAAGCATATTATTTGTAAAGTGAAGTTTTTGATTACTGCCAAGTTCACTCTCCGCTTTTTGAAGTCCAGGAATAAATGTAGTCGCTATAGCAGTGGTTATTAGTGCAGAAATTATAGCGGTGGCATTTTGACTGGCGACAAAAGCATCGGATTGTATAGTAGCGCCAAATTTTGCAGCTATTAAACTTTCTCTCACAAGTCCAAATAATTTTCCAATAAGTGAAAAAACAATTATAGCAAGTGTAGATTTGGCTAGTTTTTTAGTAGTTTCCATAAGTACCTCCTAAATATTCATATAAAAGTATATTCTTTAGTCAAATTAATGTCAACTCTAGATTGGTTGATTAAAAAGTTACAATATAATACAATTGAGATGGTGATTAATTTGAAAAGTTTAAATTCATTAAGGATAATAATGCCTTATTTTAAAAAATATAAAAATATATTGATGTTAGATTTACTTTGTGCCGGACTTACAACAGTTTCAGAAATGGTGTTGCCATTGATTTTAAGAAGGCTAACTGATGTTGGAATGAATAATTTTAGTGATTTGACCATGGAACTTGTTTTGCGACTGGCTATTTTATTTGGAATACTAAAAATAATAGACTTAGTTGCAGGTTACTATATGACCAGCGTTGGACATATGATGGGCGCTAAAATAGAAACAGATATGAGATCAGATTTGTATACTCATTTGCAAACTATGAGTGATTCATTTTACAATGAGACAAAAATTGGGATACTGATGAGTAGAATTACTAATGACCTATTTGACATTACAGAGTTTTCTCACCACGTTCCGGAAGAATATTTTATAGGTGGACTTAAAATTTTAGTTTCACTGTTTATATTGTTAAATATAAATGTGAAGATGACCCTTTTAATTTATATAATGATACCTATAATGATTTACTTTGCTTCAAAGTATCAAAGGAGAATGAAGAATGCTCAAAAGGAGCAGAGAGTTCACGTTGGAAATTTTAACTCTTCAATAGAAGATACACTATTAGGTGTAAGAGTAGTAAAATCCTTTGCAAATGAAGAAATGGAATTAGAGAAATTTGAAACTGAAAATGAAAAGTTTTTAGGAATAAAGAGAAAATACTATAGGTCAATGGCAGGATTTAATACAATAACGAAACTTTTTGACGGACTAATGTATTTAATTTTAATTATAACTGGCGGATATTTTATGATGAAAAGAGAAATTGAAGCCGGAGATTTACTAGCCTATGTAATGTATGTTACATCACTTTTAAACACTGTGAAGAGAATAGTAGAATTTACAGAGCAATTCCAAAAGGGAATAACGGGAATTGAAAGATTTGAAGAGATTATGGATGAAAAATCAGATATAGTTGATTCAGAAAATGCAGTTGATATAGGAAAAGTAGAAGGAAAAATTGAATTTAGAGATGTTACATTTAAGTATGAAGTTGATACTGACAATGTATTGGAACACTTTAATCTAAAGATAAGACCTGGAGGAAATATTGCTTTGGTGGGACCTTCGGGAGCGGGAAAGACTACAATATGTAATTTAATACCAAGATTTTATGATGTAAACAGCGGTGAAATACTAGTAGACGATAAAAATGTAAAAGATGTGACGCTAAAGTCCTTGAGAGATAATATTGGAATAGTTCAGCAAGATGTGTATTTGTTCTCAGGAACTGTTTTAGACAACATCAGATATGGAAAACCAGATGCTACAGATAAAGAAGTTTTAAGGGCAAGTGATTTGGCAGGAGCTACAGAATTTATTGATAATCTACCTGAAAAGTTCAACACTTACGTTGGAGAGAGAGGGCTAAAACTTTCAGGAGGACAGAAACAGAGAATTTCCATAGCAAGAGTATTTTTAAAAAATCCTCCAATTTTAATATTAGACGAAGCAACGTCTGCACTTGACAACAAGTCAGAACAAGTAGTTCAAGAGTCCCTTGAAGAACTTACAAAAGGTAGAACTACTTTAACTATAGCTCATAGACTTACTACAGTTCAAAATGCAGATGAAATAATAGTTATGGAAGATAGAAGAATAATTGAAAGAGGAACTCACGAAGAACTTATGAATAAAAAGGGAAGATATTATGATCTTTATACAAAGGGTGGGTTACTTGATAAATTAAATTAATATTTAGAATTTAAATAGTTGGAGTTGAGATAGGTATGAAAAAACCAATAAGTAATATTATTATTGGACTTATGGCAATTTTAGTTACCTGGTCATTTATAAATAATGGAAATTTTGTATATACTATAGATTTTAATGTGTATCCTACAGTGAATAGTTTTATATTTGTAGTATTTTCAATTGTTTTATTATTTTTGTATTTTGTTTTTAAAAATACAGTGAAAAGTGAGAAAAAACTAAATAAAATATATTTGACAATTATTTTGTTTATGGGAATTATTATGACAGTGGATTCAGTTAAGTTGTATAAATTTTATGGATATGAAAAAAACATGTCCTCTGCCTATTTAGATACAAATAGTAGTATAATTACTGAAGTTAAAGAGTATAAAGTTTTGGAAGAGAAACTCATGAAGAATTATTAAAGAACAAAACATATAAATATAAAATTTAAAGTAATTACGTTTTAATTGTTGTAAAACAGGATACAAAAAAGACTCTTAAAAAAAAGAGTCTTTTTTGTTAGTTTTCTTTTGGATAGCTTAAAGTACCATCACTGTATTTTGCAAATCTACCGGAGTCAATTGGGTTTACAGGGTCATTTCTATCCCAAGGCCATCCGCCAAATTGAGTTTGTTGGTAGTCATTAAAGGCCTGCATGATTTCCTTTTGAGTGTTCATTACAAAAGGTCCGTATGAAGCAACAGGTTCATTTATAGGCTCACCTTCTAAAAGTAAAAGATTACTAAGTTTAGAGCCGTTTTTAATTTTAATTTCCCTGTCAGGTACAAGGTCTAGGGAATTATTTTTAGATATTTCATCTTCTTCTATTTTAAGAGAATCTCCCTCATAGTAGAATAAAGTTCTATTTGCTGTTTCAGTAGTAGCTGGAATTGTAAATTCAGCATGCGGATCAAGTTCAATTATCCAAATAGTTACATTGTTTTCTTTTTCAGCAGCCCAAGAATCAGGGTTTGGATTTAATGCTTTAGCATTTTTATAGTCGCCTGCAATTACTTTTACCTTAGAAATATTTCCATTACTGTCTTTATTTTCAACTATTGGGATATCTTCATTCCAAAACATTTGATAATAAGGGTCAACCATTTTATTTTTCTTTGGCAAGTTTAACCAAATTTGAAACAGTTCAAATGGATTTTCTTCATCTTGATTTACTAGTGGGAACATCTCACAGTGCTGAGCACCTTTTCCAGTAGTTAACCACTGAACGTCTCCATTTCCATATCTTCCTGTAGAACCGACACTGTCAGTGTGGTCTACAAATCCCTTTGCTGCAATTGTAACAGTTTCAAAACCTCTGTGAGGATGACTTGGAAACCCTGGAACTTTTTTCCCGTGGTACATTCTCCAAGGAGATTCAAGATTAAAGTCATTTCCAATTTCACGATTTTCTATATAATAAGTTGGCTCCATCTTTTCATTGCCAGCAGGATAATTATTATAAAGTCTACTTGCCAGTATAAAAGGTGACTTTACTGGAATGCGTGTAGAAGTAGGGGTAATAGATTTAATTATATTATTCAATAAAAAACTCCTCTCTGAATTTAAATTATATTATATATTTTAAGTTTGACCATTTTTGACTAATATAATTATACCCAGAGAATATCTACACTAAACATCTGTTCAACAACTGATTATTAAAAAAACAAGCTCTTAAAATATATTTATATAATTAAAAAACCGACTCCCAAAAGTTAGGAAGTCGGTAAGTTTAAAAATATTTTTATCTCTTTAAATTTACTATTTCATTAAAGAGTGAACTGTTTTCTTTTATTACTTCTTCTCCACCAATAACACATAGATAATTTTCATCCATGGCTTTTTTTATAGTTGGAGCATAGCTTTTTAGTTGTTCAAGTGTAGTGTTTAAAGCTTCGTTTTTAAACTGAGACATTTTTTCTTCACTTAAATGTGAGATATATCTCACTAAGTTTAAATCTCCCTTAGCTGATGGGCTAAGTAGAGGATCAAAGCTATTCATTGTACCGATTATATAGTTTTTAAGTTCATCTTCAGAAAGATTTAACTCCTCTAAGAACTTGTCCATATTGTCATATACTTCTATAGTGTTTTTCAAATTAGGGTCTCTATAGGAGTAAGTTAAAATATCTGAATTTATTGTGAATTTAACTCCTGCACCATAAGCTCCACCTTTTGCACGAATGTTATTGTGTAAATAATCTGTGCTTAGTATATTTCCAAGTACGCTTAGTGAACCATTGTATTCCAAACCAAGTTTACTTAAGTCATAGCCCTTAGAAACATATTGAACATTGGCAGATGTTGTAAAGCCTTGAGATTTAATATTTGAGTGCATAGAGGTTAATCCCTCACTATAAACTTCATTGTTTAAGTTATTTACAAAAGTTTTAAAGTTATCCAGATTATTATTTAAAGTTTCCCTTGAACCAGTAAAGTTAATAATTAAATTGTGTTTATTAAATATTTTTTCTTTAATTGAAATAATAGAACTTTTAAAGCCTTCCCATCTTTCGTCAAAGTTATCTAATAGTTCAGCAAGATAGAAATATATTCCGAGTCCATTTACAGTATTGTTATAAGCTCCTTGTGATGAGTAGTAGCTTTTTACAGTTTCTGTAGCAATAGAGTGTCCATTTTGAAGTATCATTGACTCAATATCAGACTTTTCTATTAATAGAAGTTCTTTAATTCTATTTTTGTCAGTTAAGTTTGAATTTTGAACTATTTCATTAATTAGTTTTAAAGCATCACCAAGTTTTTCATCAAGAACTTTAAATTTTAAAGAAGCATATTGGTAGAGCATACCACTTCTTTCATAGTCAGAATAACTAGTAGGATTAATAGTAAAACCGCCCATAGTCTTATAAATTTCATTATCTAAGTCTTCGTAACTATATTTATCTGTGCTTATTTTTCCAATTAAGTCTGTTAGCAGAGAGTAGTTTTGAAGTTCCTCAGATTTTAGGTGCGATGAGTCAAACAATATAGTTACATAGGAAATAGAGTTGGTAAACTGTTCATTTAAAAGAACTTTTATCCAGGAAATAGAATCATGTTCATTTAAATGAATTTTGCTAAAGTCTGTATCAATTTCTTCTCTAGGTATGTGAGTAATAGTTTCACTAATGTCGCTAAGTTCCAAACTTGGAATAGTTTTTTTATCTTCCGGAGAATCTTCAGTCATTTGAAATGCAACGAGTTCTTTTTGTTCTCTTTTAATGTTTTCAATTTCTTCACTGGAAAGAGAATTTTTATATTCCTGCAGTTTTTTCTTTAGCTCTTCATCTTGTCTTTTACTCTTATCTAATTCCGGTTTAACGGCAGTGATTAGCGAGTAGTTGTTATTTAAAAGTTTTTCTTCAATATACTTTTCAAAAAAACCACTGTCAATTTTGGAGTTCAAGTCCTTAATCATATCATTTGCTTCAAGGGCATCTATAGGATTTTCGCCATATAGCCAAGAGTTAAGAGCTCTTATATAGTAAATAATTGAGCGTTGAACTCCACCACCTTCTCTAAATGCAAATTCAAATTTATTTAAAGTTGCTTTTAGTAAGTCTTTGTTAAGTCCTTTAGAAATAACATCTCTTAAAGTACTTTCAACTATATTTTTAAATTCATCTATTTTCGAAACCTCTGTATTCTTAGCTACAATAGATAAATCTAAAGTTTCTGAAGAAGAAGTTTCTGCATATATATCTTCTGCAAGATTGGCTTTTAAAAGTGCCATTTTAATAGGTGCAGATTCAGAGTCAATTAGTAGTTCTGAGAGGAAGTCTCTCATAAATAAGTCAAGCTTATCAGTGCTCTTTCCAAGACACCAAGAGTAAGTTAAATAGTCTTTATTTTCGCCCATTTCACTTTCAGATGCACTGTAAGTGTCATGAACTATTTTTTGCTCTTTAAATGGCTCATTTAAAATAATTTTTGAATCTACATCTTCGCTTTCAAAATTAGATAGATAATTTTCGTCAATGTAATTTAGTGCCTTGTCCATATCTAAATTTCCATATAAATATACATAGGAGTTAGATGGATGGTAGAGTTTTTTATGAAAGTCCAAAAAGTTTTCATAAGTCAAGCTAGGTATTACTGACGGGTCTCCGCCGGAGTCTATTCCGTAAGAGGAGTTTTCGTGTAGATTAAAAGTCATTATGTCAGATACAATATTTTGAGGATCTGAATAAACGCCTTTCATTTCATTATATACAACACCATTGTATTTAAGTTCATCAGTTTCTTCATCTATTTCATAGTGCCATCCCTCTTGCAAGAAAATTTCCTTTTTTTCATACATTCTAGGATAAAAAACAGCATCAAGGTATACGTCCATTAAATTGTAAAAGTCTTTTTCATTTCTGGAGCTGACAGGATAAATAGTCTTGTCAGAAAATGTCATTGCATTTAAAAATGTCTGCATACTGGATTTAATTAAGTCCATAAAAGGTTCTCTTGTAGTATATTTTTTCGAGCCGGATAGTACGGAGTGTTCCACTATATGAGCAACACCAGTGGAATCTTTAGGTATAGTTCTAAAACCTATTCCAAAGGCCTTGTTTTCGTCGTCATTTGAAAGCACAAGAACTTGAGCTCTTGTCTTAGTGTGTTCATATACTTTGACAAGTGAAGCAACTTCTTCAACATACTTTTCTTCTAAAAGTTTATATTTATTATTCATTGTTAGTAAATTCCCCCTTACTAAAGAATTATACCAAATTAAAGGTACTTTATAACAGATGTGGCAAAATAAAGTGGAAATTACATATTAAAATAAATTCAAGTGTTCAAACAATATTTTAAATCCCATTACAATTAAAATAACACCTCCGACAATTTCAGCTCTTTGTTTGTATTTTATTCCGAGAACACTTCCAAGACTAACACCTAAAACTGACATAAAAAAAGTTATAATTCCTATAATTAAAGCAGCTTGAAATATATTGGAATTAAAAAAAGCAAATGTTACTCCCACAACCAGAGCATCTATACTTGTGGCTATTGATATTGTAATCATAGATTTAAAATCAAAACCACTATCAATAGGACAATCTTTTTCAAAGGAACCTTTAATCATATCTAGTCCTATTAATCCTAAAAGTATAAATGCAATCCAATGATCTATAGATTTAATACTATCAGCAAAATTAGTAGCTAAATAAAAGCCGATAATTGGCATTAAAGCTTGAAAAAATCCAAAATAAAAACCGATTTTTAAAGTTTTTCGAATATCTTTTTTTTGTAAAGATAGTCCTTTGCAAACAGAAGCGGCAAATGCATCCATAGATAGACCAAGTCCTATCAAGAATATACTAATTAAATTTTCCATATTACACCCCTAAAATAATAAACAACATAAAAAAAGACTTATCTACCCTTTTTGAGTAGATAAGTCTCATTATTTAATATAAAGCCAGAAAAATTTTCAGTATGTTGACTTTATAACGTATACGCCAATTACTCCCTTACCAATTAGATAATTTTAGCAAAAAAACTATTAAAATACAAGTGGAATATTTATAATTTAAGTCTGTAAAATATTAAACTAAGGTGGAATTTATGATATGATATATTCTCAAAATAATTAATAATTAAATAGGAGGAGATTTATGGAGAGCAGCAGTTTTTTTGAAAAAACATTTAAACTTTCACAGAGAGGTACAAATGTAAGAACGGAGTTAATGGCAGGGCTTACTACTTTTATGACGATGTCTTATATATTAATTGTAAATCCTGATATTTTGTCTCAAACGGGAATGGATAAGGGAGCACTATTCACAACAACAATTATAGCTTCCATTATTGGAAATTTAATTATGGCTTTTTATGCAAACCTTCCCTTTGCCTTAGCTCCAGGTATGGGATTAAACGCCTTTTTTACGTATACAGTGTGTCTGCAAATGGGAGAAACTTGGCAATTTGCACTGACAGCAGTATTTTTAGAGGGGATAGTATTTATATTGCTATCGGCATTTAAAATTAGAGAAGAAATTTTTAATGCAATACCATTGACTCTTAAAAAAGCGGTTTCTGTGGGGATAGGAATTTATATTGCATTTATAGGACTTACTGGAGCGAATATTATTATTCCTGGAGATGGTGTAATTTTAAGCTTGGGAAATTTATTGACTCCAAATGTAGCGGTATTATTTTTTGGATTATTTTTAATGGCATTTTTAAGCGCAAAGAAAGTGAAGGGAGCTTTGCTTTATGGTATTGTAGCCTCTACAGTATTGGCTTTGATATTGGGAGTTACTCATTTGCCTACAGGGGCAATATTTTCACTACCACCTTCAATAAAACCTATAGCGTTTCAACTTGAGTTTGGTGAAATATTTACATTTAAAATGTTTTCTGTTATGTTTACTTTCCTATTTGTAGATATGTTTGACACTGTTGGAACATTGACAGGAGTTGCAACAAAAGCCAATTTACTTGATGAAAATGGTGAACTTCCAGATGTTGGAAAAGCACTTATGGCAGATGCAATAGGAACAACTGCCGGAGCACTTCTTGGAACAAGTACAGTAACTACATTTGTTGAGAGTGCAAGTGGAGTTGCAGATGGAGGAAGAACAGGACTTACAACACTGTCAACCGGAGCACTGTTTTTAATTTCACTATTTTTCTTTCCTCTATTTTCCATAGTTCCAACAGAGGCAACGTCAGCAGCGCTAGTAATGGTTGGATTATTTATGATGAGCCCAATAAAAGATATAGACTTTGACAACTATGCTGAGTCAGTTCCTGCATTTTTGACTATTATAATGATGCCTTTCGCCTATTCAATTGCAGAGGGAATAGCTTTTGGAATGATGAGTTATGTATTATTGAAATTTACTACAGGAAAGAGAAAAGATATTTCAGTACTAATGTATATTTTGGCAATTATATTTTTCCTTAGAATTTTAGTACCATTAATATAACAATGTGTTTAAAATTATTATAAGTATTGGACATATTAGTTAGTTTTATAGAAAGAGTTACAAATAAAAGTTATAAGAAACTTATAGACACAGTTTCTTATAACTTTTTATTTTTTTCTAAAAATAAATCTAAAGCCAAAGATGATAAAAGTAAAAAAATTGATAGAAATAAAAATCCTCTTTGGTTGTCAACAGGGCAAACTCCTGGAGGAAGAGATGCACGAACTTTTACAATTCTATAAGTTGAAAATGCAGCTAACATAAACCCTGTAATACTTAAAAATTTAGAAAGGTTTTTTAAATTTAGTTTTTCTCTCATAGACACGCTCCTTACATATATAAATGCCCAAAGATTTTAATTTTAATCTAAAGTAATATTTTAACAATTTGGGAAGTGAATTTACATTATTAAAAATCATAGTTAAGTTCAGTAGAAAATATAGGTGTTGGGAAGTGTCTAAAGTTAATATGACACTACTCAATACCTAAAAAATTGTTATTTTATTATTATTTAATATCCAAATAAACTGATAATTTTTAATACTTAAATTTAAAAAAGGTTATAATAAATACATAGATTAATAATTAAATGTCTAAAAATAGAGGATGCAAAGATTATTTGTACAAACTTTTAAAGTAAAAAGTGGCGTTGCAAAGATTCCAGTCTTTATGAAAACTCCTTACAAATATATAATTTAGTTAGAAAGGAAGTAGAAATGAAATTAGGAGAGAGATTACAAAAAGAGAGAAACAAACTAAATATTACTCAAAGTGAAGTTGCGGAGAAGTTAAAAGTTTCTCGCCAGACAATTTCAAATTGGGAGACCAGTAAAAGTTATCCGGATTTAGAGAGCCTGGTTTTATTAAGTGACTACTACAATATTTCACTAGATGTATTATTGAAGGAGGACGACGGTATGATTAAGGACGTAAATAAGAAACTTAAATTTGTGGGGATACTTAAGTGGACATTATGTTTGTGTTGTATAATATTTTGTGTAGTATATGGAATTTCAACGATAGCACTTATTTTACGTGATGATATTAATTTTAATAGTGGAAAAAGTATAATGAACATTTATTTTATAGTGGGAATAATTAAAGTTATATTGCTTTTTTTACTTTCTTTTTATGCTGTAAAGTCTTTAACAACAAATACATCAAAAAACTATAAAATAGAAGCAATTATTTCAGGATTACTATTAGTATTTTCTTTGCTAACAGGAGAAGTAAATGCAATTAGATTTGGAAATTTTACTTTAGATGATTATGTTATTTATATTGTTCTTATTTTTGCATTTGTTCAACTATATTCAATAAGTAAGGACAACGGTGAAAATACTGAAAAACTAAAAAGGTTGGAAGATAAATAATAAAGATAGTATAGATAGGAGTGTGAGTATATGGAAAAGAATATGGGAAATCCTATAAAAAATTATAGTTTTTTAGAAATGATTAGACCACTGTTTTATATAGAGGGTTTTATGGAAATATTATCATTTATAACTTTAATAATAACTTATTTTAATTCTGATAATTTTAATAATTTGTTGCTGCCTTTTATATATCAGTTGTTTAAACGTGGACTGTATTTGTTATACTGTGTATATGGAATTAAGGCTATAAACTTAAAAAGCAGTTCAATGTTTAAATATATGACAATATTTTCCGGTGGAATGTTCTTATACAGATTTATTGTAATATTAAAATTTGCAGAAGACAAAGTATTTAACATACCGGTAATGTTTATATTTTTAACATTTGTATTTTATAAAAATTATTTAAAGAGTATTGAAATAGATTAAATTAATAGGAGAAAATATGAGGTTATTTATAGCTTTTGAACTTTCTAAAGAGTGGAAAGAAAATATAAAGTACATACAAAGTCAAATTAAGGAATCATCTGAAAAGTGTCGCTTAACTAATGAAGATAATTTACATTTAACCTTACATTTTTTAGGAGAAGTTGAGAGGAATAAAGCTAAAGATTTAATAGAGGATTTTTTGCACGTAAATTATCCCAGAGAACTTAGTATATCAGCGGATAAATTGGGATACTTTAAAAAAAAGAGGCTCAAAGTTGGTGTGGTTGGGCTGTGAAAATTCAAAGGACTTACAAAAATTACATGGCGATTTGAAAACTATTTTAAAAAATTTGGATATTATAGTTGATAGTCGTGAGTTTACGCCTCATATTACTATAGCAAGAGACGTTCAAATTGACAGTGAGGACATTAAAAATATAAAGTTGCCTAAATTTGCCACAATTAAAAAACCTAAACTTTTCCTCTATCAAAGTAAGTTTACAAAGCAGGGAGTAAAATATAAAAGTTTATATACTTTAAAGGGATAGCGATGTTATCTCTTTTTTTATAATTAATTTAGTACAAAGTTTGGAATGTAACTTTATAGTTGCTATAATTTAAGGTATAACAAATATAATAAGTTTGGGTGGTGTATATGAAAAATTTAAAAAAGAGAAGTGATGAACTTACAAAGGGAATAGAACGTTCAGCTCATCGTGCACTTTTGTATAGTTTGGGAATGATTGAAGATGATTTTGACAAACCTCTAGTTGCTGTTGTAAATTCTTGGAATGAAATTGTACCCGGGCACGCTCACTTACAAGAACTTGGAAACTTTGTGAAACAGGGAATTTGGGAAGTGGGAGGAGTGCCAAAAGAGTTTGAAACAATTGCTGTTTGTGACGGAATGTGCCAAGGTCATATTGGAATGAGTTATCCTCTGCCAAGTAGAGAAATAATTGCAGATAGTATAGAGATAATGGTTCAATCACATCGATTTGATGCTATGGTTATGATAGCCGGTTGCGATAAAATTGTTCCGGGAATGATAATGGCGGCAATGAGGATAAATATACCTGCTATTATTCTTACTTCAGGACCAAGCCTTACTGGGAAGTCTGAACACTGTTCTGTAATTACAACAACGGACATAAGAGAGTTTGCAGGCAGGACACTTGAAGGTAAATTTACTAATGAAGAGTTGTCAGAATTTGAAAAGGAGGCAATTCCAAGCTTAGGAAGTTGTGCAATGATGGGAACTGCAAATACTATGAGTTGCCTTGCAGAAGTTTTAGGACTTTCACTTCCAGGAGTGGGAACTTCACTTGCAGTTGGTTCTGAAAAAAAGAGATTGGCCAGACAAACAGGCAGACGCATTATAGAGCTTATAAATGAAAATATAAAGCCTAGAGATATAGTTACAAAAAATGCACTTGAAAATGCTATTGCAGCAACTATGGCTATGGGCGGTTCTACAAATAGTGTCTTACATTTAATGAGTATAGCAAATGAAGGGAAAATTCCTTTAGAGTTAGAAGCATTTAACCGAATAGGAAAAAAGGTACCTTATATTTGTAATATAAAACCCTCAGGTGAATACTCACTTACAGAGTTACATGAAGCCGGTGGAGTACCTGCCATTTTAAAAACTATTGAACCCTATTTACATAGTGAACATTTAACTGTCACAGGGAAAAATATTAAGGAGAACCTTAAAGATGTTGTTGCACCAAAAAACAATGTTATTTTTCCGTTGGAAAATCCAAAATTACCTGAAGGTGGCATAGCAATACTATATGGAAATCTTGCGCCTAATGGTGCAGTAGTAAAACAATCCGGAATACACCCTTCTATGAAGTATTTTAAAGGTAGAGCAAAGACCTTTAAGTCAATGGAAGAAGCAAGTGATGCAATAATAGAAGATAAAATACAAAAAGGAGATATATTGGTCATTTCCTATGAAGGTCCAAAAGGTGGGCCGGGAATGCGTGAAATGCATATGACTACATCTCTACTTGTAGGACGTGGATTGGATACCAGTTGTGCATTAGTTACAGATGGGCGTTTCTCCGGATCTACAAGAGGACCTTGCATTGGACATGTCTCTCCTGAGGCAGCAGCTAAGGGACCTATTGCAATAGTAGAAGATGGAGATGAAATTTTAATTGATGTTCCAAATAGAAAGTTGGAACTGTTAGTAGATGAAAGTGAAATAAAAAGGCGTTTAGAAGTAGTGGAAATATTTGAAAAGCCTAAGACAGGAGTTTTAAAGAGATATGCAAAGCTTGTAACCTCTGCAGATAAGGGAGCAATATTGGATTCAGATTAAATATTAAGTTAAAAAACTTAAATAGTGATATTATTCTTTAAAGAGTAGTATCACTATTTTTTGTGGAGTTTAAAAACATATAGTTGTTAAAGAACAGTTGAATAAAAATGTTTAAAAATATTATGTGTTGTAATATTTATGTAGGAAAATCTTTTTATGATTTGTAAATACTTTGTAGGTACTTTGTAAGTATTTTTATATATTATTTACTTAAGAGGTGATTGATTTGTTAGAGGGAATAGGATTAAAAAAATACTATGGAAAAGGTGAGAGCTTAGTTAAAGCTCTTGACGGAGTAGATATAGAAATAAGAGATGGGGAGTTTATCTCCATAATTGGAACGAGTGGCTCAGGGAAAAGCACTTTACTTCACTTACTTGGAGGTTTGGACAATCCAACTGAGGGAAAGATAATTTTAGATGGGAAAGACTATTCAAAGTTAAAACAAGATGAGCTTACAATTTTAAGAAGAAGGCACATTGGATTTGTATTTCAATCCTATAATTTACTTAAACTTATGA
This sequence comes from Anaerosphaera aminiphila DSM 21120, assembly GCF_900129925.1. Taxonomy (GTDB): domain Bacteria; phylum Bacillota; class Clostridia; order Tissierellales; family Peptoniphilaceae; genus Anaerosphaera; species Anaerosphaera aminiphila. The sequence continues at coordinate 748 of NZ_FQXI01000011.1, read as the reverse complement.
ATGTCTACGAAAATATAACTTTGCCTGTGGGACTAGACGGAAACACTGTAAAGAAAGACTATATTGATGAAATACTAAGTGTGCTTGGAATTAGCGATAAAAAATATGCCATGCCCAATGAACTGTCAGGCGGTCAACAACAGAGAGTTGCCATAGCTCGTGCTCTTGCATCAAATCCGTCAATTATTTTAGCAGATGAACCTACGGGGAATTTAGACAGAAAATCAGGCAAGGCAGTAATGGATTTATTTACAAAAGTAAATGAAACATTTCAAAAATCTATTGTAGTAATATCTCATGATGAGGAAGTGGCACAGAGAGCTGAGAGAATACTTCACATAGAGGACGGTCGATTTATATGAAAGTAAAAAATAAAAAAACTATTTCAAATATAAGTAAGAGTATTTTAAAGGCTGAATTGCAATAATTATTGCGACACTTACTCCAAATTATTTATCTCGTATAAAAATGCATCAAATGTTGTTCTAAATTCCAGACATTTTCTAGGTCTGGAATTTATTTTATATAATATTTTAATTAAACTTTCATTACTGATTTTCGATAAGTCGGTTTTCTTAGGATAGAATTCACGTAATAGCCCATTACTATTTTCATTCGTTCCCCTTTGCCAAGCACTGTAGGGATCTGCAAAGTAAAAATCTATTCCCAACTCTTCTTCTACATCTGTATAACATGCAAACTCTTTGCCTCTGTCCGAAGTGAAGCTTTTAAAAACTTTCTTAGGAAG
>NZ_FQXI01000025.1 GCF_900129925.1 Anaerosphaera aminiphila DSM 21120 | reverse complement strand
AGATTTACCAACGGAAGAACGGAAGGATTTAACAATAAAATCAAAGTGATTAAACGAGTATCTTATGGATATCGTAATTTCGAGACCTTTAAGAAAAGGATTTTGTGGTGTTGCAGTTAATTTAAACAAAAAATTAGAATAAAAATTGAGGTAGGAAAAAACCTACCCCAACATTTGACAATGAACCATAAAAAATAGAGTTTGAAATTTCAAACTCTATTTTTTAACTTTATTTTTATGAATTAACAACGCTATACTTATATGACTTTCTACTTTCCAATTTATTTTTTCTCATTATTGATACAAAATTCCAAAGGGGAACTAAATAAAGGTAAAAGGAAGCCAATAGACATACCGTTGGCGCAGCTATAGCTGACATTGGGACTACTACTGCAATAGACCAAGGTACAAGTGCAGGAATTAACACTGCCGTATTTTCTAAGTAAATTGCCATATCACTTTCATCTTTTACAGTATCTTTGCAAAGTTGATGTGTAAGCATTATTGCCAGTGTTTGATTGCAGGATATCATTGACGCAAAAACGGCTGTAAAAAGTGTGCTCCCATAGGGGCTTATTTTTTTACTTAATTTAAAAATATTGTTTTTTAAACTTATTAAAAGTCCCGTTCCCTCAAAAAGTCCTGCATAGGAAGATGAAATACAGACAATTAACATTACATTTAACATTGATATAACTCCTCCACCATTTAACATTGCAGCTAAATTTGCATCTGTTGAATTGTATCCCATTGCCATAATTTTTAAAGTTTCAAAAATGCTATTTCCTTGAACTGCCACAGAAATTACAATTCCAATTGCAATACTACATAACATTGTAAGCTTTACGTCAATTTTAAATAGTGAAAACAGCAAAATTACAACAGCTGGTAAAACTGCAACCCAGTGTAAATTAAATCCACTGTTAAATACTTCTTGAATTTCCGTTACATCAATTTTCCCCTTAACTGTAAGCCCTAAAAAAATATATATTACACAAGTTAGTACAAAGGGAACTAGCGATGTCTTTGTCATTTCCTTTATATTTTCAAAGACGGAAGTCTCTGTTAAGCCACTTACTAAATTTGCACTTCCGGACATTGGAGAGCATCTATCTCCAAAATATATTCCCGATAAAATTGCTCCTCCCACATAAATGGGATTAATACCCATAGTTGTAGCCATGGTCATGCAAATAACCCCTATTGTTGCAGCAGTTCCAAAGGCAGTTCCTATTAACACTGAAACCGCACAGTTTAATAAAAATACCACTAAAATAAATGCAGCCGGAATTATTAGCCCTGAGGAGTAGTAAATAATAATAGGGATAGTTCCAGCCACTCGCCAAACAGCTGTAATCATTCCTATTAATAAAAATATCGTCAATATATTTTTAACTGTCTTTACTCCGGAAATGGACATTTTAAAAAGTTCACTTATGCTATTCTTCTTAATTAAACCATATGTAAAAAATATAAAATACCCTGTCAATAGTGCATAAACTATTGAAACATTTGATAATACACAAATAAATAAAACAATTGCAAATAACAGTATTGTAATAGTCTCTAACATTTCTCTCCTCCTAAATAAAGTATAGGATTTACCATTTCAATTGTCCAACTGTTCTTTGTGGTATATAATACAGTAAATATACTGTATTAGGAGTGGGATAGATGAATTTTTTAAGTATGAGTTATTTTACAACAGTTGCCAGAGAACGTAGCTTTACTAAAGCCGCAGAACAATTACATATTACTCAACAAACACTAAGTGCAAGTATTGCATCTATAGAAGAAGAATTAAACTGTAAGTTGTTTATTCGCCAAGTCCCACTTAAACTCACCTATGCAGGAGAGGTGTTTTTAAATTACACTACAGATTTTCAAAAAAAATACAATGCAATGACTCAAGAATTCTATGATATTTCAAATTCTCAAAAGGGCGTCTTAAAAATTGGAATTACATACACCAGAAGCCGTACTATTATGCCAAAGTTAATCTCTGAGTTTCAAAAAATATATCCAAATGTAGAAATTCAAATGATAGAAGATACAAATGACGTCTTGCACCAAATTTTACTTAAGGGAGAAATTGACCTTGCCATAGCAAACTTTCCCAAAAAACTGCCCGGAGTGGAACTTAAAGACTTCTATAGAGAAGAAGTTGTATTTGTAATTTCTAAAAAACTTCTGAAAAATTTATATGGAGCAAACTCCTCAGATATCATTACAAATCTTCAAGAGCACAATGACTTTTCACCACTGACAAATTGCCCTTTCCTACTAATCAGTAGAGAGGACGTCTCCGGCAGAATTGCCAGAGAGTTTCTATCTCAAACTATTTCTTCTCCAATAGTAAAAGCTCAATCAAGTAGCGTTGACACTATTTTAGAACTTTGTATTGAAAATGTTGGAGCTTGCTTTTTACCTGAAAAATTAATTCTATCATCTCTTAATCAGAGGGAAATAGACAATTTAGAAATCCTACACTTTCACAGAGATTCCAGTTATATGATACGCTTTGGCTGGTTAAAACAATCCTATTCTTGGAGCATGGTGTCAAATTTTATGGATTTAGCATATAAACTCTACACTTAAAAAGTCCTGTCTTTCAACAGGACTTTTATTTTATAGTTTTAAACTCTTCACACATTCATTTAATTTTTCTACTACCATTTCTATATCTTCATTAGTAGTCTTAGGAGAAATCGTACACATTCTTAACACTTTCATGCCCTTTATTTCAGTTGTCAATATAACTGCAAATCCACTACTTACAATACCGTGAGATATTTCTGTGTTAATTGTGTCTAACTCTTCTTCCGTCTTTTTATCACTGTAGTATCTAAACGTTAAAATGGCCTGTTCTCCAGGAGTTACAATTTGCCAATGGTCGTATTTTCTTAATTCACTTTCTGCTTTTTCGCCTATTTTAACACTGTGGTCAATTCTTCTTTCAACTTCATCTAAACCAAGTGTCTGTAAAGTTAACCACAATTTTACACTAAGTGCAGGTCGAGATAGTTCAGGTCCTAAATCCCAAGACTCAATTTGATCTTCACTGTGAGCATCTTTTAAATAAGACGGATTGTCACTAAAGCTCTTTAGAAGAGTTTTTTTATCTCTCACTAGAATCATTGCACAGGTATAGGTTTGAAATAGCCACTTGTGAGCATCCCAAGTTACACTGTTTGCAAGTTCTATTCCTCTTAATCTCTTTGAATAAGTGTCAGATAGTAATAGTGAACCTCCAAAGGCACCATCTACGTGAAACCACACATTTTGTCTTTGACAAACCTGTGCCAAATCAAATAGCGGATCTATAGTCCCCGTGTTAGTTGTTCCTGCAGAGCCTATTACCATAAAGGGAATAAGTCCGTTTTTTCTATCTTCTAAAATTAACTTTTCTAATTCTTCAGGTATCATCTTTAAATTTTCATCAGTTTTTACACTGCGTATTCTGCTGTCGGGAATTCCAACTATTCTAAGCCCCTTGTTTACACTGTGGTGAGCTTGATTTGAAATATAGGCAACGCCCTTATTTATATTGTCCATTTCAAGTTTGTCATCTCTTGCGGCAACTATGGCAGTTAAATTAGATAGAGATCCACCTGATACAAAAGTTCCTCCTGATTCCTTGCCAAATCCCACCTTCTCACATAAAAAATCTATTAATAAATTTTCTATTGAGGCGATAACTGGCGCTGAAAACCATCCGGCAGCATTTGGATTGTAAAGTGTAGTGAGAACATCTCCGATTTTTGATATTTCCTCTACTGGTGCCGGAATAAATGCAAAATCTCTAGGATGATCTCCAACTACTCTATATGGAAATACATCTCTATTTAAAAGGTCAATCATCTCATCTATTGAACGTCCTTCTTTTGGGAATTTTAAATTTGAAACTGCCTTGTAGTTTTCTTCACTTGCCTCTCTATAAGCTAAAGTGTCATTTAATTTTTCTTTTTCATAGTAGTCTTTAACTACTTCTACCATTTTTTCTTCAATTTCTCTATTGTTCATAACGCACCTTCTATATTTAATTTCAACAGTACTTCTTCCAAAAAATTAAAATACCATAATTAATTATAGTATTTTAATTTGCTATATTTAATTTATACTACTTACTTCTGCAATTGCTTCTAATTCCACATTGCATCCGTTGTTTAGTTCTCCCACAGGCAGTACAATTCTCGCCGGTCTGTGTTCTCCAAAAAATTCACTATACACTTTATTTACATCGTCCCAATACTCCATTGACGATAGGTAAATTTTACACATCACTACCTTTTCTTTAGGGCAGTTTGCTGATTTTAAAACACTTTCCAGCTTATTAAGTGCCATCCAAGCCTCTTCTTTTATTCCCTTCGGTGGAAAACCCGTAGTAGGATCTGCTGAAGTTTGTCCTGAAATATAAAGTGTTCCATTGCTTATTACACCTGGAGAATAGTGTCCTCTAGGTTTATTTTCATTGAAAACCTGTTTCATATGGAAATTCCCTCCAATTCTTTTATTTTGTCTATGCCGGTATTGCCTCCGGAAACTACAAAACAAATCTTTTCATCTCTTTTAACTTTTAACTCTCCTTGAAGTATAGCTCCTATTCCAATACATGAAGATGGTTCAGCTAAAATTTTACCTTCCATTAAAAGTAGCTTCATAGCCTTTAATAAATATTCATCTTTCACGCCTACGAATTCAGAAACTAAAGATGATACTATTGGATAGTTTTTTTCACCGGGTGTTGAAGTTAAAAGCGCATCAGCTTCAGATTTTTGCTCTTCTAACTGAACCCTCTCCCCTGCCTCTATACTCTTTGCATATCGCCTTAAATTATAGGGCTCAGCTCCAACTATTTTTACATCCGGAAGTTTTGATTTAACAGCAGTGGAAATTCCTGCAATTAAGCCCCCGCCTCCTATTGGAACTACTACAGTATCTACATCTTTAAGCTGTTCTACTATTTCAAGACCTATAGTTCCCTGTCCAGCCATAATGTCGTAGTCATTGTAAGGATGAATGTTTATGTACCCGTATTTTTCACTAAGCTCATTGGCAATTATATGGCGCTCACTTAATTTACATTGGATTACTTCTGCACCTAAGTCTTTTATTCCATCTACTTTAATTTGAGGTGCCGTGTCCGGAATTACAATTGTAGCTTTTACTCCCAAGAGTTTTGCTGCAAAGGCAACACCCTTCCCGTGATTTCCTGAAGAAGCTGCAACTACTCCTCTTTGAACTTCATCTTTTGGCATTGAAAGCATTTTATTTAATGCCCCTCTAATTTTAAAAGAATTTGTCCTCTGCATACACTCCGGTTTAATAAATACCTCACAACCTAAAATTTCACCTAAGTTCTGTGATGGAATTATTGGCGTCTTGTAAATATATGGCTCTATTCTCTTTTGCGCCATTAAAATACTATCTATATTTAACATATTATCCTCCTTTAAAACTGTTTCACTTTACTAAAAGTATAACACATTTCCATATAACAAAAAAACAGTCTGAATAAAAAATTCAAACTGTTTTAATTTATTTTACTTATTTCTTTCCCTTAATTTCAAATTTACTTCTTCTAATTCTTTTTTTTCTCTTAAGTAAAAGAAAGTCCACAATACAATAAATATTAATATAAATATTAGTGTTCCACTTACTATCCCCTCTTTAAAAGGAAACCAAGCACCGTAAGAAGATGCAAATAAAAATGTAACATAACTTATACTGAGATGTATTAAAACTTGAATGAATAAATTCAATCTTTCCGACGTATAAATAATTGTAGTGGCACCTACTATTATTCCCATTAAGAGAACACTTTTTATTTCCCTTTGCCCTGCAAAATCCAAGAAAAAAAACTTCATTATTAAAAATACAGTACTTGCTGTTCCCATTCCAATAAAAATTCCATTGATGATTTCTTTAGCAGATTTATTCATTTTCTTCCTCCTCTATTTTTTCAAATAACAGTTCTTTTAAATTCTTCCAATACCTTCGTGAAATAACTACACTTTTCCCAGTTCTAAGAATTGCACTCATATTTCCTGAAAATGTACTTTCTATTTTTCTTATATAATCAGTATTTACAACAGATGACTTTGTAATTTGAATAAATACTCCGGGATTTAAATCCTCTAAAATTTGATATAGTCTACCTTTTATCTTTATTATTTCTCCTGAAAGTAGATGTATTTCTAAATCAGAACCATAGATTTCTATATAAGTGATTTCTCTTGTAGGAATTCTTTCATATCCACTACCTGTAGGTATATTTAAAAATATATATTCTCCTTTAAAATCTCCTTCAAGTTTATTTAAAATTTTGTTTACTTTTATTTGAGAATTAGTTTTTATAATTATTTCAGTTTCTATATAGTCCTTGTGAACTTTCACTTCAAATTTCATAGCGACCTCCTCTTGTAAATTAAGTATACTGTAAACCTTTTTTAGAATAAAGCGCTTTTACATAAGAGGTCATTTTCTATACTCAAGTGACCCAAAATTAATTATTAACAAATATTTTTTAAAACAAAAAAACAGTCTGAATAAAAAATTCAAACTGTTTTAATTTATTTTCTTATAATTATTTATCAAAGCCTTGCATCTGTTCACAGTTCATATGAGAAATATCACAATATGGCATATTTTTACTTTCTCCACATCTGCAAAGTGTCATTCTGTTTCGAACTTCATAGACCTCTCCATCTGCTCCTTCCAGTTCTATTCCGCCCTTAACCCACAACGGCCCTCTCACTCCGGCAGCTGTATCTTGTATTGGACTGATTTCCTCTGGGAGCTTAGGTTCAATTACCTCTCCGTCTTTTGTAACTACAGTAAGTCTTCCCGCTGCACAGTCACATGCTTCTTGAATGGCAAGTTTCTTACTACTTGGGTCATCTGAATCCATAGTTGCCTGCCAAACGCCCTTACCTCTGTCACAAAATCTCATTGATGCACAAAGTTCTTCATTGTCGTATAGGTCAATTGTAGGTCCTTCAAAAACTTTGCACCCATCTACATAAGGCTCTTTACTTGCATATTCTTTTCCCTCAAATTCAATTTTCTCATGAGTTCCATCACAGTAGGGTTTATTGGAAGAGTGTCCACATCTACAAAGGTAGTAGCTCTCTTCGCCGCTTTCATACTCTCTGCCTTCTATCCACTTTTCACTGGTTCCTCTACTGTCTATACCTATTATTGCTTTTTTTAAAGGTATCCCTTTTGATACTTCATATGGTCCATTTGGAATAATTTTAATTTTCTTTTTCATATTACGTCCCCTTTAAATAAAAATTCATACCAACTGTATTTAATATTTTAAAATGCAGTCCAACCGCCATCTGCAACTACAACTGCTCCATTTACAAAGCTTGCCTCATCAGATGCTAAAAATAGCATTACATTTGCAATTTCCTCTGCTTTGCCAAGTACCGGAAGAACAGCTACTCCCTTATTTAGTTTCTCCATTACAGATTGATTTACTCCCTCTCCCGTTCCAAATACTTCTGTTGCAACAGATCCAGGCGCTACAGCATTGCATCTAATCCCATATTCTTGAAATTCAAATCCAATGTGTTTCGTCATTCCTATAACTGCATGCTTTGATGCCACATATGCCATTCCGCCTCTTCCTCCAAACAATCCTCCAACAGAAGCTGTGTTTACAATGCTTCCTGATTTTTGTTCAACCATGTGCGGTATAACTTCCCTAATCATTTTCATGACACCAGTCACATTTACATTTAAAATTTTATCCCAGAGTTCATCATCAATATCACTTGCTGTCTTCATTTTATCCAGTATTCCGGCATTATTAATAAGTACATCTACTCTATTATACTTAGTAATTGCCATTGCAACGACGCCCTTTATATCTTCGTCCTTTGAAACATCTCCAACATAGGGAATTATTTCTCCTGCAAAGTCCTTTGCCTCTCCTGCCAACTCATCCAGTCTTTCTTTTCTTCTGGCCATGGCAATTACCTTTGCACCTTCTTTTGCAAATCTAAGAGCTGTTGCTCTTCCTATTCCCGAACTGGCACCCGTCAGTATAACTATTTTATCTTCTAATCTCATTGTCTTCCTCCTTTTTAATATAACTGTATTAAAATAATTTACATTCTCATATTTTTGATACCCATTATATTACCTAGTAAAGCGTTAATATAAATACTCCCTATAATTTTAAATTTCCACTTGATTTTCATATCTTTAAATTATAATGTACAATAGTTAGTATATAATTTTTTAGAAAGGCAACTTCAATGGATACTTTTATTATAATTTTAAAGGGACTGATTGTTGGCAGTTCCATGCTAGTTCCAGGACTTAGCGGTAGTTCTATGGCTATTATTCTTGGAATCTACGACAAATTAATATCATCAGTTAGTTCCTTTATGAAACACAAGAGGTCCAGCTTTTTATTTTTAGCTCTCTTTTCCATTGGGGCTATTATTGGAATACTCTTATTCTCCAAGCCTATTTTAAGTTTACTGGAAAAGTATCCAATGCCAATGCACTATTTATTTATAGGAGCTGCAATCGGTAGCATTCCCCTAATTTTTAGACAAGCTAAGGCCAGTAGTATTTCCATTAAAACAGTTTGCTATATAGCAGTTGGAATATTAATAGTCCTTTTATTTTCCATATCTGTAAATAATATTAAAGACATTGATTTAAAAGCGGGATTTTTAAGTTCCCTACTACTTATTTTAGCTGGATTTATAATTGCCATTGCACTGGTGCTCCCCGGAATCAGCATATCTTATATGTTACTTCTAATAGGCCTTTACGATGAGACCATTAGAGCCATTACAGAATTTTACTTTCCATTTTTAGTACCCATTGGAATAGGCTTTATACTTGGTATAATTCTCACAACTAAGACATTGGAAAAACTTATGGACAAATATCCCGAGCCCACCTATTTAATAATTTTAGGATTTATACTGGGTTCTGTAGTTGAAATATTTCCCGGAGTGCCAAATTTAAGTAATATATTAATTTGTCTACTTACCCTTTCTCTTGGATTTGCTATAACTTACACTATCTCTAGAAAATAACTTTGCTTTGGTGGTATAATAAAAAATAATAAGTATTTTAAGTTTTGAAAGGAGTAATATTATGGAAGCGTATCAAAAAGTTTATAACTACTTAGAAGATATTGGAATTCCCTATGAAATCGTTGAACACCCTGCAGTATTTACTACTGAAGAAGCGGATAAATACATTGAGGGCAAAGAAGGCGTTCCAACAAAGACACTTTTTTTATGCAATCGCAAAAAAAGCAGATACTACTTAGTTATTATGGACGATAGAAAATCTCTTGATATGAAAAAACTTGGAGATATTCTTGATGAAAAAGGTATGAAATTTGGCTCCTCTGAAAAATTAATGGAAAAGTTATCCCTTTCACCTGGAGTTGTATCTATATTTGGCTTTTTAAATAATGACTCCCACGACATAAATATCTGTGTCGACAGAGAAATGTTAAAAGATAAGATTGTCACATTCCACCCAAATGACAACACAAAGACAATTTTTATCTCAACTGATGATATGTTTAAATTTTTAGATAGTTTAAATTATAAATATGAAATAATTGACTTATAATTAATTATTATTGAAAAATAGTAAAAGCAGTGCATCTAAAATATTTTAGATGCACTGCTTTTTTTAAATGCTGAATTGCAATAATTATTGCGACACTTACTCCAAATTATTTATCTCGTATAAAAATGCATCAAATGTTGTTCTAAATTCCAGACATTTTCTAGGTCTGGAATTTATTTTATATAATATTTTAATTAAACTTTCATTACTGATTTTCGATAAGTCGGTTTTCTTAGGATAGAATTCACGTAATAGCCCATTACTATTTTCATTCGTTCCCCTTTGCCAAGCACTGTAGGGATCTGCAAAGTAAAAATCTATTCCCAACTCTTCTTCTACATCTGTATAACATGCA
>NZ_FQXI01000003.1 GCF_900129925.1 Anaerosphaera aminiphila DSM 21120 | reverse complement strand
ATAAGAGCTGAAAGCATCTAAGCACGAAGCCCCCCTCGAGATGAGATTTCCCTCGAAAGATAAGACCCCTTGAAGAAAATGAGGTAGATAGGCTCAAGGTGAAAGAGCAGTAATGTTTGAAGCTAATGAGTACTAATAGGTCGAAGACTTGACCAATAATAACCTAACTAGGAATAGTAGGTAAAAGAAGTTATATATATAAGTAGTTGTTGTGGTTTAATCCGGTGCATATAGTAAGAGGGACACACCTGTAACCATATCGAACACAGAAGTTAAGCCTCATTACGCCGATGGTACTTGGTTGGTAACGACCTGGGAGAGTAGGTGATGCCGGTTTACATAAAAGTCTATTGACGAATACGTTTAAGTATCGTTGGTGGACTTTTTTATTTACATTATTTTATTTTATATTATATTTATTAATATGGAACAAACAAAAAAGCATGCTCTATTGGCATGCCTTTAGTATTTGATTTTAGATTTATTTTAATGATTTTAAGAGTTCTATTAAATAGTCGTACACTCTCTTAGTAGATGAAATAGATAGAGACTCTGTTGTAGTGTGAGCTCCCCTTATGTCAGGTCCAATTGAAATCATATCTAAGTTTTTATATTTAACGTAGAATACCCCACATTCAAGACCACCATGGGTAATCTCAAGTGTCATTTTTTTATTGTACATTTTCTCATATAAGTTCATTGCTATTTCTCTAAATTCAGATTCTTTCTTATACTCCCATTCAGGATAGTAATTTGAATAGTTAAATGTAACTGGATAATTTTTAGATACTTCATTAAATTTATTTTTAAAGTCATCTAGTAAAGATTCAGCACTAAATCTAATGGAGTTCCAAACTTCGTAGGCAGAATTATCTTTTTTAGTTACAATTGCCAAATTAGATGAAGATGCAACAATTTTATTTTTTTCATCTATAAAGCTGTTAACTCCAGTTGGAAGAGAAAGTAAATACTCAGCGAATTTTGCTGTTGAGATGCTACTTTGAGCTGTTGAAGGGTTATTCATTTCATTGTAAGATATTGATAATTTTCCATCTAAGTTCTTGTATTTTTCATAGAGTTCTTCAAAAACTAAGTTAATATTATCAACGTTTTTAAGTGCTATTTTAAGTTTTCCCATTCTAGGTATGGCATTGTCCTTAGTACCACAGGAAAAGTCAATTAACATAGAATCACTAAGCTTAGAAATGAAGTCTGCCATAACGACAATCATATTCCCCTTTGGGTTCGCTATTTCGTTTCCGCTGTGACCTCCAGTAAGTCCTGTAAAATTAAATTCATAGCTTTTATATTCATTGGAAATAGAAGTAATTTCCGGAGTGAAGTATCCGGTGTATAGTTCTCCGCCTGCAGATCCTACGGTCATAATTCCCTCTTCTTCAGAGTCGATATTTATTAAGTAGTCTCCTTTTAAAACACTGTCAGAAAGTGCCAATGCGCCTCCTAAGTCTGTTTCTTCAGATACTGTAACTAGAACTTCCAATGGTCCATGAAGTATATTGTCGTCATCTAAAACAGCAAGTGCCATAGCAACTCCAATTCCGTCATCTGCACCAAGAGTAGTGTCATTTGCGTGTAAGGTGTCATCTTCAACTACCAGTTCAATTGGATCTTTTTCAAAGTCATGTGTTGAATGTTCTCCCTTTTCAGGAACCATATCCATATGGCCTTGTAGTATTATAGCTTTGGAGTTTTCATATCCAATAGATGCTTTTTTTCTAATTATTACATTTAATTTTTCGTCTTGAATTACTTCTAAATTTCTATCGTTAGCAAATTTAACTAAGTAATTTGAAATTCCAAGTTCATTTCCAGAAGCTCTAGGTATTTGAGATATTTCTTCAAAGTACTTAAAAACCAATGTAGGTTCAATATTTTCTAATTTCATTTTATACCTCCAAAATTTGTAAATTAATTAAATAAAATGATGTTAATTAAATATTTACTATAATATTATTCTATAGCTAAGGCAATTTAAATACAACAACATATAATATTGAGATTGTAACTTTTAATTGAGAAAAGATTAGATATTAGTGCTTTAAAAATCTAAGTCTATTATATATAATTAATAGAGTGCAGAAGGAGGTAATTATGTCATTAACTTTATCGAATAGTTTAACTACTAATATTATGTTTCTAATTTTACTGTTGTTTTTTACAGGGTACTCTATATATCAAAAAAAGAAACAAACTAGCATTGCTTTTGTGATTGTTACTATTTTGTATGTAATTTATATTTATAGGACTTGGTTTTAATGAAAATAATAGTAATTGGCGGAGGAATTTCCGGAATTTTTGCTGCAATTGAGTTGCGTAAAAATGGTCATGATGTAATTATTTTAGAGAGAAACGACAGAGTGTTAAAAAAGATGTTAGTTACCGGAAATGGAAGATGTAATTTAACTAATGTTAATTTGGGAAGAGAAAATTATCACTGTGAAGGTGATGTTGTTGAAATGGCACTGTCAAAATTTAACAATGAGGACTTTATTAATTATTTAAATGAAATTGGAATAATTACTACAGAGGAAAATAATGGTAAAATTTTTCCAATAGCATTAAAGGCACAAAGTGTGGTAAATATGCTCTTAGAAGAGCTGGAAGAACTGGGAGTAGATGTACTTACTTCTAAAAGAGTTATTTCTATAGAAAAGAAAAATGGTTTTATAGTTCGTACAAATGAGGAGAGTTTTACTGCAGATAGAGTTATCTTTGCAGTGGGAGGATCTTCTATGCCATCATCAGGCTCAGACGGAAGGAGCTACAAGTTAGTTCAGAAATTGGGACATACTATATCTGATGTCTTTCCAGCTTTGACACAGGTGAAATTAAATTCAAATTATTTAAAACACCTAAGTGGCGTAAAAGTTGTAGGTGAAGTAGAGCTTTACGAAGATGATAAAATTATAGATAGGCGACATGGTGAAATATTATTTACTAACTATGGAATTAGTGGTCCGCCTATTTTAGATATATCTCGAATGATAAATTACCAAAAAGGCAATTTATCAATAATAGTGCCACTAATAAATAATATTAAAGACAAGACTCAAGTAAGAGAAAAATTGTTAAATAGGTTTTATACACTGCAAAATTATTCAATTGAGCGCTGGCTCTTGGGAATTATAGATAAAAAATTTATATATATTGTATTGGAAATGTTGAAATTTAATAAAGATATTACAATGGATATGTTGTCTAACAGAGATATTGCATTGTTAATAGACTTATTGTTGGGAATGAAGTTTAAAGTAGAGGGAACAAAGGGATTTGAAAACTCTCAAGTTACAAGTGGCGGAGTGCTTACAAGTGAAATTGATGAGGAAACTTTTGAATCTAAAATTATAAAAGGTCTCTATATAATAGGAGAGGTAATGGATGTAGATGGAGATTGTGGCGGATACAATATACAGTGGGCTGCGACTTCAGCTATATTAGCAGCAAGATCTATTAATTAACTTTATAATTTTATTCTTTGTTATTTGGAGGAATTTATGTTCTATTTAAAAAAATCTTTAGAAAAACACGGAGAAATAAAAGTTGGAATAGTGGGTGCAGGTATTATGGGTTCATCTCTAGTGGCACAACTTGAACTTTTAGATAATTTTATTCCGGCAGTTATGTCTTCTAGAAGATTGGAATCAGTTTATAGTGCTTTGGATAAGGCGAAAGTTGATAGAAGTAAAGTAATTGAAACAAATTCTATTGAAGAGGCTAAAGAGGCTATAGATAGAGGATACTATGTTGCTACAACGAACAATAAAATAGCTGCAACTGTTGTAGACTGTGTTGTAGACTGTACAGGAAATACAGAAGAGGGAACAAAAATTTCTCTTTGCGCAATTGAAAATGGCGTTGACATTGTAACATTAAATGTAGAAATGGATGCTACTGTTGGGTGCTATTTAAAAGTATTGGCTGATAAAAAGGGAGTAATATATACAGGTTCAGCAGGCGATGAACCGGGCGCTATAATTGAATTATATGAATTTTTAAATACAGTTGGTTTTGAAATTTTAGTTTTGGGTAAAGGTAAGAATAATGAGTTAAATTATTATGCTACACCAGATGAACTAAAAGAGGAAGCTTTAAAAAAGGGCTTAAACCCGAAAATGTTAACTTCTTTTGTCGATGGAACAAATACGATGACAGAGTTAAATGCAGTTTGTAATGCAACAGGATTTTTACCAGATACAAGAGGTTGCCATGGATTTATATCCTCACCAAAAACTTTGGCAGAGGATATAAAGACTAAAGATGAAGGCGGAATATTAAATAGTTACAAAACTGTGGACTTTGTAAAGGGAATTGCACCAGGAGTATTTGCCATAGTGAAGTGTAAATCCGATGTACTCACTTCTGAAATGAATTATTTAAAAATGGGCGATGGCCCTAATTTTGCCATATATAGACCTTATCATTTAACTAGTATTGAAACCCCAAACTCTATAATAAAGGCAGTTGTACTTAGAGATAGCTCAATTGCCAGTATAGGAAAACCAGTGGCTGAAACTGTAGCAATTGCAAAAAAAGATTTAGCAATTGGAGAGAGCATAGATGGAATTGGCGGCAATACAGTATATGGTGTATTAGAAAGTGCGGAAGTACAAAAAAGCGAAAACTTAATTCCAATGGGAATTTTAGTGGGAAATGTAAGAGTGAGAAGAAATATAAAAAAAGGCGAGGCATTGAGTTATGAAGATGTGGAGCTAGATGAAAGTTCTGAAATAGTAAGAATTAGAAGAGAACAGGAGAACTTTTTTACATTGACGTAACGGGTTTTTTATTATATTATATGGTGGATGTACCAAAAGGAGTATGGTGATAGAATTTGAAAATAACCCGAGAGATTGACTATGCCTTCAGAATTTGTGCGTATTTAGCAAGTAGGGAAGGAGAAATTGTAGGTGCTCCCAAAATTGCATACCAACAATCAATTCCTGAGAGATTTGCTCTTAGAATACTTAGAAAATTAAATTTAGCAGGAATAACAGAAGCTCAAAGGGGAGCTACTGGAGGTTACAAGTTAAAAAGACCAAAAGAAACTATTTCTTTATATGATATTATTTTAGCTGTTGATGGACCAATTGTGGTGAATAATTGCCTAGATGAAGAGGGACCAGATTGCACACTATTTGGAAACAATCCGGCGGCATACAATTATTGCAAGTTTCATATGAAATTAGTAGATGTAAAAAGTATGTTGATTGATTCATTTAGCAGTTCAACTTTAGATCAATTTGTATAGAACAGTGAAGAGAAGGGTATAATAATTTTTTTTAAAGAGAGTGCCTATGTGGTGTAAGGGCATAAAATATTATTATATAGATCAGCTTGGAGTTCTAACGTTAATCGCGTTAAGATATCAAGTGATAGTTACCTGTAATTAGGGTGGTACCGCGACACTGTTCGTCCCTTTATTTTAAAGGGATTTTTTATTTTTATATAGGAGTGATAGATAAGATGAAAGCTTTTAAAGCACTTTCAAAGGAATCTGTAAAGGAAAGAGAAGAAAATATTTCTAAATACTGGGAAGAAATTGACTTGCTTCACAGGTCAGTTGAAGCCAGAGATGGAAATGAATCATATATTTTTTATGAAGGACCTCCAACAGCCAATGGAAGACCGGGAATACACCATGTTATGGCTAGAACATTAAAGGACCTGACATGTAGATATAAGACTATGACAGGATATAAAGTCAATAGAAAAGCAGGATGGGACACTCACGGTTTACCTGTTGAAATTGAAGTAGAAAAAAAGCTTGGACTTAAAAATAAACACGATATAGAAAAATATGGAATAGCAGAATTTAATAAAATGTGTAGGGATTCAGTATTTGAATATGAGAAAGAGTGGAGAGAGTTAACTAAGAGAATGGCATATTTAATTGACTTAGATGATCCATATATAACTCTTAAAAATGACTACATTGAATCTGTTTGGCATATATTAGATAAAATGTTTAAAGATGGACTTCTATATGAAGGACATAAAATATTGCCATATTGTCCAAGATGCGGAACTGGACTTGCTTCTCACGAAGTTGCACAAGGCTACGAAGAAATAAAGACAGAGACTGTCGTTGCTAAATTTAAGTTAAAGGGAAAAGATGAGTACTTTTTAGCTTGGACTACAACTCCGTGGACACTGCCATCAAACGTGGCTTTGACAGTGAATGCGAATATAGATTATATAAAAGTTAAATATAAAGACGAAGTTTATTATTTAGCAGAGGCCTTGGCAGATAAAGTTATTGGCGAAGAATATGAAGTATTGGAAAAAATGAAGGGCAAAGATTTGGAATACGTTGAGTATGAACAGTTGTTGCCATTTTTAAGTGTAGATAAAAAAGCTTTTTTTGTAACCTGTGCTGACTACGTTACAACAGAAGACGGCACTGGAATTGTCCACACTGCTCCTGCATTTGGAGAAGATGACTATAAAACAGGAAGAAAGTATGATTTACCTGTATTAAATCCAGTAGATGAAGATGGAAAATTCACAGCAACTCCTTGGAAGGATACTTTTGTAATGGATGCAGATCACGATATAATCCACTATTTAAAGGACAATGGACTTATGTTTAAAAAACAAAAATTTGTTCACAACTATCCTCACTGCTGGAGATGTGGAACTCCATTAATATACTATGCACACCCATCATGGTATATAGAAGTTACAAAATTTAAAGATAAGTTAATAGAAAATAATGATGGAGTAAATTGGTTCCCGGATTTTGTTGGAGAAAAGAGATTTGGCAACTGGCTTGAAAATTTAAATGACTGGGCAATTTCCAGATCCAGATATTGGGGAACACCACTACCTGTTTGGAAGTGTGAATGTGGACATTTAGAGTCAGTGGGTTCTAGGGAAGAACTAATAAACTTAGCAGTTGAAGATATAGATGAAACTATAGAACTTCACAGACCATATGTAGATGATGTTCATATAAATTGTCCGGAATGTGGTAAGTTAATGACTAGAGAAAAAGAAGTAATTGACGTTTGGTTTGACTCAGGTTCAATGCCATTTGCACAGTGGCACTATCCATTTGAGCACAAAGACGATTTTAATGAGCTGTTTCCTGCAGATTTCATATGTGAGGGAATAGACCAGACAAGAGGTTGGTTTTATTCACTTCTTGCAATATCAACTTATATGACTGGGAAAAGTCCATATAAAAATGTATTGGTAAATGACTTAATCTTAGATAAATATGGCAAAAAGATGAGTAAGTCCAAGGGAAATACTGTAGAGCCATTTCAATTATTTGACAAATATGGAGCTGACACAGTTAGATGGTATTTAATGTACGTTTCGCCACCTTGGTCTCCAACTAAATTTGATGAAGAAGGTTTAAGAGAAGTAGACTCTAAGTTCTTTAGATCTTTGAGAAATATTTATAATTTCTTTAGCTTATATGCAAATACAGATGAAATAGATCCAAGAGAATTTAAAGTATCCTATGAAAATAGAGATGAAATAGATAAGTGGCTACTTTCAAAATACAATAGTCTGTTAAAAAGTGTAAAAGAAGATATGGAAATATTTGAACTTACAAAAGTTGTGAGAAATATTCAAGACTTTGTAATTGAAGATTTTTCAAACTGGTATATCAGAAGAAACAGAAGAAGATTTTGGAAGACAGAAATAGATGATGATAAAAAAGCAGTCTACAATACAACTTATGAAATACTATTGGGACTTACAAAAATAATAGCTCCATTTGTTCCATTTACAGCTGAAGAACTGTTTAAGTCATTAACAGATGGTGAATCAGTTCACTTGGAATACTTCCCTACTTCAGATGAGTCTTTAATAGATGAAAAACTTGAAGAAAAAATGGACCTTGTGAGAAATTTAGTAGCACTAGGCCGTGCTTCAAGAGAAGAAGTAAAAATAAAAGTTCGCCAACCAATCTCAAAAGTTATAATAGACGGAAAGTACAAAGAGATAATTGGAGACCTTACAGATTTAATAAAAGAGGAGCTAAACGTAAAGGAAGTTTTATTTGAAGACGACCTATCAGTATTTATGGACTATGAATTAAAACCGAACTTTAAAGTTGCAGGCTCTATACTGGGACCTAAAATTAAATCCTTTGGAAATGAACTTAAAAATGTAAACCCTAAAGAATTTGTAGAAGAACTTTCAAAGGGAAATGTAATAATGAACTTAAACGGTGAAGACACTGAAATACTAGAAGACTATATAATTATAAATATAAAATCTAAAGATGGATTTGACGTAATAATGGAAAACAACTTATTTGTAATTTTAGATACAGAGCTTACACCGGCATTAATAGAAGAGGGACTTGTAAGAGAATTTATTTCTAAAGTACAACAATTTAGAAAACAAGAAGACTTAGACGTACTTGATAACATTAAAATTTCAATGCAATGTGACGACGAAGTAATAAATGCAATTAGAAACTATAAAGACTTTATCAAAAAGGAAACTTTGGCAACAGATCTTGAAGAAATTGACCTTGATAGAGGAGAAGTTGACTTAAACGGTCACGTTGGGAAAATTGTAATAACAAAAAAATAATATAAAAGAGTGCCTGTAGATTATATTCTACAGGCACTCTTTTATGTAAATAGCCTTTTGATTTTAGAAAGTGCTTTATTGTGGTACAATTATCATATTATAAATTAGGAGAGCAGTATGTTAAAACAAAGAGGATGGACAGATAAAAACTATAGCACATTAAAAAAAATGATAGCTGAATATAGGTTGGAAAATTTTAATAGTAAATGGGAAAAAAATTATGTTGTATCTGATTGGGACAATACTACTATTATTTTTGACATTGAAGAAGCTGTATTTATGTACCAGTTATTAAACTTAAAATACAATATGAAATTAGAAGAATTTTTATATGTGGTAAAAAAAGATATAGACGTGAAACCAGAAGAATTAGATAAGATAAATAGTATAGTTGATGAAATTGGAGAGGACTATAAATATATATTAGAAGAGCTAAAAATAAAGACACTGGAAGAAGTAAAAGAGAGTTGTGTATATGAGAGTTTTGTAGTTAAAATGGTCTATATATACGTAGAAGTTGCAACTGAAATGTCTTATAAAATGCAGTGTTATAGAATTTTATACTTATTTTACAATATGTCTGAAGATGAAGTTAGAGTACTTTCAAGAGAGGCTATAGACTATTGGATGAATGAAAGTATTGGTAGAATTGAATTTAAAACTGTACTTAGAAATGGTGAAACTTTAGAATTTACCCATAGAGTTGGAATAAGAAATGTACCTGAAAAAATTGAACTATTCAGTGAACTTAGAAAAAATAACATAGACGTCTATATATGTACGTCTTCATCTCAAATAGTAATTGAAGAGTTTGCAATAGGAAATTATGGCTATGGATTTTCAAGTGGAGAAATTTTTGGACTTAATTTATTAAAAGGTGAAGAAGAGAGATTTTTAGCAGAAGTAGACGAAAGAGAAATAGCTATAATACTGGAGGGCAAGGCAGAAATTTTAAAAAAACTGGAAAGGCACTATAAAAAGCCGCCTCTACTTTATATTGGAGATAGTGACGGAGATTATTATGCACTGACTTACAGCGGATTAAAGTTTGGATTAATAATAAATAGAGATGGTGGAGACCTTATATTTAATTTAAAAAAAGAAGTGACAATGGAAAACTACAGAGGAGAGACAAAGTATCTATTACAGGGAAGAGATGAGAAAAACGCAAAATTTATAAATTCGGAAAACAGTATAAATATATAAAAAACACACCTTTTAGTTAGTTTATTTTCTAACTTTAAAGGTGTGTTTTACTTTTAAATATTTAAGTCTTCTACTTTAAAACCCTTGTCTGTTAAATATTTAAGAACGCTGTTTTCCGGAACGTAGTGTAGTGAACCAACTACTACAAAATAAGTTTTTCCACTGTCGGAATTTAACATTCCCTCAATTTTTTCAGCCATTTTCGGATCTCGGTCTACAAGCAAAAGTTGTGAGAAGGGGTCACTTGTATTGGACATACCACTCATAAATTTTTTATCTCCGTCAATCCATGCTTTTTGCATTTCGTCAATGCCATTAATTTGATTGGCTTCTCCGTTGGCATCTAAATCTTCAATTAAGTTAACTAACATATTTTTATAAGATTTTTCATCATATCCTGCAAGAGTGTCAGCTTGAAGTTTTACTGACTCCATTTCTCCTACAGGTTTTCCAAGAATTTTTGCATGGGTGATAAAGTGAGTATCTATTCCCAGAGTTGAGCCATAGGGTTTGTTAACTGCAACGGGAATATTTGATATTTGATTATATGCTGCCCAAAGTTTAAGTGAATTGTAATTTTCCTCGGGAATTTCATATTTATCCATATATTTTTTTAACTTTGCATATGTCTGTGCATCTAAGTCGTCTTTAAGAGAAGTGCCGTCAGTTCTAGGCATTAAATCAGTCATATAGGACATTTCATCGGCATTGGAAATATCCACCTCTACATATAGCTCATCTGATTTGTAAAAGGCATCCATAACTTCCTTTTTCATTGGATACATTTCATTTGAACCAAGGTGAATGGAGCCAAACATATATACAGTGTTGTTTTTATTTTCAGCTTTGTAAAAATAACCCTTGGCACCAAAGTCGTTTTTATAAATTAAGTAGTCAGCTGCTCTATTGTAAAAAGTTGCAGTTTCTTCATAAGTGGCACTTTTATCAAGGTTTAAATTGCTACCATTTCCCAGTAGAATTTTATTTTCTTGCAGGCATTTAATAGCGTCAGTTTTTTCGTTGACATCCTTGTCATAGTGACCAAGAGTATTAAATAAATTTAAAAGTATAGTTTCTCTGGTCAGTTCGTTTTTTGTACTTAAATCTTTAAAACTTGTATTTTTTAAAATACCATAAGAATTAAATTTTTTCTCTAAATTTGCATTTAATTCTTTTAGCTCATCAGCTGTTATATTTTGAGTATAGTCCTTGTATGTTGTAGTTAGGGGAACTATGCCTTTTTTTTGTGCATTGTCTACTGAAAGTACCGACCAATCACTGATAATAGGAGCCTTAGGCTCTTCTTGAGCAAATATTACATTTACATTTAACAAGAGTGCAAGTGACATTAAAAGTGATATTTTTTTAATTTTTTTCATATTATTAACTCCTTTCTAAAAATAAAAGTAAAGTAAATATATCACAGAATGTAAAATAAAGATATGCTACATAAATTAATTAGATATATTAATTAGAAATAAAGTTGAAAAAAAACTGAAAGTTATGTACAATTAGTAATGTATGAATTGTGTGTGAAAATACATAAATAAAAAGGAGAGATTTATTATGAAAGCGTTAATCATTGATCAAATGTCTAATATTATTGACGAAGAACTAGCTAAATTAGGTTTTGAAGTAGATAAAGTTATGCTTCCAAAACCGGAAAAACTTATTGAAATAATTGGGGAATATGACTTACTTGTAATGAGAGTAGATCCATTTATTAGTAAAGAAATTATAGATGCAGGAAAGAAATTAAAGGCTATCATGGTAGGTGCAGTAGGACTAAACCACATTGACCTTGAATATGCAAAAGAAAAAGGAATTGCAATTCACAATGCTCCAGGACTTAATGCCAATGCAGTAGCAGAACTTGTTATCTTAAAAGCACTAGACTTATATAGAAATTCTGTTCAAGCAAATAATGAAGTAAAATATGACCACATCTGGAATAAGTACAGATGGATTGGTAGAGAACTTAGAAATAAAACTATGGGTATTATAGGATTTGGTGCTATTGGTAGACGTGTTGCTGAAATAGCTCAAGTATTCCATATGGATATTATTGCATATGATCCATTTATTAAAGCAGAAGATAATAAAATTGAGTATGTAAAAATAGTTTCACTTGATGAAGTAGTTAAAAACTCTGACGTTATAACTCTTCATGTACCTCTTACTCCTGATACTAAAGATATGCTTTCTGACAAAGAAATGGAAAGCATGAAAGACGGAGCAGTAATAATTAACTGTGCTCGTGGTGGAGTTGTAAATGAAGAAGCTCTTTACAAATACATTAAAAATGGTAAACTTGGCGGAGCAAACTTAGACACTCTAGCTGACGAACTTGGAACAGGCGGTCTTGACACTCAAGACGTTCACATTGAATCACCACTATTTGAACTTGATAGAGTATATATAAGCCCACACGTAGGTGGATCAACTATCGATGCTCAAGATGACATTGGAAGAGTTGTAATTGAAAATGTAAAAAAGGTTTTTAACTTATAATTAATAAATCTTAACTAAGAAGGTAACTTTGGTTGCCTTCTTTTTTTTATAAAAGTGTTATAATGTAAAAGGTGAGTGCTATGTATGGAGCAATTATTGGAGATATTATAGGTTCGGCTTTTGAGAGAAGTGGAAGTAGAATAAAGACAAAGAATTTTGAGCTATTTTCTAAAAATTCCAAGCCAACAGATGACTCCTATATGACTGTTGCCGTGGCAAAGGCGATTCTATTGTCAAAGGGCAACAGAGAAAAATTTAAAGTTGAAGTAGTAAGACAGATGAGGTTCGTTGGAAGGGCTCACTTAGACTGCGGATTTGGCAGTAATTTTATTAAGTGGATAGAGTCTGAAAATATGGGAGCTTACGGTTCTATTGGTAATGGCTCTGCAATGAGAGTTTCTCCAGTGGGAAATTATTTTAAAGATATAAAAACTGTAAGCGAGTATGCAAAAATCAGCTCTGAAGTAAGCCACAATACAGAGGACTCAATTATTGGAGCAGAGGCAGTTGCAAGTGCTGTATATTTGGCAAAAAATAAAAAGAGCAAAGCAGAAATTAAATGCTTTATAGAGAAAAATTACAACTACAATTTAAATAAGACAGTTGATGAAATAAGACCAAGCTATGAGTTTAATGCAACTGCTAGGGGAAGTGTTTCAGAGGGAATAATTTCCTTTTTAGATGCAGAGGACTTTGAAGACGCCATTAGAAATGCAGTATCTCTAGGAGGAGATTCAGACACCCTTGCAGCAATTGCAGGATCCGTTGCTGAAAATTATTTTGGAATACCTCCAGAATTTATTAAGAAGGCAAATAAATACTTCAGTAGAGATATTTTAGAAGTTATTTTTAAATTTTACGAGGTGATTTAAGTGAAGGACTACATATATCCAATAGTACTTACATTGGGAATACTATTGTTTTTATTTTTAGTGAACTATACTAGAAATAGAAAATATTTAAAAGCCCTAAGGGCAAAAATTGAAGAGGACTTTGGGAAAAATCCCAGTGACGATAAAAAGGACATAAAAATAGTATCTTCTCTCTATGAAAACACAAAAATGGGAGAGGCTTATATTGATGACATTACATTTAACGATTTAAATTTAAATGCAGTATTTAAATTATTTGACCATAACAGTTCTATAATAGGTACTCAGTACTTTTATAAAATGCTTAGAACGCCAATCTTTGAACACAGTTACCATAAGAGACAAAGAGAAATTAGAGAGTATTTAATAAAAAACATAGACAATACAAAAAATATGAAATTTGAATTTGCAAAATTTGGAAATTTGAAAAGAGATGTATTGGATATTATAATAAATGGAATTGAGTATGAAAGATATAAAGATTTAAAATATCCTGTTTATATTTTTGCATTTACGATTCCCATTGCAATAATAGCTGCAATATTTTTAAAGAAAAATTCATTTTTTTTAATTATAATTATAGTTATTTTAGCCGGAGTAGTTTCAGCGAAAATGAAAAAGGCAACAGAAGGTAAAATAATAGATGTGGGAAACTTATCCTCAATATTAAATTTAAGCAAGAATATTGAAAAATATAATTGCAGTGTATTAGAAGATGAAATGAAAGAAATTGTTAAATTAAACATTGAACTGTCGCCAATCAGAAGAGTTTCCGGAACTTTTGGAGAAAAAGGTGCCAATGTGGAAATGGAAATGGCCTATGAAATGCAAGAATTACTTACAATGAGAAGAGGTCGAAAGTTTTTTAAAATAGTACAATTGGTAAATGAAAAGAAAGAAGAAATTTTAAAACTCTATGAACTACTTGGATATATTGAGGCAAATATTTCAATAGCATCGCTGTATTTATCAGTTAATGGTTGTGATGTGGAGTTTAGCGAAGATAAATTTGACTTAGAGGCTGAAAACTTATACCATCCGCTTTTAAATATAGACACTCAAGTTCCTGTAAGTTTTAACTTTGACAGTGAAAGTGTTTTAGTAACAGGCTCAAATGCATCCGGTAAATCTACTTTTTTAAGAAATGTGGGAATATCCAATGTAATGGCAATGACCATGGGATTTGTATTGGCAGACAGCTATAAGAGTTCAATGCTATATCTTCAAAGTGCAATAAATCTTGAAGATTCAATAGAAAAGGGAGTAAGTTACTTTTTGTCGGAGACGCTGGCTATTAAGAGGATGATAGAGCCTTTTTCTGTGCCAAAGCTCTTAATACTAGATGAAATATTTAAAGGTACAAATACAATTGACAGAATTGCAGCAGCTTATAGCACACTTAAATATATAAGTAGAGACAATAAAGTATTTGCTGCAACTCACGACATTGAACTTACAAAACTACTGGAAGATTACTTTTCAAATTATCACTTTGAAGAGGAAATATTGGAAAATGATATTAAATTTGACTACAAGCTAAAAAAGGGTCCTGCAATTAGTAGAAATGCAATTGAAATTTTAAAGATAAAGGGCTATCCTGAGGAAATAATAGAAAACTCATATAGTCTGTCAAGAAAACTTGAAGAGGAAAAGAAATGAAGATATATTTTACAAGACATGGTGAAACTGTTTGGAATAGTGAAAATAGAATACAGGGGCATAAAGATTCAGAACTTACAGAAAAGGGAATTGAAATGGGACTTTCACTTAGAGAACAAGCTAAAGACATCTCCTTTGACAAAGTATATAGCTCAGACTTAGGCAGAGCATATAAGACAACGGAGTTAATAGTACCAAATCAAGAAATAATAAAGACACCGCTTTTAAGAGAAATAGATGTTGGAAATTGGAGTGGGCAAATTTTTACTGATATTAAAAAGAAAGATGAACTTTACAAAACTTACTTTAACAGTCCTGAAAATTATTTTAGAGATGATGGAGAGAGCTTTTATGATTTAAATGACAGAGTGAGAGAATTTTTTGAGAACTATGTATTTGAAAGTAAAGATAAAAATATATTAATAGTAAGTCATGGTATAACTATTATTTCAATATTTAACTTAATGCAAAATGTGCCGATTGAAAAGTTTTGGACAAATAGAGTTAGAAGAAATGGAGAATTTAACATAGCTAAGTATGAATATGGAAGATTTGAAATTTTAAAAAAAGCACCAAAAAATCCAATAGATACAATATAAAAAATATTTTATAAATACTTAACTATTCCTTAGAACTGTTTAATATAAATTACACAATTCTAATATAAAACTTGCACACAATTTAATTAATATAAGAGTGTAATTTGTTGAAGATATTCTTCAATAAATTCATTCCTCTTGTTAATTATATTTATAAAAGAGCCTCCTACAGGGCTCTTTTATTTTTGGAGTTTTAAAAATATCTACTTGAGATAAAAAATATAAAATTACATATGATATAATTAATAAAAGTAATTTTATAATTATAGCTATAATAGCTATAGAATAAAAATTTAATGGGGGACTACATATGAAAATAACAGTACTATATTATTCGAAGACCGGAACAACAAAAGAAATGGGAGAAAAGATTGCAGAGGGAATAAAATCCGTTGAAGGTGCAGAAGTAAAAGTGTTTTCCTTAGATGAAGTTGATGAAGCTTGGATTATGGAAAGTAAAGCTGTAATAATGGGAACACCTGTATATATGGCAGATATGTGTGGTGCTATGAAAATGTGGTTTGAAACTACAGGCAAGAAATATAAATTGGCAGGAAAAATTGGAGGAGCATTTGCAACTGCAGACTATATACATGGCGGAGGAGATATATCAGTTCAAAATATTTTAAAGAATATGATGGTCTATGGAATGTTGACTTATTCAGGAGGAGGTTCCTATGGAAAGCCGGTAATACATTTAGGGCCAGTTGCAATAAAGGGAGTTCATGAAGAAAGCTATGAGACATTTAATATTTATGGAGAGAGGTTTGCTAAAAAAGTTTTAGAAATTTTTGGATAGATAAAATTAGCATATACTGTTATGAAGTATATGCTAATTTTTTTTGAAATTTTGCTATTGGAGCTGAAGTTATAGAAGCTATAATACTATGGACAATTGAAACCGGTAGATAGATAATTAATGAGAGTATCATTAAAATCTCATAGGAGAGAGAACTTCTCTCGTCTAGTTCATATTTTCCGCTTTTATTTATTCTTGATAGAAGTGAACCCATTGGGATTCCATAGGTATTTCCGGCCATAATAATTTGAATGGCTGCTAAAATAGCCAGTGCCTTTTCTTCTCCATATTCACTTACAACTTCATTCCAAGAAGAATCTGATATAACTCCACGGTTGTCAGCATAGTACTGAGCAAACAGTATTGCAACTCTTTCTTCTTCAGGAATATCAGACATTACGCTGTTTAAAAGAGATTGAATTTCCTTTTGATCAACTCCTGACTCCAGAGCAATTTCTGTGTGTTTGTAAGAGCACATTGCACATCCGTTGACTTCAGTGGTAGCTAGCATAATCTTAGACTTAAAAGATTGTGTTAGAACATTTTTTTTCATATATTTTTTAAATTTTGGAATACTTCTTACACAGTAGTATAAATTTGTGTAAGATTCTTTAAAGTTGTACAATTTTCTTCCGAAAAAATCCTTGTTTTTCATTTTATTCTCCTATATAAATAATTCGTTTTTTTAGGTATAACCTAGAAATTTTGAGACAAAGTACAGTGTAATTTTATTTAAGTTTTACTGTTTAATTTATTTACTATTTTTACAATCTATATCTTTTTATATACCCAATACTCAGTACTAATCAAAGAAATTTCTTTAAATATAGTATAAACTTATGTTAAAATAGCTTTTTTATATATTCTTTTGATAAATTGGTATTGCGCTGAAGTAAAAATTAAGGTACAATAATTATTCTTAATAGAGGAGCTTGTATATATAATACAATATTAATTAAAATACATATTAGGACAAGTGGTATATTCTTTGTCTTAGAACTTAAAATTAATATATGCTCTCAAATTATCGTATAATAAATCTCCAAACCTAATTTTTATATAGGTTTGGAGATTTAGCTATTCTAAGGATATTATTTAAAATATTTTTTAAATAGTAAATAAATTAAAATGGGAGGAGTGAAATTATGGGGTATTCAATTGAAGACATCAGATATTTGGAAACAGCCTTTGAAAAGCTCTATAGTATAGGAGCTATTGAGACTGGAGGAGTTACTAGACTGGGATATACTGAAAAAGAAGATGAAATGCATGAAGTGTTCTTCCAATTGGCTAGGGAAATGGATTTAAAGGTATCAGTAGATCAAGTTGGAAATGGATTTGTATCCAATAGCGACTTAGATAACTATTACTTAGTTGGTTCTCACTTGGATTCAGTAGTTGATGGAGGAAGATATGATGGAGTTGTCGGAGTTTTATCTGGGCTTTTGGTAATGAAGTGGATAAAGAGAGATGGTTTAAATATACCGCTTAAGACAGTTGCCTTTCGATGTGAGGAGTCCAGTAATTTTGGAGTTTCAACAATAGGAAGTGAACTTATTACTAGTGGTAATGGAGGAGATTTTACATCATTAATTGGAAAAGATGGAATAAGTCTTGGGGAAATTTTTTCAAAGAGAGGATATACTTTTAAACCAAACATTATAAAGGGAGTAAGAGAGTATATTGAAGTTCACATTGAACAGGCTAGAGTTTTAGAGACAAACAGAGAAAAAATAGGAGTAGTAACTACTATAGCTGGACCTCGTAGATTTAAGTATCATATTACAGGAAAGGCGGAGCACTCAGGGGCAACACCTATGAATATTAGAAGAGATGCTCTGTGTGCAGCAGCGGAACTGATATTGGAAATTGAGAAAATTGGTTTAGAAGAGTCGGTAGTACACTCCGTTGCTACAACTGGCGTTATAAAAAATATGCCAAATGCATTAAATGTAATTCCCGGAGAAGTTGAGTTACAAGTGGACACCAGGGGTACAAATAGTGAAAGTTTAGATAGAATGGAAAATCACATATACCAAAGTGGGAAAGATATTTGTAAAAAGAGGAGATTGCAGTTTATTAGAGAAAAGTTAGGTGGATCTGAGCCAACGGATATGAGTGTAGAAATGCAAGACAAACTGGAAAGGGCAATAACCAAATTAGGCTATCCCTACAGGAAAATGATTAGTGGCGCAGGGCACGATGCAATGAAAATGGCTAGAGTTTGCAAGACAGCTTTAATTTTTATTCCATGTAAAGATGGAATAAGCCACAATAAAAATGAGTTCACAGATATATCAAGTATTTGCGAAGGTGCAAGTGTAATATATGAGTATTTAAAGCAAGAAGTGAGTTAATTTAATTTAATCGAGAGGAAGTAGAAAAATGATCTTAATAAAAGGAGGCAGAGTAGTCGATCCGAAAAGTGGATTAGATGAAATGAGAGATATTGTCTTAGAGGGAGAAGAAATAAAATACATTGGAAGATTCCAAGAGACAGAAGAGTATGAAAAAGTTATAGATGCAGAGGGAATGATAATTGCACCTGGGCTAATAGACGCACATGTACATTTTAGAGATCCGGGCTTCACCTATAAGGAAGATATTGA
Source organism: Anaerosphaera aminiphila DSM 21120 (assembly GCF_900129925.1). Classification (GTDB taxonomy): domain Bacteria; phylum Bacillota; class Clostridia; order Tissierellales; family Peptoniphilaceae; genus Anaerosphaera; species Anaerosphaera aminiphila. The sequence continues at coordinate 105,478 of NZ_FQXI01000003.1, read as the reverse complement.
AACCGGAGCAAAATCAGCTGCAAGGGGAGGTTTTACCACTGTAGTTTGCATGGCAAATACCAACCCTGTGATAGATAACACAGAAACCTTGAAGTATGTGCTTGAAAAGGGGGAAAGTACACCTATTAATATAAAGGCTGTGGGTACAGTAAGTAAAAATTTAGAAGGCAGAGAACTCACAGATATGAAAAGTCTTTTTGAAGGAGGAGCAGTGGGATTTAGCGATGATGGAATTCCGTTAATGAATGCAGAATTTTTACATGAGGCAATGCTAAGTGTAAAAAAATTAAATGTGCCAATAAGTTTACACGAAGAAGACATATCCCTTATAGGTAGACAAGGAATAAATAACGGAATAGTGTCAAATAAGCTTGGATTTAAAGGAGCACCCAGTGTTTCGGAAAGTTCAATAATAGCTAGAGATACTATGCTGGCACTTGATACAAAGGCAAAAGTGCACATACAACACTTAAGTGCGGCAGAGTCAGTTGAAGTTATAAGGTTGGCAAAGCAAATGGGGGCAAAACTTACAGCAGAAGTAACTCCTCAACACTTTTCTCTAACAGAATATGCTGTGTTGGAAAATGGAACTTTGGCAAAGGTAAATCCTCCACTGCGTACTTTAAAAGATAAATATGCACTAATAGAAGGTTTAAAAGATGGGACTATTGATATAATAGTTACAGACCATGCACCTCACAGCGATGAAGAAAAAGCTCGAAGTATGAAAGATGCCCTTAGTGGAATGATTGGCCTTGAAACATCTTTGGCACTTGGAATTACAAATCTTGTGAGAAAGGGACACTTAACTATGATGGAACTGTTGGAAAAAATGACAATTGCACCTGCAAAGTTATATGACTTTAATTCTGGGTATCTATCAGAAGGCGGAAAAGCAGATTTAGTTATATTTGACGATGAAGAGCAATGGGAAGTAAGGGATTTTTCTTCAAAGTCGTCAAATTCACCTTTTATTGGAAACACACTGTTTGGAAAGGTTAAATATACAATATGTAATGGAGAAATTGTATATTCAGATACTTTAGTGTAATTAGTAAGGAGGTAAATTATGAAGAACAAAATTATTATTCCTATATTCGTTGTATTGTTTATTTTAGGAGCTTTTCCATTTAAGTTTACGGCTCAAAGTGGAAACTATTTATTCGGATGGCTACCGGTTCCATTGGCTTTTTGGTGGTTACTAATGATAGTAAATTTAGTATTTGTTCTAATTGTAAGTAAACACTTTGTAAATGTTTCAGAAAGAGAATCTAAAGATGAAGAGGAGGAAGAAAAATGAACACTGGGGCTATAAGTTTTTTTATAATCGTAGCATATTTAATATTTATGCTTGTAATAACTATTCTAAATAATAGAAAAAAGAAAATGAAAGAAAATGCTGAAGGGTTTTTCTTGGCCGGTCGTGGAGTTAATGCAGTATTACTTCCTCTTACTATGATTGCTGCGATGCAGAGTACATTTGCATTTTTAGGAGCACCGGGAATGTACTATACTCATGGAATTTCATATATGGTGTTAATACTCAGCCAAGTTTGGGTTGCACTAATGGTTATTTACTTTGGAAATAAAATAAGAAAACTGTCAATTAGAAGAGGATATTTGTCAATTGGAGATTTCTTTGAAGATAGATTTAGCAGTTCATATTTAAAAATTTTAGCATCAGTAATATCAGTACTTATGACCATGGTATTTTTGGCAATGCAGTACGTTGGAAATGCAAGAGCACTGTCCATAGTTTCAGGTGGATTTATTACATACAACTCGGCAATAATTGTGGCAGTTTTATTTTCACTGCTCTACGTTTTAATAGGAGGGGCAAGTGGAGTTGTCCTATTAGATGCAATACAAGCAGTTATATTAATGGTTGGAATGGTAGTTGCAGCACTTATTGCCCTTAAACCGGTAGGTGGGGTTAAAGAGCTCTTTGAAATTACTGCTGCAAATATGCCTGAGTTGTTAAGTCGTCCGGGACCTCAAGGTCTTTACAATAATAAATATTGGATGATGCAATTTATAGTACTACCTTTTGGAATATGGCTATGTCCTCACATTTGGAGTAAGTCACTAATGGCAAAGGATGAAAAAGCCCTTGCTCGTTCTGCAATAAGTATACCGGTATCTCAAGTAATTATTTACGGATTTTCCGCACTATTTATTGGACTTGCAGGACATATATTGATAAACCCTGCAGAACTTACTGCAGCTGACAATGTGCTTCCTCTTATGATGACAAAGTACTCTAGTTGGATAGTTGCAGCTTTGGTAATGGCAGCGGCAATATCTGCTGGAACTTCAACAATTAACTCAATGTTACTTGTGACTTCACAAATAGTATCTCAGGACTTAGTATTGTTTGGAAGAAAAGATAAAGTAACTGATAAACAAAATATTTTGATTTCTCGAGTAATTGTGTTTATAATATCTATAGTTTGTGCAATAATAGCACTAAGTCCACCTGAGACACTAGTACAAGTAGTACAAGACGTGGCTTATACTGGACTTGCGCAGTTAGCTCCGCCATTTTTAGCAGGACTTTACTGGAAAAAGGCAAGTAAGAATGGAGCGATTGCAGGACTTACAGTTGGAACTATAATTTTATTTGGAACTAGAATTTTGAACATTTCACCTTTGGGATGGCCGGGATTTATGTGGGCGTTTTTTATAAATATAGCAATCTTAGTAGTTATGTCACTAATAGAAAATCGTGACACTAGGCCGATAGACTATGAGAAAATTTCTGCTTAAGAGATATTAAAGGAGAATAAGATGGCGAAAATAATTTCAAACGAAAAACTTTCTAAAGATTTTTATCTTATGAAAGTGGAAGAAAATAGAGAAGTAAAAATGGGACAGTTTTATATGTTAAGAGCATGGGAACACTACCCTACATTGTCTAGGCCAATAAGTATATACGATTCAGATGGAGAGACAGTGTCATTTTTATATAAGGTAATAGGTGAAGGTACAGAAATATTTTCAAACTTAGATGTGGGAGATGAAATAACACTGCAGGGACCACTTGGAGAAAGCTTTCCTGAAGTAAATGGAAAAGTTGCAATGGTAGGCGGAGGTGTGGGAATAGCACCACTTTACCTTGCAGCAAAAAATATTAAGTCTTTAGACCCGAAAAACAAAGTGGATATATATTTAGGGTTTAGCGACGTAGCACTACTAGAAGATGAATATAAAAAAGTATGTGACAATTTATCTATAAATGTTGGAGGATTTGTAACAGATGATATAAATCCTGAAGAATATGACTATATATTTACCTGTGGACCTGAGATAATGATGAAGGTTTTATATGAAAAGTGTAAGGCTGCCGGAGTTGAAGACAGACTTGTAATATCAATGGAAAGCAGGATGGCCTGTGGAGTTGGGGCTTGCTTTGGATGTACTTGTGAAACAACTGGTGGAAATAAAAAAGTTTGTAAGGATGGTCCAATATTTAAAGCTCAGGAGGTGTTTGAAGTATGAAAAACTTATTGCAAACAGAATTTGCAGGAGTTAAGCTAAAAAATCCAATAGTCCTTGCCTCTGGAACTTGTGGATTTGGGCGTGAGTACAGTGAGATTTTTGACATAGAAAAGCTAGGTGGCATTGCATCTAAAGGCTTGACTTTAAATCCTCGTGGGGGAAATAGCGGAATAAGAATTTGGGAAACACCTAGTGGAATGATGAACAGCGTTGGCTTGGAAAATCCTGGTGTGACTCCATTTATTGAAAATGAGCTGGACTGGGTCAATAATTTAGATGTTGTAAATGTTGTAAACCTTGGAGGGCACTCTGTTGAAGACTATGTGAGGGGAATAGAGCTCTTAAATGAAGTTGATTTAGATATACTGGAGTTAAATATCTCATGTCCCAACGTAAAGGCCGGAGGAATGAACTTTGGGGTAAAGACAGATATGGCAAGAGATATTGTGAAGACTATGCGAAAGGTCTGTAAGCATAAGCTAGTAGTGAAACTCTCTCCAAATGCTGAAGATATAGTGGAAATTGCAAAGGCATGTGAAGCAGAGGGAGCAGATGGAATTTCGTTGGTAAATACTTTTTTGGCACTGGCGATAGATATTGACAAGAAAAAAGCCGTCTTTGACAATTTATATGCGGGGCTTTCAGGACCGGCGATTAAGCCGATAGCACTGCGAATGGTAAATCAAGTTTCAAAAGCTGTAAAAATTCCGGTTATGGGACTTGGTGGAGTAACAACTTGGCAAGATGCAGTAGAATTTATTATGGCAGGAGCTACTATTGTACAAGTTGGAACTGCAAGTTTTATGAATCCGTCGATTTCACTGGACATAATAGATGGAATGCAAAAATATGCGGAAAGTGAAAACTTAAATAACATTAGTGACATTAGGGGAATAATATAATAGTAAATGGGAGATAGTATCTATCTCCCATTTTTGTATAAAATTTAGCACAAATAATCTCCTTGAATTAGAAAGTTGTTTATATTAATATAAACATTTGAGGATGTGTTATATGATTAATTTTTTACAGGGAAATTCTAAAAACATAAAGAAAATTTTATCTATTTCTTTTACTATTTTCTTCTTTGTATTTGGAATTATAGAACTTAGCAGAATAAATTTTAAAGAGTACAGTAGTTTATTTTTAAGCTTAAATTATTTAGAAAGATTTGAAATAACTTTATTTGGATTAATAGCTTTTTTATTTGGAAGTTGTTATGATTTTATACTGTGTAAATATTTTAATCTGGATTTAAAAAAATCTAGTATATTAAAAGTAAGTTTTGTTGCGCAGGGGTTTAATAATTTTTTAAGTTTTGGTGGATTAGCTGGAGCAAAGATTAGAGTGGACATGTTTGGAAATGAAGGTGTAGATAGAGATACTACATTTAAAATTTCTCTTGGCGCCTTAGTTTCTGAAATATTGGGATTAATAGTACTTATAATTCCGGCATTATATATGATGGGAAGTAATTTAAACAAATACATATATTTATTAGCTATATTAGTTTTATATATTCCGGCATATTTTTTGCTGGGAAAATTTAAACCAAATAAGCTAAAAAATATAGCTGATAAAAACTTTCCCTACAGTTTTTTAGATAGTGGAGTAAAGACAAAATTGTTGCTGGGCTCAATAGTTGATTGGGTAGTAGTAGCATTATTTTTTTCTCAGGTAGTTAGGATAATAAATCCGGAGATATCTATAAACAAAAGTGTTTTTGTATATGTAATAGCTACGCTTATTGGAATATTGTCATTTATTCCGGGAGGACTTGGAAGTTTTGACTTAACTGCAATGGTTTTATTTGGTTCAATGGGATATTCCACAAGTCATATATTTATTAGCTTGGTAATATATCGCATAAGTTACTATGTAGTTCCATGGCTAATAAGTGTAAGTATTTACGTAGTTAGTGAATTTAAAAATAGAACAAAAAAAGTTATAGTGTCACAACAAGTTATTAGCATTGTTCTTTCAATATTAATATTTTTTAGTGGGCTGACTTTAATACTATCAGCTGCTACACCTGAAATGCTCTATAGAATAAGGTTAGTAGACAATGTTTTTCCGATGGCAATTAGAGAAATATCCAGAGGTATAACTATAATAATAGGAATTTTACTAATTGTAATGTCTAGGGGAATAGCACTAAAGATAAAGAGAGTGTACAAATTGAGTTTGTATTCTCTGCTATTTGGTGCAATGCTCTGTATATTTAAAGGCTTTGACTATGAAGAGACCTTTATTTTACTACTCTATGCATTTTTGCTATATATTTCCAGAGACATATATAATAAAGAGCACGTTAGCACTAGACCAAGAGATTACTTTAGCTTGGAAATGACAATTTTTATAGTGTTAGTATTATATGTAGTGATTTACAATATTACACATGATATTAACTTTTACTATTCAGAACAAGCCTACAGTGTGAAGTGGCTAATGGCAAATCCTTTAAAAGTAATATTATTTTTACTTTTCCTTGCATTTGTATTGTCAATGTTTATGTTTACAAGAAAGAAGTATTTGCAATTTGAAGATGTAAGTGAAGAGTCAATAGGCAGTTTTGTAAACTTTATGAAGGACTATAGCGGAAATCACTTTACCCATATGTTTTTTACAAGAGATAAAAACTACTTTATAAACTCTAAAAATACCGTTTTAATGCAATATCGTACGAGAAATGACAATTTAATTGTATTGGGAGATCCAGTTGGATTGGAAGATGACTTTGAAGAGTCAATAGATGAAATTATAGACTTTGCAGAAAGTTACGATATGAAAGTGAGTTTTTATGAGGTCTTAGGAAAAAATCTAGAAATATATTCAAATCAGGGATTTTCAGCTATAAAGCTGGGAGAAGAGGCTACAGTAAATTTAAGTGAATTTTCTTTAGAGGGCAATAAAAACAAAAATTTAAGAAGAATTGAAAAGAAGATGGAAAGTGGAAACTATAAGTTTGAATTTGTATATCCTCCCTTTGAAGACAGTTTTTTAAATAGACTAAAAGAAATTTCTGATTCATGGTTAGGTGGCAAGGAGGAAATGGGATATTCTATAGGGCGATTTGATAGATACTATTTAAACTGCGCACCTATAGCAATACTGAAAAATGAAGAGGATATGATTTTTAGCTTTGCAACATTTTTCCCAATAGTAAACACAAAGAAGTTTTCTGTAGATTTAATGAGATTTGACAGAGAAAACAGCATAGGTGGGGAAATGGATATGCTGTTTATATCTCTACTTCAGTGGGGCAAGGAAAATGGATATGAGAGTTTTTACTTTGGAATGGCACCACTTTCAAATGTTGGTACAAAGAGGTATTCAGGAACTAAGGAGAGAGTTTTAAAATTAGTATATGAATATGGCAATCAACTCTACTCATTTAAAGGACTTCGCTCTTATAAGGAGAAGTTTCACCCTAAATGGAGTGGAAGGTATTTAATATATAAAAATGATATTAATTTGCCGGATATTTTAATATCTCTGCTGCATTTAATCCACCATACAAATAGCGACAATGAAATTTAAAAATAAATAAAAATTAAAAGTAGTGGGCTGGATATTAATTTATTCTGCTCACTACTTTTAATTTTTACAGTTAAGAAGGTCTGGTTATTAAGAGCTTTAGTGTTCAATTATCTTCCATATGCTATACTGTTAACAATAGTTATTTTATAAAGAGGACTGTCTAAAATGTTAAATAGATTAAATACTGTTAGACCAATTTTAACCTTCACTGTATTGGCAGTTATACTGTGCTGTATATTTATAATTATTATTAAAGAGTTTGAAAATAAAAAATAATAAATTAATATTGAGGATGGAAACTATGTATTTTGAATATGGAGATATGGAAGTTGAATACTTAAAGAAAAAAGATAAAAAATTGGCAGAGGCAATAGAAAAAATCGGTCCAATAGAGAGGGAAGTTGACACTGATTTATTTTCTTCAGTAGTGCATCATATTGTAGGGCAACAAATATCTACTGCAGCTCAAAAAACTATTTGGAATAGAATGAATAGCTCACTGGGAGAAATAAATGTAGAGACTATCAATAGTGCAAGTCCAGATGAATTGCAGTCCAATGGGATTACTTTTAGAAAGGCAGATTATATAAAGGACTTTGCCAGAAAAGTTTACACCGGAGAGTTTGATATTTTAAGTATAGAAAATAAAAGTGATGAGGAAATAATAGAAGAATTAGTTAAATTAAAGGGAATAGGACTGTGGACTGCAGAGATGATTTTAATATTTGGGCTACAGAGAAAAAATGTATTTAGTTTTGGCGACTTGGCAATTCACAGAGGACTTAGAATGCTCTATAGACATAGAAAAATAACCGAGGAGCTATTTGAAAAATATAGAAGAAGGTATAGTCCCTATGGTTCAGTGGCAAGTTTGTATATATGGGCAATTTCCGGAGGAGCAATCCCTGAAATGAAAGACTGTGCACCTAAAAAAATTGTAAAGAAAAAGTAATACAATATATAATTAATTCTAAATTTAAAAATATAAAAAAATATGTGTAAAGTATATGTAATTAAAAAAGTAAGCTTTATTTATATTGTAGAGGATATAAAATAAATAAAAGAAGAGTTGAAAGAATCAACGTAGTATAAGTAGAGGTGTTGTTCGTTCAACTCTTTAGAAAATGTTACAATGTAATTATATTAACACATAGAACTAAAGTAAAGCGATATAGTGTAAACTTTAAGTAAAGTTGTGTAAATTAATATTTATACTCTCAAGTGTAGAGTGTGAATAAATGAAGCTTTATAGTTTATAAATTATTAAAGAAAAAGACCTTGCTTTTTAAAAAGTGAGGTCTTTTTTTATTTTAAAATACTCCAAAGGACTTTCTAATAATATCAAGCTCTCTTTCCTTGACGCCTATTTTATTTAAGTATCCCATTGGCCCACTGTAGTTTTTATCTATCCAATTTAAAGTGGATTCCATTGCTTCAGGAGGTGCGTAAAATAAAAATCTTATATCCTCAGGATATTTTTCAAGCACTTCTTGAAGAGGTTTTGTAGTAGCGTAGTCCTGTATAATCTCATCATATCCCACATTTGCAGTTGAAAGTAGAAGCATAGATAATATACCGGTTCTGTCTTTACCTGCAGTGCAATGGTATAAGACACCACTTTCCTCTATAGAATTTGAAATCACATTAAAGATTTTTTTGAATTCTTCTTCCTGATCTTTTAAGAGAGCAATATACATATCATTTAATGCAGTGGGCATTGGCACTTTGTTTTTTGCAATTTCCGACTGAAATTTATCCAGCATTGGCATCCAAAAGTGATGTTTTACTTTTACTTTGTCCGGCCTCTTTTCAACTTCAATTTTTGAACGCAAGTCAATAACTGTGTTAATATTAAGATATTCAATTTTTTTATTTCCAACTTCTGTAATACTGTTTAAACTTCCAGCTCTAATAAAAGAACCTCTCTTTAAAACGTTTCCATCTCTATTTATTATCCCGCCTAAGTCGCGAACATTTCTAACCCCATCTATTTGAAGAATTCTATTATTCATTTTGACAACCCTTTCAAAATAATTTCTATAATAATATTATATCATATTGAGATTTATTTTTAGAAGAGGACAACACAACAAATTAAAAGTTGAATATGCTAAAATAAATTTGGGAAAAATAGTTTACTGCGTTAGTAAAAAATAAAATAATTAAAAAATACGAAAATGAAGAAATGACAAGAGAGCAAATATGTGGTATTATTAATGTTCGAATAGATTTAATTAAATTAGATTAAAATAAAATTAAGTGTAGAAAGGCAAAATTCTATATTTTTTAGGATTTTGTCTTTTTTAATAAAATATGTTGATTTATTTATAATTGAGAATTAAATTATGAAAAAGGAAAAAGAAAGAGGTAAAATTTATTTAATGACAGAACAAAAATTTGAAAATTTTAACCTATCAGAAGAGGTAGTAAAGGCAGTTTCAGATATGGGATTTGAAGAATTATCCCTAATACAAGAGCAGGCTATACCTTATTTGATGGAAGGCGAAGACGTTATAGGTCAAGCGCAAACGGGAACGGGAAAAACTGCTGCTTTTGGAATTCCAATAGTTGAAAAAGTCGATTCTAATAGTAATGATGTACAGGCACTTGTGCTTTGTCCAACAAGAGAATTGTGTATTCAAGTATCAGAAGAAATATCTAAACTGGCAAAATACAAAGTAGGTCTAAGAGTGCTTCCAATTTATGGTGGACAGCCAATAGACAGACAACTAAGAGCTTTAAAAAAAGGTGTACAAATTGTAATTGGAACACCTGGAAGAGTAATAGATCACATTAAGAGAAGAACTCTTAAAACAAACAATATAAAAATGTTTGTACTTGATGAAGCAGATGAAATGTTTGACATGGGTTTCAGAGATGATATTGAACTAATCTTAAAAGATGTTCCAGAAGATAGACAGTCACTATTCTTTTCAGCTACAATGGATAAGAATATAATGAAATTTGCAAAAAAATATCAAAAAGATCCTAAGATTGTTCAAGTAGTAAAAAAAGAACTTACAGTTCCAAAAGTAACTCAATTTTACTATGAACTTAAGAGCAGTATTAAAACAGAAGTGCTTTCAAGAGTATTGGATATTTACAATCCTAAATTGACTGTAGTATTTTGTAATACAAAGAAAAAAGTTGATGAGCTAACAGGTGAACTACAAGGTAGAGGATACTTTGCAGATGGACTACATGGCGATTTAAAGCAAGGTCAAAGAGACGTAGTTATGAGTAAATTTAGAAGAGGATCTATAGATATTCTAGTTGCAACTGACGTTGCAGCAAGGGGAATAGACGTAGATGATGTAGACTTAGTTGTAAACTATGATATGCCTCAAGATAATGAATACTACGTTCACAGAATAGGAAGAACAGCAAGAGCCGGTAGAGAGGGAACTGCAATAAGTTTCGTAACAGGCAGAGACTACAATATTTTACGTGATATTGAAAAATATACAAAAACAAATATTGATAGGAAAACTCTTCCAACTTTAAAAGACATAGAAGTAAAGCAATCATCTAAAATAATAGAGACAATTAGAGGTATTTTAGAAGAGGGCGAACTTGAAAAACAAATTGAAATAGTAAGTCTTTTAGAAGGTGAAGAATATTCACCAACACATATAGCAGCAGCTATATTAAAACTCTATAGTCAAGAAAACAGATTAGATGGTCATCAAGAAATTGATGCAGTAGACAATAAAAATAAATCTGACTTTGGAAGAGATAGAAGAAATAAGCCGGACAACAACAGAAGAGATAGGGACAGAAGAGACAGAAAAGGCGGAGACTTTAAGAATGATAGAAAGCCAAGCAGAACACTTAAAAACTCTACAAGAATATTTCTAAATGTGGGTAAGAAAAAAGGAGTATCTCCAAAACATATTTTGGCAGCTCTTTGTAATGACGCAGAAATTCCATCAAAAGATGTTGGAAATATAGATGTATTTGACAAATTTACTTTTGTAGACATAAGTGAGAAATCAGTAGATAAAGTAGTTGCAAAATTAAATAACAAACACATTAACGGTTCAAAAGTAAACGTTGAAAAGGCAAATACAAAAGATAATTAATAAATTTAAAGGCAATGCTCTAATAGCACTGCCTTTTTTGTTTTATTAAAGGATATAAAATTATGGTTTAATTACATATGCGCTAATAAATCCATTGTAAACAGAGTGGTTAAAAACAAAACCATATTTTTTATATAGCTCCTCTACATTGTTGCCATTTGATATGTAAACAAAAATATAGTCAAGATTATTTAAACTATAAATCCATTTCATAGCTTCTTCAATTAGCGTTTTTCCTATATTTAAACCTTGATACTCAGGTTTTACATATAGATTGTTTAATGTGGCAATTTTAGAGGGAGTCTTTAAGTTCTTTGGATATAGACCTTCATATTCATCGGGAAATTCTCTTGCCCAAATCGGCTTTTCAAATATATCATCCTCTTCAACAATTTCAGCCGTACAATATACATATCCAATTGGTTCATTACCATTAAGCGTAACTAGTAAAAATTTTTCAGATGCTGAGTCAAAACTCAGCTTTAGGCGATTTTCAAAATTCATACTTGAAAGTACTTCTTTTAATTTAAAAGCCTTACTTGCCTGATATTCAAGTAACTCATTGCAAATATCTCGGCAGATTTCTACCGGTCCATCACTTAAATTTCTATAGACAATATTTTTTTCCATGTTGTGATTCCTCCTTTATTATGTAGATAATTTTATACAAATTTATATATAGTTACAATATAGTGATAGATTAATTAGGAACTAATAAATTTGTTAGTTACCTTTAAATAGACAATTACTACATATTGGCATTGTGTCGTAGTTTAATAACTCTTTGGTATACTTATTAGTCCAAAGGGCAATTGCCTCTAAAATTTCTACAGCTTCCTTGCCATGAATTGTCAAAGAATACTCTACTTTCAAGGGAATTTCCTCATATTGTCTTCTTGTAATTATACCTGTACTTACTAAATCTTTAAGAGTAGAAGTAAGTGCAGTATCTGTAATTTCAGGAACTTCTTCTTTAAATTCACTGTAGCGAAGAGTTTGGTGCCTTGCCAATACACAGAGAACTCTACTCTTCCACTTCCCATTAAAAATGTCCAAGCCTTTCTCAATTGGGCATTGAATATTTTGAGGTATTTTTCGCTCATACATACTAAATCTCCTATTTTTTATTTATTATAGCATGTTTAATAGGGAGTTTTTAAAATTATAAAAAATTATACTTATTTATACAGTTTTTATGACGAGTACAAATTAAACTATTTTATTGTATAATGAAATTAGTTTAAAGTAGGTGATAATGTGAAGAGAATTTTAATAATTGAAGATGATGAAAATCTTGCTGGGAATATTTTAGAACAGTTAAATTTAAAAGGATATAATTCTAAAATATTAAAAAATTTTAATGATGTTAAAGAGGGGTTTTATAATTTTTCGCCACATCTTATACTTTTAGATATTAATCTGGGAAATTACAATGGATTTGAAATATGCATTTTACTTAGAAAAATTACAAAGATTCCAATTTTATTTATAACAGGCAGAGATTCTGAACGTTCTGAAATAGAAGCATTAAATATTGGTGGAGATGACTATATAAAAAAGCCTTTCTCAATAGATGTGCTAATAGCAAAGATAAGACGACAGTTGGAAATACAGTCTATGGAAAACAGAAAGATAATTAGTTATGGAAAATTAGAGTTAGAAGTAGATAAGAGAATTTTAAAAAACATAGAAACAAGTGAAATATTAGAGCTTCCCACTATAGAATTTCAGCTGTTATTTTACTTAATGGCAAATTCAGAGAGAACTGTAGACAGAGGAGAGCTGATGGATTACTTGTGGGAAAATAGAAACTACGTTGACCCAAATGCACTGAATGTAAATTTAAGCCGACTTAGAAAATCCCTAAGTGAAGTCTCGGCAGAACAAATTATAGAATCTGTGAGAGGAGAGGGTTTGAAACTATGCTAGGAAGCTTTTTAGAAGACAAGTGGGGAATTATTTTTTATATCTGGATTGTAAGAATTGCAGTGTCGATTTTTTTGCTCTTATCGGGAACTAAACTGATAGCAGTGGTTTTAATGATTGTTTTATATTTACTGTGTGACTTTTCATATTTTATAGTTAAGTATAAAAATTACATAACAGAAAAGAAAAAGGCTGATAAAATAATTGAAAGCTTAGATAAACACTACTATATTCACGAGTTAATAAAGAGACCTAAAAATGAAGAAAATGCAATTTATTATGATTTAATGAAACTTTCAAATCAAGACATGGTTAGAGAAATTGGAGAAAAAAGTGATAAATTACAGGAGTTTCGGGAATTAATTGAAGAGTATATACATGAGATGAAAACTCCGCTGACGTCAATTGAAATGCTGAGCGAAAGTTTTAAAAATAAAACAGATTTAAAAAGCGAAGTAAGTAGGCTGGAAGACATATTGGACTTGTGTTTGACAGTAATACGAATGGAGAGTTTAGAAAAAGACTACCATTTAGATAATATAAATATTTCTAATTTAATCCACGAAATAATTATTGAAGAAAAACAAATGGTGCGTCAAAAAAATATCGTTTTAAATATAAGTATTTCTCCAAATTCAATAGTAAAAAGTGATGAGAAGTGGGTTGCATTTATATTAAAACAAATTATAGTAAATGCAATTAAATATGTGGAGATAGATGGTAATATAGAAATATTTGAAGAAGTTAAAGACTTTAATTATTTATTACACATAAGAGATAATGGTATTGGGATACTGGAGTCTGACTTGCCAAGAGTTTTTGAAAGAGGATTTACCGGCTCTAAAGTTCAGAGACAGTCAGCTTCAGGTTTGGGGCTTTACCTTTCAAAAACTTGTGCAGATAAAATGAATATAAAAATAAATATTGAATCAGAATATGAAAAGTACACTCAAGTTACATTAGCTTTTCCACAGGAGAGAGAACCTTTCCAGATTGTAAGCTGACTCTTACTAGGTATGTAAGTAAAATATAAGTAAGAGGAGGGATACAATGGACAAAATATTAGATATAAAAAACCTTGAAAAGTACTATGGAGAGGGAACAATTTTGACAAAGGCTGTTGATGGAGTTTCCATGAGTGTTTTTCAAAGTGAATTTGTGGGAATTATGGGAGCATCGGGGAGTGGTAAGACTACACTTTTAAATTGTATTTCTACAATAGACAGTCCAACTGGTGGAGAAGTGCTTTTAAAGGGAAGAGATATTACAAAAATTCCAAATAGAGACTTGGCAAAGTTTAGAAGAGAAAATTTGGGCTTTGTATTTCAAGAATATAATTTACTGGATGTATTGACAGTTGAAGAAAATATAGGACTTTCCTTAGTTATAAATAAAGTAAATAAAGATGAAACAGCAAGAAGAGTCAGGGAAGTTGCAAGGGTTCTAGGAATAGATGATATTCTCAAAAAATTTCCCTATGAAATTTCAGGAGGACAGAGACAAAGATGTGCCTGTGGAAGAGCAATAATTCACAAACCCAGCTTAGTTCTTGCAGATGAGCCTACAGGTTCACTGGACTCACACTCTTCAAGACAACTTATGGTCACGTTAAAAGAACTAAATGAAAATGATCATGCTACAATTTTAGTTGTAACTCATGACCCTAAAACAGCCAGTTATTGTAAGAGAGTATTATTTTTAAAAGATGGAAAAATTTTCAATGAAATATTTAGAGGAGAAAAAACTCAAATGAATTTTCAATTGGAAATTATGGATATTGTTGCTCTCTTAGGAGGTGAGTAGATGTTATTCAAATTGTCTTTTAGAAATGCAAAGAGAACTTTTAGCGACTATTTAATATATATGATTACAGTTTCCCTTGCAATAGCTATGGAATTTGCGCTTAATAGAATTGTATTTATAGATGAAATAAAATCTTTGTCAGCTGTAGCTGAAGGATTTACTTATATGTTAATATTTGCATCAGCATTTATGATGTTTGTAGTGGCACTGATGATTAAGTACATGGTTAAATTTATAGTAGATAAAAGGTCCAATGAATTTGGACTCTATATGCTAATGGGAATAGAGACAAATAAAATTAAAAAGATTTTTTGGATTGAGCAAATACTTCTTTTTTTTATTTCATTAGTTTTTGGAATACTGCTGGGAATTTTACTTGGGGAAGCATTAAAAGTCATAGTGTATAATTTTTTGGGCTTTAATTACTCTTTTAAACTGGAAGGATTTATGAAATCCATAATAGTAACTACTGGAGTAACATTGGCAGCATATTTGTTTTCCTATGTTTTTAGTTTTAGGTTGTTTAGAAAGAATAAAATTATAGATTGGATAAATAGAGAAAATAAAAATGAAATTAGTAAAGTAAAAAATAAGTATGTAAATAATATTATTTTTATTTGTTCTCTAGTACTAATGGTATTAGGACTTTTGCTATTAAATTTTACTTTTAAATACAATTTAGATATATTTGGACTTTTAGTAAGTATCTTATTAATCATAATAAGCGTTTATGGAATAGCATCTTCAGGCTTTGTGATATTAAATAAATTATTGTTAAAAGATAATAAAAATTTTACAAATAGAGTGTTATCAATTAGATTTACAGGAAGTAAAATTAATACTATGTCAAAACAACTTGGAACTTTGGCAATTTTATTTGTTTTATCTTTATCATTAATGAGTTTAGGTGTTATATTTGCTAATTACTATAAAAGTTTTGAAGATGAGTACAGTAAGTTTGATGTAGTATTTGCAAATGAAAGAAATGATGAAGAATTTGCAAAGGGGCTAAGTAATATTGTTTTAAAATTTGATGTTGAAGAATATTCAGAAGTACCGGTATATAAAACAAGAGATATAGAGATATTTAAAAAAATATATCCTAGTTATAGAGAAAAAAATATGATAGAAACAATAGTTCCACTATCAGTTTACAACAATCTAAGAACAGCATCAGGGTATAATAAAATTTCTTTAAAGGACAATGAATTTACCATTCAAACATTTTTCCAAATGCAGGATTTAAAAGAAAAGATTCCACTAGGAGAATATACTTTTCTAGGTAGAGAATACAAACTGAAAAATATAAATTATGAAGCTATGAATACTGCGGCCATTGCAAATTATTATGTAGTTTTAAATGATGAAGAGCTGCAAAGTTTAAAGCCGAGTTATAGTACTTATTTGTGGAATTTAGGAGACTATGACTATAATGAGTTACATGATGAGCTGTTAAAATATGCTATCATAGAAGGAAAAGAGACGACAGAATTATATACAATAATTGGGCAGGAGTGGGTAGATTTATCGCACAATATTTCAATTTCAGAGATGATTTTAAATGAATATTTAATATCATTAACGGGTTCGGCACTCTCTCTATTGTTAATTGGGTTGATATTTATTTTAGTAATGTGCACTGTACTTTCAATGAATATTTTATCTGAAATGAAAATATACAAGAAAAGATATGAAATACTTAAAAAAATTGGTGTTTCAAAAAATAAATTAAAAAGTTTAGTTTGGAACCAAATATTAATATTATTTATATTCCCATTAATTTTAGGGTTACCAGTTGCATTAGTTGCGGTAATTATAATAAGTCAAATATTTTCTACAATGATGGTTTTTAGTTATATAGTAATGAATTTTTTAACAACAGCTTTAATTTTTGTATTAATTTATTTGATATATATGTTGGCGACGTACAAGACTTATAAATCAGCTGTTATAGAATAAAAAATTTAAAAAGAAAAAAGATAAAGTTCTATTAATTTTAGAATTTTATCTTTTTTAAATAGTTTAATTATTTAGTGATTTTTATAATTAGCGTTACTAACCTTGTTTTTTATTTTCCAATGCTATTTTTCTAATGTCTTTTATTAAATAAAGTGAGCCGCACCATAGGACTAAATCATCTCTGTTGGCAAGTTGTATTGTCTTTAGAAATGCTTCTCTTCTATTTGGAATTTTAAATATTTCTCTTGTAGTTACTTTAGAAACTTTTTTTTGTAGTAGATTTAAGTCAATAGCTCGAGGATTGTCCACTTCAGTTAGTACTATTTTATCGGCCTTTGGAATTAAATTTTCTAATATATGGTCAAAGTCCTTATCGCCAAGTACGCTAAATCCAAGTATGAGTTTGTTGTATTTAAAGCTGGATAAATTTTCAACTAAGGCGTTAATACTTTCAACGTTGTGACTGCCATCTAGTATAACTAGAGGATTTCTCCCTATTATTTCAAGGCGTCCTATATTTTTAGCCTCATAAATAGAATTTTTAATAGTTTCATTTTCAATATTAAAGTATTTTTTAATATATTCAATTACCATTAGTGCTAGAGAAGCATTATATACTTGATGTTTTCCAATAAGTGAAGTTTTAATGTCTTTAAAGTTTCTAAAGGAAAATTCATTAAAACTGTCATTTACATTTTTAATTTCCACTTCGTCAAAGCTAAAAGTGTGAACCGGTGCATTTTTTAAGGAGGCAATTCTCTTTAATTCATCAGTAGCTTCTTTGTCGCTGGGATACATAAATAAGTCTCCGCCATCTTTTATAATTCCGCCTTTTTGATATGCAATTTCTCTTAGCGTTGAGCCAAGTATGTTAATGTGGTCTTTTGAAATACTTGTAATAACTGTTGCAAGTGGTTTCTTAATAGTATTTGTGGCATCTGTTCGTCCGCCAAGGCCAACTTCTATAACTGCTACATCTACTTTGGAATCTAGAAAATATAAAAAGGCAACAGTGGTAAAAATTTCAAAAGTTGTAACGTAGTATCCCTGTTCGTCAAGAACTTTTGTCTTTTCGTAGACTATCTCTAAATACTTGCTAAAGTCTTCTTTGGAAATAA
Organism: Anaerosphaera aminiphila DSM 21120; assembly: GCF_900129925.1. Taxonomy (GTDB): domain Bacteria; phylum Bacillota; class Clostridia; order Tissierellales; family Peptoniphilaceae; genus Anaerosphaera; species Anaerosphaera aminiphila. Next base: position 87,552 of record NZ_FQXI01000003.1, on the reverse strand, counting down.
AGTTGTTATCTATCTGTATAGTTTCTCTAACATCTTCTATATAGGGAGAGATAAAAAGTCCACATTTTAAATTTGAATTTGTAAGTGTATTTTGAATATAGCTACAAACTGAACCCTTGCCATTAGTTCCGGCGACATGAATAGTTTTAATTTTATCTTGAGGGTTGTCAAACTCTAAGAGAAGTTTCTTTAAATTTTCAACAGTGTATCCTCCTTGAGGATCACCTCTGTCTAACATCCAATTTAATAATTCGTCATATTTCATAATCCATCTCCTAAATGTATATGGTTGATTTTTTATATGTATTGATATAGAATGATATTAACAGAGTAGGTAAAGAGCGTCAAGTGTTAAGAAATGGGAAGTTGTTCTTAAACGAAGATTCTTTATCGCATCCGCTGGTATATATTTATACTTGCCTTACTTTGATTTTATCGAAAGGGGCTTTTTTTCATGGAAAAAAGTAGAAATGAAATTAACAAGTTAAAACCTAAAATGGAAACTAAGGTTTTAGTAAGAGCGTCGTTCTATGCAGCAATATCTATAATTCTAACAAGATTCTTATCTCCAATGATAGGTGAATCGATTAGAATTGGATTTGGACCAATACCAATTATGCTATCAGGCATATTCTATGGACCTATAATAGGTGGTTTAGTGGGATTTGTTGCAGATATTGTGGGAGTGTTAATAAATCCAATGGGACCTTCAATTCACCCGGGATTTACCTTCAGTTCAATACTGACAGGAGCAATTCCAGGTGTTATGTATTTAATATTTCTAAAGAACAAGGGAAAGAAAACAGATGCTAAGTTACCAATTATTATAAGCATGGTTTTAATCACTGTAATAGTGAATATTCTATTAAATACACTTTGGTTATCTCAAATGTTTGGAAATCCATTTATGGCACAACTTGTTATAAGAATGCCAAAAATAATAGTTCAATTTATAATGGAAACAGTATTGATGCTATTTTTATATAAGCCATTGTCAAAAGTTTAAAAACTTATGTTAGTAAAGCGCCTTAATTTAAGGCGCTTTTTGTATAAAGAAAACATATGCTAAATACTTTTACATTTGTATAGGATTCTATAAAAATACATATCTAAAGTATAATATTAAAAATTTCTTTAAATTATGTGATATATTGTAATTAATAAGTTTAGGGGGAAATGATTATGAAAATTGTTACTTTAGTTGAAAATACAAGTAGCTCAAAGGAATTAAAGCACAAGCATGGGTTAAGCTTTTATATAAAGACAGAAAATCACAAGTTGTTATTTGACTTGGGGCCAGATGAAACTTTTTTAGAAAATGCAAAGAAGTTAAAAATAGATATTTCAAAAGTAGACACTGTTATAATTTCCCATGGACACTCTGACCATGGTGGAGGGTTAAATGCTTTTTTAGAAAACAACAGCATTGCAAAAATATATATAAATAAAAATGCCTTTAAGGATCTCTATGTGAAAGTGTTGGGAATTAAAAAGTATATAGGGCTTAATATGGAACTAAAATCTAATGAGAGAATAGTATTAGTGGATGATACTTTTAAAATAGATGATGAACTATTTATTTTTTCAGATGTAGAGGGCTCATTTAAAACTAAGAGCAATAGTGTGTTGCTTAAAGAGGATGGAATGGAAGATGATTTTATTCATGAACAAAATTTAATCATAACTGAAGACGATAAAAATGTATTGTTAACAGGCTGTTCACATAGGGGAATAGCTAATATTTTGAAGGCTGCTTTAACACATGTAAGTAATATTGACACAGTAATAGGAGGATTTCACTTGTTCAGCCCTTCAAACAAAATGACTGAGCCAAGTGAAGTAGTTGAAAATTTGGCAAGAGAACTTATCAATACAAGTCCTAATTTTTATACTTGTCACTGTACCGGAGAAAAAGCTTTTGAAAATATGAAAAAAATTATGGGAAACAGATTAAATTATATGGCAACTGGAGATATATTAAGTATATAAGAAAAATATAGTTTAGATAAATTAATTTTATTATTAAAAAATTAAACTCTTAAATAATAAAGTTACATTTGGAAAGGTGATTTTATGCACAGGTATGATCTTACAAAAATATCTGACGAAATTCAAGACTATGCAGAGGCAGTGTCTAAAATTGCAAATGCTGAAGTGGAAGTAGTGGATGTAGATTTAAGAAGAATTGCAGGAACAGGTTACTATAAGGATAAAATTGGAAGAGATATGTCCTCTAAGGGCTACGTATACAAACACGTAATTGAAAGTAAGAATTTAGCTGTAATAACAAATCCAGGGGAAAATGAGCTGTGTTTAAATTGTCCTGACGCAGACAACTGCGTAGAAACTTTTGAAGTATCTACTCCGATATTATTAGATGATGAGGTAATTGGAGTTCTAGGGTTAATAGGGTTAAATGACTTATCCAGAGAACTACTGGATAAAAACTTAGACAATTATTTGGACTTTATCAATCAAATTACCAACTTTATATCAACTATGATGATAAATTACTATAGAGAAGAAGATACAGCTTCCTATATGGAAGCTTTAAAGACAACAGTCAGCTATTTAAGTGAAGCAGTGTTGGTTTTAGATATTGACGATAAGATTCGAATTAGTAATAAAAGTGCGGAAAGTCAATTGGGATTAGATGAAAACTGTCAGGGTATGAAGATAAACCACTCTCCTGCAGGAGATAAAGTGGCAGCAGATGGAAGCGAATACTATATAGATGTAAATGGTCACAGGAAATATGTAGTTGGAAACATACTTGGCATGGAAAATCCAAAGCTCAATAAAATTTTAATATTTGACGGGATAAAAAAGGTTAAATCAGATCTATATGATTTGACATCTACTTTTGACACCGGAAGTATAATCGGTTCCAGCAAAGAGACGAAACAGCTATTAGATCAAATTAAGCTCATCTCCAATTCCAATTCAACTATATTAATTACGGGAGAAAGTGGAACTGGAAAAGAATTAATTGCAACCTCTATATGGAAAAGTGGAGACAGGGCAAATAACAGATTTATATCTATAAACTGTGCTGCTATTCCGGAGACTCTCTTAGAAAGTGAATTATTTGGATATACAAAGGGAGCTTTTACCGGTGCAGACTCAAGGGGGAAAATAGGGAAATTTGAATTGGCAAACAGTGGAATAATTTTTTTAGATGAAATAGGCGATATGCCAATTCACCTTCAATCTAAAATTTTAAGAGTTCTTGAAAATAGAGTAGTTACAAGACTGGGTTCAAATAAAGAAATACCTTTAAATGTAAAAGTAATAGCTGCAACAAATAAAGATTTAACAAAGATGATAAGAGATGGAAAATTTAGAGAAGACTTGTACTATAGATTAAATGTAATTCCAATAGAAGCCCTTCCTCTAAGAAAAAGAAAAGAAGATATTATAGATTTAACACAATTTTTTATAAAGAGGTATTCAAATTTATTTAATAAAAAATATGTGAAAATGGAGCCAGGAGTACTTGATACACTAATGGATTATTGGTGGCCGGGAAATGTTAGAGAACTTGAAAATGCAGTGGAGTTTATGATAAATATGATGGGTCCTGACGGAATACTGACGAAGGAAACTCTACCAAAGGACTTTGCTCTTAGTAGAAATGATGGGAAAATAGATTCAAATATTAGAACTCTTGCAGAACTGGAAAAAATGGAAATTAATAAAGCGCTTAATAAATATGGAAGAAGTACAGATGGCAAGAAAAGAATAGCTGAAACATTAAATATCGGCGTAGCCACATTATATAGGAAGATGAAACAGTATGAGATAGAATAATTATCAAAGTGATAAATATTTTTAAGTGTAATAGCTTAAAATAGCCTTTGTTATTTTAGAGTGAGTAAAATTATCATTTTGATAAGGAATAATTATCCTTTTGATAATTATATGTTGTTTTAAAAAAATTAAAAATAAACTAAAAGGAGTAGGATTGTGCAGTTTAGCCATTTTACTCCTTTTTTATTAAGTTGGCACGAAATTTGCAATAGTATATAGGTAAGGAGTGATGATTTTGGGAAAAATGAATATAACAAGTTTAGGAAATAAAATAAAAAATGAAGACATAAGTTTTTTAAATAGAGATGTAGCTGAAAAGGTAAAGGGATTTCATTCTAGTTTTCCTCAGTATTCGCAGACACCACTAGTTGAGTTGAAAAATTTATCAGAGCATCTTGGGATTAACAATATGTTTATAAAAGACGAATCTTATAGATTTGATTTAAATGCATTTAAAGTTTTAGGTGCAAGTTTCGCAGTAGGTAATTTTATAGCAAATAAGTTAGATATAGATATTGCAAAATTACCATACAGTGTAATGACTTCAGATGAAGTAAAAGCAAAACTTGGAGATTTAACTTTTGTAACTGCAACAGATGGAAACCATGGAAGAGGACTGGCGTGGACGGCGAATCAACTAGGTCAAAAGTCAAAAGTATTTATGCCAAAGGGAACAGCAATTGAAAGAGTAGAAAATATCAGAAAAGAAAACAGTGATGTAGACGTATATGATGCAAACTATGATGAGTGTGTGAGAATGGCAAATGACTATGCAAATACACATGGTGGAATAATGGTACAAGATACATCTTGGGATGGCTATGAAGATATTCCTAGATGGATAATGCAAGGCTATATGACTATGGCAAATGAAGCATATGAGCAGTTAAATAGCAGTGGACAAAGACCTACTCACATATTTTTACAAGCAGGAGTTGGTTCGCTTGCATCGGCAGTAACTGGATTTTTTGCAAATGTTTATTCAGACAATATTCCTACTATTGTAATAGTAGAACCTGAAAAGGCAAATTGTCTTTACCAAACAGCAAAGGCTGATGATGGAAAAATTCACAATGTAGATGGAGACTTAGATACTATAATGGCGGGACTTGCATGTGGAGAACCGGTGACTATAGGATGGCCAATACTAAACAGCTACGCATCATATTTTCTATCAGTAGATGAAATATATGCATCACATGGAATGAGATTACTTGGAAATCCAAAGAAAGATGACAAGAGAGTAATTTCTGGAGAAAGTGGAGCAGTGACAAGTGGAGTAGTGTCAAAATTAATGACAGACAGTGAACTTGCAGATATAAAAAATGAAATAGGATTAGATGAAAATTCTGTAGTATTAGTATTTAGTACAGAGGGCGATACAGATAAAAAGATGTATAGAGATATAGTGTGGGATGGAAGATATCCAAGTTATTAATTAAGGAGGATTTGAGATGGGAAAAGAAGCAGTAAATGATTCAGTTGTAAAATTAACTCAAGCACTAATTCAACAAAGAAGTTATTCAGGAGAAGAAAAAGGTGTATCTGATGAACTAACTAAGTACTTTAAGGAAAATGGCTATACTGATGTTCATGTAGATAAATATGGAAACACAATAGGCCATATTAAAGGAAGTCGTCCGGGAGAGAGCATACTATTTGACGGACATATGGATACAGTTCCGGTAACTGATGAAAGTGTATGGAAATATCCACCTTTTGCAGCAGAAATCCACGATGGAAAAATTTACGGAAGAGGAACTAGTGACATGAAAGGTGCTCTTGCAGCTATGGCAGTTGCAGCAGCAGAGTTTAATAAGGAAACTAAGGGAGACTTTGCCGGAGATATTTATGTGGCAGGAGTTGTTCATGAAGAGTGTTTTGAAGGTGTAGCGGCAAGAGAAATTAGCAAGTACGCTAACCCTGATATAGTAGTAATTGGAGAGGCATCACAACTCAATTTAAAAATTGGGCAAAGGGGAAGAGCAGAGATTAAATTAGAAGTTTTTGGAAAAGCTGCTCACTCAGCAAATCCTGAAAAGGGAATTAATGCAGTTTATAAAATTGGCGAAATAATAAGTGAAATTAGAAAGCTTGAACCTACACACAATGAAGTGTTGGGAGATGGAATACTTGAATTAGTAGATATTAAATCTCAACCGTACCCTGGAGCGTCAGTAGTTCCGGAATATTGTGTGGCAACTTACGACAGAAGACTTTTAGTTGGAGAAACTCTTGAGTCAGTTATTGCACCAATTCAAGAACTCCTAGATAAGATGATGAAAGCAGACCCTGAACTAGATGCAAAGGTAAGTTATTCAGTGGGTAAAGAAAAGTGCTTTACAGGAGAGACTATTACAGGAGAGAGATTCTTCCCTGGATGGCTATATAACGAAGATGAAGAATTTGTTCAAACTGCATATAAGGCACTTAAAGATATAGGTCAAAACCCTGTAATTACACAGTATAACTTCTGTACAAATGGAAGTCACTATGCAGGAGAGGCAAAAATAAAGACATTTGGTCTTGGACCATCAAAGGAAAACTTAGCTCATACTTTAAATGAATACATTGAAATAGAACAATTACAAAGTGTAAAGGATTCATATAAGGCAATATGTAGAGCTTTCTTATAAGAATGTGTTAGAAGTTTTAAATTTAGAAAGATTAATGGGGTGTATAAAATGTATGATATTTTAATTAAAAATGGACTCATAGTTGATGGAACAGGCGATAAACCTTATGAAGGAAATATAGCAATTCAAAATGATGTTTTAAAATTAATACCAAAGGGAGAAACTGTAGAGGCGAAGCGAGTAATAAATGCAAAGGGAAAAGTTGTATCACCGGGATTTATAGATACTCACAGTCACTCAAGTTTACTTTTATTTGAAGATCCACTGTTAAAACCTAAAACCAGACAGGGTATAACTACAGAGTTTGTTGCTCAAGATGGAATGGGACCAGCACCTATAGACAAGGAAAATAAATCTTCTTGGATTAAAGCTATGAGTGGCCTTGAGGGAGAATATGAGGCACCATGGGATTGGGAAAGTGTAGATGACTATTTAAATACTATAGATAAATTAGATCTTGGACCAAATATAGCATATTTGGCACCACACAGTAACGTTAGGTTTACTTCAATGGGAATGGACAACAGACAGGCAACAGAAGAAGAACTTAAAAAGATGAAAGAAAACTTGGCAAAGGCAATGGCTGAAGGTGCATTTGGAATGTCAACAGGTTTAATTTATCCACCAGGATCTTATGGAAATACTAAAGAGTTAGTAGAACTTGGAAAAGTACTGGCTGAAACAGGAGGAGTATTTGTAACTCACCAAAGAAGTGAGGCAGATGCAATACTTGATTCAATGGATGAAATACTTCAAGTTGGAAATGAAAGTGGATGTAGAATACACTTTTCACATTTCAAGGTATGTGGTAAAAATAACTGGGATAAAATACCCGCAGTTTTGGAAAAATTAGATAACTTTACTAAAGCAGGAAGAATTGTTTCCTTTGACCAATATCCATATGTTGCAGGCTCAACTATGATGAGTGTAATCCTTCCTCCTTGGGCACATGATGGTGGAACAGATAAATTGCTTGAGAGATTACAAGATGACAGTTTAAGAGAAAAGATGAAAGAAGACATTTTAAAGGGAATAGAAGGTTGGGATAACTTCGTTGAGTTTGCAGGTTTTGATGGAATATTTGTAACATTTGTAGGTTCAGACAAAAATAAAGACGTAGAAGGTAAGAGTCTTACAGAAGTTGGTCAAATGAGAAATAAAGATCCGTTAGATGCAATTTTTGACATAATACTTGAAGAAAAGAACTTAGTTGGACTAGTTGACTTCTGGGGAACTGAAGAACATGTTATAACACTTATGAAGAGACCGGAACAAAACGTGTGTACAGATGGAATATTGGGCGGAAAGCCACATCCAAGAGTTTATGGTGCATTTCCAAGAGTAATAGGAAAATATGTAAGAGAAGAAAATGCATTTCCACTGGAAGAGGCAATCTATAAAATGACTAAAAAACCGGCTGAAACATTTGGACTTGACGACAGAGGTGTAATAAAAGACGACTATGCAGCGGATTTAGTAATATTTGACTTTAATACCATAATAGATAAAGGGGATTATAATGAGCCGAATCAATATCCTGAGGGAATTGAATATGTAATAGTAAATGGTAAAGTTATAATTGACGATGGTGTAGAAAAGCCACAAAAGGCAGGAAAAGTATTACGTTATAAAGGACGTAAATAAAACAAAATATAATAAAAAAATCTATGGGAGGATTAATTTATGAATAGTACTCAAAAAACTGCATTAATAATAATTGTATTATATATGGCAGCTACTGTTGCTATTGGATTAGTGGCATCTTATTTAAAAAAGAAAAAATCAGAATCAAAAGGTTCAAATAATGAAGATTTTTTAATGGCAGGAAAATCACTAGGACCTATAATGTTAGCAGCAACTCTCTTTGCAGCAAACACAGGCGGGGCTAGTACAACTGGTATTGCGACAAATGTGTATTCCTTTGGACTTTCAGCGTCATGGTACGTAATTGCATCAGGAATTGGATTTATATTAGTATCATTTGTAGCTCCGTTTTTTAGAAGATCTGCATCAAATACGGTGCCGGAGATAATAGGAAAGAGATATGGTAAGCCATCACATATATTTACGGCAATAACATCTATCTTAGCATTATTTATGGCTACAGGAGCTCAAATAATTGCAACAGCTTCAATTATAAACTCTGTAACATCTTTGGACTTTAGAGTTGCAGCAATAGTAACTACTATTGTAGTAATACTATATACAATGATAGGTGGATTTGCTTCAGTAACAGCGGCAAATATGATGCACGTTGCATTTATAACTATTGGTATGACAATTGCGTTGTTTATAATGGTATCAAATACAGCTATAGGTGGATTTGCAGGTTTATTTGAAAAGGCGAATGCAGTATCAGCTAGTTCAGGTGGAGAATTAGACTTAGTTAGTATGACAAAAGTGGGATTGCCAACTATATTGGGATATATTGCAATGTACTGCATGACTTTCCCAACAGGACAGGAAATTGTACAGACATATTCATCTGCTAAAGATGGTAAATCAGCAAAGACCGGTTCAATACTAGCGGGAATTATCTCTGCAGCTTACGCAATAGTTCCAGCTACAATAGGACTAATTGCCTATGCTTGTATTGACGGATATGCACAAAATGGAATATCTTCAAGTGCATTAGCTGATGCAACACTTACATTTGCACCACCAATTATATCGGGATTAGTTTTATCTTCAATAGTTGCTGCAACAATAAGTTCAGCTTCAGGAAATATGATTGGTACTGCTACAATGTTTTCAAATGACATATATGTTCCCTATATTAATAAAGGAGAGAGAAACGATAAAAAAGAAGTTGTAATTTCTCAAATTGTAATGCTAGTAGCTGGTCTGTTTGGACTTGGAGTTGCACTATCTAACTCTAATATAATCAGTGTAATGATGAGTGCCTTTGCACTTAGAAGTGCGGGACCATTTGCAGCATTTGTATGTGGATTATTCTGGGACAAGGTAACAGCAAAGGCTGGATTTGTTGCAATAGTAGCTGGAACAATAGTATCAGCTACGTGGATATTTATATTGGACAGTCCATTTGGATTAAGTGCAATAGTTCCAGGTGCAGCAGTTGCATTTGTAGTAATTTATGTAGTTACGAAATTTGATTTATCACATGGAGGTAAACCTGCTCCAATGTTAGAATTTGATGATGAATAAATATTAAATCAACTTAAAATATAAACTATAAAAATTAAATTTTATTGTGTACTATTTATAGTGTAAATAAGAAAAGAGCTTAAAATTAAATTTTAAGCTCTTTTTTTAATAGAATATTTTTAAAATTATAGTTAATTAATTAGATTCAGATGTACGTCTATTGGCAAACCAATATCCACAGGCCACAATCAGTGCACCGCCTACTATATTGCCCAAAGTTACAAAGCACATATTTTTTAAAACACCCTGCATATAACCAGGTGGAATAGAATTTGAAAGTGCATTCATAGTAAAAAGTCCTGCATTGGCGATACTGTGCTCATATCCTGAAGTGACAAAGCCTGCAACGACCCATAATAAAGCTGTCATCCTTGCAATATCCGACTTTATTTTTGATGCCATCCAAGTTCCAAGACACACCAGCACATTACACATGACTCCTCTTAAAAACAATTGGTGAATTGGAAGAGATATTTTTGTTAGACAAAAAGTTTCAAGCATTTCTCCTGCAGTATTTGACATAACGCCTGACATAGATATAATTGCTCCCATAATAGATGCACCCATTAAGTTTCCAATGTAACAAAATATAAGTATGGAAATGGCATTTTTGAAAGTGATCTTTTTACTTAGAGCACCCACTGTTATAACAAAGACATTTCCTGTAAATAATTCTGATCCGGCAAAGGTAATTAATGTAAAAGAAAGTGCGAAAGCTATCCCCATTATTAAATTTGAAATACCACTTAAACTTGGAGATGCATAAAATCCTGAAGCAGCATTGTAGGCAAAAGCCATACCGATAGAACAATATGAACCTGCTAGTAAAGTGTATATTGTGTAGCCCAATTTATTTTGATAGAAGTTGTATTTTTCTCTTGCCAATGAAGAGACGTCTTTTAAGTTTTCTGATTCCACAATACTTCACCACCTTATTGTTAAAAGGTACAACTTAGTTGTACCTTTTATTTTTTATTATTTTAAGCTTGAACTGCTTCAAAAGCTTTATCAAATTCTCTAATAATATCTTCTATATTTTCTAAACCTGTAGAAAAGCGAAGTTGTCCCATAGATATACCACTGTGTTTTAATTCCTCAGGTGAATAAGCACGATGAGAAGTTTTTGCAGGGTATGAAATTGAAGTAGTAACTCCTGCAAGACTTGGTACAAATTTCACAGTTTCACATGCAGCTATAAAGTCAGAAGCTCCCTTTTCGCCGCCCTTTATGTCAGCACTTACCATTCCACCACACCAGCCATTGTTAAACTGTTTTTTACCAACTTCATAAAACTCTGAAGATGGCAGACCTGGATAGTATACACGTTCAACTTTAGGATGTCCTTCAAAGTATTTTGCAAGGGCCAACGCATTTTCACTGTGTTGTCTCATTCTAAGTTCCAAAGTTCTCATACTGCGAGTTAAAATCCAAGCGTCAAAGGGACTGATAATAGACCCATATAGAGTTGCATATTTTTGTATATTAGCTATATTTTCTTCATCAGATGCTATTACACCACAGATAATATCACTATGTCCATTTAAGTACTTTGTTCCACTGTATACTACAATATCAGCGCCAAAGTCCATTGGGCGACATATTGCCGGTGTAGCAAAAGTATTATCTACAATTAGTTTTAAACCGTGTTTATGAGCTTTTTCTGATATAGCCTTTAAGTCCATTACTTCCATAAGTGGATTTGTAATTGTCTCAGTGTAGATAATTTTTGTATTTGGCTTAATGTATTTTTCAAAATCATCATGTATGAAGTCTACAAAGTCAACTTCCACTCCAAAACGTGTAATTTCATTTTTTAAGTAATCATATACTCCGCCATAGAGAACTGGAGAAGAAATTATGTGATCGCCAGACTTAACGTTTGAAATAATAGAGGCGATAATAGCTGCCATTCCCGAAGAAAAAGCAATAGTTCCACCGCAGTTGTCAGCAGTGGTAAGTACGTCATTAAGAGAATCCACGCCGGGATTTGCCATCCTGGAGTATACATATCCTTTTTCTGTACCTGCATATACACCATCTAATGAAGGTACGTCATCAAAACTAAAGACACTACTCATATAAATTGGAACTACTTTTGGAACTGAAACTGATTGAGCTATTTTTTTAGCAAATTCAGATTCTCCAGAGTGTAGTATTTCTGTTCTAAATCCTTTTTCCACAATAATACCTACCTTTCAAAATTGTATTCACTAATATTTTAATAGTTTTAAAATAAAGTGATAGAAACATTTGTTTTGATATAATGTAGTTACATTATAAATTAAATTTTACAAACTATATTTATATTATAAGGCACTTTAAAGATGTGGTCTTATATATAATAGTTATATGCGTTATTGTTATTTTATATAAGTAGATTTATTAGGAGGATACAAAATGACTTTTCAACAAATTCAATACATAGCAGCAGTAGCTCACTACCAATCAATGAATAAAGCAGCACAGCACTTATTTGTCTCACAGCCAACACTTAGTCAGGCAATTAAAGACTTAGAGACAGAAATAGGAGTAACGATTTTTGAACGCTCAAGGCAGGGAGTTTCTCTTACAGAAGATGGGATTGAGTTTTTGAGGCTGTCTAAAAATATAATAAGTGAATTAGACCACTTGCAAGAACACTATGTTTCAAAAAATAGCGCTTCTGTTACACATTTTCAAGTTTCAGGGCAGCACTATGCCTTTGTTGTAGATGCCTTTATTAAATTTATAAAGTCTCATGATGATAAGTCCTATGTCTTTAATTTAAAAGAGACTTTTACCCTTGGGGCAATTGATGATGTATATAATCGAAAGAGTTCTCTGGGAGTAATATTTATGACAGAGAACAATAAAAATATAATAAATCAAATATTAAAAAAGAAGGAATTGGAATTTTATCCCTGTCACACTGTAAAACCTCATGTTTTTTTAAGTAGTAGCCATCCCTTAGCAAAGAGAAAAACTATAGAAGAAAAAGATTTAAAGGACTATCCAATGGTTACCTATGAGTACCATGGCGAAGAGGCACTTGCAGAAGATTTAGTATTTAACGATGAATCTGAGCAGAAGATTTTTGTTCACGACAGGGGAACTATGATGAATGTTATTGCAAATACTAATGCATATAATATTGGAACTGGATATTTAATTTATAAAATTATTCCCGATGAAATAGTTTCAATTCCCCTTGAGGGCAACCATGAAGAAATGTGTTTAGGATGGGTACATTTAAAGGAAAAGAAGGTTTCGTTTTTAACTAAACAGTTTGTAGATATAATGGTTAAGTCGTTAAGAGATTACTCGCCTGATAGAAAATAACCATTCAATAAATTTTACCTACGTTTGTGGTATCAAGGACTGTTGGCAGTATTTGCAATAGCATCTATTTTTATTCCATTTGCAGATGGTTTTATAAAAAAAGATCCTTGGAATTTTGAACACTGGAAACCTGAAAGTGAAGTGGCAAAATCACATACTACAGAATAAAAGTTTGAATATAAAAGTATTAAACACCTATAAGTTTGTATAAGCTTATAGGCGTTTTTATGATTAAAATAAATTGACCATTAAATTTTTTAGTGATAAAATAAACTTATGTTCGAATTATTTACATATTTACTGGAAAGGTGGAAGAAATATGAGTGAGAATATTGTAATAAAAGGAGCTAGAACTAATAATTTAAAAAATATATCCTTAAATATACCTAAAAATAAAATTACAGTTATTACTGGAGTATCAGGTTCAGGAAAGTCATCACTTATTTTTGACACTCTTGCAGCAGAGTCACAGAGATTGTTAAATGAAACTTATTCAAGCTATATTCAGCAATTACTTCCACATTATAAAAGGCCTGAAGTAGATGAAATAAAAAACTTGCCAGTGTCAATAGTGATAAATCAAAAGAAAATTGGAGGTAATCCCAGATCTACTGTGGGAACAGTTACAGACATATATACAAGTTTGAGACTTTTATATTCCAGAATAGCAAAGCCATTTATAGGTTATTCAATGGTATATTCCTTTAATAATCCAAGTGGAATGTGTCCCAAGTGCAAGGGAATAGGAGAAGTAAAGACTATCAACATAGAAAAATTAATAGATTTTAAAAAGTCTTTAAATGAAGGTGCGATAAATTTTCCCACATTTCAACCGGGAGGCTATAGACTGTCCAGATATACTGAAACGGGAAATTTTGACAATGATAAAAAACTGGAAAACTACAATAGAGAAGAATTAAATTTATTGCTATATGATATTGGAAGTAAGCCTAAAAATCCAACTTCTAAATGGCCAAAAACTTCAACTTATATTGGAGTTATTCCCAGAATAACTAAGGGGTTTATTGAAAGAGAAGACTCAAAGTACTCAGCACACTTAAATAGAATATTGGAGGTTGAAAAATGTCCTGAGTGCTTGGGAACAAGGGTAAATGAAAGAGTTAGAAGTGCAAAGATAAACAATGTATCTATTGCTGACTGTGTTAATATGAATATTGATGAACTGCTTAATTTTTTAAATACAATAAATAGTAAAAATGTTAATGTGATATTAGAAGATTTAAAGGTGAAATTAAAGAGCTTAGAATTAATAGGACTTGGATATTTAACGCTTAATCGTTCAACTAATACTTTGTCAGGTGGAGAATCTCAGAGGATAAAGATGACCAGGCATTTAAACAGTTCGCTTTCAGATATACTTTATATACTAGATGAACCGAGTATAGGTTTACATCCGGAGGATATTCAAGGAATAAATAAAATTATTCAAGAACTTAGAAATAAGGGAAATACTGTAGTGTTGGCAGACCACGATCCGGATATAATAAAAGTTGCCGACTATATTGTAAATATTGGAGAGGGTTCAGGAGAAAGCGGTGGAGAAGTTACTTTTCAGGGAACTTATGAAGAGTTGGTAAAGTCTAATACAGTTACGGGAAGAGCATTGTCAAAAAAACACAGCATAAATAAAAGAAGAAGAGAATTTAATTCCTTTTACTCTCTTGAAAATGTAAGTTTGTACAATATAAAAAATGTATCTGTCAAAATTCCAAAAAATGCATTTACAGTTGTAACAGGAGTGGCAGGAGCAGGTAAGAGTACATTAATTCAAAAACTTTTCGCAAAAAAGTATGAGGCAACTATATTTAATCAAAATCCAATAGTTGGAAGTAATAGATCAAATGTACTAACATATTTGAATGTATTTGACAGACTTAGAAAAATATATTCGGGAATTTCTAATGAGAGTGTTTCACTTTTTAGTTTTAATGGCAAAGGAGCTTGTCCGGAGTGCAAGGGAAGAGGATATGTGAGTTTAGACTTAGCTTTTATGGGTGATGTGCAGCAAGTTTGTGAGAAGTGTAATGGGAAGAGGTATAGTGATAAAGCCTTGGAATTTAAGTATAAGGGGAAAAGTATATATGAAGTATTGCAACTAACTGTGGAAGAGGCTATTAATTTTATTGAAGATGAAAGGTTAATAGAGGCACTTCAAAAATTAATAGACGTAAATCTCTCCTATGTAAAATTGGGACAGAGTATTGACACGTTTTCAGGTGGAGAACTTCAAAGATTAAAACTGGCAAAGGTAATAGATAAAAAAAGTGAGGAAATATTTATTTTAGATGAGCCAAGTACGGGACTTCATGAGGCGGATATTGATTTACTTATTAAATTATTTAAAAAGATACTTAGTACAGATAAGACTTTAATAGTTTTAGAACACAATCTCTCCATAATAAGCAGTGCTGATTGGATAGTAGATATTGGACCAAAAGCAGGTAATAGAGGAGGGAAAGTTTTATTCCAAGGATATCCCTTAGATTTATTAAATGTAAAAAATTCATATACAGCTAAGCATTTAAAAAAATATATAGAGCAATAGTTTTGAAACTATGCTCTATATATTTTTATTTAACTATTTATTTTCCATATCTAATTTCTTTTAGCCACTTTTCATTTTCAGGACTGTTAGAAGTGTGTTTATTTATATCTAAAGTTTTAATTTTATCCATATCTTCGTCAGTTAGCTCAAAGTCAAAGACATCAATATTTTCTGAAACTCTACTAACTTTAGAAGTTCTAGGAATTGCAACTGTACCTCTTGCAATGTGCCAAGCAAGTATTATTTGTGCAATGCTCTTATTGTATTTTTTAGATAGTTCAATCATAATTTCACTGTCAAAAAGTTCTTTGTCAGCCTTTGCAATTGGACTCCATGCCAAAGGTTGGATATCTTTAGATTTTAAATAATCTAAAAGTTCATTTTTTTGAAGTAGAGGATGAAGTTCTATTTGATCTATCTGTGGAACTACATTTGCATTTTTAAGTAGATATTCCATGTGGTTTTCGTAGAAGTTACAAACTGCAATATTTTTAAGTACTCCCTGCTCATAGTAGTCTTCTAAAACTTTCCAAGATTCTTCCATATCTTTGCCTGGCCAGTGAAGATACATTATGTCAATATAGTCTCTGTTTAGAGATTTAAGTGAGCGCTCAATAGATTTTTTAGTATTTTCTGCACCAAAGTCTATTGGCCAAACTTTCGTTGCAATTTGAAAAGCATCTTCTAAGTTTTCTTCTTTTAAAACTTTTCCTATTAAATCTTCATTGTCATAAAAATAAGCTGTATCAATTAATTCGTAATTACATTTTTTGCATTCAATCAAGACATCTCTTAAGACGTTCTCGTCAGTGATGGTATAGCAACCAAAACCAATGCCCGGTATTTCGTTGCCGTTGTTCAATTTAAAATATTTCATAATTAACCCCTTTCATTTGATAATAAAATCATTAACTATATTATACCCAATAAATTTAGTTGTAAGTGTAGGAATGCAATTATTTAAGTGTGTTCATATAAAGTATTGTACAATATTTATGGATTTGAAGTTTTTAAGGTGATATAATTTATATACACTACTATATTAAAGTGTAATTGTATATTTTACAATTTAGATTGTAAAAATTTTATTTTAATTTAATGAGGAGGTTTATTATGGGAAGGTTGTTAACTCTTATGACTGCTCAGTGGGCAGATTTGGAATTAGAAGAAATATGTAGCAAAGCAAAGGAATTTGGATATGATGGTTTAGAACTTGCATGTTGGGGAAATCACCTTGATCCAAAGAGAGCTGCTGAAGATGATGAATACGTTGCAGAAGTAAAAGAACTGTTAAATAAATATGACTTAAAATGTGTTGCACTTTGTACTCATATTATAGGTCAATGTGTTGGAGACTATAACGATCCAAGACTTAATGGATTTGCACCACCGGAGCTTGCAGATAAGCCGGATGAAATTCGAGCTTGGGCGATTGAAAGTATGAAGTATTCTGCTATTGCAGCTAAAAAAATGGGGTGCTATGTAGTAACGGGATTTGTAGGTTCTCCTATTTGGAAGTATTTGTATTCTTTTCCTCAGACATCTGAAGAGTTAGTAGAAAGTGGATTTCAAGAAATTTATGATTTATGGACACCTATTTTAGACGTGTTTGTAGAAAATGGAATTAAATTTGCACTTGAAGTACATCCAGGGGAAATTGCCTTTGACTACTATTCTACAAAGAGACTTTTAGAAAAATTTAAAGACAGACCTGAATTTGGATTGAACTTTGACCCAAGTCACTTAGTTTGGCAGGGAATTACTCCGCATGTATTCTTAGAAGACTTTATAGACAGAGTTTATCATGTACATATGAAAGATGCAGCAGTTACACTAGATGGAAGAAGTGGCCTCTTAGGTTCTCACATTGACTTTGGAGATTTGAGAAGAGGATGGAATTTTAGATCACTTGGCCATGGAGATGTAGATTTTGAAAATATTATACGTGTGTTAAATGCATATGACTATCAGGGACCTCTCTCAGTAGAGTGGGAAGATAGTGGAATGGAAAGAGAATATGGAGCAAGAGAAGCAGCCGAATTTGTGAGAAAAATAGATTTTAAAGCTTCAGATTTTTCATTTGACAGTGCAATGGCAAGTAAATAGTCAGAGGATTATGGAGGTAATTATGGGAAAAAAATTGCGTTATGGAATGGTTGGAGGAGGACCTGGAGCTTTTATTGGCAATGTGCACAGAAAAGCCATTGCTTCAGAGGGGACAGCTGAGTTAGTAGCGGGATGTTTTAGTACTAATTTTGAAAAAAATTTAGAAACCGGAGATTTTTACAATATAGATAAAGAGAGAATCTATAGAGATTATAGAGAAATGGCAGAAAGAGAAAAGCAAAGGGAAGATAAAATTGACTTTGTCAGTATTGTAACTCCAAACTCTACGCATTTTGAAATAAGTAAGGCTTTTTTAGAGGCGGATATTCACGTTATGTGTGAAAAACCACTTTGCTTTACTTCAGAAGAAGCAGAGGAACTGTATAGCATTGCAAAAGAGAGAAATTTATTTTTTGGAGTAATGTATACTTATTCAGGCTATCCAATGGTAAAACTTGCAAAGAAATTTGTAGAAGATGGAGAAATAGGTGAAATAGTAAATGTAAGTGCCGAATACCTTCAAGATTGGCTAATAGATCAAGTTGGAGGAGAAAAACAAAGTGAGACAAAACTTTCAGTTTGGAGGACAGATCCTAAAAAGTCAGGTATTTCAAACTGTGTAGGAGATATAGGTTCACATATAGAAAATACAGTTGCATATATTACAGGGCTTCGTCCGAAGAAATTACTATCTGTATTGGACTACTACAAAATGGACTTAGACTTAAATGCAAATATATTAGTGGAATATGAAAATGGAGTTCATGGAGTTTATAGTTGCTCTCAAGTTTGTGTTGGGCATTTAAATGGGCTGGTAGTTAGAGTTTTTGGAACTGAGGGTTCAGTTGAATGGGCACAAGAAGACCCTAATTATTTAAAAGTTACGAAGAAGAATCAACCTGAACAAATTTATCACAGAGGAACAGATTATATAACAGGTAGAGCAGCGGAATTAAATCACATTCCTGCAGGACATCCTGAGGGAATTGTATTTGCTGTGGCAAACCACTACAACACTTTTATAAGTGCGATTGTAGAAAAAAACGAAGGTATGAGCATTGAAAATATAAATTTAGATTTTCCAAAAGTAGAAGATGGAGTAAGTGGAGTTAAATTTATTGAAGCAGCAGTTGCAAGTTCAAAAGAGGGAAATATCTGGAAAGAAGTATGAGAATAAAAACAAACTGGCTTAATTCTAAGCCAGTTTGTTTTTATGGTTTTAATATATTAAATGTGATATTTTAAAAATTTATAACTAAAACTACAAAAAATATACTTTAGTTGAAATTATAAGTATATTAAAATCTTAAATACTTTTTCTTATTTTATAAAGTATAAATAAACATAATATTATCTGTATTTTTCATTTTATTTCAAATTTATTTTTAAAATTTTTGGGAGGGCGAAGGAGATTGCGATTTCTCCTCATGCCCTTCCAAACCCTCCCATTACACCTCTAAAACGCTTTTGGGTTGATTAATAAGTTTAGTTGTTTTTTAATTTGAAAGTTTATTAAAATTTCAAAGGCAATTATTTTTAAAGTTAATTATTTTTAAAGTTAATTATTTTTATAGTAAAGATGGAATAAAAACAATTTGCAGTATTTGTCTTCACTCTGGAGAACTAAAAAACTTAGCTCTCTTAATATTGTCAACTATGCTCTAATTTTTGAGTTTTCCGGATCATAAAATACTTTTTCAGTTAGAGTAGCAGCCATTTCTTTTCCACCACTTTTAATTGTAGCTAAGTCGCCAATATTTGCCTTGTCTACATCTACTAATGCAAAGCCGATATTTTTTTCAACTGTATATCCATAGGTAAACATAGTTACTTTTCCAACGTCTTTGCCATTAACTTCCACAGTTGAGCCAACTTCAACTTCAGCAGCGTCGTCATCAACAGTAAATCCAATTAGTCTTCTCTTAGCACCTTCAGCTTTTACTTTTTCTAAAGCTGCTTTTCCTATAAAGTCCTTATTCCAATCTACAGTCCAGCCAAAGTCCACTTCTAGCGGATTAGTTCCCGCAAGGTCGCTCATTAGTGTATATCCCTTTTCTCTAGGTAGACTGGTTACAATTACATCTGTAGTTATATTTAAAATATTAAATTGTTTTCCGCTTTCCATAAGTTTGGATTCTATAAAGTCTTTGTTCTTTGGATCGCAGTAAATTTCAAATCCCAGTTCTCCAGTGTATCCACTGCGCGCAATTTTAACGGGAACATTGTCAATGATATTATCTTCTATAGTAAAGTACTTCATATGGTCAATGTTGTCCTTTAGAAAGTCATTTAAAACTGTTCTTGAATTTGGACCTTGCACTGCATACATTGTGGTCTTATAAGTAATGTCTTTATATTCTACATTACTGTTGCCCTTATTTTTGTCAAACCAAGCAATTAACTCAGTGATGTATAAAGTTGAAATCCAAAATACATCTTCATCAACTCTAAATACAATTACGTCGTCAATAATAATTCCGTCTTCATTTAACATAGTGCTATACTTCGCATCTCCAACTTTAGCTTTACCAATGGAAGCTACAAACATTTTGTCAAGAAAGCTCTGTGCATCAACTCCACTTACTTCTAAGAGTTGGTGAGTAAAGTCATAAAACCCAACACTATTTCTAACTGCCTCATGTTCTTTTCTAACATTCATTTCATTTTTACGCATTTCATTACCTCCTTATTGTAATTCAATATATATAACCAATGACCATCTCAAAAAATAGTCTTATCTAATAATGAAGTTGAGGTGTTCACTGTATTCTAAAAAAATTACTAAGTGTGTTTGAGTTTATATGCTCTAAAGTATGAGTATTAATATGTAATATCAATTTATTATAAATAATTAATTGATATATTTAATATTATATTATCACAAAATGTGTAATTTTACTAATTTTTAAGAAGTATAGAAAATTTTGTTTAAAGGTCAATGCTTAGGGATATAAAGAGAAAATAGCAAAAAAATAATATTAAAAATTTAAAAGAAGTATATCTTAAGACTGTGAAATACTCCTTGATATTTATAGTCTTAATGTTATAATAAACCTATGTTCGTATAAAGGGTGATATAATGGAATTTAAAATTCATGCGGATTACAAGCCCATGGGGGATCAGCCTCAAGCAATAGAGGGTCTTGTAAATGGCTTAAATAAAAACTTAAAACATCAAACCTTACTGGGAGTTACAGGTTCAGGAAAAACTTTTACAATGGCAAATGTTATTGAAAAAGTTCAAAAACCAACCCTTGTAATAGCTCACAATAAAACACTGGCCTATCAATTGGCAAGTGAATTTAAAGAGTACTTTCCTGAAAATGCAGTGGAGTACTTTGTATCTTACTATGATTACTATCAACCGGAGGCATATGTACCTCAAACTGACACATTTATAGAAAAGGATTCATCTATAAATGATGAAATAGATAAACTTAGACACTCTGCTACAATGAGTTTATTTGAAAGAGAAGATGTTATAATAGTAGCTTCAGTTTCTTGTATATACGGCTTGGGAGATCCCATAGACTATAAGACCTTAGCTGTGTCTTTAAGACCGGGTATGGTTAAAGATAGAACTGAAATAATGAAGCAATTAATTAATATACAGTATGTTAGAAATGACATTAATTTTACCAGGGGAACTTTTAGAGTTAGAGGAGATGTGCTTGAAATATTTCCGGCGTCTTCTTCTGAAAATACTATAAGAGTTGAATTTTTTGGTGATGAAATTGATAGAATATGTGAAGTGGATTCTCTGACAGGAGAAGTTATAAGTTATATGAAGCACGCTTATATTACACCTGCATCTCACTTTGCAACTACAGAAGAAAAAGTAAAGAAGGCAATAGTTACAATTGAAGAAGAGTTGGAGACAAGACTTGATGAACTAAGAGATCAAGAAAAACTTCTTGAAGCTCAAAGGCTTGAACAGAGAACTAATTACGATCTTGAAATGTTAAATGAAATGGGATTTGTAAGTGGAATTGAAAACTACTCAAGACACTTATCTCAAAGAGAACCTGGCTCAAGACCCTACACTTTAATTGACTATTTTCCAAAGGACTTTTTAACTATAATAGATGAGTCTCATGCAACACTTCCTCAAATTAGGGGAATGTACAATGGAGACAGGTCCAGAAAGCAAACACTTGTGGACTATGGGTTTAGACTTCCTTCAGCCCTTGACAACAGGCCTTTAAAATTTGATGAATTCGAGTCAATGATGAATCAATGTATTTATGTTTCAGCAACGCCAGGGCCCTATGAAAAAGAGCATGAACAAAATAAAGTAGAGCAAATTATTAGACCGACAGGACTTTTAGATCCCATAATAGAAGTAAGGCCTACTAAGAATCAAATAGATGACCTGTTAAATGAAATAGAAAAAGCTAAAGATAGAGGCGAGAGGGTACTGGTTACAACTTTAACAAAAAAAATGGCAGAGGATTTAACTAAGTACTTTAAAGAAATAGGAATAAAAGTAACTTATATGCACTCAGATGTTGAGACTATTGAGAGAATGGAAATAATTAGAGATTTGAGGCTGGGAGTATATGACGTTCTCATTGGGATTAACTTGCTTCGAGAAGGTTTGGATTTACCGGAGGTTTCTCTAGTTGCAATTTTAGATGCAGATAAGGAAGGATTTTTGCGCTCGGAGACATCTTTAATTCAAACGTCAGGTAGAGCGGCGAGAAATTCCGACGGAAAAGTAATAATGTATGCCGATATTGTTACCAGGTCAATGAAAGTTACAATAGATGAAACTAATAGACGTAGAAAAATTCAAAATGAGTACAATATAGAACATGGAATCACTCCTAAGTCAATAGTAAAGGGAGTTAGAGAAGTAATAGAATCTACAATAGCAGCCGAAACAGAAGTTGACTATACAGCTAATGCTGAAGAATTTACAGATGAAGAAATAATGGCAATGATTGACGCTTTAAAAATGGAAATGCTTAAATCGGCAGAACAACTTGACTTTGAAAGAGCTGCTGAAATAAGAGACAAGATAAGTCAACTTAAAGTTGATATGGAAAAGATGAAAGATGATTAAGGGGTGAAAACTTGGAAGATAAAAATATAGTAATTAAAGGAGCAAGGCAACACAATCTTAAAAATGTTGACTTAGTGCTTCCAAGAAATAAATTTATAGTTTTTACAGGTCTTTCGGGCTCAGGAAAGACCTCTCTTGCCTTTGATACCATATATGCAGAGGGTCAGAGACGATATGTAGAGAGTTTGTCTTCATATGCTCGTCAATTTTTGGGGCAGATGGACAAGCCGGATGTAGACTATATTGAGGGAATGAGCCCTTCAATTTCAATAGACCAAAAGACAACCAGTAAAAACCCAAGGTCCACTGTGGGAACAGTTACTGAAATATATGACTACTTGAGATTGTTATTTGCAAGAGTGGGACATCCTTTCAGCCCTGTGACAGGAAAAGAAATAACAGCTTATACAGTAGACCAAATGGTAGATGAAATTATGAATTTAAAAGAGGGCACCAAGATTCAAATTCTATCTCCAGTGGTGAGACAGAGAAAGGGAACTCACAAGAGGACCTTAGATAAGATAAAAAAAGATGGATTTATAAGAGTTGTAGTTGATGGAGAAATGCATGACATTTCTGAAGATATAGAACTTGAAAAAAATAAAAACCACACTATAGAAATTGTAATAGACAGATTAATTGTAAAAGAGGGAATAGGTTCCAGGTTGTCAGAGTCTCTGGAACTTGCAATGAGTTTTTCAGAGGGAATAGTAAATGTAGATGTAATTGGAGAAGAAAAATTGGTATTTTCTTCAAAATTGGCAGACTTTGAAAGTGGAATAGTAATAGAAGAAGTATCTCCAAGGTCATTTTCTTTTAACTCTCCCATAGGAGCTTGTGAAGCCTGTAAGGGACTTGGATTTTCAAAAGAAGTTGACGTTGATTTAGTTATTCCAAATAAAGAATTGTCTATAAATCAAGGTGCAATTGCAAGTTATTCCAATGTAGATGGGACATACTATGCTCAAATGGTAAAGTCTCTTGCAAAGGTGTACAGTTTTTCACTAGATGAGCCAATAAAAAATGCGCCTAAGGAATTCTTAGATGCATTGCTCTATGGTTCTGATACTTCACTGGAATTTGAATTTGACAGTCACTTCTCCGGTAGAAAGACCTATCAGGGAACATTTGAGGGAATAGTAAACAATTTAAAGAGAAGATATATGGAAACTTCTTCTGATGCAATGTTGGAAAAAATAGAAGAGTTTATGAATGACGAACCCTGTCCAGTATGTCATGGGGCAAGGTTAAAGGAATCTGCACTTTTATTTAAAGTGGGAGGACTTAATATATTTGAAGTAACAGAACTTTCAGTAGTGAAGGCATTAGAGTTTTTTGCAAATTTAAAACTATCTGAAAAGGACACCATAATAGCGGAGCAACTTTTAAAGGAGATAAACTCAAGACTTTTATTTCTTAAAAATGTGGGACTTGAGTATTTGACACTGTCCAGAATGGCGGGAACTCTATCAGGAGGAGAAGCTCAGAGAATTAGACTTGCAACTCAAATAGGATCTCAACTTGTGGGAGTAATATACGTACTAGATGAGCCCAGCATAGGACTTCATCAAAGAGACAATGCAAAACTCTTAAAAACACTTAGGGAACTTACAGATGTTGGAAATACCCTAATAGTAGTTGAACACGACGAAGAGACAATGAGAATGGCAGATCAAATAGTTGACATTGGACCTCTTGCAGGTCGTGGCGGAGGCAGGATTGTAGCTCAGGGAACAGCTGATGAAATAATGAAAGTAGATGAGTCTATAACCGGAGCCTATCTATCTGGAAAGAGAAAGATTGAAATCCCAGAGGAGAGAAGACCATACACCGGCAATAGTATAAAAGTATTTGGAGCAAGTGAAAATAACTTAAAAAATATAGATGTGGAAATACCTCTGGGACAATTTATTGCAGTTACAGGAGTTTCCGGAAGTGGCAAGAGTTCACTGGTAAATGAAATTTTATTTAAGGCACTTTCTCAAAAATTAAATCACTCAAAGCTAAAACCGGGGAAATATAAAAAGATAACCGGCTTTGAACACTTAGATAAGGTAGTAGATATAGATCAAAGTCCAATAGGAAGAACACCGCGTTCAAATCCTGCAACTTATACTGGAACCTTTGATATGATAAGGGATATATTTGCAATGACTAATGAATCTAAGTTAAGAGGTTATAAAAAGGGAAGATTTTCATTTAATGTAAAGGGCGGAAGATGTGAGGCTTGCAAAGGTGATGGAATTATAAAAGTGGAGATGCACTTTTTACCGGATGTCTACGTTCCCTGTGAAGTGTGCAAGGGAAAGAGGTATAACAGAGAAACTCTACAAGTTAAGTACAGAGATAAAGATATATCTGACGTGTTGGATATGACAGTTGAAGAAGCTTTGGATTACTTTGAAAATCATCAGAGAGTTTTAAAAAAGTTGGAAACGCTTAGAGATGTGGGACTGTCCTATGTAAAACTTGGACAGCCATCTACACAACTTTCAGGAGGAGAAGCTCAAAGGGTAAAACTTGCAACAGAGCTTTCAAAAAAGGCAACTGGAAAGACTATCTATATATTAGATGAACCTACAACAGGACTTCATGCAGAAGACATCAGAAAGCTCTTAAAGGTATTAAATGAATTAGTTAATAGAGGTAATACAGTAGTTGTAATAGAGCACAATTTAGATGTAATAAAGACTGCAGACCACATAATAGACCTTGGTCCTGAAGGGGGAGATGGTGGTGGAACTATAGTTACTACTGGAAGACCGGAGGAAGTTGCAAAGGTAAAAGAATCTTACACTGGACAGTTTTTAAGAAAAATTTTAAAAGTGTAACTAAAATTTAACTTTATAGTTTTAAATATTAAGGTTATACTGGTGTAATAAAAATAAAATGGAGTGTAAAATGTTGAGAAGATTAAAGAGATTGAATGTATTTATATTTGCACTGTTGTTGATTTTTCCTGCAACTGTAGGCGCAGGAAGTTATGTAAGACCTAATAATTTTATGGATAAATCGGGAGCAGAAAAAGTAGCTGAAATTAAAAAATTCCAAGCCCTTTCAAATTTAACAGTGACAGGTGGAATTGACGATATGACCTATAAAGTTTTATATGGTCCAAATATGGTTGTAAAAGATGAAATTACAAATCCGCCAACACCGGGTGAATGGATAGTTATAAATAAGTCAAAAAAGACTTTGACATACTACAAGGGAACCAGTCCAATGTATAAATTCCCAGTGGCAATAGGAACCAGCTCCACACCTACTCCATCTGCAAAGGGAAAGATAATGAATAAACATAAAAACCCTGCATGGGGAGGAATGAATGGAAAGTATGAACCTAAAGCTTCTGATGATCCTAACAATCCTCTGGGAGAGAGATGGATGGGATTAAATATTCCCGGATTTTCGGGATATGGAATTCACGGAACTATAAAACCGGCTCAAATTGGACAGTCAGTTTCAAATGGTTGTATTAGAATGTTTAACTATGATATTGAAACATTTATATTTCCAAGGGCAAAAGTAGGAATGCCCGTTTGGATGGGAACAGATCAAGAATTGGCAAATTGGGGTGTAAAACAAACTGTAGTAGAAGAAGCTCCAAAGCCAGTAGAAAAAGTTCAAGAAAAACCTGTTCAACCGAAAGAAGAAACTTATAAGGGAGCAGAATTGCTAGAATTTTAATAAAAGACCAATTGGTCTTTTATTTTTTTACAAGAAACTATTTTTCTAAGAGGATATTGAGTATAATAATAGTTGAGAAAAGTAAAAATAGTAGGAGGTATTAAAATGAGTTTAAATATTGCGCCAAAAGAAGTTTTCAATTGGTTCTATGAATTAAATCAAATTCCAAGAGAATCGGGAAATGAAAAAGAAGCATCAGACTATTTAGTTAAATTTGCAAAAGACAGAAATTTAGAAGTAGTTCAAGATGAGGAATACAATGTAATAATAAAAAAAGACGCAACAGAAGGGTATGAAAATTCGGATACTGTTATAATACAAGGGCACATGGATATGGTATGTGTAAAGACTGAAGATTCAAAACACAATTTTGAAACTGACCCAATAGAAATGGTGGTAGATGGAGAATACTTAAGGGCAAACAACACTACACTTGGTGCAGATGATGGTATTGCAGTAGCTTATGCAATGGCAATTTTAGACTCTGATGAACTACCTCATCCGGCACTTGAAGTTTTAATTACGACAAATGAAGAAACTGGAATGGACGGCGCAGCTGCAATTAAAAAGGGAATGTTAACCGGTCAAAAACTTTTAAATATAGACTCTGAAGAAGAGGGAATATTTTTAGTTAGTTGTGCAGGTGGTGCAACAGCTGAAGTTAGCTTTGAAATTGAAAGAGAAGATTTTGTAGGAGAAAGTCTTGAAATATCTGTAAAAGGTCTTTTAGGAGGGCACTCCGGACAAGAAATAATTAGACAGAGAGCGAACGCAAACAAATTAATTGGAAGAATATTAAATGAAATAAAAAAATCTGTAGATATTAGAATTATTGAAGTTAGTGGTGGAATAAAACACAATGCAATTCCGTCAAATGCAGTGGCGAAAGTCGTAGTTAAAGATAAAAACAAAACCAGAGAAATTGTAGAGGAATTTTCAAAGCTTTTAAAAGCTGAGTATAGAGTTGAAGATCCTAACTTGGTAGTTGAGATTAAAGATACTGAGTACTTAAAACCTTATACTAAAAAACTTACAGCTGACTTTATTGACT
Organism: Anaerosphaera aminiphila DSM 21120; assembly: GCF_900129925.1. GTDB lineage: Bacteria > Bacillota > Clostridia > Tissierellales > Peptoniphilaceae > Anaerosphaera > Anaerosphaera aminiphila. Next base: position 60,145 of record NZ_FQXI01000003.1, on the reverse strand, counting down.
ACTCAGTAATAATTGGAGATGGAGTAATTTCCATGTCTAAAGACATAGATGGTCTTGTGGAGACATCTCTTAATAATGCGGTAATAGAAGATTTGGGAAATATATTAAAATATACTACTTCTGTTAGATCTTCTTCATCTTCTGAATTGGAATATATATTGAATATGCTTGAAATATCTGCAAATAGATGTTGTGGAAAATTTGAAATTACAAACAGTTACCCTGCATGGCAATTTGAAGAAAAGTCAGAACTTAGAGAAAAATCTCTTAAGACTTATAGAGATTTATTTGGAGAAGATGCAACTTATGATGCCGTTCACGCAGGTTTAGAATGTGGTCTCTTGAAAAAAGTATTGCCTGATTGCGACATGATTAGCTATGGACCAAATATGTATGATGTTCACAGTCCTAAGGAGAGAGTGGAAATAAAATCCGTTGAAAAAATGTGGGACTTCACTAAAAAATTATTAGAAAATTTAAAATAGTGTTGTGCTAGTGAATTTTAATGGAGGTGTTCTACTATGCTAATAGGAACAGGGTTAGCTGGATTTGGATTTATTGCAATGATTGCAAATGTAGCTATGTTTATTTTAAAAGTGGTTGCCTTATATTATGTAATTAAAGCATGTAGGAAATATTTAGGAGAAATTTAAAATAAAACAAAAATAAAAGTACACTTAGAATTTAGATTGATCTTAAATTTGAGTGTGCTTTTTTAAAATTAACTTGCTTTAGTACGGTGATTTGATATAATGATTGTTAATTATTTAAAAGTAGGAGGTAGAAATGAAGTACTTAAAAAAGAAAATCGAAGTTTCTCTAGAAGAAACTCAAGAAAAAGAAAAGACAGTAAGAGAAATCATTGCAAATGTTAGAACTAATAAAGACGCTGCAGTTATAGAGTACAATAAAAAGTTTGACAATTGTGAGAGAAAAAATTTACTAGTTATACAAGAAGAAATTGAGGAGGCCTATAAAAAAGTAGACGCACAGTTAATAGAAGACATTAAAAAATCTGCTGAAAATGTTAAAAAATTTGCAGTAGAGCAAAAAAATTCAATGAGAGAAATTAGTGATTTTGAAATTGTTCCAGGAGTGTTTTTAGGTCATAGGATAATTCCAATACAAAATATTGGATGTTATATTCCTGGGGGAAGTTATCCTCTCTACTCTACGGCAATTATGTTAGTTGTTCCAGCAAGAGTTGCAGGAGTAAAAAGAATAGCTGCATGTGCACCTCCAATGAAGGGAACAGATAAAATTCACCCATCAACACTAGTAGCTTTGGACATAGCCGGAGCAGATGAAATATACACTGTTGGTGGTGTTCAGTCAATTGCTGCTCTAGCCTATGGAACAGAACAAATTAAAGCAGTTGATAAAATTGTGGGTCCAGGGAATCAATTTGTCACAGAAGCTAAGAGACAGTGCTTTGGACAAATTGGAATTGACTTTATTGCAGGACCTAGTGAAGTTCTTATAATAGCAGATGAAACTGGAAATGTTGAATACATTGCAGCGGATATATTAGCTCAGTGTGAACACGATTATAAAGCTAGGGGAATACTGATAACAACTGATGAAGATTTAGGAAAAAGAGTAATAAAAGAAGTAGAAGAACAGCTAAAAGATTTAAGTACAAGAGAAATAGCTGAAGTATCTTGGATGGATAATGGAGAAGTAATTGTAGTTAAAAGTTTAAATTCAGCCTATGAAATGGCAAATGACTACGCACCGGAGCACTTAGAAATTCATGTTACTAATGAAAGAGAAGCAGTAGAAAAACTAATTAATTATGGATCTTTATTTATAGGGCAAAATGCTGCAGAAGTTTTTGGGGACTATATATCGGGAACTAATCATACATTGCCTACTGTAAGAGCAGCTAGATACACTGGAGGAGTTTCCGTTGCCACATTTACAAAAACAGTTACACACCAAAAGATGACTGAAGAGGGCATAAAAAATATTGGAGAAATAGCTGAAAGAATGGCCATAGGTGAAGACCTAATAGCACATGCAAAAGCTGCCAGAAAGCGTTTATAAGTTACTTCAAGTGGGAGGTTTTGTATGGTAAATCAAGTTATACAGTACATTATGGTGTTTTTTATGGCTTTAGGTGTAATAGATAGAGCTTTTTTAAACAATAAGTTGGGTTTTGGAGAACCCTTTGAAGAGGGTATCAATGCAATGGGACCACTTGCAATGGCGATGGTCGGAATGATGTGTTTTGCACCGGTTCTTGGAAATATCTTAACGCCTATTATGACACCTTTATTTAATTTAATAAATGCTGATCCTGCAATGTTGGCAGGAAGTATACTTGCGCTGGATATGGGAGGATACCCATTGGCAGCAGCAATGACTAGTGATCCTGATATTGTAGCTCTGTCCGGAATTATATTGGGGTCAATGCTAGGGGCTACAGTTATATTTGCAATACCCGTATCTTTGGGGATCATTCCGGAAAAAGATAGAGATTATTTGGCTCAGGGGATTATGATGGGACTTATTTCAGTGCCCTTTGGGTGTGTTGTAAGTGCAATGTTGGCGAATATACCACTTTCAAAAACGCTTATAAATTTACTGCCGATTATTTTATTTTCAGCAGTATTGGTTTTTGGTCTGTTAAAAGCACAAAAAATTACAATGAAAATATTCAACGTATTTGCAAAAGTAATTACTGCAATTTTAACAGTAACTTTTGGACTTGCAATATTCCAAGAATTGACTGGCGTTATACTAGTACAGGGTATGGATCCAATAGGACCGCAACTGGAAATAGTAGGATACATTGCCATAACACTAGCTGGTGCCTATCCATTTGTAAGTTTCTTAACTAAGAGACTTTCAAAGTTACTTTCAAAAGCAGGTGGAGTATTGGGAATAAGTGATGTTTCTATGGGAGGACTAATAGCAGTGCTGGCGAATAGTATTCCGATGTACAATATGGTAAAAGACATGGACCCTAAGGGAAAAGTAATGTCTATAGCTTTTTCAGTGCCGGCAGCAACAGTTTTTGGAGATCACTTGGCCTATGTTTCTACAAATGATCCAAGTTTAGTTATGCCGGTAATAGTGGGAAAACTTTTTGCAGGATTTGTAGCAATAGGTATAGTCTTATTATTTACAAAATCAAAGAGTTATGAAATAAAAAGCGAAATTTAAATAAAAAAAGACTTTGGATTTTTTCCGAAGTCTTTTTTTATTTAAATTAAATTTGTCCTATTAATTTTAATACTACATTTGCGATAATTGCTGATCCAACATACGTACCAGTCATTACAACTACAGCTAGTACAAATATTCTCCAACCGGTTTTCTTTAGAGAATCTATATTTTTTCCAGTATATATACCTGCATATGCAAGTATAGGTGTACAAAGTGCTAAGAAGTCAACTTTTGCAACATATTCTGAAACAATGGCAGCCCCAGGAACTCCCGGAACGGTTATGATTGTTGCCAGTGTAACTATATATGCAACATTTGGTATCTTAAATGGAATTATCTTTGCAAGTGCAATTCCCAGAACAGATACAGCGACTAATATCAACATGCCCGGAAGGGCTTCAATAGGAGATGTGCCTTTCACAAAATTGGCAATTAGAGATATAAATGCAGTTATTAATAATATAATAGCGGAATCTTTTATTTTCATATTTATTCATCTCCTTTTTCATCTTCAGTTAAATCTGGCAGTACACCATATTTTAATCTATAGGATTTTCTATATAGCCATTTAGCAAGTGGAAGTGCTACCCATATGGACATATATATGCCATCTAATCCTGACAACATGTTACTACTTGCTCCAAATGCAGTTATCATCTCTTCCATTTGAGGATAAGCGGCACTTAGTGTTCCAACTCCTGCTGTCATCATACTAGCTGACCCAACACCGGATGCCATTGCAAGTGCATATGGGTGAAGTGAAGTATAAGCTGCCAAGAAACTTGCCAACATTCCAATAAATGGAGTTCCAAATACAGTTCCTACTATATATACGCCTAAAACGCCTTGTCCCTCAGGACTGTCAAGTCCATATCTCTCTCCAATTAAAGCAACGTTAGGCTCTCTGGCAATGGAGTGAGCTCCTCCGATAACTTCTCTTTTTAATCCAAGCATTACTCCAATTGGAACACCTAGTAAAACTGTTCCAACATTTCCAAATTCTTGAAGTATTAATGCCGGGCTGGATTTTAATATTAATGGAAGTGTAGGGCCTATGTTAGTTCCATACTTTGCCATAAGTAACATCAGCGTAAGTCCTATTAGAGACCCAGCATCGTCCATATCCTTTTCATTTGCAATTTTTAAAAACTTTGGAGTTATTAATATACCGAATATCATTGCATAGAGCATAGGTAATAAAACTATTGAGCCTGCTCCAAGGGGAATTGATATTGTGCCTATTAGTTCAGATATTACAACTAATATAATTACTAAAAAATGTAATTTAAAATTTTTCACGTCTTGCTCCTTTCTAATTATTATTTAAAAAATCTAGTGCGTATTGAACAAAAATTGATGTGCCTTTAAAAAATTCGCTTTCATCCAGGGCAAATTTAGAAGTATGGTGTCCATATGTCTTGCCCTCAAAAGGTAGCAAGTTACTTAAAAATATAAATGTACCAGGGACTTCTTGAAGATAGTATGCCATGTCTTCGCCGCCCATTAGAGGGTGTTGGATTTCTACAATATTTTCACTGCCTATTACTTTTTCAGCGGAAGTTACAAGAGCTTTTGTAAATTCTCCATTATTTACAACTGGTGGATATTTAAAGTTGTATTCATATTCATAGTCAGCGTTGTTTGCACTTGTAATTCCTTTAACTATTTCCTCAATGCGCTTAGAAATCTTTTCTCTTAAATCATTGTCAAAAGTTCTAACAGTTCCCTCAAGTTCAACAAAGTCCGGAATTATATTTTGGTTAGATCCTCCCTCAATTCTGCATATTGAAAGTACTGCAGGTTGATATACCGGAATTTCTCTACTAACTATTTTTTGAACTCCCAATATAATTTCAGCTGCCATTACTACAGGATCTATACAGTCTTGAGGATAGGCGCCATGTCCACCTTTTCCAATTACTTTTATATAGACTCTATCCATAGATGCCATCATTGGTCCGTAGGAAATTCCGATTTTTCCGTGGTCAACTTCCTTAGATAGTTGGCCTGCATGAAGTCCAAGCACTCCGTCAACTTTAGGATTTTCAAAAGCTCCTTCATCTAACATTGGTTTAGCACCACCGGGATATTCTTCACCTGGTTGGAATATAAGTTTAACATTTCCCTTAAACTTGTCTCTATTGGAAGACAGTACTTTTGCTACTCCTAGTAGCATTGCAGTGTGTCCATCATGTCCACAGGCATGCATATTTTCGTTTTGAGATTTAAACTCAAAATCAGTTTCTTCAACTATTGGAAGACCGTCCATATCCGCTCTTAGCGCAATGGTTTTGCCATCTCCCAATTCTCCTTTGATAAGTCCCGCAATTCCATTGCCATCAATTAAAGTTTTGTATTCAATGTTCATTTCATTAAGTCTGTCTTGAACAAACTTAGATGTTTTAGGTAGAACAAGACCTAGTTCTGGAGTTTTATGTAACTCTCTTCTCCAATTGATAATATCATTTTCAATTGCCTTTACTTCTTTTACAACATCAATCACAGTATTCCTCCTTTTTTTAGATATTTTTTAATTATACCACAATAAAGGGGTACTATCATTAAGAATTGTTTTATATAAAAAATATTATATAAATTAGTTTCTAAATTAATTTAAATTGATAATAAAAGGTTATATTTAATCAAAAAAAGGTTGAAAGTTATTTATACAAAAGTTTTAAAAGAGAGTTTAAATGCAATAAAAAAGTCTGTTAAGTTTTTTACTTAACAGACTTTTTACTATGTAGATAACTTATTAAAAAGTATCCAAAATATAGTGAGATTAACTTTACTATATAATCATTTTGAAAAATAAACTGTGTAAAAATATTTAACCCATACAACTCATATGGAAATAAAAGTATTGGGAAAGTTAGTATTAAAAATATACCCGTTACTATAGTTGCAAAAATCAAAGATTTAACATTTAAATTTTCATTTACTTTATATAGAATTATAGCAGTTAAAATTATAAGTATGCAGGAAAGAAAATTAACGAACATAACTGCATTTAAATTAAAATTTATACTGGAATATTCTTTTGCATATAGTGATAATTTACTATGTGCTAAAAATAAAACCATATTTACAAAAAACAAGATAATTGCTTTTATAGTATTGCCTTTCATAAAATCTCCTTTTTTTTAACTAATTTTTAAAATATAGTATCATTGGAGTTACTTATTTTTGTTATCTTTAATTTTAGCGTAATTAAAGATAAAGTAAGCATAAATAGCTATTACAATAACTGAAAATACTAAATCTGAAATTTCAACTAAGTTTCTTCCCGTCCTATATCTTAAGTACATTCTAAAGCCGTCATAGGCGAGAACTATAATAGTCCAAATAAAAACTTTTTTTATTTTACCTCTCTTATCTAAGTTTCTATTTTCATGTTCGAGTTCCTTTGAAATTCTCTCTTGATTTTCTGATTTTTTCTTACTTTTAATTTTTTGTTCTCTTATCCATTTTTCTGTGGTATTTTGTAGTTTTTCTTTAAAATTTGTCTTCATGTTTTTATTCTATTTTATAGTATATGTAATATCAAGTATTCTTTAAAAATATATTTAAAAAACCTATGGGAAAGCACTTTTAAATATATACTATATATGGTATATTTAGTTACAGAAAAACAAATAAATACAAAATATAGGGGATAGAAAATTGAGGATTATTAAGCGAAATGGAGAAGTTGTAGACTTTGATAGAAATAAAATTGAAGTTGCAATGAAAAAAGCATTTATAAGCGTAAGCAAACCCATAGATGAAAATGTAATAAAAAAAATGGGCGAACAAATAATTGAAAAAATAAATAATAATTTTCCTGAAAGTCATATAATTACTGTAGAAGAAGTACAGGACTTAGTGGAAATTACTTTACTTGAAAATAATTTTTACACTGTTGTAAAGAGTTATATTCTATATAGGGCTTCTCACTACACTATGAGAAAGACAATAGAAGATTTTTCCAAGTACTTTTTAGATAGTGTAATAATAGAACAAATGGAAAATATTCAAAGAGAGTTTAAGGAAGACGCATATAACTTATCTTTTTTATATAATAAGTTTATTTCTTTTGCAAAGGAAAATTTAAATGAAGATGAGTATTTATCTATTTTAATAAGAGCATCATCTGAACTTACTTCAAAGGAATCGCCAAAGTGGGAATTTATCTCAGCCAGATTTTTATCTATTCAAGTGAGAAAATACATCTATGAAATAATGAACAGAGATGAAATATACACATTTAAAGATAAAATTCACTATTTAACTAAGAAAAACTTATATGGAAAATATATGCTTGAAAATTATAGTGATGAAGATATAACTGAACTTGAAGAGTATATGGACGTAAAGAGAGATGATTTGTTTAATTACAGCGGCTTGGACTTAATAGTAAAGAGATATTTAATAAAAAACTCTGAAGGAGAAATACTTGAGACACCTCAGGAGATGTTTATGGGAATAGCAATGCACCTTGCAATTCCAGAGGGAGACAATAAAGTTCTGTGGGCAAAGAAGATATATGATGTGTTAAGTCAGTTAAAAATCACTGTTGCAACTCCTACAATGTCCAATGCCAGAAAACCATACCACCAACTTTCATCTTGTTTTATAGATACAGTACCTGACAGTCTTGATGGAATTTATAGGTCAATAGATAATTTTGCGCAAGTTTCAAAGCACGGCGGAGGAATGGGTCTGTATTTTGGAAAGGTAAGGGCAATGGGTTCTGACATTAGAGGTTTTAAAGGCGTTGCAGGTGGCGTAGTCAGATGGATTAAACTTGCCAATGATACAGCAGTGGCAGTAGACCAACTTGGCGTTAGACAGGGTGCTGTGGCCGTATATTTAGATGTGTGGCACAAGGACATTGCAGAATTTTTACAACTTAGGACTAATAACGGAGATGACCGAATGAAAGCTCACGATGTATTTCCGGGAGTTTGTTTTCCGGATTACTTCTGGGAGTTGGCAAAGGAAGATATAAATGCAAATTGGTATATGATGTGCCCTCATGAAGTTGAGACCGTTAAGGGTTATTGTCTTGAGGACTCCTATGGGAAAGAATGGCTTGATAAATATTTAGATTGTGTTGAAGATGAGCGAATAGACAAGAGAGTAATGAAAGTAAAAGATATGGTGAGATTAGTAATAAAGTCTGCCGTTGAAACTGGAACACCTTTTATATTTAACAGAGACAAAGTAAATGAGCTAAATCCAAATGCGCACAAGGGAATGATTTACAGTTCAAACCTATGTACAGAAATTGCTCAAAACACCAGTGCAATTGAAAGCGGGTCAACTGAAATAAAAATAGTTGATGGTGAAGAAGTAGTAGTAAAGACAACTAAACCTGGAGATTTTGTAGTGTGTAACTTAGCATCTCTAGTCCTTGGCAATATAGATGTAAATAACAAAAAAGAACTGGAAGAGGTTATAAATACAACTATTAGAGCATTGGATAATGTAATAGACCTAAACTACTATCCTGTAGCCTATGCTAAGATAACCAATAAAAAATATAGATCAATTGGACTTGGAACCAGTGGTTATCATGAAATGCTTGTAAAGAACAACATCAGTTGGCAAAGTGAAGAGCACTTGGAATTTGTAGACAGAGTATATGAGGACATTAATTATTTTGCAATTAAGGCAAGTAGTGAAATAGCCAGAGAAAAGGGAAGTTACGAATACTTTGAAGGATCTGACTGGCAAACCGGAAAATATTTTAAAAAGAGAGATTATAATAGCGATAGGTGGGAAAGCTTAGAAGCAGAAGTTGAAAAAGACGGACTTAGAAATGGATATATTATGGCAATAGCGCCAACGGGATCCACTTCAATTATAGCAGGTACAACTGCAGCAGTAGACCCTGTAATGAGCAGATACTTTCTAGAGGAAAAAAAGGGAGCAATAGTTCCAAGAGTAGCACCTTCACTTAACTCTCAAACATTTTGGCTATATGAAAATGCACATGACATAGATCAAAACTGGATTATGAGAGCGGCAGGAGTTCGTCAAAGACATATTGACCAATCTCAGTCAGTAAACTTATATATAACGACAGACTACACAATGAGCCAAATTTTAGGACTTTATATTAAAGGTTATGAAGAGGGTGTAAAGACTATTTACTACGTTAGAAATAAGTCCCTTGAAGTAGAAGATTGCGATAGCTGTTCAGCTTAAGGAGGAATTATGGAACAATTAAAGAGAAAAGATTTATTTAATGAAAAAGGTGACATTGAACTCAATAAGAGAAGAATGATAAATGGAAACACTACAAATTTAAATGACTTTAACAATATGAAATACACTTGGGTAAGTGATTGGTACAGACAGGCAATGAACAACTTTTGGATACCTGAGGAAATAAATTTAACTCAAGATATTAAAGACTATAGAAATTTAGAACCAGATGAAAAGGCGGCTTATGATAAAATACTTTCATTTTTAATATTTTTAGACAGTCTTCAAACAGCAAACCTTCCAAGCATTGGAGAGTATATTACAGCGAATGAAATAAATTTATGCCTTACAATTCAAGCTTATCAGGAAGCTATTCACTCTCAAAGTTATGGATATATTCTAGATACTATCTGTTCCCCTGAAGAGAGAAGTGAAATACTCTATCAGTGGAAAGATGATCCAGTGCTTCTAGCTAGAAATAAGTTTATTGGAGATAAGTACAATGACTTCTACAATGACAGAACAGCTTTTAACTTGGCAAAAACTGCTATTGCAAACTATATATTGGAAGGAATATATTTTTATTCCGGATTTATGTTCTTTTATTCACTGGGCAGAATAGGAAAGATGCCGGGAACAGTTCAGGAGATTAGATATATAAATAGAGATGAAAATACTCACTTGTGGCTTTTTAGATCTATTATATTAGAATTAAAAAAAGAAGAGCCTGAATTATTTACAGCTGAAAACATTGAACTCTACAGAGAGATGATTAGACAAGGTGTTGAAGAAGAAATTAAATGGGGCAAATACGTAATAGGAGATAACATCAAGGGACTTAGCATGAACATGGTGGAAGACTATATTAAGTATTTGGGCAACTTAAGATGTAAGGGACTTGGATTTGAACCATTATATGAAGGTTATGACAAAGAACCTGATTCAATGAAGTGGGTAAGTGAATATTCAGACCCTAACGCAATAAAAACAGACTTTTTTGAAGCGAAAGTTTCAGCTTATTCTAAGTCAAGTGTAATAGAAGATGACCTGTAAAAATATGGAAATAGAAAAATATTTTAGATTTAAAAAATAAATATTTACAAATATATGCCTTCTAACTTATAATACGAAAGTAATATAAATTAGGAGGCGATATTATTAAAAAGTTATTACTTACAGTAGTCTTGTCAACTGTGTTATTAACAGGTTGTAACAAGGCGGAAGAAAAAGTGCTTGGAAATTATTCCGATGAGATGAAAATACCTTATGTAGAGGACTTTTCAAAAGAAGATGGAGCAGATTCAGTAGAGAGAACGGCAGACCATAAAGGGTCGCCATATTTTTCAAACGTAGACTTTTACAATGCAAAGTCCGACGATCATTTAACAATTTTATCAAACTTTAAAACACAGCAACAAAGCTCTGAATGGTCATGTGGAATTAGTTCACTACTAATGAATTTAAATTACTATAATAAATTGGGAGATTGGAATGAGTATTCACTTTCTGAACTGAGACCACAGGGGTTAAATCCTGAAGGTTCATCACTTTCGGATTTAATAGAAGTAATGGGAAAAGTTGGTGGGTTTACTATTGAAAGTGCAAAGGACTTCAAGGACAAAGAAGAGTTGCAGTCAAAGTTTACACTGGAGTACATTCAAGAAAATTTAAAAAACGGAAATCCAATTATGGTTGGATGGAACGACTGGGGAGGACATTGGCAGACAATAATAGGTTATGACACTATGGGAACAGAAACAACTCAAGACGACGTAATAATAGTTGCAGACCCTTATGACACAACAGATCACAATCAAGATGGATATGGAGTTTATCCTGCAGAGAGATTTTATTATAACTTTAACTTTTATAACTTCTTTGAAGAAAAAGAAGGAGAAAACAATAATTACATGCAATATTTAATAATAAAGCCTGAAGAAAATTAAGTATATAGATGTATTTAATTAAATAGGTAAAATTTAAAGATATAAACTATAGTCCTCTTTTCAAAGCAAAATAAAGTAGAAGAGGGGCTATTTTTAATTTAAATAATAATTTAAATAAGCAAATTTTAAAATAAAAATAAAATATTTTTATGAATTGTGAATAAAACTTGACAACACTTTAAATTTAATATATAAATATTAAGTTAGGCAAAGTTTAGATATAGTCAAGTAAGAGCATGATAATTGAGCTGAAATTTATTGGGAAACTAAGTAATAAAATTTTATTGGAAAAGTTTCAATAAAGGCTTTACATCACGCTTTTATTAAGATATAATGTTTAAGCGTTTGAAATGAAATAGTTTGCTGTGATTTCATAAGTTGCTTGGAGTCTTGTGGAAAAAAGGGAACCAAGGTAATTATGGATGAGAAGTCTAACACGATTTAGGCGAAGGGTTATTTTTTCTTTATTTTACTTCCAAAATGAAACACCAGGAAGTGTGTATCGGTAACCCTATCTCGCAAAAGCAATTAACTATGCGAATAGGAGGGTAATTATGTCAAACAATGGAAAACAAAAAATTAGAATCAGACTTAAAGCTTATGATCATGAACTTTTAGACAATTCCGCTTCAAGGATTGTGGATGCTGCAAAACAAACAGGTGCTACTGTATCTGGGCCAATTCCACTTCCAACAGAAAAGGAAATTATAACAATACTAAGAGCTGTTCATAAGTACAAAGATTCAAGAGAACAATTTGAGCAAAGAACTCACAAACGTCTTATTGATATTATAAATCCAAATCAAAAGACTGTTGATTCACTAATGAAGCTCAACTTACCAGCTGGTGTTGATATTGAAATTAAGCTATAAATAATTGTTCTTTATAAGATTGCAAAAGCAATCCGCTGTAAAAATTAGGAGGTGCAACATTGAAATTTTTAATTGGAAAAAAGATTGGAATGACTCAAATCTTTGATGAAGAAGGTACAGTTACTCCTGTAACAGTTATTGAGGCAGAACCAAATGTAGTTGTTCAAAAGAAAACTAATGAAACTGACGGATACAACGCCGTTCAAGTTGCTACGGGTTATGTTAAGGAAAGAAGAGTTAACAAACCTTTAAAGGGACACTACGACAAGGCAGGAGTTGAATACAAGAAATACACTAGAGAGTTCAGAACAGATGAAGTTGAAAATTATTCACTAGGTGATGAAATTAAAGTAGACTTATTTGCTGTTGGAGAATTTGTAGATGCTACAGGTACTTCAAAAGGTAAGGGAACTCAAGGTGTTATTAAGAGGCATGGTTTTTCAAGAGGACGTGAAAGTCATGGTTCTAAATTCCACAGAATGCCTGGTGGTATGGGTGCTGCTTCTTATCCGGGAAAAGTATTTAAAAATCACAGAATGGCTGGGAAGATGGGTAATGAGCAAGTTACAGTTCAAAATCTTGAAATTGTTAGAGTTATTGCAGACAAAAACTTAATTCTTGTTAAGGGAGCAATACCGGGACCTAAAAAGGGAACAATAACATTAAAAGAGACTGTTAAGGCTCATAAGTAGTGAAAGGAGGGTATAACATGCCTAAGATTCAAGTTGTCAATATGGAAGGAAATCCAGTTGAAGAAATTGAACTAAATGAAAATATATTTGACATTGATATAAATGAACACGCTGTGTACCTTGTTGTTAAAAATATTTTAGCAAACAAAAGACAGGGAACTAAATCTGCAAAAACCAGAGCGGAAGTTCGTGGTGGCGGAAGAAAACCTTGGAGACAAAAGGGAACAGGCCGTGCACGTCAAGGTAGTATAAGATCTCCACAATGGAGAGGTGGCGGAGTTGTATTTGCACCAAAGCCAAGAGATTATTCTTACACTACACCTAAGAAAGTAAGAAGAATAGCACTAAAGAGCGCGCTTACTTCTAAAGTACGTGAAAATGAAATAATTGTAGTTGACAATATAAACATGGAAGAAATAAAGACAAAGAACTTTGTTAAGATGCTAAATGCAGTAAAATCTGACAAAAAAGCTCTAGTAGTTATTTCAGAAAATGATAAAAATGTATTTAGATCTGCTAGTAACCTTGCAGATGTTAAAACTACAACTGCTGATATGATAAATGTTTATGATATTTTAAAATACAATTCATTTATTATAACTAAGGATGCTCTTAAAGTAGTTGAGGAGGTGTTTAACTAATGAATGTATACGATATAGTTAGAAAACCAATCGTCACTGAAAAAAGTATGGACGATATGGAAAGAGGAAATTATACATTTGTAGTTGACAAAAATGCTACAAAACTTGAAATTAAAAATGCGATAGAAGAAATTTTTGACGTAAAAGTTCAAAGGGTAAACACTATGAATATGCGTGGAAAAATGAAGAGACAAGGTGTTCATCAAGGAAGACGTTCATCTTGGAAAAAAGCTATTGTTAAACTTTCTGAGGATTCTAAATCTATTGAATTCTTTGAGGGTATGGAATAATTAGGAGGTAAAAAGATGGCGATAAAAGGATTTAAACCAACTTCTCCTGCTCTAAGAGAGATGACTGTCTCAACATTTGAAGAGATTACAAAAAAGACACCAGAAAAAAGTCTTACAATAAATCTAAAGACAAATGCCGGAAGAAATGCACAAGGTAGAATAACATCAAGACATAGAGGCGGCGGAGTTAAGAGAAGATATAGAATAATCGATTTTAAAAGAAGCAAAGATGGAATACCTGCTAAAGTTGCTTCTATAGAATATGATCCATACAGAACAAGCTACATTGCACTTTTAAATTATGCAGATGGAGAAAAGAGATATATTTTAGCTCCTCATAACTTAAAAGTAGGAGATGTAATTGAATCTGGAGAAAATGCGGACATCAAAGTTGGAAATGCTTTGAAACTTAGAAATATGCCAGTTGGTACTATTGTACACAACGTAGAGATGACTCCAGGAAAAGGTGGACAGTTAGCAAGATCTGCCGGTACTGAAGTTCAACTTATGGCAAAAGAAGGAAAATATGCTCAATTAAAATTACCTTCAGGTGAATTTAGACTAGTTAGTCTTGACTGTAAAGCTACAGTAGGTCAAGTTGGCAACTTGTCTCATGAACTTATAACTCTAGGTAAAGCTGGAAAGAGCAGATATTTAGGACAAAGACCTCACGTTAGAGGTTCAGCAATGAACCCTGTTGATCACCCTCACGGTGGTGGAGAAGGTAGAGCGCCAATAGGTAGACCTTCACCAATGACTCCTTGGGGTAAACCAGCACTTGGTCTTAAAACTAGAAAGAAAAACAAGAAGAGTAATCAGTATATAGTAAGAAGAAGAACAAAGTAAGCGGGAGGGGAAAAATGAGTAGATCAGTTAAAAAAGGACCTTTTGCAGATAAACATTTGCTTAAGAAAGTTGATGCATTAAACGAAACTAATGAAAAAAAAGTTATAAAGACTTGGTCTCGCCGCTCCACAATATTTCCTGAAATGGTATCACATACTATTGCAGTGCATGACGGTAGAAAGCATGTACCAATATACATTACAGAAGATATGGTAGGTCATAAGCTTGGGGAATTTGTTCCTACAAGAACTTATAGAGGCCATGTGGGCAAGAACGAAAAAACTACTGGAATGAAAAAATAGGGAAGGGGATTAATATGGAAGCAAGAGCAATTGCTAAATATGTTAGAATCTCACCGTTAAAGGTGAATTATATATGTGCTGAAGTTCGTGGGAAACAAGTTGACGAAGCCCTTTCAATCCTAAAGTTCACTCCTAAAAGAGGAGCTAAGGAATTATACAAAGTGCTTAATTCTGCAGTAGCTAATGCTGAAAACAACTTAAATTTAAATAGAGATGACCTTATTGTAAAGGTTGCATATGCTAATGATGGACCTACAATGAAAAGATTTCACCCTAAAGCAAAGGGAATGGCTTATCCAATACTAAAGAGATCAAGTCATATCGGCATTGTAGTAGCAGAAAGAGAGTAGGAGGTTAGAGAATGGGCCAAAAAGTTAACCCACATGGACTTCGTGTTGGTATAATTAAGGATTGGGATTCAAAATGGTATGCTAATAAAAAAGACTTTGCAGCTTTATTATTAGAAGATGACAAAGTTCGTAAATATATAAAGAAAAAACTTTATACAGCTGGAATTTCTAAAATTGAAATAGAAAGAGCTGCAAATAAAGTAAAAATTTCAATTTACACAGCTAAACCTGGTATGGTTATCGGACGTGGCGGTGCAGGAATTGAAGAGTTGAGAACTGAACTTGAAAAATTAACTGGAAAGAGTATTGTTTTAAACGTTGAAGAAATTAGAAATCAAGAATTAGATGCTCAACTAGTAGCTGAATCAATTGCAGAATCGCTTGAAAGACGTGTATCTTTTAGACGTGCTATGAAACAAGCTATTCAAAGAACAATGAGAGCTGGAGCACTTGGAATAAAGACATCAGTGGCTGGACGTGTTGGCGGTGCTGACATGGCAAGAACTGAAGGCTATTCAGAGGGAACTATTCCTCTACAAACTTTAAGAGCGGACATAGACTATGGTTTTGCAGAAGCAGATACAACTTATGGTAAATTAGGTGTTAAAGTTTGGTTATACAAAGGTGAAGTTCTTCAAGGAAAAGTAGATGAAAAGAAAAACACTAGAGATAACAAGAGAAAAAGACCACAAAATAGAGATAATAGAAATAACAACAATAAGAAAAATTTTAAAACTGATTCCAGAAATAAAGCTCAAAATTAAGCTGTGGAAGAAAGGAGGAAACATTTATGTTAATGCCTAAGAGAGTAAAATATCGTAGAGTTCATAGAGGCAGAATGAAGGGTAAAGCACTACGTGGAAATACGCTTACTTACGGAGAATACGGACTTCAAGCTCTTGAACCTGCGTGGATTACTTCAAATCAAATAGAAGCGGCACGTCGTGCTATGACAAGATATATAAAAAGAGGTGGGAACATTTGGATTAAAATATTTCCAGATAAACCTGTTACTGAAAAACCAGCAGAAACTCGTATGGGTTCCGGTAAGGGAGCACCATCTTATTGGGTATCTGTAGTAAAACCTGGCCGTATAATGTTTGAAATGAGTGGGGTTAGTGAGGAAATAGCTAGAGAAGCTATGAGACTTGCTGCTATGAAATTACCAATAAAAACTAAATTTGTAATGAGAGAAAAGGATGGTGAATCAAATGAAGACTAAGGAAATTCGCCAGATGTCAAGTGAAGAATTAAATAAGAAACTTAACGAATTAAAGAATGAGCTGTTCAAC
Source organism: Anaerosphaera aminiphila DSM 21120 (assembly GCF_900129925.1). Classification (GTDB taxonomy): domain Bacteria; phylum Bacillota; class Clostridia; order Tissierellales; family Peptoniphilaceae; genus Anaerosphaera; species Anaerosphaera aminiphila. The sequence continues at coordinate 43,551 of NZ_FQXI01000003.1, read as the reverse complement.
TTGAGATTTAGGTTGGCGACTGGTCAACTTGATAACCCATTAAGCATAAGAATCGTAAAAAAAGATATCGCCAGAGTAATGACTATTATTAGACAGCGCGAACTTGAAATGGGAAAGGAGGCTTAATCGCATGGAAAGAAACAATAGGAAGACAATTGTTGGTACGGTAGTAAGTGATAAAATGGACAAAACGATTGTAGTGGCTGTTGAATCATTTGCAACTCATCCCATTTATAAAAAGAGATTTAAAAAGACTGCGAAATTCAAAGCTCATGATGAGCAAAATGAATGTGGTATTGGCGATAAAGTAAAACTAATGGAGACAAGACCACTTAGCAAAGACAAGAGATGGAGATTAGTAGATATTATTGAAAAAGCTAGATAATCTTAAGAAGGAGGAAGCTCATGATTCAACAAGAAAGTAGGATGCGTGTTGCTGATAATTCCGGAGCGAAAGAACTACTTGTCATAAAGGTACTTGGTGGAACGAATAGAAGGACAGCAAATATCGGAGACATAGTAGTGTGTTCAGTTAAACAAGCAACACCGGGAGGCGTTGTCAAAAAAGGCAGCATTGTAAGAGCTGTTATTGTTAGAACATCTAAGGGAATTAGCCGTAAAGACGGTTCATATATAAAATTTGATGATAATGCGGCAGTTATTATAAAAGAAGACAAAAGTCCTGTAGGTACTCGTATCTTCGGACCTGTTACCAGAGAACTTCGAGGAGATAATTTCATGAAGATAATTTCTCTGGCACCAGAAGTACTCTAACCAGGAGGTAGTGAAATGCGTATTAAAAAAGGTGATACAGTAAAAGTAATTGCCGGAAAGGACAAGGGTAAAACCGGTAAAGTATTGAAGACTTTTCCTAAAGAAGATAGAGTTATCGTGGAAAAAGTTAATATAGTTACAAAACATATGAAGCCAAGAGGACCTCAAAGTCCAGGTGGAATAGAGAAACAAGAGGCAGCAATTCATGTTTCAAATGTAATGTATTTTGATACTAGTTCTAATAAGGCAACAAAACTCGGATACAAAATAGAAGATGGCAAAAAAATTAGATTCAAAAAATCTGATGGCCAAACAATAAAGTAAGGAGGTAAAAGATGACTTCCAGATTAAAGGAAAAATACGAAGACGAAGTAACAAAATATATGATAGAGAAATTCGAGTATGAAAATGTTATGCAAGTTCCAAAACTTGAAAAAATAACAATTAACATTGGATTAGGAGAGGCGAAAGACAATCCTAAGGCACTTGAATCAGCTCTAAAAGATTTAACTATTATAGCAGGACAAAAACCTGTTGTAACAATAGCTAAAAAATCTATTGCAAACTTTAAATTGCGTGAAGGAAATAAAATTGGCTGTAAAGTAACTTTACGTGGTCAAAAGATGTATGACTTCTTAGACAAGTTGATGAACGTGGCTCTACCAAGAGTAAGAGACTTTAGAGGAGTTAAACCAACAGCTTTTGATGGCAGAGGAAATTATGCACTGGGATTAAAAGAACAGTTAATTTTCCCTGAAATTGAATACGATGAAGTTGATACTATTAGAGGTATGGACGTAGTAATTGTAACTACAGCTAATACAGATGAAGAAGCTAAAGCTTTCCTTGAAAAAATGGGAATGCCATTTGCTAAGTAATTAGGAGGTAAAATTTGTGGCAAAAAAATCAATGATTGCTAAACAAAAAAGAAAACCAAAATATAGCTCTCGTGCATACACAAGATGCAGTATTTGTGGAAGACCACACTCTGTTTTAAAGAAATATGGAATTTGTAGAATTTGTTTTAGAGAATTGGCATACAAAGGACAAATTCCAGGAGTTAGAAAAGCTAGTTGGTAATTCTACCATCGGGAAAGGAGGCAATAAATTATGATGACAGACCCAATTGCAGATATGCTTACAAGAATCAGAAACGGCAATAATGCAAAACATAAATCTGTTGATATTCCAGCTTCAAATATTAAAAAAGAAATATCTGAGATTCTTCTCAATGAAGGATATATCAAAAATTATGAAGTGATTGATGATGACAAACAAGGTATCATTAGAATAGATTTTAAGTACGGAGAAAATCAAGAAAAGGTTATTAGTGGAATAAAGAGAATTTCTAAACCAGGACTAAGAGTTTATGTTCATTGTGAAGATGTTCCTAAAGTACTTGGAGGACTTGGAATTGCAATAATTTCAACTTCCAAAGGAATATTGACAGACAAAGAAGCAAGAGCTAATAGTGTTGGCGGAGAAGTTATTTGTTACGTTTGGTAAACAGGAGGTGTTAACATGTCAAGAATCGGTAGAAAACCAATTGAAATCCCAAATGGTGTAGAAGTTAAACTTCAAGATAATACTGTTACAGTAAAAGGACCAAAGGGACAATTAGTTCAAAGTTTTGATCGTGACATGATTATTGAATTAGACAATAATGTTTTAACTGTTAATAGACCAAGCGATAACAAAGAACACAAGGCAATGCATGGTTTAGTTAGAACACTAATTGACAATATGATAATCGGTGTTACAGAAGGATATGCTAAAGAATTAGAAATTATTGGAACAGGATATAGAGCTGCTAAAAGCGGAAATAAACTTGCTTTAACTTTAGGTTTTTCACACCCATTGGAGTTAGAAGACCCTGAGGGAATTCAAGTTGAAGTACCTGCTCCTACAAAAATTATAATTTCTGGAATAGATAAACAAAAGGTAGGAGCATATGCTGCTCATATCAGAGGATATAGAGAACCAGAACCTTACAAAGGTAAGGGTATTAAGTACGTTGATGAACATGTAAGACGTAAAGTAGGAAAAACAGGTAAGTAATAGGAGGAGAATAAATAGTGTTTAATAAAGTTGATAGAAATGCAAATAGAATAAAAAGACACAAGAGAATTAGAAATAAAATCTCCGGAACTGGAACTTGCCCAAGATTGACTGTTTATAGATCAGATGCACATATCTATGCTCAAATAATAGATGATGAAATAGGAAACACATTAGTTTCTGCTTCAACACTTGATAAATCGTTAGATTTTACAAGCACAAAAAATATTGAAGCTGCTAAAAAAATAGGTGAAACTATTGCAAAACGTGCAATTGATGCAGGCATAGAAGAAGTTGTATTTGACAGATCCGGATATATATATCACGGTCGTATAAAAGCACTTGCAGAAGCAGCAAGAGAAGCTGGACTTAAATTCTAAAGAAGGAGGGGAAAAATGGAACGTTCATTAATAAACGCAGCAGAATTCGATCTAGAAGAGAGAGTTGTAGCAATAAATAGAGTTGCTAAGGTAGTTAAGGGTGGTAGAAATTTTAGATTTTCAGCTTTAGTGGTTGTAGGCGATCGCAATGGACATGTGGGAGTTGGAACTGGAAAAGCACTAGAAGTGCCTGAAGCTATTAGAAAAGCTACTCAAGATGCTAAAAAGCACCTTATTGAAGTTAATTTATTAGAAACTTCTATCCCTCATCAAGTAACTGGAGTATTCGGCTCAGGTAGAGTATTTTTAAAACCAGCTAGTGCCGGTACTGGAGTTATTGCAGGTGGAACAGTTCGTGCAGTTTGCGAGCTTGCAGGGATCAGTGATATTCGTACTAAAAACCTTGGATCAAACAATCCAAGAAACACAGTTAATGCAACTATAGATGCTCTATCTCAATTAAAGACAGTAGAATCTGTAGCAAGATTAAGAAATAAATCTGTAGACGAGATTTTAGGATAAGGGGGTAAACAAACTATGAAAATTAAGCTAGTAAAGAGCCCTATCGGAAAAATTGAAACTCATAAAAGAACTATAAAAGCACTTGGTCTTAGAAAGATAGGACAAGTTGTTGAAAAAGAAGATTCACCTCAAATTAGAGGAATGATTAGACAAGTATCTTATATGCTTGAAGTTGAAGAATAAGGAGGTGTGAAGCTTGAAATTACATGACTTACAACCTGCTGAAGGTGGCGGAGTAAAAACTCGAAAAAGAGTAGGTAGAGGAATTGGCTCAGGAACAGGAAAAACTTCTGGAAAAGGTCATAAAGGACAAAACGCACGTAGTGGCGGAGGAGTTAGACCTGGATTTGAAGGTGGTCAAATGCCATTATTCAGACGTCTACCAAAAAGAGGTTTCACAAATATATTCAAAAAAGAATATGCTGTAATAAATATTTCGGATTTAAATGCTTTTGAAGACGGTGCTGAAGTAACACCTGAAATTTTAATAAACTCTGGATTAATAAAAAAATCCAAGGCAAAAGACGGTGTTAGAATCCTTGGAAATGGAGAGATTAATGCTAAACTAAATGTTAAAGCTCAACATTTCTCAAAAACTGCAGCAGAAAAAATAGAAGCTGCGGGAGGAAAGGCCGAGGTGATTTAATGATTTCGACCTTTAAGAATGCTTGGAAAATACCTCAACTTAGAAAAAAGATGTTATTTACACTTTTTATGTTATTACTATATAGGTTGGGTTCTCACATTACCGTTCCATATATGAACGCACAAGTGATCAAGCAACTATTCACTGGAGCAAATCAAAGTGTATTTTCCTTGCTAGATTTAATGGCTGGAGGAAACTTTAGTAACTATACTATTTTTGCAGCTAATATATATCCATATATTACCGCATCAATAGTACTTCAACTTTTAACTATAGCTATACCTTCTCTTGAATCTTTAGCTAAAGAAGGAGAGACAGGAAGAAAAAAAATATCACAATATACTAGATACCTAGCAATAGGAATTGCGCTAGTACAAGCTATTGGATACACATTTGGAATATTCAGAACAGCTGTAGTAGCAGAGGGGATTTTACAAAACTCTGTAATTATTCTTTCTATTGTAGCTGGTACTGCCCTTCTAATTTATATGGGAGAGCAAATTACTGAACATGGTATAGGAAATGGTGTTTCACTGCTTATATTTGCAGGAATTATTACAAGATTCCCTACAGATATAATTCAATCTGTAGAAGCAGTTAAAGCGGGAATTGCAAGTCCTATATTCTTAGTGATATTTTTAATAGTTGTAATAGGAATAGTAATTTTTGTAGTAGCCTTAAATGAAGGTGAAAGAAGAATTCCTGTACAATATGCTAAAAGAGTAGTTGGAAGAAAAATGTATGGTGGACAATCAACTCATATACCTATTAAGGTTTTAATGAGTGGTGTAATGCCAATAATTTTCACAAACTCTCTAATTGCAATACCGGCAACTATAGCAATGTTCATGAAGAACGAATCTACAAAAAGATGGATTATGAAATACTTTACAACTTCTGGTACGCCGGGACTTGTATTAAATATAGTTTTAACAGTATTGTTGATAATATTCTTTACGTACTTTTACAGTACAATTCAATTTAACACAGTTGAATATTCAAAGAGTTTACAACAAAATGGTGGTTTTATACCGGGAATTAGACCAGGAAAGCCAACAAGTGACTATTTACAAAGAACACTTAATAGACTTGTTTTACCGGGAGCTATTGCTCTTGCAATATTATCAGTACTTCCTACAATTTTGACTAGAATATCAGGATTGCAGTTTAACTATGGGGGTACAAGCGTTATAATTATTGTTGGTGTAGTACTTGAAACTACAAGAGTATTGGAACAACAAATGCTGATGAGACATTACAAAGGATTCTTAAACAAATAGGAGGAAATTATAATGAAGTTAGTTATTTTAGGACCTCCAGGAGCAGGTAAGGGTACTCAAGCAGATTTTATAATTAAGAAATACAATATACCTCATATTTCTACTGGAGATATTTTTAGAGAAAATATAAAAAATAATACTGAACTGGGAAAGAAAGCTAAGGCCTATATGGACAAGGGACTTTTAGTACCAGATGAAGTAGTAATAGAAATAGTTCAAGATAGAATAGTAAAAGATGACTGTAAAGACGGTTTTTTATTAGATGGATTTCCAAGAACTGTAGCTCAAGCAGTAAGTCTTGACGCAGAACTTGATAAATTGGGAACTAAGCTTGATAGAGTAATTAATATAAATGTAGATCAAAGCATATTAGTTGATAGAGCAGTAGGTAGAAGAATATGTAAAACTTGTGGTGCTACTTATCATATAAAATACAATCCTCCAAAAGTTGAGGGAATTTGTGATATAGATCAAACTCCTTTAATTCAAAGAGATGACGACGTTAAAGAGACAGTAGAAACCAGAATACAAGTATATTTTGATCAAACATCACCTCTAATTGACTACTATCACGCCCAAGGACTTTTATTAGACATTGATGGAGACCAAGACATAAAAAAAGTATTTGAAGATATAGTACAGGGTTTAAATAATTAAAATATGGATAAAACTTTTTTTATAGAAGTTGGACAAGTTGTTAAATCAAAGGCAGGTAGAGACATCGGTGAAATATTTTTAGTCTATGAAGTTTTAGATGACAATTATGTTTTGATAGTTGACGGAAAGACGAGAAAACTAAATAAACCTAAGAAGAAAAAAATTAAACACTTAATGATCTATAAAGATATAGTAAATTTAAAAGTGGATAATTTAAACGACAGCTATGTGAGAAAATCGCTAAAAATTTATAGCTAAAGAAAAGGAGGACCTTGTAATGGCTAAAGAAGATGTAATAGAAGTAGAAGGAGTAGTAGTTGATGCACTTCCTAATACTAATTTTAAAGTTAAGTTGGAAAATGGGCATATAATACTTGCACATATTTCTGGAAAACTTAGAATGCATTATATAAGAATACTTCCAGGAGATAAGGTAACCGTTGAATTGTCACCTTATGATTTGACAAGAGGTAGAATCACTTGGAGGAAAAAATAGATAATCCTGAAATTTAGGAGGGATACAAATGAAAGTTAGACCATCTGTTAAGAAGATGTGCGAAAAATGTAAGATAATAAAGAGAAATGGAAGAGTAATGGTCATTTGCGAAAATCCAAAGCATAAGCAAAGACAAGGATAAGAGGAGGCTATAATTAATGGCAAGAATTGCTGGTATTGACTTACCCAGAGAAAAACGCGTTGAAATTGGTCTTACTTATATCTATGGAATCGGCAGAAAAAGATCACAAGAAATATTAAACAATGCTGATGTAAATTTTGATACAAGAGTAAAAGACTTAACCGAATCAGAACTTGCTCGCATAAGAGATGAAATAGATAAATACCATGTAGAGGGAGATTTACGTCGTGATGTTGCTATGAACATTAAACGACTTAGAGAAATCAACTGCTACAGAGGTGTAAGACACAAAAGAGGGCTTCCTGTTAGAGGTCAAAGAACAAAGACAAACGCAAGAACAAGAAAAGGTCCTAAGAAATTAGTATCTAAGAAAAAGTAAGGGGGGATTCACATGGCTAAGAAACAAAAATCAACACGTGTTAGAAGAAGAGAACGTAAAAACATTGAAAAAGGTCAAGCACATATAGCTTCAACCTTTAATAATACAATGGTAACTCTAACAGATGTAAGCGGTAATGTTATTTCTTGGGCAAGTGCAGGACAACTTGGATTTAGAGGTTCAAGAAAATCCACACCCTTTGCTGCACAAGAAGCTGCTGAAGAAGCTGCAAACAAAGCTAAAGAACATGGTTTAAAATCAGTAGAAGTATTTGTAAAAGGACCAGGTTCTGGAAGAGAAGCTGCAATAAGATCATTACAAGCTTCAGGACTTGAAGTTACAATGATAAAAGATATAACACCAATTCCACATAATGGATGTAGACCACCTAAACGTAGGAGAGTTTAATTATCACACTCCTAGTTAACCCATAAAGGAGGGTACCCATGATAGAGATAGAAAAGCCAAGCATTAATATTGTTGAATTAGATGATTCTGGTGTATACGGGAAATTTGTAGTGGAACCTCTTGAAAGTGGATATGGCATTACAATAGGAAACTCTCTAAGAAGAGTTCTTCTTTCCTCTCTACCTGGATCAGCAGTATCGTTTGTAAACATCAGAGGTGTTGAACATGAATTTGATACAATGCCAGGTGTACTAGAAGACGTTCCTCAAATTATTCTCAATATAAAAGGTATTGTTTTAAGAACAGATGAAACGGAACCTGTAAAAGTTATTATTGAGAAAAAAGGAGAGGGAGAACTTTTAGCTTCAGACATTCAAGTAGGACCAGAAGTAGAGATTGTAAATTTAGATCACCATATAGCCACATTAAATGAAGATGCAGATATATATATGGAATTGACAATAGAAAAAGGTCGCGGATATGAGCCTTCAGAGCTAAAAAAAGATGAAATTACTGAAATCGGAGTAATTCCAATTGACTCAAGCTATACACCAATAAAAAAAGTAAACTGGAAAGTTGAAAATACAAGAGTAGGTCAACGAACTGACTATGATAGATTAATTCTAGAAGTTACTACAGACGGTTCAATGAATGCTGATGAAGCTACATCTCTTGCGGCAAAAATTCTAACAGAACACTTAAATTTATTTATAGGTCTTACTGAACATGTAAACGACGTAAATATAATGGTGGAAAAAGAAGAAGATCAAAAAGAAAAAGTTTTAGAAATGACAGTTGAAGAACTTGATCTTTCAGTTAGAAGCTTTAATTGTTTAAAACGAGCAAATATAAATACAGTTGAAGAACTTACAAAAAAATCTGAAGACGATATGATGAAAGTTAGAAATCTAGGGAAGAAATCTCTAGAAGAAGTTCAACATAAACTTGCTGAACTAGGATTAAGTTTAAGACAGGAAGACGAATAAAGGAGGGTTAAAATGGCAAAGTTAAGAAAGCTTGGACTCCCAACATCTCATAGAAAAGCCATGCTTAGAAATCTTGTGACTTCACTACTAAGAGAAGATAAAATTGTCACAACAGTAACACGTGCAAAAGAAACAAGAAGAATGGCAGAAAAGATGATTACCTTAGGTAAACGTGGAGATCTTCACGCTAGAAGACAAGCTCTTTCATATATTTATGATGAAGACGTTGTAACAAAGCTATTTGAAGAGATTGCCCCTAAATATCAAGATCGAAATGGTGGATACACTAGAATTTTAAAACTAGGACCTCGCCGTGGAGATGGAGCAGAAGAGGCAATACTTGAATTAATATAAAAAAGAAACACCTAAGTGTTTCTATAAGACAATGGCAAACTATGATAATGAATTTCTGGTTTGTCATTTTTTTATACAATTTTTTATAATATTTATATTTCCATTAACTTTAGTGCTTCAGATTTTAAAATTTCAGAAAAAGATTTAATGTAAAAGGGCAATTCTACATCTTTGTGATGGACTAAGTCCATTCTTAAAGGATAGTTAAAATTTTTAATTGGAAATATGTAAATTTCATTATCTTTGCACATTGAATTATGTTCATGAACTCTAACAGATAGCATTTTAGGAATTAATCCAGCTGTAATTCCTGACTGACAAAGTAGTATATGTACATCACAATCACTAATATAATATGGAGTTTTTTTTAATTTAATTCCATATGTCAATAAATGCTGTTCTATTACTAAGTTTAGAGCTCCAGTTTCATAATAAAGAGAAAATGGAACTTCTGAAAAATCAGTTAAATCAACACCGTTTTTAAATTTTTCAAGTTCTTTATTTCCAAAATATTTTTGGAAAAGTTCTTTACTAATAATTAAATGCATAGAATCATTAACTATAGGAGTAAATTGAAAGTTAGAATTTTGAGATGTGTTTATTCCTAAAAATAAGTCTACACTACCCTCTAGTAAATGTTCTTCTAAAATGACTGTATCGTTAACATAAAAAGAAACTTTTACATCGGGAAAATATTCATAATATTTTTTCAACACTTTAGGTAAAATCATTTGTGCTCTTGAAGTACTAATTCCTACAGTAAATTCACCTTTTTTACCTTCAGATATTTCTTTTAAATTCTTTCCCATATTATTTTCTATGGTATTTAAATTTCTCAAGTATTTAAGCATTATTTCACCTGTTGAAGTTAGATGAAAATATGGTTTTCTTTCAAATAATTTGACGTTAAATTCTTTTTCTAGACGTTTTATATGATCACTCACACATTGTTGAGTTACAAAAGCTTTTTCTGCTGCTTTACTTATACTTTGTTCTTCTGCAACTAACATAAAAATTTTATAATTTTGTTTCATTTTACTAACTCCAATCAAAAATATTTTAAATAATTTTATAAAAAATTTTAAGACAAAGATGTTTATATATGTACTACAAGTATATTCTTTAAAATAAATGTAAATAAAGGGATAATAGTAAATTATTTAATTTTGCTATCTCTTTAGTACAAGAATTTTCTTTGAATTTTAAAATAATTACTTGTTTTTAATTGTTCAACTCATATGATAATCTATATTTAGATATCTTGCAAGAATCTAATGTAAATTGTAATTTGGAGGAGTTATGGATAATAGAGAAAAAGCAATATCACTTTTAAAAGGAGGATATGACCTCCATGTTCACACTACACCGTCTCATATAGATAGGTTATTAGATGATATAGAGTTAGTAGAACAAGCAAATCACTATAAAATGGATGGGGTAATGATAAAAAATCACTATGAGTCTACAGCTGGAAGAGCTTCTTTAATAAATCATCATTTTACATTTAATACTAGAGCTTTGGGGGGAGTGGTGTTAAATTGGCCTGTAGGTGGAATTAATCCCTATGCAGTTGAAAGTGCTTTAAAATTGGGGGCAAAATTTGTATGGCTTCCCACCAGAGATTCTCTGCATTGCTTAAAATTTGGAGATATGAAAGGTGATTTTTTTAAAAGACCTGGAATTTCAATTTTAGATGATAAGGGAAAACTCATCTCTCCATTTTATGAAGTGTTAGAAGTTATAAAAAAATATGATGGTGTTTTAGCTACAGGCCATGTAAGTGTAGAAGAAAGTATTTTGGCTTGTGAGGAAGCAAGAAAACAGGGGGTAAAAACGGTATTAACACATCCTGATTGGTATAGAACTAAAGTTCCTAAATCAATTCAAGTAGAATTGGCAAAAAATGGAGTTAAAATAGAAAAACTATGGGCTAATTTGTCAGATGGAGATTGTAGTGCAGAAAGTATGATTGATAGCATTAAATCTATAGGAACATCAAGTGTGTTTATAAGTACCGACCGAGGGCAAAAAGATAAAGAAAATCCATTGGATTCTATTTTAAGTTTTATTGAGCTGTTATTAGATTACAATTTTACTGAAAGTGAAATAAAAGATATGGTTAGTAAGGTTCCAGAAGAGTTAGTTAAATAGGGGGGATATGAAATGCAAAAGTTAAAAAAAATATTGGTAGCGAGTTTATTACTATTAGTTTTAACATCTTGTTCAAGTAAAGAACCTAAATCGGATGTAAAAGTTTATCAAATTGGGTTTACAACTGCGGCTGTTGACAATGATCCATATTATATTTTTGCTAAAAACTTTTCAGACATAGTAAGTGAAAAGACGAATGGCAAAATTAAAATTGAAATAAAAGGAGGCGGACAGTTAGGGCAAGAAGGAGAGATGTTTACTGGAATGCAAATTGGAACTACAGATATGGCTGTAATGACCAATGCTTATATAAGTGGATATATACCAGCAGCTGGATTATTTGACCTACCTTTTATATTCAAAGACAATGAAACAGCAGCACGTGTATTAGATGGAAAAATTGGGTCAGATATTTTAAATGAGTATGATAATTATGGAGTTAAAGCACTTGGATATGGGGAAGGTGGATTTAGACACTTAGTAACTTCTGATAAAATAGTCCGTGAGCCATCTGATTTTAAAGGTTTAAAAATTCGCTGCATGGAAACAGAAAGTTATATTTCTACATATGCAGCTCTTGGAACAAATGCTGTACCTATGGCTTGGTCAGAAACAATAACAGGACTGCAACAGGGAACTATTGATGGATTGGACATACCAATAAGTGTAACTTATACTAATGGATTTCCTGATATTGCAAAATACTTAAACATGACAGGTCACTTTTACTCTCCACTAATTATATGTACATCAAAAGATTTATATGATTCATTAAGTGAAGATGAGCAAATAATATTAAGAGAATCAGCTGTTGAAGCAGGAAAATTATGTAGAGAACAAAACAAAGCTCTAGAAAAAACAATGCTTGAAGAAATGGAAAATCAAGGTATGACAGTTATTGAAGATATTGATTTAGATGCATTTCAAGAGGTGTTAGGTGATTTCTATGAAGACAGAGCTGAAACTATTGGAGGAACATATGTAAAGGACTTAATGAAGGAATTAAATTAAATACAATTTCATAAAAATAAGGGGGTACTTATGGAAACTTTAAATAAAATTAATTATTACATTGAAAAGATTTTAAGTGTTTTAATAGTTATTTCATTTTCTATTTTAATAATATCTTGTGTATTACAAGTATTTACTAGATTTGTATTGAATAATTCACTATCTTGGACTGAAGAATTGGCCAGGTATGCATTTATTTGGTCTAATTTATTGGGTGCTGCAGTGTGTACACAGAAGAATTCTCATGCAACTGTAACTATAATTACTGACATGTTATCAAAAAGAAAAAAAGCTATTTTAAATATTATAGTAAATATAATAGTTATTTTAGTTTGTTATGTACTTATAAGATATGGATTTAAGGTTGCGTTTGCAGTTAGGACACAACTCAGTCCTGCACTTCGAATTAGCATGATGTTAGTTTATTTAGCAGCTCCAATATCTGGGTTGTTAATAATGTTTTATTCAGTAGTACATTTATTTGAAGATATGGCATTAATATCTAATAAGGAGGGAAAATAATGGTTGGAATTATGTTTGCTCTAATGCTGGGGTTAATATTTATCGGAGTCCCTGTTGCATTTTCAATATTGGGTTCTGGAATATTTTTTCTTACAGTAACTGATATGAAACCACTCATGTTAGTAGCTCAAAGAGTTATTACAGGATTGGATTCTTTTCCCCTATTAGCTGTTCCATTATTTATCCTTGTAGGTGAATTGATGGATAGAGGGGGAATATCTAAACGAATGACAACGTGGGCAGAAAGTTTACTTGGCTGGCTACCGGGAGGTCTGGGAATTGTAACAATTGTCTCCTGTGCTATCTTTGCTGCACTGACTGGATCAGGACCTGCCACAGTAGCTGCAATTGGAGGAATAATGATTCCGTCACTTGTAAAAAATGGGTATTCACTAAAAACTGCGGCTGGAATGTCGGCAGCTGGAGGAGCTTTAGGTCCTATTATTCCTCCAAGTATACCAATGATAATTTATGGTGTAACTATGGGACTTTCAATACCAAAAATGTTTATTGCAGGAATAGTTCCTGGGATAATACTTATGTTGGTACTTATAGGTGTAAATATTGTAATAGCTCTTAAAAATCCTGAAATTTTAAAAAATAGAAGTAAAACTTTTTCAATAAAAGAAGTTTTAAAAAATACTTGGTCAGCATTAGGAGCACTACTTCTTCCAGTTATAATTTTAGGAGGAATTTATTCAGGGATTTTTACTCCTACAGAAGCTGCTGCAGTTGGTGTAGTTTATGCACTATTTGTTGGAATGTTTGTATATAAGGAATTTAAAATAAGTGATTTACCAAGTGCGCTTTTAAAATCAATGGGAACAGCTGCAATGGTAGATATAATAATAGCTGCTGCAAATTTATTGTCTTGGATTATGTCAGTTACAGAAGTTTCAACAATAATTGTTGCAAAACTTAGTACATTTATTAATAATCAATTTACTTATTTATTAATTTTAATGTTAATACTATTTATAGTAGGAGCGTTAATGGATACAGTGGCTGCAATAATAATATTAGCTCCTGTAATTGTTCCTCTGGGTATAGAACTTGGATTAGATCCTCTTCACCTTGGAATGATTTTTGTAATAAATTTAGTAATAGGATATGTAACTCCTCCTTTTGGATACAATTTATTTACAGCTAGTTCAATTACTGGACTTAAATTTAATGAAGTAGTAAGAGGTGTCCTGCCATTTCTTTTAGTTGAAATGGCGGCCGTAATGTTATTTGCATTTGTTCCGCAAATTATAATGTGGCTACCTAATTTGCTAGGATAAAAATAAACTGCTTTGGCTAATGTTAGTCAAGGCAGTTTATTTTTTAAGTTTTTATTTTATTGCAACTTCATATCTCCATCTTTTATATAATTTTTATTTTTCATAATTACATAGATTATATATGAAAGTATTGCAGGTAATAAAAATTGCAGTATTGTCATATTAAATAGTATTTTTGTAAATGGAACTCTATCAATCATTGCATTTATAGTGCCAATTTGCCCAACAAGCCCACATGTTCCCATTCCGGATCCTAAAGGAGTGTTTTCCATTTTCATAATTGTAGTGGAAATGGGTCCTAAAATAGCAGAGGCCAAAGTTGGCGGTATTAAAATTTTATAGTTTTTTATAATATTTGGCATTTGCAACATACTGGTTCCCAGACCTTGAGCTACAAGTCCCTCCACTCCATTGTCTTTAAAGGAGATTACGGCAAATCCAACCATTTGACAACAACACCCAACAGTTGCAGCTCCTCCTGCAAGTCCTGATAATGAAAGCATCATACATAGAGCCGCAGATGAAATTGGAAGGGTGAGTACAATACCCACTATTACAGAAACTACAATTCCCATTAAAATTGGTTGGGCATTTGTGGCAACCATAATTACTTCTCCAATACTTTGCATTATGTACTGTATTGGAGGACCTATAAAAGTTGCAACTGCTATCCCTATTAAAATTGTAACGGTAGGAGTTAGTATTATGTCTATTTTAGTTTCTTTTGATACAATTTTTCCAAATTCCACGGAAAATATTGTTGCAATAAATACTCCAACAGGTCCACCTAACTTATAACCTGCTATACCTACTAAAGTAGAGGAAAATAATACTAAGTCAGGTGCTTTTAGAGCATATGCAATTGATACTGCTATTGCTGGTCCGGTAGCTTCTTGTGCAATTGGCCATAAGACGTCTGTTAAAAATGCGATATGAAATTGTTGGCCTATTGTGTTTAGTATAGTTCCCACAAGTAGGGATGCAAATAGACCGTAGGCCATGGCTCCCATTGCATCAATGAAATAAGTTTTAAATGAGAAGTTGATACCTTTTTTTCTTAAAAATTTATCCATAATTCACCTCAAGTGTAGATTTAGTTATGAAATATTATAACATAGTTTTACAATTAGAATTTTATTAGTAGAATTTTATTAGGTAAACAATTAATTTACAAAAACTTTACACTCCCTAGCTTTTAAATTTACATTTTACTTATATAATTAACTTACGATAATGTTTTAATTTGAAAGGATGGAAAGAATGAAAAAAAGATTAAAGATGAAAGACCTTGGCGTTGTACTGTTAGCTTCAGTATCTTTGTTGTTAACAGCTTGTAATTCAAAAGATTCAAATGAAACTCCGCAAAATGAAAGCAATTCAGAACCGATTAGTGTAATATCAAGAGAACAGGGTTCAGGTACTAGAACAGCATTTGTGGAAATAACAGGAATACTTGAAAAGAATGACTCTGGAGAGGAAACAGATAACACATCTGAAGAGGCAACAGTTCAAAATTCAACTGAAGCAGTTTTAAATGCAGTGTCAAATGATAAAAACGCAATAGGCTACGTATCTTTAGGCTCTTTAAACGATACTGTGAAATCACTATTAGTTGACGGAGTGGAAGCCACAGCTGCTAATGTAAAAGATGGAAGTTATAAAATTCAAAGACCTTTTAATATAGTTTATAAAGATGGCGCATCTGCTGAAGTGCTGGATTTTTTAAAGTATATAGAAAGCGATGAAGGTCAAAAAGTTATTGAAGAAATGGGATATGTTTCCGATGTAAAGGGAATAACTTATGAGGCGTTAGACAGTAATGCAAAAATAACAATAGCAGGTTCAACTTCAATAACACCTTTAATGGAAAAACTAACTGAAGCTTATAAAGTATTTAATCCGAATTTTCAAGTGGACATTCAAGCTACAGGTTCTTCAGCAGGAGTTAAGTCAGTTCAAGAGGACTCCGCAGAAATAGGAATGGTTTCAAGAGAGTTAAAAGACTCAGAAAGTGATTTGAAATCAGCAGTAATAGCAAGAGACGGAATAGCAGTAATAGTAAATAAGGAAGCAGAAGTAGAAGATTTGAGTTTGGAAAAAATCAAAGATATATTTGAAGGGACACAGACCAGTTGGAAATAAAAGCAGATATATTTAGATTATATAAAAATAAATAAACTTAAAAGCAAGAGAAAAAAACAATTCTCTTGCTTTCTAATTTTCATATTATAGTATAATAAAGAGGGAGTTTTAATATGAGAGGATGAAAATAGTGGGAAGATATAAATCATCAAAAAATCTAGGAATTGTACTGTGTGCTATAATTATTGTGCTATTAAGTAGTTGTGCATCAAAGGATTCAAAGACAATTATTAATGTGATAACGAGAGAACAGGGTTCCGGAACTAGGACTGCGTTTATAGAAATCACAGGTGTACTTGAAAAGGATGGACAAGGAAGAGAAACAGACAATACTTATGAAGAAGCAGTAGTTCAAAATTCAACGGAAGCAGTTTTAAATGCAGTGTCAAATGATGAAAATGCAATAGGGTATATTTCCCTAGGATCATTAAATGATACAGTAAAAGCAGTTAAAGTTGATGGGGCAGAAGTGAATTCAGAGAACATAAAAAACGGAAGTTATAAAATTCAAAGGCCTTTTACTATGGTGTATAATAAGGATATATCAGAAGAGGCACTGGACTTTATAAAGTATATAGAAAGTGATGAAGGACAAAAAGTTGTTGAAGATATGGGATATGTTTCCGATATGAGGGGAATAACCTATGAAACAACAAATAGCGAGGCAAAAATCACAATAGCCGGTTCAACTTCAGTATCACCCTTAATGGAAAAGCTTGTTGAAAACTACAAGAAATTCAACCCAAAATTTAAGGCTGATATTCAAGCAACAGGTTCTTCAGCAGGAATAAAGTCTGTACAAGAGGGTTCGGCAGAAATGGGAATGTCTTCAAGAGAGTTAAAGGATTCTGAAATAGAATTAAATTCTTCTATTATAGCAAGAGATGGAATAGCTGTAGTTGTAAATAAAGATGCACCAGTAGAAGATTTGAGTTTGGAAAAAATTAAAGATATATTTGAGGGAAAGTTAACTAGTTGGGAGTGAAATAATGGATAGTAACATGATCGATGAGAGAAATGTGAACAGAGCTAGGTTTAAAGAGAGTATAACTAAGTATTTTTTTCTGGTCTGTGCACTTCTTTCAGTGTTATTTATAGTATTAATTTCGGTATTTATATTTAGTGGTGGAATATCTTTTGTAAGAGAAGTTGGAATAAAAGACTTTATATTTAATACAGATTGGAATCCGATGAACAACCCACCGTCATATGGTATTCTTTCAATGATTGTAGGTTCTTTAATGGTAACATTTTTAGCAAGTTTAATGGCTGTGCCGATTGCAATATTTACGTCGGCATTTCTTGCCTTTGATTGCAGTCCAAAATTATACAGATTTTTGAAACCGGCTTTAAATTTAATGGCGGGAATTCCTTCAATAGTCTATGGATTTTTTGCACTTACTGTATTAGTGCCAATAATCAGAAAAATATTTGGAGGAAATGGGATGAGTATATTGACAGCGAGTATACTGCTGTTGATAATGATACTACCTACAATAATAAGTTTGGCTGAAAGTGCAATAAAAACAGTTCCAAAGTCATATTATGAGGGAAGTGTTGCGCTTGGCGCAGGGCATGAGAGAACTGTGATGAGGATAATGCTTCCTGCGGCAAAGTCTGGAATATTTGCTGGAATAATACTGGGAATTGGCCGAGCAATCGGAGAGACAATGGCAGTTATTTTAGTTGCGGGGAATCAAACACGACTTACATTTAATATATTTAAGGGAATTAGAACCATGACCACAAATATTGTATTGGAAATGGGATATGCAGAGGGAATGCATAGACAGGCACTAATAGCTACAGCAGCTGTTTTATTTATATTTATTTTACTTATAAATATTAGCTTCTTTATATTTAAAAAAAGGAGTGAAAAAATATGATTGTTGCAATTATTGTAATTTTACTAATACTATTACTTATCTACTTGGGAAAGAGTGGAAAGTTAAATATATACAAAGTTATGACCAGATTTTCTGTGTTTATAACATTTGGATCTTTGTTTTTAATAGTTGGATATGTAATTATAAAGGGGCTTCCACATTTAAAACTCAGTATGTTTTCACTAAACTACACAAGTGAAAATGTGTCTATGCTACCATCAATAATCACCACACTTATTGTAGTGGCCCTTTCAATACTAATAGCTGCACCAATAGGTATTTTTACAGCAATATATTTAGTTGAATACTCAAAAAAGAATTCGAAAATTGTAGAGGTAATTAGACTTGCCACTGAAACACTTCAGGGAATTCCATCTATAGTCTATGGGCTTTTTGGAATGTTATTTTTCGTGTTGAGAATGGGCTTAAAGTATTCAATACTCTCAGGAGTTTTTACAATAAGTATAATGATATTACCACTTATAATCCGCTCCACTGAAGAAGCCTTAAAATCTGTTTCTGACAATATAAGGCAGGCTAGCTTTGCACTTGGAGCCGGAAAACTGAGAACAATATTTAGAATAGTAATTCCCGTAGCTGTGCCGGGAATTATATCGGGAATTGTACTTGCAACAGGACGAATTGTTGGAGAGACAGCTTGCTTAATATACACACTGGGAACAGCAACGTCACTTCCTACAAGTTTAAATTCTTCATCAAGGACTTTGGCTCTTCATATGTATATGTTGTCTACAGAGGGAATGCACGTGGGAGAAGCCTATGCTACAGGAACGGTGTTATTGTTGTTAGTATTGTTAATTAATTATATTTCAAATAAACTAGCCAGTAAATTTGCGGAGGTTAAGAGTTGAAACCAAAAATACAAATAAAAAATTTAGATTTATATTATGGTGATTTTCAAGCATTAAAGGGAATAAATTTAGATATACAAGAAAAAGAAATAACAGCATTTATAGGACCATCTGGCTGTGGAAAATCTACTACACTAAAATGCATAAATAGAATGAATGATCTTATTCCGGACTGTAAAATAGAAGGTCTTATTTCAATAGACGGAGAAAACATATATGAAAAAAACTATGATGTAAACAACTTGAGAAAAAGAGTTGGAATGGTATTTCAATCCCCAAACCCATTTCCAATGAGCATATATGAAAATATTGTCTATGGACCAAAGACACATGGTGTAAAGGACAAGACAAAGCTAGATGAAATAGTTGAAAAATCTTTAAAGGGAGCAGCTATTTGGGATGAAGTTAAGGGAAATTTAAAAAAGAATGCAATGTCACTTTCCGGAGGCCAACAACAGAGACTTTGTATTGCAAGAGCACTTTCAGTCGAGCCAGACATTATATTAATGGATGAGCCAACATCAGCACTGGATCCCATATCTACAGGAAAAATTGAAGACTTAGTCTCAGAATTAAAAGAGAAGTATACAATTATTATGGTCACACATAATATGCAACAAGCATCAAGAGTTTCTGATAAGACTGCATTTTTTTTAACTGGAGAAATAATAGAATACGGAGATACCTTTGAAATATTTTCAGTTCCAAAAGACAAGAGAACTGAGGATTATATAACAGGAAGGTTTGGGTGAGAACATGAGAAGCAAATTTGATGATGAACTAGAAGTCCTGAATGAAGAAATTTTAAAAATGGGAATGTTGGTAGAAGTTTCTGTAGAAAAAGCTGTGGGTTTAATTTCTAAACAAGATGTCAAAAAAGCTAAAGAAGTTTATGAACATGAAGAGGAAATTGACAATATGGAACATAAGATTCAAACTCACTGTCTAAGACTTTTAATAGAACAACAACCTGTTGCAAAAGACTTAAGGAGAATATCCGCTGCATTAAAGATAATAACCGACATGGAACGTATTGGAGACCAAGCCAGAGACATAGCTGAAATATGTATGCACTATGAAGATGGAAATAAGTTTGGAGATACGGGACATATTATAGAAATGGGAAGAAATACAATTTATATGGTAAAAAATACAGTTAAGGCATTTGTGGATAATGATGTTGTCTTAGCTAGAGAAGTTAGCAAATATGATGACGTAGTTGACAATTATTTTATAACAGTAAGAGATGACCTAATAAAATTAATTCGAGAAGAAAAAGTGGAACCGGATTTTATAGTGGATCTATTAATGATTTCAAAATATCTTGAGAGAATTGCAGATCATGCTGTAAATATTTCTGAGTGGGTTATTTTTACTGTAGAGGGGTAGTTAAATGTTGGTATATATAGTTGAAGATGATTATTCTATACAAAAATTAGTTGAGTATGCTCTTCATAGCAAGGGCTATGAAGTTTTAGGCTTTGAAAATGGCAGAGATTTTTTTGGGAAATTAGAAGAACAAATTCCTGATATCATCGTCTTAGATATAATGCTACCGGATATGGATGGAATAAGTATATTAAAGAAAATAAAAGAAAGTGCAAAGACAGATTCAATACCGGTTATGATGTTGACAGCAAAGGATACAGAGTATGATGTGGTAAATTCTTTGGACTTGGGCGCGGATGACTATATGAAAAAACCCTTCTCTGTATTAGAATTTTTGTCCAGAGTAAATGCTCTTCTTAGAAGAAATACTAAGGGGAAAGCAGAACTTTTAGAATTTGAGGGAATTACACTAGATGCTCTAGAGAGGACAGTTACAGTAGATGACGAAAAAGTGGAGCTTACATTTAAAGAATTTGAATTGTTAAAATACATGATGAGCAATATTGACATAGTACTGTCCAGAGAAAAACTTTTAAATTTTGTTTGGGGATATAGTTATGAAGGTGAGACTAGAACTGTTGACATGCATATTAAGCTCTTAAGAGAAAAACTAGGAGAGAAGAGAAAATTAATTCATACAGTACGAGGAATGGGTTATAAACTCTCTGCGAGAGGAACTTATGAACAAGAGAATATTTAAAACTACTTTATTAGTTGGATTAGTAGCGCTTATACTGAGTAGTATTTTTTCTTTTTTTTTATACTATAAAACTTATAAAGTAAGTAGTGAAGAAGATTTAACAAGTTTAATTAGTTTAATAGACTCTACAATTAATTTTGAAGAAGATAAAATTAAGTATTTGGAAAACATATCCAAATTCGATAAAAACACAAGGATTACTTATATTGACAGTAAAAACAATATAATCTTTGACTCCTATGGTGATGTACCGGGAATTAAAGGACATATAAATAGTGAGGAGTTTGAAGATTCAATAAAAACGGGAATATACAACCCTAATAAATATCGTAAAAATGCCTTTGAAGATATTTACTACAATGCCTTTAAATTAAATGACGGAAGTATACTTAGAGTTTCAAAGGAGACAGAGAGTATATTTAAATTGTTTTTAAAAGTACTACCTGCAAATATTTTAATAGGATTAGTAGTACTCTTAATCTCTAAGAGGTTTTCAAAAGCCACAACTACAGAAATACTTAGATTTATTGAAGCTGATATTGAAACACCGAGAATAGATACAGATAAAATACCTGAAATTTCTCCAATTATGTATGAGATAAAATCACAAAGAGATGTAATTGAAAGACAGTTGGAAGAAATAAAAATAGAACAAGACACTATAAAGATAATAATAGAGAATATGGAAGAGGGCTTTTTAATGATAAGCAGAAATAAAACCATACTTTTAATTAATAAAGCCGCCTTAGATTTTTTAAATGTCAAAAAAAATGTTATAAATAAAAATATTCTCTATTTGACAAGAGATGAAGAAATAGTTAACTCTATAGAAGTTGCTTTAAAGGGCACTTCTTCAGAGGGAGTAATAGATTCTGCAAGTAGAGAAATAAAGTATTACTCAAATCCCGTCTACTTAAAAAATGAAATTGCAGGTTCAATACTGTTTTTTATAGATGAGACAGAGCAGATAAGAAGTCAAAAGATAAGGGAAGAATTTTCAGCAAATGTGTCTCACGAATTAAAGACTCCACTAACTTCAATATACGGGTTTTCAGAACTATTAAAAAATAAAATGATTACTTCAGAAAAAGATAAGGAAGAAATAATCGGAAATATTTACAGTGAGTCCAAGAGATTGTTAGACCTCACAGAAGATATAATGAAAATATCTAAATTAGAGGGAAGATCAGAAGTTTCAAAGACAATAATTAATTTAAGAGTATTGTCTGAAGAAATTATAAGTGTCTTTAAGAGTAGTGCAAGTAATAAAAACATAAGGCTCTCTGTAAAAGGTGAGGGAACAATAGTCGCTAATGAGACAATGATGTGGGAAATGTTGGCAAATTTAGTTGAAAATGCAATAAAGTATAATGTACAAGACGGCGAAGTTACTATTGAGTTGAAACAAAGTAAAAATATTGAAATATCTGTACTAGATACAGGGATTGGAATACCTGTAGAAAAACAAAAGCGGATATTTGAAAGGTTTTACAGAGTTGATGAATCTAGAAATAAAAAAAGCGGGGGCACGGGATTGGGCCTTAGTATAGTAAAACACATTGTAAAAAGCCACGGAGGAGAAATTGTAATAAATAGTAAAGAGAAAGTTGGAACTGAAATAAAAATATTTTTACCAATTGATACAAAAATATACAATTGAATATAGAGAATGTTTTTTGTTATAATGTTTAACAAAGTATAAATAAAACAAGCGGGGTGTATATGGAAAAGATATTTTTTGACAAAGAATTATATTTTCGATTTTTAAATGAAAAGGACATAGATATCCTTTTAGATTTGATAAATGAAGTATATGAGGGATTGGAAGATAAAAGTGTGTATATTTTAGATACATATGATGAACTATTAGAGCAACTAAGTGGAGACAAAGATGTAATCTTAGGAGTATTTAACGAAAAAGATGAACTGATAGCTTTTAGGCATACGGAGTTGGGAGTAGAGTCAAAGCAACTGCATAAATACGTCAGTGTAGTTAATATTCCTAAAGAAGGCACAATATACCATGGCGGTTCAATGGTAAGAGAAGACTACAGGGGAAGAGGGCTACAAAACAAGACCAGGGATATAATGGACAAGACTTTGGAAGATGATGACTTCTCAAGATTTGTATCTACAATATCTCCTAAAAATGCATATTCTATGAGAAATGTGTTTAAAAGTGGATTTGCACTAGTTGCATATGTGGCAAAATATCCAGCTGGAGAAAATAAGTTTGAAGAGAGATTTGTATTCTACAAAGACTTTGAAAAGCCATTTATATATACTGGAATGGAAGAGGTAGTAGATATAACAGATGTTGAAAGAATAACTCAAGTTATATCCAAGGGATATGTGGGCACAGAGATAGAAAATGGAAAATTAACACTAAGTCAATTAAAAAAATAATGCATACCGGCACCTAAATTAGATCAAAAATCTAATGATTAGGATGTCGGTTTTTTAATTCTGTAAATAATTTTAAAATAAAATATTGACAACTATAATTAAAAATGATAAATTGTACTTACAAAGGTTGGTTAGTATAGTAACTAACTAAGGAGGTGGCTTATGGAAGTAAAAAATGATAAACCTATTTATTTACAAGTAGCAGAGATAATTGAAAATCAAATACTAAATGATAGCTTACTTCCTGATGAACGAGCTCCTTCAACTAATGAATTTTCAAGTATTCTGGAAATAAATCCTGCTACAGCAAGAAAGGGAATTACAATTTTAGTTGATGAGGGAATACTTTATAAAAGACGAGGCATGGGGATGTATGTTACAGAAGATGCAAAGAGCATAATAATTAAAAAGCGAAAACAAGAATTTTATGAAGATAGAATGCCGGAAATATTAAAAGAGGCAAAAATCCTTGAAATTACAAAAGATGAACTTATAGATTTTATAAGAGGTGAAGAGAATGATTGAAATAAAAAATTTATCAATGGCATATTATGAAAAGCCCATATTAAAGGATATCAATTTAAAGTTGGACAGGGGAAAGATATATGGACTATTTGGAAGAAATGGAGTGGGCAAGACTACCCTTTTAAAAATTCTATCAAATCAAATAGTATCTTATAAGGGGAAAATTTCATATGAAGGTGAGAAAATAACTGAAAATAGAAAGTCACTGGAGCACATTTGCTACGTTTCATCAGATGATAACTTAGGATATTTTCAAAATTACAGCTTAAATAACTTATTAAAAAACAACGCCATGCTATATGTAAATTTTGACTTAGACTACGCCTTGAAGTTATTAACTGAAGAATTTAACATAAATCCATATAGGAAGTATAAACAACTATCTAAGGGAAATAAAGTGATTTTTAATTTAATAGTTGGTCTTGCTGCAAATTGTGACTTTACTATTTTTGATGAGCCAAGTAGTGGCTTAGATGCAATTAACAGAACTAAATTTTATAAGGTTTTTTCAGAAGTATTTGACAATGAAAATAAAACGGCAATAATTGCTACTCACATTATAGATGAAATTGAACACTATATAACAGATATACTCATATTAAAAAAAGCTGAAATTGTATTTAATGACACTATAGAAAATTTTGAAGAAAAATCTTTTATTATAACTTCTGATACAGAATCAGTACCTAATTTAAATATTATTGGAGAAGAGAGTTTAGGATCTATGAAAATTTACTATGTATATGATGAAGTAAGTGAAGATATTAAAAGAGAATTTACAACAAGTGGCTTTAAAATATCAAAATTAGATTTGCAGAAGTTCTTTATAGAAATGGTTGAAGCTAAGGAAAATAAAGATGAAAAATAATTTTTTAGTAAGAGAAGTCTTAAAGTATATGGACATAATAGTTAGTTCATATGTTGGAACTATTTTATTATTTTTAATGTCTTTGTTAATTTAAGGCGAGACGTTAAAGACTAAAGGTTTGCGAGGTGAGAAGCGTGAAAAGCAATTTCTTAAAAAGAAAAACAATAAAAAGTGCAACATTAGTTATAGGCTCATATTTAGTTTCATTGACAATATTTTTTTTAATATTTATGGGTGTAAGTATTCTATTAAAGCTAGATGCTAAATCAATGTTTAGAGAATTTAACTATGAGGACATTGCACAGTTAATAACTATGTTGGTTAGTTTATATGTATTTTATATATATTTTGGAAGTACTTTTAACTATGCAGTTAAAAAAGGAGAGACTAGGAAAAAATTTATAGCATATGCAATTATATTAGTTGTAGTAATTTCATTTGTAGTATTGTCAATACATGGTTTAATATATGTGCACTATGAAATTTACAATGCTGAATATTTTGGGGGGTCTTATGCTATTGATTTTTTATCATATATGAGAACCTTTCTAACTTTTGCAGTAGCTATGACCTTAGTAGGAAAATATAAGAGCGGATATGTGGCAGCCATTATATTGTTTTTTGGGTTTATAACCTCTATGATAATGAGCGTTAAAGAAATGTTTGAAAAATTTAAGTTCTTAATTAATATAGTAATGGGATTTTTTAGTGGAGAGGAAGCTTCTTCAATTGCAATTATAGGGGGAGTTCCTGATGGTACGGTAGAACAACTGTCTAGGGAAAATATTGAGCTTATGGTTAAATTTACTATTATTATGTTTTTAATAATGTTAATTTGGCTTATTCTTTCCAATAAATTTAGAAGTGTGAGGGACTGACATGGACACTCAGAATAAATATTTAAATGAAATCATTATAAGAGATAGTTTAGAAAATATAATTGTATTTATGTTTATTTCTATAGCTATAGGCTTTATGACAGGACCATCTTTATTAAAAATAGTAACTATATTTTATATTATTTATGATATAGAAAAAAACATATTTGAAAAGTATAATTACACTGTAAAACAGGGGATTACGAGAGATAAGTTTTTAAAGTACAGTTTTATAATTTTTATTATTGAAATTATTCTATGTTCACTTTTAACAACTTTTACTTTTGATTCTTATGGAAGAAATTTTAGTTGTACTATAAATGGACAGTTGGAAATATTTACAAATTTTTTGCTATTATTTTCAGTTGTGTATTTAGGCTTAACCCTATATGAAGAATATGGTTATAAAATAGTGTTTGCTTTAATTTTAGTTACAGGAATATACATTGTATTTTTTGACAAGGGAATATCGGAGATAATAAATTCAAGGGGATTTTATTTTAATAAATTACCAAGTAGTGAAGTAGGAAGAAAAATATATAGAAAAGAAATAAATTTTTCCTTTTACTTTAAAATTTTAGTTAGAATACTTTTAAGTGCAGCAGCACTTTTTAAAACATGGAAGTTAAATTTAAGTAGAGATATTTAATTTAGAAATAAAAAACGAACCTAGAATTCGGTTAATTGGTTGAGAGTATTAATTTAATAAAATCTAAAGAACAAAGAGTATAGGATAAATCAATAATACTTTATATAAAAATGTATAGTAGCCTATAATTAGTAAAACAGTGGATTTAGAGGGTTTATGATAATTAAGCCTTCTATTTTGTTTTGAAATTGAGCTGAACTTGTAATACAATAAATTCAAGAGAGAGTGAATTTTAATAATTTGTAAAAGGAGCGATACATATGGGAAATATTTATGAAGAGGCACTAAAGAAACATGAAGAGTGGAAGGGTAAAATTGAAACGCATATTAAATTTGAAATAAAAGATGCCGATGACTTATCTTTAGCTTATACTCCAGGAGTTGCAGAGCCTTGCAGAAAAATAAATGAAGATGTTGAGAATGCTTATAAATACACTTGGAAGGGGAATATAGTAGCAGTAATTTCCGATGGTACAGCAGTTCTAGGACTTGGCGATATTGGTCCGGAGGCATCACTTCCTGTAATGGAAGGTAAATGTGTACTTTTCAAAAAATTTGGAGGAGTAAATGCTGTTCCAGTAGTTTTAAATACAAAGGACACAGAAGAAATTATACAGACTATTAAAAATATTGCTCCAACATATGGCGGAATTAACCTTGAAGATATATCATCACCTAGATGTGTGGAAATAGAGCGTAGATTAATAGATGAGCTGGATATTCCTGTATTTCATGATGACCAACATGGAACTGCAATAGTTGTATCGGCTGCACTAATTAATTCATTTAAACTATTAAAGAAAGATCCAAAGGACAGCGTTGCTGTAGTTTCAGGAGCAGGAGCTGCCGGTTCATCAATAATTAGAATGATGAAACAACTAGGTGTTGGAAATATATATGCTTTTGACTCTAAGGGAGTTTTAAGCAGTAAGCACAAAGATGGATATAATTTTGTTAAAAAAGAAATCCTTGAAATTACTAATAATGATGACGAAGATTTAACCATGGAAGAGGCTATGGCAAAGTCAGATATATTTATTGGGGTTTCAACAGCAGGTGTAATTAATGCGGATATGGTTAAATCCATGAAAAAAGATTCAATAGTTCTTGCAATGGCAAATCCTGAACCTGAAATTGACTACTATGTTGCAAGAGAAGCAGGCGCAAAAATTGGAGGAACAGGAAGATCTGATTTTCCTAATCAAATAAATAATGTATTAGTTTTCCCTGGACTTTTTAAAGGAGCACTGAGAGTAAGGGCTAAAAAGATTACAGAAGAAATGAAAATGGCAGCTGCAGAAGGTTTAGCATCTACGATTGCTGAAGCAGATTTAAGAGAAGACTATATAGTTCCATCAATATTTAACAAAGATGTAGAAGATGCAGTTGCAGATGCAGTTGCAAAAAAAGCTATTGAGCAAGGATTAACTAGATAAATACAGTAAAACTCTAGAGAACTTTTTCTAGAGTTTTATTTTATTATAATAAAGTAGATTGTTTTAGGGTATAATTATATTTAGATAAAATTCTTGGAGGTTTAAAATGAAATACTTAGTTTGTATAAAACAAGTACCTAAAATTACAAAGGTTAAATTAGATCCCATAACTCATAATTTAATAAGAGAGGGAACAGCTACAACTATAAATCCGGCAGATTTAAATGCACTTACATTTGCATTAAAGCTAAGAGAAAAAACTGGTGGCGAAATTACTGTAATGACAATGGGTCCGGATTCAGCAGCAGAATCTATAAGAAAGTGCTATGCAATGGGTGCTGACAAGGGATATGTTGTAAGTTCTCGTGCCTTTGCAGGAGCTGATACTCTTGCAACTTCATATACACTGGCTCAAGGGGCAAAGTCCATTGGTAATTTTGACATAGTATTTACAGGAAATCAAACGATAGATGGAGATACAGGGCAAGTAGGCCCGGAATTGGCAGAAAACTTAAGCATTAATCAAGTAACTTATGTTGAAGATATTGAATTTGAAAATGGAAGTTTTAAAGTTAAAAGACAAAATTCCGAAGGTGAAGAAATCGTTGAAGTAAAAGCACCAATATTATTTAGCGTCGTTAGAAATGCCAATATTGTAAAAATACCGACTAAGTCAGAAATTGAAGCAGAAAGTGAAAGCTTTGTAAATATAATCGGGGTTGAAGATTTAGATATAGATGAAAATAGAATAGGAATAAAGGGTTCTCCAACTGTAGTGGATTCGATTTTTGATGGTGAAAAATTTGAAGTAGGCGCTAGAATTGAAGGAGATTCAAAGAAACAGGCAGATGGAATAGTAGATATTTTGTTGGAAAAGGGATTTATAGGTAGGTGATAAAAGTGGAATATAGAGATATTTTAGTAGTTTTAGAAAAAGAAGATGGAGTGATTTCACCTTTATCAACAGAGATGTTGGGAAGAGCTAAGTATTTGGCAAGTGAGTTGAATCAAAATGTAATTGCACTTTCAATTGGAGAAAATATATCTGAAATGTCTAAAGAGGCAATATACTTTGGAGCAGATAAAGTAGTGGAAGTGGGAAATAAAATTTTAGAAAACTATACTACTTTGGCCTATACAAAAGTATTAGATTTTATACTGGATAAATATTTACCTCTTGCAGTTTTTATTGCAGCTACTCCAAATGGTAGAGACTTAGGCGGTAGAATTTCAGCAAGAAGAAAAATTGGGCTTGTTGCAGACTGCATAGATATAGTTTTGACAGATGATAAAAAAGAAATTAAGTGGATAAGACCCACATTTGACGGACAACTATATGCCGATATTAGAATTTCTACAAAACCTGAAATAGGAACTATTGGTGAAGGAGCATTTAGACCTTTAAAAAGAGATGACACAAAGAGTGGAGAAATAGTTAAAGAAGAAGTTTCGTTAAGTTCTGAAGATGTATTGACAGTATTCTTAGAACAAATTAAAAGTGACGGTGAAAAAGAAGTTAGCTTAACTGATGCAAAAATAATAGTAGCTGGTGGAATGGGTCTTGGCGAAAAAGAAAATTGGCATTTAGTTACAGATTTAGCACATGAACTTGGAGCAGAAGTTGGAGCTACTAAAGATGTAGTGGACTTAGATTGGGTTCCCTATAAAATTCAAATTGGAGCTACAGGAGTTAGAGTCTCTCCAAAGTTGTATATTGCAGTTGGAATTTCCGGTGCAATTCAGCACACTGCAGGTATGAAAACTTCAGATTTAATAATAGCAATAAACAACAATCCTGAAGCGCCAATATTTAAAGTTGCTCACTATGGAGTTGTAGGAGATTTATTTGAAATAGTTCCAAGATTAACTGAAAAAATTAGAGAAATTAATAATAAAATTTAAAATATAATATTTGGAGGGAAACATGGGAAAGTTAAATGGTAAAGTAGTTCTTATTACCGGAGGAGGACAGGGAATAGGATTTGGTTTAGCAGAGGCTTTTGCAGAGGCTGGTGCAAATTTAGTTATCACCGGTAGAACACTTTCAAAACTTGAAAGAGCAAAAGAAAAAATTGAAGGTAAATATAGCGGTATAAAAGTAGCTTATTTTGTAGCAGATGGTTCAAATGAAGAAGAAGTTAAAGCAGCTCTTGAAGGTACAGTTAAAGAATTTGGCAGATTGGATACAGTAATTAACAACGCTCAAAACTCCGCATCTGGAGTGACATTAGTAGACCACACAGTAGAAGATTTTGACAAAGCTATTTACTCAGGGCTCTATGCAACATTTTTTTACATGAAACACGCTTTTAAATACTTGAAAGAGTCAAAAGGTTCAGTTATAAATTTTGCAACAGGAGCAGGACTTTCAGGTAGAGCAGGACAGTCAAGTTATGCAGCAGCTAAAGAGGGAATTAGAGGACTTAGCAGAGTAGCTGCAACTGAATGGGGACCTGATGGAGTTAGAGTAAATGTAGTATGTCCTCTAGTTATGACTGAAGGCTTGATTAAGTGGAAAGAAGAATATCCTGAACTTTATGAAAAGACAATTCAATCAATACCACTGGGACGTATGGGAGATCCAAAGGACGACATTGGAAGAGTGTGCGTTTTCTTATCAAGTGATGATGCTTCTTACTTAACGGGAGAGACAATTACACTTCAAGGTGGAAGTGGTCTTAGACCATAAGAATATAGTGAAAATTTAAAAATTATGCTATTAAAAAGTGGAGACTATAGAGCCTCCACTTTTTTGTGTTTAATTCTAATGATTGCCATATATGAAAATATAATATAGATAATTATTGCAAATATTGATGATTCCACTCCAAAATCTCCACCGGTTATTAAGATAGATTTTGTATCTAAGATGTAATTGAAAATTGAATCATTACTGTACAGTGGATTGAAGTTAATAATTGAACCCACCATAAAAATATTCCATATTCCATGGACAAAGGCACTGGACCAAATGCTATTAGTTTCATAAGTTATTAGTGAAAATAGTATTCCAACAGCAGTTCCTGCAATAAAAAGTTGAATTATACTCACAAAGCTTAAATTTCTTCCAACTATATGAAGAAGTCCAAATAACATTGAGGGAATTAAAATCGCAATTTTCTTATTAAATCTTTTTTCTACAGCTGACATAATAATACCTCTAAAAATAGTTTCTTCTGCAATTCCTGTGGCCAGTCCATAAAAAAATACTGAAGCTGTAATTATTAATAAATTTTCTTCAGTTGAAAAACTATTAATATGTAAATTTCCAGGAAATAAAAACATTAATCCACAGACTGAAATAGGCATTAAAAATGCTGAAATAATCCAAAAAGGCCTAATTGAAAATTTGTTGATTTTAAAATCAGATAGATTAAATTTTAAAGCCTTTTTATAAATTAACCTAATTAATAAAAATAAAATCAGAACATATAATATTGAAAGTACTATGTTAAAGATGAAACCGGGAATATTTAAATTAAATTCAGAGTTTAACTTTATTAAAAATTCAACAAAAACACTTGATATAGTCTGTGAAAAAACCAAAATAAAAATTGAAAGTATAGAAAAAACAGTTTGGCGATTTGAAAATTTAATGCTCTTGCTCATTTTGACCTCCTAAATTGCAATATCTGTATTACATATTAACTATTATAGAACATAATAGTTAATAAACGATTAAAAATTATATAATTTAGTGTTAATTTTTAAGGTTTAATTGAAAAAAGCAAAAAAGGGTATAAATAATATAATAACAAATAATTGATGAGGTGATAATTATGAAGGTAGTATTCCACGTAGTAGAATATGAAGAATGGGACGAGACACTTTCCAATGTAAGAGATGTTATAAAAGCTGATCCGGAAGCTCTAATAGAAATTATTGTAATGTCCAGAGCTGCAATACTTTTTGGAAGATATGCAGGTTACGATTTTGCAGGAATAGAGGGAAATCCTAGAGTGACTGTTTCAATAAGTGAGAAGGCTTTAAAAGACCATAAGTTAGATGAAAGCTTACTTTCTCCTAGTATAAAAGTTGAAAAACTTATAATTACAAAATTAATAAGACTTCAAAATGAAGGATATGCTTACATAAGATTATAAGATTATTTTATAAATAAATAAAGTTTTTGAAGTTTTGTATTGGAAGATTGGAGATTTTCTAATATAATAAGCCTTATAGGAAAAATTCTATAGGGCTTATTTTAGTATAAAAATTTATGGAGGGGAAATATGAAGGCAGTAATAACGTTTATAGGTAATGATAAAATGGGGATTGTCTATAAAGCAACTGAGTTAGTTGTGAAGTATAAGTTAAACATTGTAGATATTAATCAAACTATTATGGATGATTATTTTACTATGCTTATGATTGTAGATATGTCTGAAAAAAATGTTACTTTTGATGAGATAATTGAAGGTTTTACGAAACTTGGAGAAGAACTTGGGATGTATATCAAAGTTCAACATGAAGATATCTTCAATTCTATGCACCAAATTTGAGGTGAATGATGGAAAACAGAAAAATATTAGAAACAATTAGAATGCTTGAACAGGAAAATTTAGACATTAGAACAGTTACTATGGGAATTTCACTTCTTGACTGTATAGATTCAGATCCTAAAATTGCCTGTAACAAGATATATGACAAGATGATGAAGTGTTCTGAAAATTTAGTGCACACAACTTCAGAAGTATCTAAAAAATATGGAGTGCCTGTAATAAATAATAGGCTTTCAGTAACGCCGATTTCCCTAATTGCCGGAGCTACAAATCTTGATGACTATACCTGCTATGCAGAAGTTCTTGACAAAGTGGCAAAAAATGTAGGAGTAGACTTTGTAGGTGGATTTTCAGCTCTTGTTCACAAGGGATTCAACAAGGGAGATTTAGTACTTATAAATTCAATTCCACATGCACTTTCAGTTACAGACTTTGTGTGTAGTAGTGTAAATATTGGTTCAACAAAAGCCGGTATTAATATGGATGCAGTAAAGTTAATGGGAAGTACAGTTTTAAAATTAGCGGAAAACACAAAAGACAACGATTCAATTGGCTGTGCAAAGTTGGTTATATTTGCAAACGCAGTTGAGGATAATCCCTTCATGGCTGGGGCATTTCACGGAGTTGGAGAATCTGATACTGTAATAAACATTGGAGTTTCAGGACCTGGAGTGGTAAAATGTGCACTTGAAAAAGTAAAGGGCGAAAGCTTTGACATAGTGGCTGAAACTATTAAGAAGACTGCTTTTAAAATTACTAGAATGGGAGAACTTGTGGGAAGAGAAGTATCTGAAATGTTAGATACGAAATTTGGAATTATAGATCTTTCTCTTGCACCTACTCCTGCAGTTGGTGACAGTGTTGCCAGAATTTTAGAGGAAATTGGAATAGATAAAGTTGGCGGTCATGGAACTACAGCGGCTCTTGCAATGTTAAATGACGCTGTAAAAAAAGGCGGAATTATGGCAAGTTCAAATGTTGGAGGACTTTCAGGAGCCTTTATTCCCGTGTCGGAAGATGAGGGAATGATTGAAGCTGCCAGAACGGGAACTATAACTTTTGATAAATTAGAAGCTATGACAGCAGTTTGTTCTGTTGGATTGGATATGATTGCAATACCGGGAGATACACCTGCATCTACAATATCTGCAATTATAGCTGATGAAGCTGCTATTGGTGTAATAAACAACAAAACTACAGCAGTTAGATTAATACCTGTGCATGGAAAAACGGTTGGAGAAGTTGCAGAATTTGGCGGACTTTTAGGATATGCTCCTATTATGGATATTGGAAATATTTCATCTGAAAACTTTGCGAATCGTGGTGGAACTATTCCCGCTCCAATTCACAGTTTTAAAAATTAAAATTATTAATATAAAAGGCGAGATTTTCTCGTCTTTTATTTATTTTAAATATATAATATAAGTTATCAGTATTTAAAAGTGAGTTGGTGAATAAGTGAATAATATAAATTATAATTTTGAAATGGAAAAGGTAATAGAAGGTATTGATATTAAAAAGCCGAAAAAACTGCTCCTGCACTCTTGTTGTGGACCTTGCTCCAGTGCAGTTTTGGAAAAGTTAAATGAGTACTTTGAAATTACGGTTTTGTACTATAATCCAAATTTAGACACAGAGGAAGAATTTAATAGAAGATCTGAGGAACAATTGCATTTAATAGAAAAATTACCCCAGAAAAATAAAATAAATTTTATTAGAGCTGACTATAGAAAAGAAGATTATGATGAAAAAGTAAAAGGTTTTGAAGGTGAAAAAGAAGGTGGCTATAGGTGTACACTTTGTTTTGAATTAAGACTTGAAGAAACTGCAAAAATGGCAAGAGAAATGAACTTTGATTATTTTACAACAACTCTTTCCATAAGTCCCTATAAAAATTCTAAGTTGCTAAATAAAATAGGTGATAAAATATCAAAAAAATATGAAGTTGACTATTTGTACTCAGACTTTAAAAAGAAAAATGGATATAAGAGAAGTGTAGAATTATCTAAAGAGTATAATATGTACAGACAAGACTATTGTGGTTGTGAGTATTCAAAGCTGGAAACAGAAGAAAGAGAAAAAAATAAGTTGTCCTGAGACAACTTATTTTTTTATTAAATATTCTAATATTTGAATTGTATTTAGAGCAGCACCTTTTCTGGTGTTATCGGCGACACTAAATAAATTAAGGCCGTTTTCTACAGAATTATCTCTTCTAATTCTACCAACGTAAACTTCATCTTCTCCAGTTGTAATAGTTGGCATAGGATAAATATTGTTTTTAACGTCATCATATAGAACTATTCCAGGTTCATTTCTAAAGTCATTAAATACTTCTTCTAAGTCAAATGGCTTTTTGGTTTCAACATTTATAGATACTGCGTGAGAGTTTAATATTGGCACTCTCACTGCAGTGGCAGTAATTTTAAGTGATTCATCGTTAAATATTTTCTTGGTTTCGTCAATCATTTTTACTTCTTCTTTTGTATATCCGTCATCTAAGAAGTCGTCAATATGTGGGAGAACATTGTAGGCTATTTGGTGAGGGTAAAAATTGTTTTCACCGGCCCAGATTCCTCTATATAGATCTTCAATCCCATTTATTCCACTTCCTGATACAGCTTGATATGTTGTATATACAATTCTCTTAATTCCATATTTTTTATATATTGGATATAGAGCGACAACAGATTGGATAGTGCTGCAATTTGGACTTGCAATAATTCCATTTCCCTTACTTGATTCTTGGGGATTAATTTCCGGAACTATTAATGGAATTTCATCATTCATTCTAAATGCAGATGAATTGTCTATTACAGTTATTCCATATTTAGTTGCCATTGGTAAAAATTCTTTAGCCAATGGTGATTCTAAAGCGCAAAGAGCGTAGTCAATGTTTTTGTCTTTTAAGTTCTCTTCGCTTAATTCTTCGATGGTATAGTTTTTACTTTGAAAATTTATTATTTTTCCAGCGGAATTTTTAGATGCGAAAAAATATATATTTTCAATCGGAAGATTTCTCTCTTCTAAGATGGTCCTCATTTTTTGCCCCACCAAGCCAGTAGCTCCAAATATTGCTAAGTTAAATTTTCCCAAAACTAACACCCCTTCATAATTTTTAATAGAATATATCATTTTTCTTAGGGCCTTGTCAATTGTTTATCTGTGAAAGATTGTAAATTACTTAAAAATTCTGCACTATTTCTATTGACAAAAGCGCTTTAAAGTAATATCATCTAACGAAATACTCAAATCCAGAGTATTAAAAGTATTTATAGAAAGGACTGAGAATATGAAATTATTCATACCTGGACCGACTTACGTTAGAGAAGAAGTTTTAATGCAAATGACTAAACCTCTAATCGGTCACAGAACGAAAGATGCAAGCGTGCTTCAAAAGAATATAACTGAAAATATGAAGCAAGTATTTATGACGGAAAACATGGTGTTATGTTCAACATCCTCTGGATGTGGACTCATGGAAGGGGCTATACGATCTTGTACTTCGTCTAAGGCAGCAGTTTTTTCTATAGGATCCTTTGGAAACAAATGGCATAAAATAGGAATATCAAATGGTTTAGATGTTGATTTATATAAAGTTGAGCTAGGAGAAACCATAGATGCTAATTTTGTCGATGAAGTTCTAAAAAAGAATGATTATGATTTCGTAGCAATTACTCACAATGAAACTTCAACAGGAGTAGTAACTCCAATTGAGGAAATAGCTGAAGTAATGAAAAAATACGGAAATATTGTCTGGGCAGTTGATGCAGTAAGTTCTGCAGGTGGAATGAAAATAGAAACTGATGAGTTGGGAATAGATATTTTAATTACTTCCACTCAAAAATGTCTTGCACTTCCTCCTGGAATGGCTTTTTGTACTTTTTCAGAAAAGGCAATAGAAAGAGCTAAGACTGTTGAAAACAGAGGAAATTATTTTGACCTTTTAAGTTTGTACAATGATATCTTAAAAAGAGATTATCAGTATCCAAATACGCCTAACATATCTCTAATGTACGCTGCAGAATACCAATTAAACCACATGGTAAATGAAGAGGGTTTAGAAGACAGATTTAATAGACATAGAGAAATGGCTGAATACGTTAGAAACTGGGCATTAGAAAACTTTGCACTATTTCCAAAAGATGTTAAATATGCATCTGATACAGTTACTTGTGTTTTAAATAACAAGAATTTAGACATTGGAAATTTAAACAGGGAACTTGCAAAAAGAGGAATGACTATATCTAACGGATATGGAGATTTAAAAGACAAAACCTTTAGAATTGCTCACATGGGCGATTTGACAATGGACGATATCAAAGAACTTTTAGAAAACATAGATGAAATTAGGGGTGGACTATGAAAATTTTAGCGAATGATGGCCTTGCCAAAAATGCAGAAGAGCATTTTATAGATGAGGGCATTGAAATAGAGACAAATCATTTTGACAAAGAAGAATTAATGAAAGTTGGAGGAGATTATGACGTAATAGTTGTAAGATCTAACACTAAAATAGATAAAGATGTAGCAAAAGCATTAAAGGGCACTAAGACGGCTTTAGTTATTAGAGCCGGTGTTGGACTGGATAATATAGATATAAATGCTTGTAAAGACTGTGGTATTGATGTAGATTACACTCCAAATTCAAGTAAAAATGCTGTAACTGAGTTAGTACTTGGACAGATGTTAAATTTGTCAAGACACTTAAGTGTAGCTGATGCAACTATGAAAAAAGGACAGTGGAATAAAAAACAATATGATGGTTTTGAAATCGCCGGAAAAACTCTTGGAATTATAGGGTTTGGAAGGATTGGACAAAGTCTTGGAGAAAAGGCAATAGCACTTGGACTTGAAGTTATTTACTACGACCTAATTAAAGTTGAAAATGACTATGCTAAGTACTATGAATTTGATGATTTAATAAAAAAAGCCGACTATATTAGCATTCACTTGCCAAGTTTAGATGAACCTATTATAGGAAAAAAAGAACTGGACAATATGAAGGAAAGTGCAATATTAATAAACTACGCAAGGGGAAATGCTCTTGATGAAGAAGAACTTATAGACGCTTTAAAAAATAATAGAATAAGGGGAGCGGCAATTGACGTATTCCCCAATGAGCCAAAAGTAAACGAAAAATATTTTGAGTTAGATAATGTAGCTTTAACTCCGCACATAGGGGCATCTACATTGGAAGCACAAAAAAATATTGGAAATGAAATAATTAACATTGTAGATAATTACTTTGGAGTAAAAGCATGATTGAACTTAGAGCTTTTAAAGCTATAAGACCGGCAGATAAATATGCAAAAGATATTACGGTTCCACCTTATGACGTACTTTCAAAAGAGCAGATAAGAAAATATGCAGAAGATGAAAATTCAATTATTCACGTTATTCGCTCAGAGGTAAACTTTAAAGACGTAGATCCTTACTCAAGAGAAGTATATGAAAGTGCAAGGGACTATTTAAACTATTTAATAGAAAAGAAAGTGATGTTTGAAAGTGAAAAAGCACTATATATATATACTGAAATTTTAAATGGAAAGTCACAAAGTGGAATAGTTGGACTGGTTAATGTGGAAAATTATTTAAACAAAGACATTAAAGTTCACGAGCTTACACTAAAAGAAAAAGAATTAGATAGAACTAATCACTTTTACCATATGAAAGTTCAAGATGAACCTGTTTTCCTGTTTTACGAAAAGAATAGAGAACTTAAGGAAATCATTTCAGAGTATATTGAGAAAAAAAATCCGGTAGTGGATTTTGAAGATGAGTTTAAAGTAAACCACAAACTCCATATAATTGAAGATGAAATATTAATAAAAAAAATAGCTGATATATTTGAAGATATGGACAGTTTATATATAGCAGATGGACATCACAGAACACAGTCTATAGCAACTGTCTGTAAAATGTTGTCAGAGGATGGAGTAAAGTCAAATGAATGTAACTATTTAATGGCTTCTATATTTCCCGAAGATGAATTAAATATACTGGCTTACAATAGAATTGTAAAAGATTTAAACGGACTTTCAAAAGAAGAGTTTTTAAAAAAATTAGAAAAAACTTTTAGAATAAGTAAAGCTTCTGAAATTAAAGAGCCAATATCTAAATATAATTTTACGTTAATATTTAAAGATGATTGTTACAATATAGAATATATTGGAGATAAAAATTTTAAAAGTTATGCAGACAGTTTAGATGTATCTATACTGCAAAGAGAAGTCCTAGATAATATATTAAATATTAAAGATATAAGAACAGATAATAGAATAGAATTTCATGGTGGATTTACTGCTGCAGATACTATAAAAAGAGAAGTTGATGGAGAATATGCTCTTGGAATATTACTATACCCCGTAACATCTAAAGATATTATAGAAATAAGTAATAGAGGAGAAATTATGCCTCCGAAATCTACTTGGTTTGAACCTAAGCTTAGAAGTGGACTTTTCATGCATAAGCTTATATAATTTAGTTTGAGGTGATAAGGTGATAAATATTGCTCTTCTGGGTTTTGGTACTGTGGGTAAGGGAGCCTATGAAATTTTAACAAATAAAAAAGATAGTATAAAAAGAGTTGTAGGAGAAGAAGTTCAAGTAAAAAAGATATTAAAGAGAAATTTGAACTTTAAAACGGAAATTGACAAATCTCTATTTACTGATAATTTTGAAGATATTATATTAGATGAAGATATTAAGTTAATTGTAGAGATGACAGGAGACGTGGAGAAAAGTTATATATACATTAAAAAAGCTTTAAATTCTAAAAAACACGTTATAACAGCTAACAAAGGTGTAGTCTCTGAGTATTTTGAAGAATTTTTAGAGATTGCAGATAAAAACAAAGTAGCTTTTTTATATGAAGCTGCTGTGGCCGGGTCAATTCCAATTATTACACCTTTAAAATCACAAGTTATCACAAATGACATATCTCGAGTTCGTGGAATTTTAAATGGAACAAGTAATTTTCTTCTTACAAATATGCAAGTTAGAAAATCTAAGTACGATGAAATTTTAAAGGAAGCTCAAGATTTAGGATATGCTGAAGCAGATCCATATGATGATGTGGAAGGTGTAGATGCACTTAGAAAACTTAGAATCCTATCTACAATTGCATTTAAGTCCAGTATAAAAAATGAAGAAATACTACGCAGAGGCATGAGTACAATAGATTTAAATGACATATTGTATTTGGAAAAGCATAGACAAAAAATAAAATTAATAGCTGAATCTAGAATGGAAGATGGAGCTTTTAAATCAGTAGTTGAACCAGTAATTTTAGAAGTGGGCGATGAACTCTATGGAATTGACGGAGCTGAAAACATTGTTGAAATCTATGGAGAAAACTATGGATCTTTGAGTTTTGCAGGTGAGGGAGCTGGCTCTCTGCCTACTGGAAATGCCATTGTAAGTGATGTAATTGACGCTCTTGGAGGCAACTACTATCCCGTGGAAATAACAAGGCACTTAGAAAATAAAAGTAGTGACATTTATGCAAAGTACTACATTAGAATAAACAGAAAGATAAATTTAGATGGTGAAAATTGGATTCATTCCTTTGAAAATCACGAAGACTATATAATAGTCAGTACAAATACTATTAAGAGAAGTTTTCTCTTAGATAAAATAAGAGAGCTAAACTTAAGTGAAAATGAATATTTCTTTGCAAGATTTAACTAAAAAACAGCCGAACTATTATAGTTCGGCTGTTTTTTTTACAAATAAAAAGTCCTAGACAAAGTACTATAAAAATTTGTTTTTTAAATTGTCCCAATATGAATCTTGAGAAAACAACAACTTTTTTATACTCTTATTTGAAAGCTTAAGATTTATTTTCTTTAAATTTGAAAAAAAGTACTCAGATCCGTCAACTAATAATAGGTTTGAATTTGAATATCGCTTTTCAGGTATAAGAGAAATAATGTGGTTGCCTGGAACTATAATTGAGCTGGGTAGCGACCTGTATGCAGCGCTGTTTACAGGAGATATTGGAGTCATTTGAAGCACATCTAAACTGGGATGTATAATAGATCCTCCTGAAGAAAAATTATAGGCTGTAGAGCCTGAGGGAGTAGAAACTAAAATTCCGTCTCCTGAAAATTTTTCAACACTATTTCTATTTACATAGACATTAATGTGAATGATTTTTGAATGTTGAGCTTTTAATACTATTTCATTTAATGCCGTTAAGATATAACTTCTATTTTTAGTAAAAACTTCTGCGCCGACAAGTTTTAATTCTTCAACTGAATATCTTCCAGCAATATAATCATCTATAAAGAGTTCAATATTCTCAGGGCTTATCTCTTGATAAAACCCAAGATGTCCCGTGTTAATTCCCACAAATGGAATTTGAGGAAAATTATTTTTGTGAACAGCTTTTAAAAAAGCACCATCTCCGCCAACGCAAATTGTGAGTTCCGCATTTTCATCAAAAGTAGTAGTGGGGAAAAAATCTTTAGAAGAGAGCAAACTTATTAAATTAGATGTGGTTTTTCTCGATTCATAATTTGAATTAGAGAGTATATTAATAATTCTTTTTTTCACACTTTCCTCCGCGTTATGTTATTATTTAATAATTATACATTATAATATAATAAATTTGGTAAAAAAAGGGGATAATATGTTAAATTCCTATGAATATTTAAATTTAACTTCAAAGGTAGATAATATTAAATTAAAAGACTTTTTAAGTGAAAGTGGTATTTCTTCAAGACTTATTAGAGCGAGCATAAGAGAAAAGAATATATACTTAAATAAAATACAAACTTTTGAAAATAAAATAATTTCAAAAGGTGATACAGTGAGTATTAAATTTATAGAAGAAGAGTTAAATGCAGAGCCTCAATATAAAAAATTAGATATAGTATATGAAGATGAGGATTTACTAGTTGTAAATAAAGAGGCTAATATGCCCACACATACTTCAAAAGGTCACAGAGAAAATACACTTTTAAACTATGTGGCAGGTTATTTTGTAGAAAATGATATAAAGAGAAAAGTGAGATTTGTAAATAGGCTGGATAAAGATACAACTGGACTGGTAATAGTAGCTAAAAATTCATATACTCATTATGATATATCTAAACAATTTGGGAGTAGCATGATAAAAAAATATATTGCTATATCAAATGGAATATTTGAAAAAAAAGAAGGGTTTATTGAAGAACCCATCTATAGAGAAGGGGAATCTATCATTCGTGAAGTAAATGAAAAGGGAAAGAGTGCAAAGACACAATATAGAGTTCTTGGAGAAAAAAATAATTTAAGCTTAGTAGAACTTAGACTCTACTCAGGGAGAACGCATCAAATAAGAGTTCACTTAAAATACATAGGTCATCCCATACTTGGCGACACCTTATATAATGAAAGCTCTAAATTAATTAACAGACAAGCTCTTCACAGTAGCTATATGAAATTTAGCAATCCGAGAAATCAAGAAGAGATAGAGTTAAAAGCTGATATTCCCAAGGATATGAATAATATTATTGATACTTATTGAAAATATAGCTCAACTACTATATAATTTATATAGAGAAAACTCTGCTATGTACGATTATTCTTCATTTAATTCAACCGACAAAAAAGATCCGGGAAACCTTATTTTAAGGACTATAACAAGCCTTCTTGAAGGGAAGTTAGAAAACTTAAATGGGTTACCCACCTGACATAGGGGCGGGTCTGAATTAATTGAGATTACGGCATGGCGGAGTTTTTAAAATTTTAAGCTACATAATAATAAGGTTTTAAATGTGGTTAAAACTGTGCTTATAGGGTATCTTAAGCCTAAGGGAAATAAATATTATAAAATAAAACAAAAAGGAGAATGAGGATGGGACTATTTGATTATTTAGAGAGAAAAAAGCGAGAAGAAGCAAGAAGAAAACAAGCGGAAGATGTTGGAAAAGTTGCAGCAGGAACAGCTTTAGGAGCTTTACTAGGCGTTTTATTTGCTCCGAAGTCAGGCAAGGAAACTAGAGGAGATATAGCGAATAAAGCTCAAGAAGTTGCTGAAAATGTTGTAGAAGTAACTAAAGATACAACAGAAGACATTAAAGTTAAAGCCGGCGAAACAGGAGAAAACATTAAAAAATCTTACGAAGACATTAAAGTTAAAGCTGGAGAAAAAAAAGAAGAATTAAATGAAACTATAGAAGTTGCAAAGGCAAAAGCAAAAGCTATAGGAGAAATTGTAAAAGATGAATCAGAAGATATAAAAGAAAACTTAAAAGACAATACAGAAGAAGTAAAAGAAAGTGTTAAAGAAGTTAAAGAAGACATTAAAGATGGAGCAGAAGAAGCAAAAAAAGACGTTAAAGAAGCAAAAGAAAAAGTAGAAAATGAAGTGAAAAAGTAAGATAAATAGGAGTTGATAAAATGGAGACAGCTATAACTCTTCATGATCTATTAAAAATAATTTTGTATTTGTCAGGAGCAGGAGCTCTTATATATTTAGCGTTGGTTTTAAAAAATATACTTAGTATAGTAAGTAAATTAAACATAACACTTGAAAAGAATCAACAAGCAATTGATGATACTTTAGAACAAATGCCTATTATTAGTGAAAATGCATCAGAAATCTCAAAAAATGCAGCAACTATTAGTAGAGAAGCATCTGAAATTATAGTAACTACAAAACCTGAAATAGAAAAGTTAGTGACTACAGTAGGTGATGTTGCAGAAACTGTAGATGATTTAACTAAGTCAGTTGACAAGTCTACAATTAGTGTAATGAATATGGTAGTTGATGTATCAGAGGCAGTTTCAGATACTGCAAAAAATATTTCTTTAAATGCAAATAACGTAATAGATTATTTTTATATTTTCAAAGAGATATTGGAATCATTAAAAGAAGTTTTTTTAAGAAAATAAAATGTCAAAATATATATAAGTAGGCAAAATAATAGATTTTGCCTACTTATATATATTGGTTCTATAATAAATGTTGGGGTGAGTACTCCAACATTTATTTTTTTGCAAAAAAAGAATGCACGTATCCCAAAAATCCTTTACCATATAAAGTGACTAAACCAAATAGAAAGGGTGAAATACGTGCAAGATAATTATATACAAAAACTTCTCAATATTAAAGATATTATTGT
This sequence comes from Anaerosphaera aminiphila DSM 21120, assembly GCF_900129925.1. Lineage (GTDB taxonomy): Bacteria > Bacillota > Clostridia > Tissierellales > Peptoniphilaceae > Anaerosphaera > Anaerosphaera aminiphila. The sequence goes on along the minus strand of NZ_FQXI01000003.1, from coordinate 135 downwards.
AACAAATATAACAGAAAATAGTGAAACCATAGAAGTTTCTATTAAGTCTACTAATAATACAGGTATTTGTCCTTGTTGTAAACAGCCTACTACAAGAATTCATGACTATAGACTCCAACGTGTAAGACACAGTAA
>NZ_FQXI01000007.1 GCF_900129925.1 Anaerosphaera aminiphila DSM 21120 | reverse complement strand
CTCTGCAATAACACAATCAGTAACAATAACATCAAGACCTAAAACATTAAAAACCTGCTCGATAGCAAAGTATTTATCCTCTGTATAAAGTAGCTCCATTTCCTTTGCTGATAAATCTGAAAAAGTTGTTTCTCGACCTCGTTGCCTTTTCAGCTCATCATAATAATCCCTTGCCTCATGTTTAAGTATCTTTTTGCAAAAGCTGTCAAAAGCATGTTGCTTGTCCTGCTCATGGCTGTTAGATTTCACATTCTCACCCCCTTTCGGGTGGTGACTCCGCTGTTTCCCTTTCACCACTATTACGGTGAGAATTGCAAAACTGCCAAACTTTTGAGAAACATTTTGAAATAATTTAAAAAAAGACATAAAAATGCCCGACTGAAAATACAGTCGAGCATTAGTTGAACTATTTACATTTATTAGATGATGTGTGTGATCATATCGAGAGCAATAATATTCCGTTGGGGGATATAGGCTTTTTTTAATGCATAGAATTTGTATTTCCTATGATAATTAAAAATAGACACGGCGATACCGCCGTATCCCTATAAAGAGTAATTTTAACAAACCTTCCGTTACTCTATTTTTAAAAAAGAAAAACGGCGGCTTTGAATTTTAATTTCAAAACCGCCGTTCGTTATTACGTACTTAATTTCCAAAACAACGGTTTTGCAGTCGTTGTAATTGTCAGAAATCACCTATAGTAGGTTATTATCACAAAGAACAAAGAAAAAACCGACAACTATGATTTCACTCACGGTTATCGGCTCTGCGTCTTAGCGTCTGGCTCATTGATAACTGACACATTTATTTTTAGTACATTGATTAAGGTTTCATGTTTGCACTTCGGACAGAATAACGGAAAGTTTTTAAGTATAGTATCTTCTCGAATTTTTAACCGAGTTTTATTACCGCATACTGGGCATAGTAACCATTCATATTCTCTCACTACATCACCTACCTAATTATAGCTTTCCTACAAATACCCACTGTAATAAATCTGTTTGTATTTTGCTGATTTATTACTTTTTTCGCAGATACCCCATTACACTAACCACATAGGATATTATAAAAATTATTACAACTGCAACCAAACTCACTAAAAAATAATATTGTGTAGAATCTATTAAAGAGGTCACGTTTGGACTGTCTTCAAAATAACTTATCAGATAGACAACAGGAACAATACCAATTAAACTCATTGTTTGAGCTGAACGGAAACCAAACCAATATGTGAGGGGTAGACATACACCTGTCAAAACCATCGGAAGGATAATTGCTGAAACGACAGATATCTGCAAAATAGTAATATCAAAAGTTTTGGATACAGCACTGGAAACTAAGAACAATATGATACTTACCAACACACTCACACCTAAAGTTAAAATAACGGAAATATACTTACTTGCAACTGAACGCCATTCATTTACAGGCATGGCTAATTGATATCTTTTCCAATTAACTTTTTCATCACTTGCAAAACTCATAACACTTTGCATGCCTATTACCATGGCGAGCATGAGGGTTGCCAACAAGCCTGCATATACTTCTAGTTTTATCATAAGAAAAGTAATCCCTGCACCTGCAATAATAATTAACTTTTTGTCTATACTCTTTAAAAAAAGTTGAAATTCTTTGTAAATTAGTCCCTTCACTGTGTCCCCCCCTTTATATAAAAAAGCATAATATCTTCCAAAGTAGCATTGTCAACAACAATATTCTTGTACTTTCTCCTAATAACATTTTTATCCCTCACCAAACATTCCATACTCACATTTGTTTCTCTATGAATAATATAATCATCTGGCAATATTTCAGCAAATTTCTCTTTTCCACATTTAATAATTCCATATTTATAAATTAAATCATCTTTTTGTTCCTCAAAAATTATTTTTCCCTGATGGATGAGTATTACATAGTCTGCAATTTTTTGGATATCTGATGTAATATGTGATGAAAAGAAAATAGAATGTTCCTCATTCTGAATAAATTCTAAAAACAAATCCAATATTTCTTCACGAACAATAGGGTCAAGACCAGTGGTCGCTTCATCCAGAATAAGTAGTTTGGGTTTATGGGACATGGCACAAATAATAGAAAGTTTCATTTTCATCCCCTTCGAAAATGAACCGATAGGTTTATTCAAAGGAAGATTGAATTTTCGCAGATAATTTAAATAAAGTGAATCGTCCCATGAGGAATACACTCCAGAAAGCATCTTCCCAATATTCTGCACTGTAAAAACCTCATGAAAATTACATTCATCAAAAACTACACCAATATTGTCTTTAATCGATTGAGTGGTATTATCAACTCCAAAAATTTTGATTTTCCCACCATCTTTCTTCAATTCGTTCAGTATGAGGTTAATTGTAGTGCTTTTTCCAGATCCATTTTCACCGATGAAGCCTACAATTCTTCCCGTTGGAATTTTGAATGAAATATGGTCTAATGAAAAATCGTTAAATTTTTTATATAAATTTTGAACTAAAATACTATTTTTATCCATTGCTCTACCCCTCTTTATTCTTCATAGAATATTTTAAGAATATTTGTCATTTGCCTAAATTCTATTCCATGTGCCCGGCCAATTTCAGCAACTTTCTGCAATAATTCTTCAGCTATTCGTAACTGCTCCTCTTGAATAAATTCTTTGTTTTGTGTAGCAACAAAACTGCCCTTACCAGAAACCGTTTCAATGAATCCATCACGCGTTAAATCTTCATATGCTCGTTGAACAGTTATGACACTTATATGTAAGTCTTTTGCTAAAGCTCGCATAGACGGCAACATTTCCCCAGTAGATAAAGTTCCATTCATAATTAAATTTTTTATCTGCAAACATATTTGTTCATATATGGGTTTATCACTACTATTACTAATTATTATTTCCATGTTTTCTCCCTCAATCGCGATTAGCGTACTTACTGTACTTAATTGATAAGTACAGTATATTGAATTATAACTTATTTGTCAATATATTTTTATAAGAACTTGTACATTTGCTATCTAGAAAAGCAAAGGGAATAGAAAAAATCAGTTAACAAATAAGATAAACATTACCCTTAATATATTACGTTCATTGAGAACAGAGGATAGTACTCAAGCCTACAAATCTTTTATATACTTGTCATCATTTTGGATGTATCGGTGGACCAATGTTTTCCCCCAAATAATAATAGAGTAATCCACGAAACGTAGACAACTTGAGAGTTTACTTGACGAAATGGATGACAAAGATTTAATTGTCATGACCGTTACTGCAAATGGAATACTGGAACCCAAATCAGAGGAGAGGGCGGATATCAATTAACCGTCATTTTTTTATATTATTAGAAAAAAATAGATAGCAAGTAATGGAAGGAGCGTACTTCTCTATAGATTTATCTATTAAGCCACTTTAAAAGTTAAGATTTTGGTAATCAACTTAGTTTCTAATCTACGGCGTAAAACATCATCTACACATAGTAGTAAAGAAATATCCGGGTAAGTTTGACTATTTTCCCACTTGCTTACTGCGGGTGTTGATACCTCTAATATTTCTGCAAGTTGTTCCTGTGTTACTCCCTTATTCTTTCTTAAAACTCTTATTGTTTCACCAATTTCTCTTTTCTCCATTATAGCTCCCTCCAATTTAAGTATAAAATAGATTTATTTGATTATCCATATAATGAAAGTTAACTTATTATTATTAAATGTTAACTATTAGTTAATTGTATCTGAAGCTTTACAGACTTTCAATTACAGATATATATAATTTTATGATCTATTTAAGTCATACATATGATATGTGTACTCATATTCAAAACCAAAGTATGAACAGTAAGATGTAGTAGGGTGAAATAAATTATGAAACGAAAAATTGAAAAATATGATTTTAAGGCTTTAGGTCAAGCAATAAAGGACGCAAGAAATTCCAAGGGAATGTCCAGAAATCAATTAGCAGATATGATGAACATTGCTCCTCGATATATTGCATCTATTGAAAATAGTGGACAGCACCCAAGCCTACAAATTTTTTATGAACTTGTTACTATTTTAGATGTATCAGTTGATCAATTCTTTTTTCCAAATAAGGTAGTAGATAAGTCTACTCAACGTAGACAACTTGAAAGTCTGCTTGATGAAATGGACGACAAGGATTTAATCATTATGACCGCTACTGCAAATGGAATAATGGAAGCCAAATCAGAGGGAAGAGCGGAAAATTAAACCGTTCTTTTTTCCTTTTATATATGTGGCAAGCAGGGCAAGGTGGTACACACCTTGCGATTTTGCATAAAATTCCCTTACGGAATTTTGCCAAATCTGCTTGTTGGGGAGTATCCCCAATCCCCATTGAACACACAATAAATTGTGTGGCTACGCTCCCTTTGGGAGCTGAAAAATCATAAGCAAGGTTACCTCCGTTCCTTATGTTTTTCTTTTTCTTTCTCCGATATATCCTCCCCTAAAAGACGGTCAACATTTGCCTTTGCAGTCAGTATGTTTTTCATTTCTTTTTTTATAGAATGGTACTTTGAATAAGCCTTTTTCTTTTCGGAAAGCAGTACAGAATATTCCGCTTGCAGAGCCTTAACTGCAGGCAATTTTTTTCCTTCTAATTCATCAAAAGCAGCCTTTGCAGCTTTGTGTAAAAGTAAATCAGCAGTGTGTTCTTCATAGAATTTTTTAGAATATCCTGCCTTACGATATGCAGTATAAGTATTACGGGTTTTTGAATAGTTTATTATATGAGTTTTAAGATTTCCTATCTCTTTCATACGCTTTTCAGCATCTTTAATTTGAATCGATAATTGATTAAAATTATCCGTTATAGTTTGTACTTTTTTCTCTAAATCCTTATAGTCAAGCAAGTTATTTTCAGTTAAGTAATTCATGGTCTGTGCCATCTGCTTTAAATTAAAAATCTTTGCCCATCGTTCATATCCGGCACCTTTTCCTGCTTGCAATTTTGCTTGTATATCCACCAAGAGATTAACAGGAGATTGCGATTTTACAGTTGCTCTTTTCCTATTAGCAAAAGCTTTTTCCTCATTAATAACTGCTCTGATTTCTTCCTCTGTATAACCCTCTCCAAGAGAACGTAAACGGATAAATTTCTTCTGATCATTGTTTTTAAAGGCAAGATATTTTCCTTGCTTAATAGAGTAACCTGCATGTTCCATTTGTGATAAAAAAACATCAAAATCTGTGGGATTTTTTGAAAGTATTCCATCTATAGTGTTTCGCAATTTCTCTGAATGAGTAATAGGTTTTTTATCTCCAAGCCATTTACCATAATGGTTTTTTCCACGCTTTGGATTTTCAATAATAGAAAGTCCATTTTCAAGGCAAAGACGGTCGGATATTTTTCGTACAGCTTTTCCAGAACCTAAGAAGTCCCTAAACTTTTTCGTACAGTCTAAAGAGGTAGAATTATATATAATATGATTATGAATATGAGATTTATCTATATGAGTAGTCACAATAAATCCATGATTTCCTTTGGTAAACTTTAAGGCTAAGTCATAACCGATTTTGTTAGCAAGCTCGGGGGTAATTTCTCCTGGTTTAAAAGACTGCCGTATCTGATAAGCTATTACATCATTTGCTTGCTTTCTACCTGTAATATCAGTATATATTCGCTTGGATAAAAGGAATTCTCCTAGTATTGTTTTAGGATCACATTCATAGGAACTAACGTATTCACCATCATTGGTTTTTTCAGGATTTAATGCATAATCTATGCGATCTGCAAGGCATTTAGCAAGGGACTTTCCTTTGTTTTTATGCATTGAAATTATACGTGTTGTTGCCATAAAAATCACTCCCTTTTATAGCGTAAAAAAAGAGCTACCATCTCTAGCAACTCTTTCTAAAAAATTGTATTTAATTTTTATAAAATTGGATTTATCGTTTAGAATAATACTACAATTGTATATTTATGATTTATCAATAGCATGTGTCTGGCCTATAAAAACAGGGTATCCATTCTCTACCTTTGCATTACCAAAATCTTTGCCTTCCAAATATATCGTATATGATTGGATATATTCATTTGTCATACAGTCAATATAACTAACTCCAAAGCTTATTTCGCCTCCACAGATGTCATTACCAGCATGAATCTTAAAACAAAATTCTCCACTGTCATTTACTTGAATTAATTCATTATAAGCTATCCCACCAAAAGTCTCACCAGTATAAATCACCAAAGTATTAGCAAATCCTTGACCTATATTCCACAGCTTCATTCTATAGTATAATATTTTTTCATTAGAAACATCATTATTTATCGTATTACTGTTTATTTCGTATAGATTTACTCCATTTGCAATTATTTCTTCGTCTGTACATCCAATTACTTCCATTTTTAGAAAAGGCATATGTATTACACGATTTTTGGTTGCATCTGAATCTCGGTAATATTTTATAGTCAATATAACACCTACAACTGTCAATAATCCCGATATTAAACCACCAATAATTCCACCCCAGTAAGAGGCTAACGAACTAATCCATGTTGCATTTAAATCATTAGTAACAGCCAAGTTTTTTATTGAACGCTGTATGAAAGTTTGCACAAGTATAGTCACTCCACAAAGAAATACTAACAAGAAAATAACTAATAATATTCTAAATACTATCTTACATTTCCTTTTTTCTTTTTTCTCAAAAGGAATGCCAAATCGTTGACTAGATATTATATTCTTCATAAATCCTCCTTTAAATTTATATTTATCTATTACATCCAATTATATCCACACACCGCTAAAACATCAACAAAAGAAAAATAGCAGGTGTCCCATCAAAAAGCAAGGGTCAAGATAAACGGCTACGCCGCCCTTGCTTTCCGCTGGCACTCCTGCTGTGTGTCAGTTAAGGGAGAAAGCCTTAAAATGCTTTCGCCCTTATTCCATTTCCTTTATATTGATTTCAGCATATCATTTAATCCCTCTATCTTTGCTATTAGCCATGCCGCAAACATGGGTATTCCATATGGACTTATTAGATATGCCAGCACAATAATTCTTATTCCCTCTGAAGTTTCTCTTAAAATAAAAATCGTTCCTAGTGCAATCATAAATACTACAAAGGACAATATTGACAGCACAGCAGTTGAGAACAAGCAAATAAAATCAAAAAACAATATAAGTACTGTAAGTATCAATGTAATTGGAAAAAACAAAATTTTAAGTAGTATTCGCATAACTTACCCCCTTAAAAATTTAACCGTTTTATATAATTAGAAGATACCACAAGTAACAAATATTGTCTATTTTGCAAATATATAAATTATATAATTTTTAAATAGAAGAAAGGCGGGAGAGTATTTCCCCCGTCATATCCCACAATTCATCGTAACTCTGTCTTAAATCTTCTATGTCGGCTTTATAAATATTTCCTGTTTCATGCGCCCGTTTTGTCAGTTGATTCAGATTATTGCCTGTACGTCTAAGGAGAGAAACAAGTTCTCTAATATCTGATAAATCAAGATGGATAACATATCCATCTATAGCCATTTTACGAAGATAAGCCCCCATGTTCTTTGTACCAAGCTGAGCCATCTTTTCATCTATTAAACTGCGTTCACGTTCCGTTACCATAAAATGTAACTGAACATTTCTTTTCCGATTTGCCATTATCTCACCTCCAGGTATTTACCTTGCTTTTCTTTTATCTCTCTACCTACCTGTGAGGGCTGTTTTAGACTATCTAACACAGAGTGGCGTTCTTCTTTGCTAAGCTCTGTATTAGGCTGTTCTTGTGGTACAGAAACACCTACACCCATGTTTAATTCGGCATCAAGGACAGTAAGTCGAGATATTTTATCCTTTAATTCCTGCTCTTGGGGGAATGGCTTACCAATCTCTGATTTTGCTGCCTTTTGCTGTTTATGAAGATTATCTAACTGATCCGTAACTACTTTTAACCTACTCTGCATATTAGCAAGGGCATTATCTATACGGGTAAAATTTCCTCTGGCATCTGTCCCTAGTTTTGCTATATGGCTCATTGCTCCTTTTAAGTTAAGATGAAATTCATTATAGAACCCATCATAAGACAGGTACATGGTAAAACCTCGGTAACTGCCAATTTCCATTGGATCTTTGCCTTTTACTTCTTTGCAAGTATCAAGGAGAGCAGTTCCTGCTTTATCCTTATCTGTAAAGGCATTGCCTTTAATCACCATTGGTAAAAATTCACCTTCAGCGGGCATATTTTCGGAAAGAGTCTTTGAGTCCTGTTCAAATCCTTTTATATATCCCTTATTCTTTTCAATGTTTTCGGGAAAATATTTTAGCAGATTATCTTCCAAGCGGTATTGATTACTTTGATGACTGGCTTTTAAAAGCTTTAGCTTTGCCACATCAATATCCAGATCCATCTTTTCCTTAATTTTGGGATTACCTGCACATAGGGCTTTAATTTCTGCATAGGATAGAGCCGCTTCATCAACATCTTCACAGGAGCGGACGGGACTTTTTGAGGTCATAATCTGTGAGATGAATTTCTGCTTGTTCTCTACGGTTTGCCACAAATAAGCATCGAAGGTTGCCTCTGTTACATATCTAAAAATATCTACTTCATCATTCATATTACCCTGTCTTTCAATTCTACCTGCACGCTGGGTTAAGTCCCCTGGTCGCCATGGACAATCTAAATCGTGAAGTGCTACAAGACGGTCCTGAATATTCGTTCCTGCCCCGCATTTTTGGGTACTACCAATAAGTACACGGACATCACCACTACGCACCTTTGCAAATAGTTCTTTCTTCCTGACTTCCGTATTTGCCTCATGGATAAAGGCTACTTCATTGACAGGTACGCCTTTTTTAATCAGTTTATCACGTATATCATCATAGACATTAAAGGTTGCTGTATAGGTATCTTCCTCTTGGTCTAAGCTGTCCTCCAAAGCATATAACTCTGTACCATTAATGGTTTTGTTTCCTGCCTCTGCCACTCTTTGCACTTGTGATGCTCCTCCTTTAGGAGTGGAAATATCGCAGAAAACAAGCTGTGTCAGTTTTTCTGCTGAACCTTTATCCCAAATATTGTAGATATTATTTACACAGGCATTTACCTTGCTGTTTTCATCATCAGGGAGTAGTGGATTAACGATTCGTTGGTCAAGTCCTAATTTCCTTCCATCAGAAGTTATCTTCAGCATATTATCCACAGAGGGGTCAACTTTATTTGCTTGAATGTCAGCGGCTCTATCTGATAGATCCTTAACCATTTCCTGTTGTATTTCTGTAGGCTTTACTGCAATGGTATGATAGTTTGCCTTTGGAGTAGGCAGATTTAACTGGTCAGCTGTTTTAATATCTGCAACCTCTTTAAACATTGCCATAAGTTCAGGTAAATTAAAGAATTTTGAAAATCTAGTCCTTGCTCGGTATCCCGTTCCTTCAGGAGCAAGTTCAATAGCTGTTGCCGTTTCTCCAAATGTACTTGCCCAGCTGTCGAAATGAACAAGTCCATTTCTTTGCAATGTGTTGTATTGAAGATATCTCATCATGGTATAAAGTTCAGTCATAGAATTTGAAACAGGGGTACCCGTGGCAAATACAATCCCCTTACCACCAGTTAGTTCATCCATATAACGACATTTCATAAACATATCGCTAGACTTTTTAGCATCAGTGGTGGATAATCCTGCTACATTACGCATTTTGGTATATAGAAATAGGTTTTTATAATTATGTGCCTCATCTACATAAAGTCTATCAACTCCCAGTTGTTCAAAGGTTACAACGTCATCTTTACGTTCCTGTGATTGTAATTTTTCCAGTCTTTGCTCCAAGCCCTTCTTCGTTCTTTCCAACTGCTTGACAGTAAATCGTTCACCGCCACTTGCTTTAACTTCTTCAATTCCTTCTAATATTTCATCAATCTGTTCACGAAGTAGGCGTTCCTGCCTTTCAAGGGACATAGGAATTCTCTCAAATTGACTATGTCCTATAATAACTGCATCATAATCACCTGTAGCTATTCTGGCACAGAATTTCTTACGGTTTTTCGTTTGGAAGTCCTTCTTTGTGGCCACCAAAATATTGGCGGCAGGATATAGCCTTAGAAATTCACTTGCCCATTGCTCTGTAAGATGATTTGGCACGGCAAAGAGTGGTTTTTGACAAAGTCCTAACCTTTTGCTTTCCATTGCAGCAGCTACCATTTCAAAGGTTTTTCCTGCACCTACTTCATGGGCAAGAAGAACATTATCTCCATAAAGAATATGGGCAATGGCATTTACTTGATGAGGTCTTAATGTAATTTCTGGGTTTATGCCAACAAAATTAATATGCTTTCCATCGTATTCACGGGGACGGATAGAGTTAAATTTTTCATTATATTTTTTAACTAATGTCTGACGTCTATCTGCATCTCTCCAAATCCAATCTTGAAATTCATCCTTAATAGCTTGTTGCTTTTGTTGTGCCAAGGTAGTAGCATCCTTATTTAGTACACGTTTTTCCTTGCCATCAGCATCAGTTATTGTGTCATAAATACGAACATCTCGAAGATTTAAACTGTCCTCCAAAATTTTATAAGCATTGGCACGATCTGTTCCATAAGTAACATATGCGACCACATTATTATAGCCAACAGCATTTTTATTGGTAATATTCCATTCAGCAGTAAAGGGAGCATACTTTACTTCTACCTCTCCTTGAAGTTTATAAGGGGTGTCAAATAACTCATACATAAACTGCTGAATATATTCTTTGTCAATCCAAGTAGCACCTAGACGGACATCTATTTCAGAGGCATCTAAGTCCTTTGGCTGTGCAGCTTCTAAAGCCTCCACATTAGGTATAAATATCTTGGAAGATTGGGCTGCCAGCTTTGCAGTATGAAGTTTTTCTCTTACATTGCCAGAAAGGTATTCATCTGCCGTAACATAATTTATAGGGCTACCATCATCAAGAGTAGAAGAAAGGGGGAAGATAACACCTCTTAAATCATCAGCAAGCTCTTCCTTAGTAAGTCCTGTAAGCTTTGCCATATACTCCATATCTACCTTTGCTTTTTCAGCTATGGAAAGTGCCAATGCCTCACTTGCAGTATCTACGGAATGAACTGTCATACGCTTTTTAATGGTACGCTTGGTAAACATATCTGCCTTAGCTTTTAGATTGCCGTTTTCGTCTACATCTTCAAGGGAGCAGAGGAGATAATAGGAGTTATCGTCACTAAAAGCAAGGCTGTTGCCACGATTATTAATGAGCCCATATTTGACAGTAAAACTATCGTAAAGTTGATTTAAAGTTTCCTGTTCTTCCTTAATAGTTTCCTCACTGTAATCCTCCAGTTGATAGTAAATAAGCTTATCTATACACTCCCTAAGTTCTATCATTCCTTTAATTCTTTCTTTTGCAGTTTCATTGGTATTTGGCTTTACCATACGGGAGTTTTCACGGTAATATACCTCACCGTCTACGAGGGTATAGGAGAAGTTTTTTACTGTAGGGTCAGCGGGAATAGAAACATTATTACTTAATTCTATATCAGGTAAATCTATTTCTGATATGCTACCTTCAATATTTAGAACAGCAGATTTTAATTGTTCTGAAAGGTCAGCATCAGGAAGGGGTGTACAAGTGCTTTCCATACCAAAGGGACCACTTTTCATTTCCATTGTTCCTAAAATCATTTCAGGATTGTCGGTAAAATAGCCATTTAGTGTAATTCCATCTTCATTGGTATCAAGATGTATCCAATCCCTATCCACATCAAGGGGTCTGTCACGCTTTTGTAAGAATATAATATCGCTTGTAACCTCAGTTCCTGCATTTTTAAAGGCATTGTTAGGAAGTCTGATTGCACCAAGTAATTCAGCTCTCTGTGCAAGATATCGGCGAACATCAGGATTTTGCTTATCCATTGTTCCCTTTGAGGTAATAAAGGCAACTACACCTCCTGGACGAACTTTGTCTAGTGCCTTTGCAAAGAAGTGGTCATGAATGAGGAAATTGTTGCTATCATAACGCTTTTCATTTATTTTATAGTTTCCAAAGGGTACATTACCAATAGCAAGGTCAAAAAAACTATCAGGTAGTTCTGTCTTTTCAAATCCTGTAATAGAAATGTTGGCATTAGGATAAAGCTGTTTTGCAATTCTACCAGTAAGGCCATCTAGTTCAATACCATATAGATTGGAGTTTTGCATACTATCAGGGAGCATCCCAAAAAAATGTCCAATTCCACAGGCAGGCTCTAAGATATTTCCTGTGGTAAATCCCATATTTTCTACTGCATCATAAATGGCTTTAATAACTGTAGGACTTGTGTAGTGGGCATTGAGGGTAGACGCTCTTGCCATGCTGTACTCATCTTCAGATAACAGGGATTTTAATTGTGAATATTCATTGCTAAAACTACTATTATCCTTATCAAAGACTTCGGATAAACCTCCCCAGCCAACATAGTGGGATAGGATTTCTTGTTCCTCTTTTGTAGCAAAGCGACCTTCTTTTTCTATAGTCTGCAAAGTAGTAATGGCTGCTACATTTTGTAAAAATTTCTCACGTTTATTTCCTTCACCTAAATGCTCATCAGTAATGCGAAAGTTTTCAGCTTTTTCTTGAGACATTTCTGATTGAGGATAAAGGTCTAAAAGCCTTAAAAAGCTTTCCTTACTTTCTGATCTTAATATGGGATATAGCAAAGATGGATCACGCAATGTTACATGATAATCTGTTATTTCCTCAACTAAAAAAGGCGTACCGTTTTCTAAATATACGGTATCGCCTTTGCTATAAGGAATAGGAATAGTTTCTTCTATAATCTCCTGTGTCATTTCTTGGGTTGTTTCTTCTCGTTTTACTCCTTCCTCCGGATTTACTATAGGGATAGGAGTGGAATCAACAATTTGTTCTATAGGCTCTGTTATATCAGATATAGGTGGTCTTATAATTCCAGCCTTTTCACGCTGTCGTTCTTCAAACCTTTCTTTTTCTTCAGAAGTCATATAGCGGTCAATGGAAATAAGGTAGTCAATTCGCTTGGCAACTTTACTCCAATTTAAAAGTAACTTATCATCATTTTCCCTGCGGCTATATACAATGCCCTTTGCATCGTGCATTTGATTACTATTGTCTGCCCCTGAAAGGGCATGACTTCTGCCTCCTGTACCATACTCTTGTTTTAAGAAATCAGCTTTTTCTTTTGGACTATGGGCTTGTGTGAAAAAGTCATAAATACGGTATTTCCCATCTTGAACACCACTTCCACTTGTAAGTTCCTTATCAACCTCGTCCTGTGTAATGAACATAGTTAATTCATCAATATTAGTAAGGGTGGAGAAAAATTCTCGTCTTGGTAAATCTAAATCCATCAAATCAGAGAGTAGCCTTTGTGGTTTATGAAAGTGAAAACGCAGAATTGTAGGGTCTTGTTTATAAGCAGAGTTAAACTCTTGTAATGATTTAATGATCATTTCTCTTTGATTGGGGTCACCTAGCAACTGTGCTATATGATTGGTGGAGTCAGGAAAGCCACCTTTAAATATGTCTTCATCAAAGAAATGATGCTTTGTATCATCAGAAAAGTCCTGATGTAGATACCAAAATCTTTCTGCTATCTGCTGTATTTCAAATCCAGCTGCATTATCTAATATATCCTGTGTTACAAATTGTCCATCCTTTAGAAGTTCCTCAATTCTTTCTGCAACATCTGTCCAGCTAATTACTTCCTTGGAAGGAGAGTAAAGGGCAGTTTCTCCCTTAGAAATATGAATACCATCACTATGAAACCATATAGATATTTTATGTCCTTCTATATAAAGTCCTTTTCCACCTTGATATTCCTTTTGTAAAAAGTCTGCCTTTTCTTCTAGTGATTTTTCCTTTTGATAGAATGAAATGATTCTTAATAAGCTATTATTACTATTACTTCCTGTCCTTAATATAGAATCCATCTGATTTTGTGGCATAGAAAAAGCGGAGTAAGCAAAAGGTTTGTTAATCCTTTCCTTCCCCGCTATTCTTTCTATCTGTTCTTCTTCCGTTGGAAATAGAGTTAACTGTATATAAGTTCCGTCAGTATGATTTCCTCCGACTGCGCTTTCAGATTGTTCATGTAGCCCACCCATTTCATCTGCTCTTTCATCTTGTCTGGTGGGGTCTGTGCTTTTTGTAAGTCTGTCATGATTTGTTCCATCCGTCTGTTTGCCGTCTTGTCTATCTCCAGTAGGTGGGGAAATAGTTTCTCCGATAGGAGTAGAGAATGGAATAATGGTTTCCTGTGTTCCTGAAGATATTGTTTCCTCATTCTGCCGTATTTGCCTAGTGGACTCTGTTCCTTGTTGTCCGTCTGCTCTGTCAACCCGATGTTGGGTATCAGATAATCCCCGTTCCTTGTGTAAGTGATTTCGTTCATATTCCTGACTCCTTTCACGTTCTGTTTTAATAATAGTAACTGCTATTTCTCTAAATATCTGCTCTGATTGTTCACTAACCGCTGTACCTAGTAGTGCAACGGTATCAGCAGTATTAAAGTCAAATATGGGTAGAAAATCTTCATGTTCAAAATATCCATCAGTATCTAATCCGCATCGTTTCATCAAAGTATATGCTGTACTGACGGTAGTGGCATCTTCAAAAGCCTTTCGGATATTATCCTCATCATATTCATCTAAAAAGCTGTTTTCTATGAGATAATTTATATCCCCTTTGTGATTATCATAATACTCCTTAGACATATTTCTTGCAATGTTATGAAAAGCATCGGCAAGATTATTATCCTCTGCGTCAAATTTATCCTTTAGCATTTCTAAAATCGGTTCTTTATGATGTTCCTGCATATTCCAAAGATAAGGATAACGGGAATTTTCTCTGCCTCCTGTATCGGAGACATCAAAAACATATCTTAATTTTAGAGTGTCGCCAGTGGGGTCGAGTAATGCAATTCCCTTTGAGCCACGGCGGACATATCTGTTCATTTTGTTGTTCCACAGATCATATTCAGCACAAGCCGTTGCATCAGGTCTTTGTGCATAAATCATGAGCTGTTCATGGTAGTTGTATCTGTAAAGCCTTCCCACAGTATTAAGAAAACCAGTCCAATCTTCAAGACTGCTTGTAAGACGTTTGGCGGTATCCTTAGATAGCTGTGCATAGGTTTGTACCTTATTATTCATGTTAGTCCTCCTTAAAAATAAAGAGGACGAAGTAACCTTCGCCCTCTCCTTACTAAATTTGATTAAGTTTTTTTCAATCTCTATACATTTATTGCTTTTTCCTCTTTGCCGTAATAAGTCCAACCCCTACACATAACATAGATACAGCGAGTAAAATCAAATAACTTTTTCTTTCTTCGCCAGTCTTCGGTATCAGTATTCGATCGGTCTTTGTCGGCTCTGTTGGCTCTGTTGGCTCTGTTGGCTCTGTTGGCTCTGTTGGCTCTGTTGGCTCTGTCGGCTCTGTTGGCTCTGTCGGCTCTGTTGGCTCTGGTTCTGGTTCTGGCTCTGGTTCTGGCTCTGGTTCTGGCTCTGGTTCTGGCTCCGGCTCTGGCTCTGGCTCTGGTTCTGGCTCTGGCTCTGGTTCTGGCTCTGGTTCTGGTTCTGGCTCTGGCTCTGGTTCTGGCTCTGGCTCTGGTTCTGGCTCTGGCTCTGGCTCTGGCTCTGGCTCTGTTGGTTTATAAGAATTGATTACATTGAAGCCAGTATCGACATCACCAGTAATTGCTGTCTGATAACCATCAACACTCACTTCCTTGACTATATATTCGATTTGAATGCCATCTTGGAATTTTGATAGATAATTAAACGTCGTTTCCCAACCGTTTTCTTCACTTAATATATCAGTATCTATAACATACTCTTTGTCATTCCAAACAACAATTAAATGCACCGTTACTGATGATGGACGCTGTTCAGACTCATTGTTGTTATCTTCCCATGTCTTGGTAACAGAAATATCTACGAGTTCATCATTCGTCCCAAACACAACCGTACCATTTGAACCGATTCCGCCACCTCTAGTCATTGAACTATTCCCACTAATAATGACCTTTCCAAGCTCTGCTGTTAGGTCATTTCCTTTTAAATCTGTATTTAAACTAAGCTCTTCATATGCTTTTTCTAACTTACCTATATATAATTCATCTGGTAGCAATGTACCATCGTCATATTTCCAATTATAAAGGATTCCACCTAGCATTCTTCGAGATAGCTCGTACTCTGGATACCCCGAGTGTAAACCAAACGCTTGACTGGAAAGTATATAGAGCTCATTACCCTTGTTTTTCTCCGAAGTATTCCCATAAATAGCAGTTCCATCAGTAACGTAGATCGTCGTTTTACTAATTGGGCAAGCTGCATAACCGCCACCTTCCCATTTAGACGTATTGTCAGTCATAATTAGATTTTTGATGTAGAGTTCTCCGTTTCCTCCATTAACACCATAATTTTGGTTTGCACCATTTACATAGATACCTCCACCTCCAAATGCATCATCTGTGTTACTTCCACCAAGCATTTGATTGTTTAGAATCTGACCGCTAGTTATATAAGCCTTCGAAGCTCCACCGGTGTAGTATTTTGCCTGTATAAAAATACCTCCGCCGGGTCCTCCTGATGTATTAGACTCTATAATTCCGCCATCCATATTTAAAATATTGGTAGGACCCCATTCTCTTGATCCTACACTAATGCCTCCTCCAACTGCATCGGAGTGATTCCCTTTGATACTTGATTCACCGGACATATTTAAGGTCGATCTATTATCTACAGTTATTCCACCACCTGATGTTTTTATGCCACCAAGATCTCTACCAAGTTGGGCAGTATTATTCTGAACTATTCCTCCTGTGAAATTCATGGTAGAACCATTTAGATAAATCCCACCCCCATTATTTGCAAGGTTTTCTTCAATTGTGCCACCAGTCATATTAATCGTAGCTGATCGAGCGTATATGGCCCCACCGTTGGTAATATTATCATAAACACTTTTAAGTTTGTTATTTCTTAAGACTGTCCCCTCTGTAATATTCATGGTTGAACCACTCTCTAAACGTATTAATGACGCTTTTGTATCTGGGTTCATTTCAGAGTTACCATCGATAACAATATTAGATAGAGTAGCTGTTTTATTAGCATTTACTTTTAACAAGTAATCATTAAATCCCTCACCTCTCACAAGTTTTGCCTGAGTTCCGTCGAGATTAATTTCACCCTCAACTGCAGTTGTTCCTATAACAATAATTTCCGTAATTTTCGGGTTTGCTGCAGCTATTTCTTTGGCTTTTTCAAAAGATCGAACCGCTGTTTCCGGACTGGCTCCATCTAAGTTATCATTTCCAGCAGTACCATTTAAATATATAACATTCTTGATTTCTTCCGTTTTTAGATTATTAACCAACATTACATCTTTATATGAGGTATCACCTTCGATATATGCAATTACTGTGTTTTCCAGTTTGGGAACACTCAATACGACTTTGTCTGCTTCCTTTCTCAAGAAGAGATCATATGCCAGTAAATGTGGTTTAACTAAACTGTCGTCATCATTGGTATAATACTGAACTTCTACCGAATCAGCAGGAATTCCGATGCCATCAAAGCGCACATTTCCCTGCCATTTATATTTTTCCCAAGGCATGGCGTTCGGGTCTGAATTAACAGTTAAAGACATTTCCCCAAGTAGAGGGTTTTCTTGCCCAGCAATGTGCAGTTTAACATCAACAGAGAAACTCTTTAGGTTCCAGTTTTCGTCGTGAATAGGACTCCCCCAGACCCACCAACCATCATCATAGGCTCTGGTTATGCCATCATGATTAGCGCCAGGTCTATTGACGTCAAAACTTAGCATAAATTTAGCATCTTCTGTTGCAATGGCATTATCAACACTATTATTTTTATCAAATTGCGACTTGTATGAAGTAGAGTTTGTACTTGTAGCCACTATGGAATTCATAGGCATCTCTTCCACTATACTTTCCACCTCTAGTTCCTTCTCATTTTTTTCCTTTTCATCTTTTGATTCAAAGATTACTTCCTCTGCTAGCTCTTGTGTAACAACTGCCTCCTTTTCATCTTTTGATTCAAAGATTACTTCCTCTGCTAGCTCTTGCGTAACAACTGCCTCCTTTTCATCTTTTGATTCAAAGATTACTTCCTCTGCTAGCTCTTGTGTAACAACTGCCTCTGACGATACACTTATATTCTCGGATAATTGCGTTTGAGTAGCCTCATTTACTACTCCGGTTTCTACCTCCATAGCTAATGCTACAACCGACGAAGAGATGCTACCTACAGTCAACATCATCGCCATTAAAAACACCAAAAATCTTCTTATCACTAAAATAAACCTCCCTCTTTTTCGTCCTTTCTCATTTTTATATTTTACTATATAATTGTAATTTTTAAAACCTTTATCTCCACAAATCTTATCCTTCCTTTGGATATAAAACTTCATGTGTTGTCCATTTGACTAACTTCTAAATATTTTTTATTTTATCATCTATGAGTTTATTTTTGGCTTGTTTGATGGTCAATCCTTTTGGCATGAACAACAAACCTGGCATTGTCAAACTCATACGTACATGTACTCAAAGTCAAGATATGATCTTCTGTTCCAACATGAACGTCACTTTCAAACATGGATCGTTCTCGAATGGATTTGATAAAATCAAGCTTTTTCTCTTTTGTCGGAAAATTTGTATCGATGTAATAAAATCCTACATCTGTTACATATACACTGAAAATTTCCCACTCCCATTCTCTGTTTAAAACATCAAAATTAATAGTAGGATGTTCTATGAAAAATTTTTCGTCTTTGTACTTAATCAAATCTCCAAACATGAATCCGTTCGCCATATGATGCGCATAAAGTATGGTGTTGAACCCTTTCGCATCTGAACTATTTCTGTAATCCATAAACACAGAACCAGCTTTGCTTTTGTTGCCATGGTAATCTTTGTTTAAATAATAGTCATTATCAATGAACTGCAAAACAGGGTAATCTACGGTCGTACCAGGGATGCGAATCCAACCAACCAAATCGTTGTTTTCTATAAATAATTGTTCAAATTTAAGTAGCATTGCCCCTTCTCCTGACTGTTCTGGGTTAATGCCCTTTGACTCTGACATCTGAGTATCTATTCGCATTTCTTCAATCTGCATTTTTGTACGCAATTCTTTTATCAACTGCTTTTCCCTATAATGGTTAAATCCATTGATACCCAATACTAACAAGGCAAAAAGCACCAACAATGTCCCCAAAAATGATCTAAACTCCAACTTCTATCGCTCTCCCCATTGTGTAATTATTAAACATTATTCATCCTAAATTTACATGATTTTACGAAGATAATTAAAAATGATTTTTTTGCAGAACCTACAAAAGTTACTCACGCATATAGTCTTTTATAATCTAGTCCAAAAGAAATCCATATTTAAATCGGATTGTTTTGACTTGCTGTTTATATTTTGAAACGTCCAATTAGTAAAACAGTCGTCTTCGGTATACTTATTCTCTAGCTACTTTCTATCTTTATAGCACTCATCTCAGGTAAAATAAATGCCTGCTCAAACTTGACACAAAGCACATCTGCAATGGCTTTCAACTCATCCAAGGTTACCGTTTCACGTTTTAATTTTTTATTGAAATTCTGTGGAGTCTGTCCAATACGTCTGGCAAGCTCTGATACACTTATATTCATTTGCTCACACAGTTCTTTAATCATTTCTGCCGTAGTCATACAGCACCTCCAAGTTTACGCTAATAATATTATAAACCATTTGGTGTATTTTTCAAGTGAAAAATGGTCCAAATATTATTTCAAAAACGGTCCACTATTTTTTACTATTCAACCAAGAAATTGTT
This sequence comes from Anaerosphaera aminiphila DSM 21120, assembly GCF_900129925.1. GTDB lineage: Bacteria > Bacillota > Clostridia > Tissierellales > Peptoniphilaceae > Anaerosphaera > Anaerosphaera aminiphila. The sequence continues at coordinate 78,244 of NZ_FQXI01000007.1, read as the reverse complement.
TCCTCATATCGATAACTGGTTTCTCTAGATATATCCATGATATGAGCCTTATGTGCTAACCTATCCACAATAGCACCGGTCAGCATAGGGTCTTTGAATATTTCTTCCCATCTATCAAAAGCGAGGTTGGTTGTAATAATTATGGAACCTTTATCAGTGCGATTAGAAAGTAAGTTGAATATAATTTCGCAACCTTCTTGTTCAAAAGAGACGTAACCAAGTTCATCTAGAATAACAAGATCATACTTTTCAAACTTCTTTTTATAGTTGTTTAATTGATTAAGGCTCATGGCTTCTTTTAATTCTATAATTAAATTGGGTACAGATATAAATAAGACTTTCATTCCCTCCATACAAGCTCTTATGCCAAGTCCTATGCTATAGTGAGATTTTCCACTGCCAGGACTTCCTATCAAAATTATATTTTCTTTTTCCTTAATAAAGTTCAAAGTATTTAATTCATTAAATTTACTTCTTATTTCTGGTTCATATTTACTTACATCAAAATCTTCAAGATATTTTCTATAAGGGAATTTAGCGTACCTCAGCCGATTCTTAACACCATTTTCTCTTCGTAATTCAAGCTCACCTTCAAGAAGCCTCGTTAGAAATTCTTCATGGCCCATTTGCACATGTTTTGCTTCATCTAATAGCATTTGGCTATTATTACGTGTATAGGGTAATCTTAATTCAGCTGCTATTTCTACAATCGTCATAACGGTATCCTTCCTTTTATGCAAAGTTCATTGTATTTATTCGTCTGTGAGCGTGTTATATCACCTAAATTAATATGATTTTTTGTTGTGCTAAATGCGATTATATTTGATGATAAATCAGGAGATAGAATTTCAACTATCTCATCTATATTTTTGTTTTGATTTTTTCTGATTAGGTCTATGAATTCTTTTGGTTTTTTGCTAAAATAAGTATCATAGATGGATTTGAGCTTTGGTAGGCTTTTTAAAGCATAGGAGTTTTTAATAGCTCCTGGCTTTTTAGCGAGTGTATCTAGGTAATGCCTGGTATCAGTACTTATTTCATTCGCTCCATCTATTTTTTTATGCTCACATACATGATGGAGATTGGAATATATAATTATGTCATCATAATAAACTTTTGCTGTAACTTCTTTACCTACAAGATATTCTGGAACAGAATAATAATTATTATCAATGCGTACAAAACTGTACTTATTAACTTTAACAGATTTTATATTTGCTAGCTCTAGTTTAGGCTTGTAAGGAAGCAGATAATCCCTTTCTTCTTTTATTTTGCTTTTTTCATTTAATACTATTAGCTCTTGTTGCAAGTAGTTTACTGCTTCCTCAAATGTTTTGAATTTATAGTGCATTGCATACACTTTGTTTCTGATGATTTTAACACTACTTTCCACATGACCCTTTTCATTACCCTTAAAACAATTCGTTACGTTAATATCAAAACCATAATAAAGGGATAGTTTTATTAGATCACTATTCAATTCTTTTTCATTCCTTCCAATAAAGCGTGTTACAACATTTTTTATGTTATCATAAACTACTTCTTTGTATGTACCACCCATCATTTCAAAAAATCTTACATGAGAATCCATAAAGACTTCTTTCTTTTGATTTTTATAAAGAAAAGCCCATCTGAAATCACCTGCAGGTGATGATAATACAGCCATATGGTAGGTTCCTAATTCTCCATCAATCACTAATTTCACTTCCACAAAATCATACTCTAATCGGTCACCGTAATCGTATTCTTGACGAATAAAACACTCTTTTGGTTTGTTCCTTTTTTCCCTGATTTTATTAGTTATAGTAGAAAGACTTATATCAAAGCCTTTTGCCACAATTAAGTCATAAATTTGAACCTGAGTTAATTGTTGCTTATTTCTGCCTAAAAGTTTGCCTTTTTCAACTTCATCAGCAAGAATTTCATCTAAATACATATCCATTTCTTTGGTGTATTTGCGACATTTCCTACCAGAAGTATCATATGTAGGTTCTGAACAGATTTCTTCTTGGATGCCCTTTACATTAGCACCCTCATCAGTTAATCCCTCCATTTGCTCCAGATATTCATTCCAATACTTAGCCACTGTTTTCGGTCAATATGAAGTATTCCTGCTACTTTTCTATTTGAATGACCCTCCTTTTTTAATCTAATAATTGCGTGCTTGTCCATTAATACTATCACTCCCTGCTACCTCCGATATACTGTTTTTGTATATGGAGATTGTATTATTTTTTGGACCAGTTTTCAATTAATATTCGATTGATTATTGGACCACTTTTAGATTACCATAAACATTCCTTAGTTTCGATAATTTTTTCAACATCAAATTCCAGATCTTCTAAATTTTCTTCAAAATTACCATCATGATCATAGGAACAAAAAAAGAAACAGTTATTTAACCTGTCTCTTCTCATTTGATATTTCTCTTTATTCAATTCACTATGATAAGCAAGATACACTTCCTTGCTAACAACCACTTTCTTTCCTTCTAAAAATAAATAGTATTCTTTGTCCATTAATTTTTCCTCCTTGTTGACATGAATTTCTTTTGTTTGAAAATGAAATTCACACAAGGAGGGCTTCTAATTCTTTGCATATATTCTCCTAGGCATAAATAAGTGTCTTCGACACTTCAACACCCCTGCCCCTCAATCTTGAGGGGATTTGGGTCTTTATTTTTTTGTTGCTTTGCTACATAATGGAAGTATGAATATATTACAAAAGATTTTTACTAACCATTATGAAGAAATGTTATATATTTTGCATCCTCGCGATTCAGTAGTTGAAAACGTCGACAAGATGCTAAACTGTGGCGATCCTTCCTATGGTGGTGCAATGTACGGCTGTACTGAATGTGGTGAACTAAAATTTGTTCCTTTTCGCTGCCACAGTCGCTTCTGCCCTACCTGTGGAAATAAATACTCCATAGACCGCACTACAGCTATGTCTTTTAAAATAATTAATGTTCAGCATCGTCATTGTGTCTTTACTATTGCTGAAGAATTGCGTCCTTTTTTTCTTAAAGACCGTGAACTTCTTAACTGTTTATTTTCTGCTGTTCGAAGCATTATGCTGCGAATGTTTCATAAAGATAACAAAACTGAATGTTTTACTCCTGGCTTCATCCTTGTTCTTCACACTTTTGGAAGAGATTTAAAGTGGAATCCTCATATTCATTGTCTAGTCTCTGAAGGTGGACTTGGTAACAGCGGACTTTGGCGAAGCAAAACCCATTTCAACTATACTTTCTTACGTAATGCCTTCCAAACCGCCTTACTAAATGAAATATCAAAACATTTAGACACATCTTTTAAAAAAGTAAAAGCTTCTGTTTACAAAAATCAGAAAAATGGTTTTTATGTCTATGCTAAACCTAATAGATGTAAACCAAGTGCTGTCATCAAATATATTGGTCGCTATCTCGGTAGGCCTGTTATTGCAACATCCCGAATTGATAAATATGATGGTGAAAATATCACTTTTCACTATCATCGTCATGAAGATAACGAACTAATCACAGAGACCATTCCGGCTCTTGAATTCATCAATCGACTTATTAGGCACATCCCAGAAAAACATTTTAAAATGATCAGGTACTACGGAATCTATGCAAGACATCGTAAATCTGACAAAAAACTAAATCATGCTATATCAAAAGAAAAACATGGTATTCTTCTTTCTTTTAATAGCTGGAGAGAATGTATCTTAACTTCTTTTGGATATGATCCTCTCACATGCCCTAAATGCGGCAACACTATGGTATTTTTAGAACTCTACCATAACCACAAAAGAGTTCCTCTGGATGAAATGTATGAAAAGGTAATGGCTAAAGCCAAAGGGTGCAGGTCTCCTGCTTTTAATTAACGATTCACAGTTTTCTCCTTATGTGATAAAATAATGTTAAAAACGGAGGACAATGTTTTGAATAATCGTACAGAGGAACTAAGAAAAAAATATATTCAAAATCCCCCTGAAGGTATGACAGCTAATGATATAAGAAACATGAGCGACAGTGACCTTTTGGATATGGATTATTTTCTACATGAAGACGATGACCTTGAAGACGATTTTGGTGAAGAAGGCTTTTATATCTTTTAACCTACTCGTCTAATTTTCCTATGCCTGCCTTTCGAGCAGGCATTATTTTTTTACCTAGGAAATTTGGAGCAATTTCCTATAAAGTCAAAAAACACCTAATACGGATGGTGCCATGTATTAGGTGTTTAATCTTATTTTAAAATTTTATTTGTTACAGTCTTTATAAATAATGTTCATTATTTAAAACTGTTCTCGTATATATCAAAAAATTGTGTTATTTGACTTCCCTGCTTTCGTACATCCTCATTATCAGTATTTAATTGCCATCCATAAGTTTTGTATTCTTCCCAATTTTTCTTACTGATTGGTTTTAAATCATACTCTTCTTCAATAGCTGTAAATCCTTCTGTATAATCAATAATGGCTTGGTTAAAAGCTTTGTCAGTATCTTTAAAAATTGGCATTCCGTCCTTATTAGTCCCTATGGCATAAGCTTCGTTACCACTTTTTAAAAAATCACCACCAAGCTTACTTATATCATATTCTCCTACTACTTCACTCTTGGAATTCCCACAAGCAGTTAACATTAAAATCATACATATTGTAAGTATCATAATAAAATACTTTTTCATATTTTACCTCCATAATTTCAAGTTGTTATTACGCATTAATATACGGCTATGACGTTAAATATAAACTATGTGTCGTTACTAAATCCCAAATTCTTTAAATCATCCTTACAAATTGGAATTCGTTTGATATGGAATACGCTCATTAGCTTTAGCGTAAATGTTTTGAAACATCTACTGATTGTCTGAATTGATTTGAATCAATCCATTACTATTAGCGCAGTAGAAATAAATAAAAACTAGTATAATTCCAATTGTTCCATATATAGCATCAACGATATCTACAGTATTAATAAAGCTCATTAAAGTCTCGCAAATAAAATTAGCCACAATCATAAACGCCCCCAAAATAGATACAAAACGAAATTTCACTCCAAATGTCAGCCACGAAGAACCTATCGCGAGATAAGCTAAGAGACTTAATGAAAAATTTGATATATGAGATGTTATTTCAGGATTTATTACTACAAAATTACTGTTAAAAACATTCAACCATCTTATGAGAGTCAACACAAAGCCAAAGCAAACTAATAGTAATTGTACAATTCTATATGACTTTTTCATTTTATACTTCATTTTCAATAGTACACCTCAAAAGAAATATAAATAATCCGCCGTTCAATATATTTTAGCAAATTCCCATTTATAGTTTTGTTCATAAATATTTCTTGTGACGCAATATTCTACAAATACGACATAAACTTCTATTATCCTTCACATTGAAAAACGTCCACTCTCCATATTATTGGATATCCTTTAGCCCACATCTGAATAACATTGACTTGCTCTATACTATCAACTGTAATCAATGTTTCATCTCCATAATTAGCACTAGAAAAAACATATTCGCTACCTTTTTTTAAGTTCAAAGTAAACCATTTGATATGTCCTTCTTTAGTTAAATAATTAGTTAAAATCTCTTGTTCTAGTTCAGGAGTCAGCTTACCTTTAAAAACTATTTCCATTGTGTTATTATTAGGAACTTGTTTTCCAAATCTTTGCCCAGATTGAATACCTTCCACATCATCTTTCCAAAGTCTCATTTCAAATTCATCTGTATTTTTTAGAACTTTTGAGACTAACCCTAGCCACCATTCATAACTTTCAAAAATTGGCGCTATATTATTTTTTGCAACTTTACCATATTTAACCATAAATGTTATATTATATTCCACACATATACTCACTTTCTTAAAATACTATCACTTGGATATAAACTTAACGGCAAATTTATATACTCTAACATGATGCAAATTACAAAAATTCCTTCACTACATAAGTGTTGGATCTGCTTGAAACCATGTTTGAATTTCATTTATTTCGTTATATTCTTTAATCCAAGCTACACCAAAAATAAGTATTTTCGACTTAGTTACAGGAAATATAGAATATCCTATGCCATTATTTAAATATACACTATCATAATCATAGCTGCTTATCCTTTTTCCGTCTAGATAATATGTATCACACTCAATTCCAATAGACAGCTTGATATTGTCTTGATAAATTGATCTACATTCTAATCTTTCTCCTGATTCATTTCTATACTCTACCTTACGATAATCAATTCCTTGTAAAGTACAATAAATTAAATGTGGAAATTTATCATTTTCATACTCTACCATTATTTTAAACCTACCGTTAATATCCGGAAATCTAACTGGATCAACATCTAGTTTAACTGCTTTATATTCTAGCTCAACAGCATTATCAAATATCCTAAAAACTCCCAATGGAGTTATCAATTTTGACACTCTATCACCTTCATTTTTTACATTTTTTCTATAAAAGTTTACTTAAACTATTGATGTGTCTTTTAGCTTCTTCTAAACTTTCCCCTGTTAAATTCATAAATAGTTCTATTGCTTCTGCACTTTTATCCTTTGAAATTAATTCTTTTAAATCAGTATCTAAAACATGCTCACCTTTTGTCCCATCTTGATTAATATAGAATCCATCAATAATTTCTCTAATCCCTCCACCAAACCACCAATTATTAGATTCAATGAAGCTGATGAATTTATCTACAAATTCTTCTTCCGTTACTTCACTTGGAACCTCTACAGCCCCTTGAATTTCAAATTCTTTTCTCATCACCTATTCCTCCACTTATAACTAAATGTACTATACCTATTTTTTATTATAATAGTTTAAGTCTTCGCTTAATGGGAAACTTTCCTTAAAGTCATCGACTATTTTTCTCTCTCTACTAATAATTAATGTAAGTGAACTGTCCCAAGGAATAATTTCAACAGTTGCCAAAGGATGTTGTATAGAAATTGGATTTTCCCAAAATCCTGTATATTCCTCTGCATAGGGTAGAGGATACTCTAATACTTCATCTAATGTTATGCTCTTATCAAATCCCGATAAAACTGCCCAAATCCACTGAAAGTTTTCCTTTTCAACAATTCTAGTTAATTCGCTACCGCTTAACCAACAATATTCATTAGATAAAATTTCAGCAAATTGTTTTGTAGATGGATAGCATACGCAATCAGTGATTAGCCAATTATAATTTTTCTGAACATTATTAATTGCATTAAAAACTTTATATAAATCAGTATAATATTGTTCTCCTTTGTTTATGATTGCCCCATACATTCTTACATTCACCCTCTACAATATAATTCATCCATATATTATATTCTCCAATAAACTCCATCAGGTAATCTGCATAGATAGCCTGGTTGTTTTTCTTTTATCTTTCCTGTTTTTAAATCTCTAACAATTACATTTTCATTATACTCTGGATTCTCATGCCATTCTGATAAATACAAATCATCTCCATCACGAAACAATAATGTCTCAGTTGGTCCTACTTGAATTTCTCTATTATTGGGCCAGATAATTTCAAGGATACCCTCATTTTCATCCCTCGTAAGAGTGATAGGTGATACCTTTAACATAAGATTGTAACAGTCTTTAACAATTCCAAGTGGTAACTCTTTTATCAGTTCAATTATTTCTACATTTGGTAAATAGCTATATATTTGTATTCTCTGAATATTAAAATCAACAGACAGAAAATATAGCTTACCATTATCCCAGACTGGTCCCTCAATATATCTGTTTTCTTGAAGCTTAAATGGACTGTATACAGTTCCTTCTGGATAATGAATTAAGTGACAAGTCATGCCCGAAAAGTCCTTTCCAGATTTGACTATTTCCTCTGCTTCATACAAATCACAGAAATAGTCTTTGCTCCCTTTACAATAATACCACTCTGATGTACCTTCTATTGGTTCGGGATATAATTCTGATATACCCTCTATTTTTATTATATTCATCTGTTTTCTCCTATTTTATAAGTGCAAATAAATCTAACAACTTAAATTATTTTTTTCCCATACAAAGATATCTACTCTACATCTTCATCCAAAATCCATGGCAACCTAATTTCAGATATCTCTATAATTAAATAAGGTTCTCCCATTTTAGGATTAGGACAAGGATTATTTAAATCTGAACCTTTAAACACTCTTACCTCAATTCCATCCGAGTTTAATATCAACTCATCTTTATCCATAGTACCTTTAACTGGATAATAGGATGTATATCCCATCTCATTGTCCATCTTGTCATATTCTAATGGCATAATTTCTAATGGAAACCCTATGTCTAAACCAAATTCTTCTAAGAACTTAGATGTTTTAGGATACTTTTCTTTGAAAGTTTTATAATAGTTTATACAATAAGCACAGTCACATTGGCTTTCGTACTTGAATCTATATTCTTTTGTAAAATCATAATCAAAATTTATATCTAAGCCGTACAAATATGTCCCCCCTATATAATACAAAAATACTAATATAACAACTTATAGAGAACACTTGCTTAGCTTTAGTATATTAAAAACCTTGTTTAGTGTCCATAGTTATATACTAGCACCAATCCGCTCCATACCATATTTGAATTTTGTTCTATTCTTTATCTTATAAATACCAATTTAATCTTGTCTTATCATCACAAACAACTGCCTCCCAATTCAAAGTTTGAACAGTACTAGCAATATTCTTTTCCCTTGTAAGAAATAGAGTACTAAATGAGTCATATAAACTTAAAAAAGCAAATTCAAAATTTTCATCAACTAGCATTAATTCACCATTACTTATATCACATATATCTAGAGTAGTTGTTGTTTTAATTTGCAGTATACCACTCTTGTTCTGAGTAGGTGCTGAGAAGTAAAGATTATTAGCGCCCTTTGAAGAAATCACATTTAAAAAATCTTTAATTAAAAGTGGCGACAGACTGTCTTCAGATGGATAATATATGTTTCTTTTTAGGTTTATCTTTTCCATTAAATCAATTCTTGAATATTCAGGTTCTAGTGCTAAAATTGAAGTTTTTAAAGCCACAGCAAGTTCTTTATGATTACTAAAACTACTTTCTTGCTCAATAGTTTTCCATGAGATAGCCTTACCATATCTTAATATTTCCTCGTCAGATGGATATTTTACTTCAAACCAATTTTTCTGTTTGAAACTCACCCAATTTGATGGCATTTGAATGAATGGGCTAAGTATTATTGCTGCTGACTTAAAATTCCTCGGGAGTTGATTTATAATCGAACTCTTATCATCAAACCAAATATAATCCATATCATATCTCCCCTTTTTATTCTCTTGGTTCATATAAATTTACTGATGCGACACCTAATTCTACCCAAATATATTATATCATATTAATCCCTTAATATTTCTTTAATAAGATTACTATATAATCAACAAAACTACCCAATACAGAATAATCCCTATACTGGGTAGTTTCGTCTTATTCTTTTACTTTATTTACTGCATACTTTATAAACTCTTCAGGTGTAGGTATGTCTCCTTTTGATGGTACTTGTTTTTGATAAGCTACTATAACTCCATCATCAGCTGTATTGCTATATGCATGGTCTAAAGCTTTCTGCATCTCTTCTTTTACAGAAACGCCGTGTTTCTTTGCTACTTCACGGTAAATCTTTCTCATACTCATTTGTTTCTCCCTTCTTTTTTATCGATTAACAAAAGTTATCCCTTAAAATCAGCAATTAATTCTGCTGTAATGCAGTTAAACTCTCCATCATTCATAACAGTTATCTTATCCATAACTGATTGTGTAAGCTCCAAAAGTTCAGTTTCAACTTTTCCCAAATGAGTTTTCATTTCTGCAAGTTCTGAAAGCAAATCCGTTCTTGTGCCTGTGTTGTAGATACATATTAAATTCCTTTCTTCTACGGTAAATTTACTCATTAATCATCGCTCCTTTTCAGTACCTATTTGAGGTATTTTTTTCTGTTTATCTTTTTCTATGAAAGGCTTTGTTTTAAGTTGTTCCACTACAGAAGATTTCTTTTCCTTTCTTTCTGCTACAGTAGGCTTATTATTGATAATACCGTCCAGTTGGTTATAATTTTGCTCTACTGATTTTTCAGCTGTTTCTAAGTAGTTTCTTTGAGGAAGAAAGTGTGGTTGTTCAACAAAACCAAAGCTATCAACGTAATGAAAAGATATCCTATCATTCACCTTTAAGGCAATGATGTCGCTAACAGAAAGGGAATGTCCCTTAAAATCAGTAGGGTGGTTTATATTAAATTGTTCATAGAGCTTGTTAAGGGTTTGATTTTGATTTCTGTTATAATTTGTTAAGGGTGCGGTATAGATAATTTCATAGTTATCATGGTCTACAGAATTACCATCACTTTGTAATCGCTCTAATCCTTCAAAGCGATAATCCCTAAATTCCTCGCCACCTTTAAGCTGATAAATTGCAAAGGAGTCAGTTGGAGTTTCTAAAAATCTCTGTTCAAGTTCCGATACAGAAGATTTTTCTTTGTCTTTCATGGTCTCATAATCTTGTAATTCTATCCAGTCAGTACGATGAATCCCAAATATCCCACTGTGATTATCAATATCCTCACGGTCAAAAGCCATTGCCTCAGTATCATCTTCATAAAGTAGGTACACTGACAAATCTTGTTCAAATAATTCTGCGGCACGTTCTCTTGATAGTGGTAGCATCTCATCATCTAAATATCCGTAAGAATTGCGGTCTTTAATGCTTATGTCAGGGTCAGGCAAAGGATAGGTATGTTCTTGTATTGGTATCATAAAATCAGATTCTTGTTCCTTTTCTGTCCCAGTAAAACCATTTTCCCCTTCTTTTATTGATTGTGATGCGTTAATATCATAAGTTTCTACTGTTTCCAGTACTCCCTTTGCCTTAAAGGAATATAGCTCTTTATGATTAATGCCATTAATAATTAAGTGATCTAAAACTTTAATCCCTAATAGTTTTCCAGTATCCTCTAAGCGTCTGGTAATGTTAATGTCCTCTGTACTTGGAGTTAAATCTCCAGATGGGTGGTTATGGCATAAAATAACCGAATTCGCTTTGTTAATGATGGCATTTCTAAATACTTCCCTTGGGTGTACCAGTGAGCTATTAATCGTCCCAACGGACACAACTTCATGGTCAATAACACGATTCTTGGTATTGAGAAATGCTACGACAAATGCTTCCTTATCATAAATATTATCCATCACCGAATGAAAAAAGGCAGATGCACTTTCAGGTGAATTAATTACAGGGTTTCGAGTATTGATACCACGGCTCATTCTATATAAATCGAGAAAGGCTTGATGTTTTTCCCGTTGAACTGGAGTAGCAAGGAGCTGTGTAGCATTGTCCACCAACGCATTTAATCCCTTTCTCTGGGCATATTCTATAGCGTCATCCTCCTTTACGCCGATAATTCTTGAAAAGGCTTGAATATATCGAAGTTCATCAGTAGTTGCCATCTTCATCCACCTCCTGTCTATCCGCTAAATCCATAAGCAAGAACAATTCCTTTAACTTTTCAGCATCCTCTTCACTATTAGTATATTTTTGTGGGTTTTCATGTAACTTTAGTATATCTTCCGTACTTACTTCAATGTCTAAAATCGTCTTAACCAGGTTTTTAATACTCATGCTTTACCTTCCTTTCTTTGTAGGAAACTCCATTTTAAAATTCACATATTTACCACCATTATCATTGAGAATGATAATGGCATCATAGGTTTTACCTGTTCTTTCAGAGTAACAGCCTTTTAATACTACTTTGCCATTTTTCAAAAGTTCTCTTGCTATGGTCTTGGTTAATTTCTTTTTCTTGGCAGTAAAAAACTTATTTTCTTTCCATAGAGCAAAACCACAGGCTCTGTTTTCACAGCAAAATCCTTTCTTGTTTTCTTTTACATGACTACCACAGCGAGGACATTTGCCAATAGATTCTCCTTTGGATTTTGAAGAAAAAAGAGTATTTGCACCATCAATTATCTTATAAGTGGATACAAGGTCTTTTGTCATATGGGATATACCATCTAAAAAGGTCATTGGAGAGAGTGTTCCATGTTCAATTTGCTTTAGCTGTTCCTCCCATTCAGCGGTAAGTTGTGCTGATTTTATGACTTCCGGTAAAACTGTAATCAAAGCAATTCCCTTATGAGTAGGAATAAAGTGCTTTGTCTTTTTCTGCCCCTTACGCTCTGCTAATCCTGTTTTAATGAGTTTTTCTAAAATTCCTGCACGGGTGGCTGGAGTACCAATGCCTTTACGCTCTGTATCATCTACTGCATTGTTTGAATTTTCCATAGCAGAAAGTAGGGTATCATCGGTAAAATGCTTTGGTGGACTGGTCTTTCCTTCCTTAATTGTAGCCTTTGCAGTAAATAATTCACCTTGGGTAATAGGTGGCAGGGTAGTATCTTTTTCTTCTTGATGTTGTTCCTTTTTAGTATCAAGATATATTTTCTGAACTGACTTCCAACCATCCTCAAGTATGGTTTTTCCCTTTGCTGTAAATATTGCACCACTATATTTTGCAGTTATAAGGGTTTCTGCATAGCGACAGTTGTCTTCAACTGCACAAACTAAACGTACGGCGATAAGGAGTAAGACTTCTCTTTCACCGAAGGGAAGGGAGTGAATATCATAGTTTTCTACACCCAGAGTAGTAATAATCCCATGATGGTCACTTACCTTGCTATTATCAATTATTTGTCCTGTATTGATAGATAGTTGTACATCTTCAGGCATAAAAAATCCTGCTGTCATTTTTACCAAAGCAGGGATACTGTCTTTCATATCCTCAGTAACATAACGGCTGTCTGTTCGAGGATAGGTTACTAATTTCTTTTCATAAAGACTTTGAACATATTCAAGGGTCTGCTCTGCTGTAAAGCCCAGCTGTCTGTTTGCATCTCTCTGCAAGGTAGTAAGGTCATAGAGTTTAGGTGGCTTTTCTGATTTTTCCTTTCGTTCCACCGATTCAATGGTTATATTCTGACCATCACAGGCATTGCGTAAAGTTTCTGCCTCCTGTTTTTCTTGAAGTCTTTCTCCTGATAGAGTAAGATTGCCTAAATCAAGCTGTACGATATAGAAAGGCGTTGCTTTAAAGTTGGTGATATTTTCCTCACGCTCCACCATCATGGCAAGGGTAGGAGACATGACCCTACCTACATTTAAGGTCTGCCCATAGAGAAGGGAAAACAGTCTGGTGGCATTAATGCCTACAATCCAGTCTGCTTTGGCTCGGCAAAGGGCAGATTGGTAAAGCAGTTCATAATCTGATCCATTACGAAGATTTTTAAAACCCTCAGCAATGGCACTTTCCTCCATTGATGATATCCAAAGCCTTTTAATAGGCTTTTTACAAGAGAGCTTTTCATATACCAATCGGAAGATGAGTTCTCCTTCACGGCCTGAATCTGTTGCAGCAATAATTTCATTAACATCACTGCGTTTCATCAGTTCTCCGATAATTTTCATCTGCTTTTCTTTTCCCTTTGAAATGACATATTTCCAATTAGAGGGTAAGATAGGCAAATCTTCATACTGCCACTTGGCATACTTGTCATCATAGCAATCAGCAGAGGCAAGTTCCACCAAATGCCCCACACACCATGACACAAGATAGCCCTTGCCTTCCATATATCCATCTTTTCTGCTATCAGCACCGATTACAGTGGCAATACTTTGAGCTACAGAAGGTTTTTCCGCTATAATTAATTTCATTATTTTTTCTTCCTTTCTTTATGGGTAGGGGTAGGCTCTTTTTTATTTATAGAACCATCTCTTTTTTTACGCCTTTTATTATTAGGGGCAGGAGATGTTTTCTCCCGCCCGTATATAGGTTTTTGTACCATCATTTTTTCATAAACACTATCTGTAAAGTAGGTCATTAAATATCCTCGCTTTCATCTCCTTCATCCTCATCCTCAATTTCGTATTCATACTCATCGTCATCATCTTCTTCAAAATCATATTCATCAAGTAATGTATTGCCTTTGGTATTTCCTTTATTTTTCAGAACCTTGAAATAGTAAAATCCACCACCTGCTATACCTACAATCAGTAAGATAAGCAATGTACTTCCTGCAGTATTACCTTTCTCTTCCTTAATTTCAGGTTCAGAAGTAGAGGTTGTAGCCTTTCCTGTACATTTAGTAGGGTCATTCCTGCAAAGAGGACAATTTGGGTCTACCTTTCCATCTTCACAAAGTTCGGTACAGTTACATACTTGTGATATTTGAGGCTGTTCTGGGGTTTCTCCTTCAATAAGTGCAAGTAAATCTGCCTCATCCACAAGGTTGAGGAAGTAGACATTTTCTTTGTCTTCAGCCCGGTCGATTACTAAGTAAAAATAGTTTCCGTTCTTGGAAACAAGGGTCACGAATTGCTTATCCTCGGCTTCTTCCTCTGAAATATCGTCTACAAGGGTGAGATTACCATCGGGAGTGAGAGGAGCAGGGTCAGTTTTTGATGTTTCAGTTTCTTCAGAAATATGTGGAATTTCTTCACCACCACCTGCAAAAGCTGTTATTGGAAATGCTAGTAAGCAAAGAAATACTGCAAATAAAGTAGCAAAGATACGAATCTTAATTTTCTTCATGGTTTATTTCCTCCTGTTTTTGAATGAAAAAAGACGCATCGTTTTTTTCTCGATACGCCTTTAAAAATTCAGATAGTTCACTGGTGTTCATTTTGGTACTGCGAACAAGTTCTACAATCTCCGTATTTTCAAGTTCTGTTTTCTTTCGCTCCAATTCTCGTAGCTTACTCTGTAAAACAGATATTTTTTCCTTTGTTTTTGCTATTTCTAAAATAACTTTTTCTTTCTTTTTACTCATTGAATCCCTCCTAATCCAAACGCCCATAGGCATAGAAATGTTGTGTCCAATAGGTGCTATTTACAGAGGCATACTGTATGGGGTTTCCGCAGTGGATCATCATGCCATTTCCAACGTAAATACCAACATGAGATACTGCACCACTGCTTGCATAAGTCCCTGTAAAGAAGATAATATCTCCGGGTCTTGCTTCACCTGGTGGTATTATGGCACATTGATTAAAAATACCTTGTGCCGTTGTCCTGCTAATATTATAAACTCCTGATTCTCTCAGTACCCAACATACAAAGCCAGAACAGTCAAAACTGGTAGAGGGGGAACTGCCACCCCATACATAGGGATAGCCTAAATACTTTTCCGCCTCATGAATAAGAGCAGCAAAAGCAGGGTCAGTCAGTGCATCTGGTGGTATATCATAATCTGTATATTCACCCATATTAGGAGCATAAATATTACCCTCAAACAAGTAAGACTTATTACCTTGGGTTTCCATATACACACTGAACATTTCATACTGCTCCCCAGTTAAATGACTGTCAGCAATAATACTGATGTCTTTATTCTTCAGAGTAATATGAAGAATGTAATAGTCATAGGGAACTTCTACCGTATAAGTGTCACTGTGGGTATTCCCCTCCTCATCTGTCCATGTATCAGTACGTGTTTCTGTTCGATAACGTACTTCTATTTCTTCATGGGTAGTAATGGAGTATTGTTCATCAAACAAGGCTCTAAGTTCATCCTGTACCTCGGACCTTTTATATACCTGTAACTTTGCCGTCAGATAAGAGGCTAGGGTAAAGGGATTGTGTCCGATTTCATCTAAATGGTATTGGTATTCGTCATAACCTGGATATTCGGTTTCTATATTGTCAATGCGTGCCTGTAATGCCCTTTCCAGTAGGGTATAATCATCATCTACTGCTATTATGTCCTCGTCCTCAGAAGTGTAAGAAGTACCTACTATACTTTGAAAACCGCCCTCCATCATTATGGAGCAGGAAGATATTGTACTTATTAAAAACATAAGGACTGCCCCAATGCCAAGGGCAATCAAAATGCCCTTTTTATTTCTGACAACAAACTGTGTAATTTTTTCAGTGGTACTTGTTGTCTTTTTTACTGCTGTTTTTGTATTCTTAGCTGTTTGGTGAGGTGACTTAGCACCTTTTCCATACCGATTTGCCATGTATTGTTTTTTAATTGCCTGCTTTTGCTGCCAACGGGATATTGGATTGGTGCTAACTTTGGGATTATCTCGTAAACTCTTTTTATAAAGATAATTCACCTCTACTTTAACTGTCTGATTTTCTACTTTGGCAAGATTCCGGTAGGGTTTCAGCTTATGACTGCGATAGGCACTGTGTATTCGTCTTGCTCCAAACTCCATGCCTTGCTCTGTCTTATGAGCTGCCTCCACTCCTACATTGTCCTGTTCACCTTCACGGATCTCCTTATGAATTTTATTAAGCAACTCCCTCTGTGGAATTGTCTTAAAAGAATGGGATAGTTTAGAGGGTGGCTTTGGTTTATCTGTCTCTTCAAAATATAAACGCACCTTTGCTTTGCCTGTTTTGACATCAAAAGTACGTTCCTTATTGATATGTTTTTTCTTTGGGATTTTTTCCTGTGCCTTTTCTAATTTATCCGCTGCCTTTTCTGCTTTCTTCAAAGGCTTTTCAAGTTCAGGGTCGGCACGTTCTTCATCAGTAAAGGTAAGCCTTGATACCTTTCCAGCAGGACGGAATGGCCTTTTACTCTTTTTACTCATAAAATACCTCCTAATCCTTTCCCATTTCAGTTGGCTTAGTGGTCATAATACGGTAGAGTTCCGTATCTTTTGGGAATTTATCGGTAAAGGGTAGTATCACATTGCCGTAAAACAATAGTCCTTCACCTTCTCCTGATTGGGTTACATAGGAAAGCTGATGAGGGGAGATGTTAAGCTGTTTTGCTAAGATTTGTCTATCTCCTGATGCTTGGTTAAGCATATAGATGAAGTCGGAGTTTTCAAAGATATTTTCCACCTCACGAGAGGATAACAGGTCTTTTACATTTTGGGTAATACCTGTAGGAATTCCTCCCCATTTTCTAAATCTTTTCCATATCTCCACAGAATAGGCGGCAGTCTGTTCCTCTTTTAATAGTAAGTGAAACTCATCCATATAGTAACGAGTAGCACGTTTTTCTGCTCTGTTTACTGTTACTCTATTCCAAACTTGGTCTTGCACCACAAGCATTCCTAGTTTCTTTAATTGCTTTCCTAACTCCTTTATATCAAAGCAGACAAGGCGGTTTGTAATATCCACATTGGTACGGTGATTAAATACATTTAATGATCCAGTTACATAGATTTCAAGGGCAGCTCTAATATGCTGTGCCTCCTTTTCCTGCTGATTTTCAAGAGCATTAAATAAATCTTCCAAAATAGGCATCTTTTCTGCTACAGGGTCAGCAAGGTAATCGGTATAAATAAGTCGGACGCAACGGTCTATAATACTTTTTTCCACAGGCTGTAATCCTTCTTTACCACCTACAATAAGCTCACATAAAGATAATATAAAGTCCGATTTTAAGGATAAAGGACTTTCATCATCGGAATAATTAAGGTTAATATCCATAGGGTTGATATAGTCTCCAGATGTAGGGGAAATCTTAATTACCTGCCCTCCTAATCGGTCTACAAGGGGATAATACTCCGCCTCCGGGTCACAAATAATAATGTCATCACCAGTAATTAGAAAGATATTGGTAATCTCACGCTTTGCAGAGAAAGATTTACCACTGCCGGGTGTTCCTAAGATTAACCCATTAGGGTTTTTCAGCCTTTTTCGGTCTACCATAATAAGATTGTTACTTAGGGCATTCAGACCGTAATACAATGACTCTCCCCTTGATTGAAAGAGTTCCTGCGTTGTAAAGGGAACGAAAATCGCTGTAGCGGAAGTGGTTAGACTTCTTTGTATGCTAATCTGATTTAGTCCAAGGGGTAAAGAGGACATAAAGCCTTGTTCTTGCTGAAAGTCCAGCCTTATCAATGAACAGTTATGTTTTTGTGCAATTCCTGATGCCTGAAATGCAATATTTTCAAGCTGTTGTTTATTATCAGCAGTGTTCATTACAAGAAATGTCATAAGGAACATTCTCTCATTTCTGCTTTGTAAATCTGCAAGTAGTTTTTTAGCCTCTCCCCCATAGGTAGCAAGGTCAGAGGGTATAATATCCATGTCGTAGCCGGAACGGACTGCCTTTTTTTGTTCCTCAATTTTCATTTTATCGAGGTCGGTAATTTTACGTTTAATAGTCTTAATTGCCTTTACTTGGTCGAGAGACTGAATGTGCATGGTAATTAAAAGATTGCTTTCCATATCAAGAAAATCAGCAAGTACCCTGTCATTGAGTTCGGGAGCCAGTATCTGTAAAAAGGAAACTGCACCATATTTATTACCTGTTTTAAAAGTTCTGCCCTCACGGAATTCAAAAGATGAGGGGGCAATAAAATCCTTAGTAGATAATCCTGATGGCACAAGCCATTTCCAATCAAAATTAAACTGCTCATTGCCATCCATTCTAATAATATTATGGCAAAGTTTTAGTCGTTCTTTTCCATCAAGGGATTCTACCGATACTCCCATTCGCTTTAGTCCATTCCATAGGTCATTTTCAATTCTCTCTAACCTCGGCTTTGCAATCCTAATGTTATCAGCCTCAATACCAAAGGTTAGATACTTGGTTTTCGTTAAACCGTTGTTTCCCTTTGCAAGCTGATTATGGAGCATATCTGCATATTCAGTACGGATACTGTCAAAATCATCCTCCTGTGGCTTGATAGCAATACTGCTTTCATAATCTTTAGCATTGGCAGTCATATTGAGAAAGGAAAATTGAAAGTAAATAGAGCTATCAAAATAGTTTAGGAAGTCGCACCAGCTTTCAAAGATAGCTGTCTTATCCTCATTTTGAGCCAGTTGATAGTTGATGTCTTGAAAGCCTATAGTCTTTGTATAGAGCTGATCCCTAACATGACAAATTCCATCGGGAAACATACGTAGATAGGGAATACTGTCCTGTGCTGACTTTTCCTTTTTATTAGTATTCCTTGCCCGTAAAATAGCGACGTTAATTTCTTTCCTATCTGCTCTTGTCAGTTTTGCGTTTGAGCGAGTTACTTTGTTTGCCTGTGACAATGTGTTTTACCTCCTTATCCAGCCTTGCTTGCCGCATGATAACAGCATAGAAGTTATTTGTTCTATAGGGTCTTTGTTTTGGATTTAAGAAACGCACAGCAAGGTAATGTTTTAAAATAACCTCAAGTGGCTGCCCATGTTTTTCATACATAGCGAACATAAAAAAAGGCAACATGGAAAATATCATTACCAGGGATGCAAGGCTTGTATTTGTTCTATCCTTTAGCAGGAAGAACAAAGGCAATCCAACCACAAGAGCCATAGAAAAGCAGATAAGCTGCCTTTTAGTAAGATTAAACATAACCTTTGTTTTTACATTACTTAAATCCTTTGGTACAGGTACATAAGCCATAAAATTCTCCTTTCATTTTGTTAATGGGCACTGAAAATACTCTTTGACAATGAGCCTGTCTTAAATAGGGTAAAACATAGGAGTACCGTGTATCCTACACAAGTCCAAATAGCTCCCATAATGTCGCTGTCCTTGGCAATAGATTGTACTAATACTGCATATATGCCTACACATACCATAATGAGAAAGGCTTGAAAGCCAAGAGCCAACATTGATTTCAGGTAGTTTTGTCCCATGCCTCCCCATTCACGGTTTACCATAGTGGCAAAGGGGATTGCTCCAAGGGAAGTCATAAGATAAATCTCAATCATACGTCCATAGATGACTACGAAAATGCAGATAGTCAATGCACGCATGGTCATTCCTACAAACATACTTTGCAGCCATATTCCAAGCAGTGGACCAAGTTCCATTTCCATAAGTCTGGTTTCCATATCTGCTATAGAGGCAGTTATATCTATACTGGTATCTGAAATAATTACTCCCGCCGCATTGGATACCACATGCTGTGACATATCAAAAATCCCCATAATGATGTTAAAGGTATTGGTTACTATCATTACAGCTACAAAGGTTTTGAAAATCCATTTGAAGAACATGAAAGTTTCAATATCGTGAAGATTATTTTTCTCAATGACCATTTGTATCAGCTCGTAGCACATGACAAAGGTCAAGATGATGCCGGCAATTGGTATAATTACGGTTTCGGAAAGGGATTGTATCATAGAGAAGACACCGCCATTCCATGCTGACGGCGTCATTCCTACTTCCCCTGCGATTTCGCCAACCTTTTGGTTGACGTTATCAAACATTCCCGATAAGTTTTCCGTAATACCACCGACTAACATCTCTTTGAGCCACTGGGTAATGCTGTCGATGATGCTTTGCATAATTTAACCGAACAATCCGGAAAGCAAGGGTACAAGGGTCATGCCGATCAGTGCTACGCCACCGCCAGCCATGAGTTGTTTCATACCTTGTGATTTTGCACCTGGATTATCATTTCCATATCCTTCAAGCAAGTTGATAACGCCCCAAATTCCAAGCCCTGCTCCAAGGGCAATAACAAGTGTCTGTAATACATCTACTGCTGAATTAAAAAATGCCATAATCATATCCTCCTAATTTCTTTGTTTTATTTTTAGGTAAAAAAATAACCGCTACTATGCGGTTTAAGTCTCATCTGTAAGGTCTATTTCATAAACATCATATACCTCATCAGGCTTTGGTTTTAGTTTTGTGGACAGATACTTTTCAATATCAAAGGTGTTTCTTTTATCAAAGTCCGATAAGTATTTGTAATTGGGGTGCTTTGTAATGTCATACTTCTCGGATAGAAACGGGCGAACACCTCTTAGCTGTAAAATGCACTTGCCACCGTCCATAACAGCAAGTTCATCCATACTCATAAGCTCCTTTCCCAGCTTTTGATAATTAAGCCCATAACTTCTTTGTGAACCTCTGGTATCGGAAGTGTTGAACATATCAATGGTTTCTTTACCAAGGGTTTCTGATAAATCTTTGAGGGTGGTTTTTTCCTTGCCTCCAAGGAAAATCATGCTGTCGCAGTTGCCTATAATGGTATCTGCATTTTTGCTGACCAGATATAAATTTCTGTATTTCTTCATTTGTAAATTCCGTTGCATTTGGTATTAAATTTTCAAGGATCCCTCCTCGTTCTATTAATCTTTTTGTTCTTGCTTTTCTCTCTTTAACCTTATCTTGGTTTTTAATTTTCTTTATTATTGGGTTGCTTTAAGCGTTTTTCTTTTCCAGCTTTCTCAATTTTTATTTGCTTTAATTTTAATTTCTTTTTTTAGCATCTTTCATGTCTTTTCTTCTCCTCTGATATTAGTTCATAGAAAAAGCAACCTGACTATACATCAAGTTGCCTCATTATTAAATGTTTTTTCTATTATTTCTCTAATATTCTCAACATTTTTATATATAGCTTCCCAAGTTCTTCCACAGTTTGAGCAATAAATTTTTCATTATCACATTCTTTATGTGCTTTCTTTGATAACCTTGCCATCTTCTCCTGTATCTCAAAAATTTTTTCATTCCCATATAAAGGTATTTGATATCTAGGATTGATTGGAAAAGATCGGCTATCTGATGACATATTTACAAATTCATTTACTACATTAGAATTTATTATCGCACATATATAATGAGCTTCATTTAAAGAAATATATTTCCCATCAGGCCTTTGTGAAATTGTAACGGCATGATTTTGGAAAACAGGTCTTTTATACTCGCCCCATGGAGTCTCTATTTCACTTACCACTGTCGCTACATTCTTTGTATTGTCTCTAAATGCTACAAAATGAGGTGCAAAAGAGTATTCCCCGACTCTCGCTAGTGAGTAGTATGGAATATCTTCACCATTAATCAATTTCTTACTATAAGCACTTTGATTTTCAAATAATCCTTTAGATTCGTTAAAAAACTTAAATATTTTTGGTGATTCTTTCCTTAAAGTAAGTTCATCTATTGCCACCTGAGTACTTACATTTTTATCATATACAAATGGCACTAGAAATTCACTTGTAACTTTAAAAGGTTCTATATCTTTTCCTTTTATCAAAGGATGGAGGTATTTATTTTCAAAATAGTATCTTCTCTGAGGTACTTTAAACTTAGAACGTTTTACTTGCACATTTTGAACAGTAATATTTTTACTATCCTCTTTACCTTGATCAACGGTTTCAAAAATTAATAATTCTTGAGGATAAACTTCTACTCCCTCTCTGCCCCTATATATTGATTTTTCTTTAGCCAATAACTTGTATTCTTCAATTGTTACTAAACTACTTTTATTTATAACTGTGAAATTTGTAGTATCTTCATTCAGTTGAATAGCTAGCGCCTCATCTTCCTCGAAAGTATTCTTAAAATCTATTTTCTCCTGTTGTGAATTTGCCCCTCTTTTCTTTTTATATTTAGTTACGGGAATTCCTTGAGCATAATCTTGTTCTTTGTATGAAATATAATAAGTATAGAATTTTTGAGTAACATCGACAAATGGATTGCCCGATTTAGTCCAATCATGTGCTTTCATAAAATATGCTCTAGAACCATTATTCAAAATCAAATTTCTATATCCTTCATATGTTTGTTGAACCAAAAAAGTATCAGGCATAAGCATTCCAAACACTCCATCATCAGATAACCAAGTACTTATGGATACATTTGTTATTAAAGCTGCTATATTTAAATTAATGCCACCTGTATAAGCATCCCCTGAGAAAATAGTATCTGTTATTTCTAAAGACTTAATCTTTTCCCTATAAAGCGAAGGCAAGTTTTTCCAGTCTACCCAAGGAGGGTTTCCAACAATTAAATCTACTTTTCCAATATTTGCTGTTGTTAAATAATTTGTAATTATTCTTGCCCAAATACCATTCCATTTTTTATCTTCAAACTCTACAAACGTCTCTGATAATTCTCTAAGTTTTTCCTGAATAATACTTATGTGTCTTTGATTAGATGGTATTAACTCCATAAGCCTAATATAGATAGCATCTGAATTTAATGCTAGTATATCTAATTCTATATCTATCATTATTCTTGAGAATTTTTTTAAATTCCTTAAACCAATCTCAGGGAAAAAAACATCAAAAGGTGCAATTTTTGTGTCAAAAGAATACTTTATAAATGGAATTTCCTTTATTTCTATTTTTTCTGGGATATATGCTGCATCGCCAGAATATACGGGTATCTCAACTTCTGTATCAAAATAAATAAAATTAGTTATATTTAAAAAATAGTTTACACGTGCAGTAATAACTGCCAAAGGATTTAAGTCAATTCCAATCACTCTTGTTGTAATTTCCCTTAAAATATCCGCACTATCTAGACCTTTCTCTTTGCATTCTTCTACTATTTTATTTATTAATACAGTTAAAAATGTGCCGCTTCCACAAGTAGGATCTAACGCTCTCCATTTAGCAGTTTGAATGTGCACAAGAGATTCATTTACAATATGCTCTGCTAACCATTCCGGCGTATAATACTCGCCTAAAGAATGTCTAACCTCGTAGGGAATGATTGATTGATAAAGCTTTTTGAAAAAATCATTAGCAATATACTCTCCTTCATTTACAAATTTAATTGTATATATGTTCAATTTTGCAATAATTTCTTGAATGCTATTTGATATTTTTTCATTCCATTGTTCTTGGCTTGAGTACCATGAAAAAAAGTCCCCCTCTAGTAAGTTCTGAATCCCATAATCTCTAATAATTGACCCTGACTCTAGTTCTTGCATTTGAAGTCTAAGTGATTGATAATCTAAATTAAGTAATTCTTCATATTGTATAAGAGAATCATCATACTTCACTTGGGAAATTACTTTAAAAGCTATTAATTTAATTAAAATAGCATAGGATGTTTGCAAAGAAAATAAAGCATTATATTCTTCATCAATAGTTTTAAATTCATTATTAAAATATTTAGAAAGAGCTTTTCTTCTTTCAATAATAGCTCTTTGCTGGGAATTATCATCATGCGATAGTTTGAAAAGATGTTTCCATTCAGTTAATAACATCCTAGTTTTATCTGTACCAGTGTCTTGCAAAGAACGAAACAAGACCATTGCTAGTTTTCTGCTTGGTGAGTTCTTACCTCCCCCGAAATCATCTGCAAGGCTATCAGCAGTAAAATCTTTTTGTCCCAAACCAATTATATTTTTTATTAATTGATCAATTTGCAAATGTCCAAGAGGTATAAAATCTGTATTTTCAAATTTACCTCCATTCTGTATAAATGTAGCACACTTAATGCCATCGGTTACCATTCCAAATGTTTTATTATTACCCTTTAAATTAAAGCCGTCCAGGTAATTCTTTATTTGATTAAGTGCTGATAATTGATCTTTGTCTGATGATAAAGTTCGTGGCTGTTTGAACTCTATGACTACATTTCCGATTGATGTGTCAGCATGTCCTTTGCTTATGGCTCTAACTGTGTCTACCGCTTCTTCTTTCGTTGGATAATATGAGATATCCAAGTGATCAAATAATTGATTAAATATTAATGTAAGGTATTGATCAAATCTAGTTTCAATTGTTTTTTCATTTGGAGCAGTCTTTGCATCTTTATTCATAGCAATGGCCATATCGTAAATTGCTTTTTGATATATATCTGAATTTAGAACTGCTTCCAGTTGTTGTTTTCTAAACTTGTTTTTATCTATTTTCATTTTTCCCTCCACCTACTATTTTTATTAGAATAGTTATATGAGTATTTTTACGTATCTCTAGCTTATTCATCCTTAAACTCAATAACTTCATTAGGAGAAAGGTTCATTGTTCTGCATATTAGTTCCAAATTCTTCATAGATATATACTCGTTTTTTCCCATATTAGCCAAAAGATTAGATGATATTCCCGTCAGTTCCTGAAATTTTATCTTCTTCATATCCCTTTTAGCAAGCTCTACCCATAAGGGTCTATAACTTACACCCATAATTTCTCCTCCCTTTCCTTATAGATAGATTGTATCATTAATCTTGCTTTTATGAAATATAATCTTTGTAGTTTCTTTTTCATCCAATTCTTTTGCTTGTTTTCCTCTCTATTTTGGTATTAAATGTTTCATACCTTGTGATTTTGCACCTGGATTATCATTTCCATAGCCTTCAAGTAAGTTAATAACTCCCCAAATACCAAGTCCTGCTCCAAGGGCAATAACAAGTGTCTGTAATACATCTACTGCTGAATTGAAAAATGCCATAATTAAATCCTCCTAATTTCTTTGTTTTATTTTTGGGTAAAAAAATAACCGCTACTATGCGGTTTCAGTTTCGTCTGTGAGGCCGATCCCATAAACATCGTATACCTCATCAGACTTTGGTTTTAAGTTTTGAACAGATACTTTTCAGTATCAAAAGTGTTTCTTCTATCAATAACGATTATACATAGTTAATTTATCCCACTACTTTTAATAAAAACCACTTATAATTCTGCATGATTATATTTGATTTTACAATATAACCCGCAACAAGTAATAATAGACCAATACCTACCATACCCATACCGGTAGCACTGCCAAGATTTTTAATCGCAGGAATGAAAAATAATATTATTCCAACTCCCATAAGTATAGATCCTATGATTTGAATAACACCAATACTTCTTTTACTTTTAATTACTCCCATTAACACTTCTTCTGATTTTTCCTTTAATACTTCATCTGGAATATGTTCTCCAGCTAATAATTCATTTAGAGTTATTCCTAAACTATCACATAAAGAAGTAAATAGCGATACATCTGGCATAGATTTTCCATTTTCCCATTTTGATACCGCCTTATCGGTAATACCTAACTTTTCGGCTAATTGATTCTGAGTTAATCCTTTTTGTTTTCTACAATCTGCAATAAATCTGCCAATTTTAATTTGATTCATTTGTGATACCCTCCTTATACAGATTTATTTTAACATATTAGATTAAAGGATTGTATCTACCGATGGTAGAGTGGATGAATTCCCTGTTTTTTGTCCCTACTAGTAGTTTACTGGTATTTTATTTTCGTCTGTGAGGTCGATTTCGTAAACATCATATACCTCATCAGGTTTTGGCTTTAGTTTTGTGGACAGATATTTTTCAATATTAAAGGTGTTTCTTTTATCATAATCCGATAAGTATTTGTAATTGGGGTGCTTTGTAATGTCATATTTCTCGGAGAGGAAGGGGCGAACACCTCTTAGCTGTAAAATGCACTTGCCACCATCCATTACAGCAAGCTCATCCATACTCATAAGCTCCTTTCCCAGCTTTTGATAATTAAGCCCGTAACTTCTTTGTGTTCCTCTGGTATCAGAAGTGTTAAACATATCAATGGTTTCTTTACCAAGGGTTTCTGATAAATCCTTGAGGGTGGTTTTCTCCTTTCCTCCAAGGAAAATCATGCTGTCACAGTTGCCGATAATGGTATCAGCATTGTCTTTATATAGAGCCTTTAATTGGCTTTGTGCCTGTAAGACAAGGCAGGCGGAGATTTCACGGCTACGGATTGTTGCCATGAGTTTTTCCAACTTAGGAATCTGCCCAATATTCGCAGCTTCATCAATTAGACATCTTACATGAACAGGTAGTCTGCCTCCATATACATCGTCTGCCTTATCACAGAGAAGATTGAAAAGTTGTGTGTATGCCATGGACACCAAGAAATTAAAAGTATCGTCTGTATCGCTGATGATTATAAATAGGGCAGTTTTTCTATCTCCCAAGGTATCCAGTTCCATTTCGTCATAGGCAGTCAATTCTCGTAATTCCCTAATGTCAAAGGGAGCCAGCCTTGCACCACAGGAGATGAGAATAGACTTTGCGGTTTTTCCTGCTGCTAATTTGTACTTCTTGTACTGCCTTACAGCAAAATGCTCTGGGTCTTTTTCCTTTAAGGCATCAAACATTAAATCTACTGGATTTTTAAAGTCCTCATCATCTTCCCGAACCTCAGAGGCATTGATAAACTCAATAAGGGTGGAGAAGTTTTGCTCATGTTCTGGAGCCTCAAAATAGATATATCCAATGAGAGCTGTGTAGAGCAAGGTTTCTGCCTTAAGCCAAAAGTCATCCCCTGCCTTTCCTTCGCCTTTAGTATTGGCAATGAGGGTAGTAACTAATTTCAAGATATCCTTTTCGCTTTTGATGTAGGCAAAGGGATTATAGTGCATGGATTTCTTAAAATTGATGGTATTTAGGATTTTGATTTTATATCCCTCTCGCTGTAATAATTTCCCGCATTCCACAACAATACTACCCTTTGGATCAGTGACCACATAGGAGCTGTGGCATTGCATGAGATTTGGTTTCAACCAAAATCTTGTTTTCCCGGAACCGGAACCGCCTACAATAAGCACATTTTTATTTCTTGCATTCTTAGGGTTCTTTGGACGGTTTGACATCATTAGTTTTTCTGTCTGTGTAAGTATCACATTGTTTCGGAATACGGGATCTACAAAAGGGTGAATATCATTGGCATTACCCCAACGTGCTGAGCCATACTCTATACCTTTTCTATATTTCTTGGCGTTCTTGCCTTTAATATAAACAACAAGACGGATTATAGTAGCAATCAAAATACCAAAGAGCAAATCCTTTGGGTAAAAGCTTGGGAGTAGACTATTAAAAGCTATTGAAAAACCCTCCCTAAGATTTAATATCTTTTGTCCAAGGTCAAAGCCTGCTGAATACCTCCATGCCTGCGATACCTTTGTAAAGAAGAGGGCAAGCAAGAGATAGGGGATATTCAGAATGAGGAGTTTTCTAATTTTTCCATTCATAGGCTTTGCTCCTTGTTTTTGGATTTTACCCTGTCGGTAATAGAGTTCTTTACAAGCTGAGCAAACTTTTTAAGTTGTGCCAACGCTGAAGGTCTTTCCGCTTTTTTCATGGTCTTTGCTGTAAATTCAGTAAAGGCAGAAGTAATGGCATCTGCATCTCTGCCCTTGAAAAAGACAAGGTATTTAGGTGGTGATACAGATTTATCTTTTTTGATGGCAAAGTCCACACCGTATTTCTTTGCCACACGTTCAAAACTTTTGATATTTTTATCTGTAACCTCAATGTTACTTAGTCCTTGGTCTTGCTTTGCAAGGTTTTTCACGCTCTGCTTTCCACGAGGAATTGCGGGTTCTTTCACCTTCTTGTTTTTACGCCATGCTAAATATTTAAGAATAGCTGATTTTAACGTTCTTGCTGTCAGCTTTGTACCGCTTATAACAAGTGCTACCGACCTGTTTTCTACTTCTTCTTGCATAATAAAATCCTCCTTTCATGGTTTGAAAATATTTATTACGGTGGAACAAGCAACCGTCTAAGGAGATAGTCAGACATTGGCTTTTTCCCTCCCATGTCCCTTGACTGTCAAAATTCCATCAAGGGTAGTAGCTGTAATACGAAGTCGATCGGCAGTGGCAATGTCATTTTTTACATTTTCATCTATCACATCACCGCAAACTACAAGCACACGGGAACGCCTTAACATATCCCTTGCCATATCAATCCCGTCCTTATGTTCCTCCGGGATTTCGTCGTTTAGATAAAGCGGAAGAAATAACAGAGGACACATAGGGGTAAATCCTGCTTCATAGATTTTTCTGCAATATTTGGTGGCGGTTTCAGTATTTTCAAACTCGTTCATTCCCCAAGCAGCTGTAATATATGCCATTGGTCTTCTCATAATTCAAAACTCCTTTCTAATTTTGGATACAAAAAAGGCATCTTGCTATTCCTATAAAACAGGTGCAAAACGCCTTAATATTTTCCTTTAAAATCGTGATTTACAAGTGCTGAATAGTAGTTGTCTATAGTTGAGGGAGCATTAAAAAGTGTTGTCAGTAGATATCTCTTGATATTACGAATATAGGTGGTAGTCTTTTTCAAACACTCAAATACATAATCAATATGGAGACTGTTAATTCGTAACAGCTTTTCTTTGACCAGTTGTGAAGGGTAATCATCTCCTGAAATATTGATAGTGTCCTTTGTGGAGCACAGAGTTTCTACCATAAGCTCTACAATTTCTTCTAGGCGTCCACGGTCATGGTGAGTTTTTATATACTCGTATTCAATATTTTTTAATACCAGTTCTTTGACTTCTTTTACGCTTTTCAATCCAATCGAATCATATCCCATCTTTTTTTCTTCTGGTTCTTTATTTGCTGGATATTGATTTGATGGATAAGGATTTGATACCTCCATACTTAATAAATCAGTATTTAATATATTAGTACTTAATTGGTGGGGTTTTTCCAAGATAGGTTCATCCTGTTTAGGTTTATCCAAGATTGGGTTTTCCAGTATTGGTTTCTCCTGTACCTGCTTATCCAAGATTGGATTTTCCCCTTTATGTGAAACATCAGTAGTATCAAGGGATTGTGGCTGTTCGAAAATTGTATACTCTATTGTAGTTAATTGCCCTTTTTCATTGCGTAATCTTCTACGAATAACATAGCCATTGGCTTCAAGTTCCTTTACCCCACTGTTAATACTATCAATACCATCCTTACATATACGAGAAAGTCCCTTTGTTGTATAATCCCAATTCTCTGGAAGAGAAAGCATAAGGGATAGTAAGCCTTTTGCCTTTAATGAAAGCTCTGTATTTCTCAAATGGTGATTTGACATAACCGTATAATCTCGTGTTTTTTCTACTCTAAATACTGCCATAAGTATCACCTCTTTTCCTGCCTGTATTATTGTCTATCGTTCTTGATCCCTTGTCCGTTTTTTATGCCATCCTTCAAGTAATTTCATAATGGTTTCCTCCATTTGTTTAGGTGTATATGACTTTGGAAAATATTTTTTTAACTTATCCCCAGTAAGGGTTACCTTATCTAAATCACCTTTCTTTTCCTCACTCATAATGGCACTCATTACCTCAAGGGTTAATTTTCCTTCGTTGCTAAACTTCTTTAAACGCTGTGCCTGTGAAAGCGAGGGAGTAGCTTGCTCCATATCCATAGCATCAAGCAAGTCGGTTTGTTCCTCTTTTTTAAGGAATGATAGCTCTACAGCAGGATTAAAGGCAATTTTCTTTTCATCTACCATTGAAAGTATTTCGGGGATAAGGTGGGTAAGGCGGATGTAGCGATAAATTTGATTTTTGCTTTCACCAACTTGCTCGGCTAAAAGTTCACTTGCTTTTTTGCCTAATAAATTATTCCCAACTTGGGAACCATTTTCTTTTAATGGTCTGCCTGCCTGTCTTTTCATTGCTGATAATTTCATTTTATATGCAAAGGCTCGTTCACTTGGTAAGATATTTTCTCTCTGCAAGTTGCTGTCAACCATAATAATAACAGCTTCATCATCGTCAAGGTTACGGACTATTACAGGCATTGTATCAAGCTCAGCAAGTTCACAGGCTCTTTTTCTTCGATGCCCTGCAACAAGTTCATAACCACCTTCATCACGAGGTCTTGCAATGGCTGGAACAAGAACACCATATTGTTTAACACTTTCTGCTGTGTCAAACATGGCTTCATTGTCAATTACCTTAAATGGGTGGTCTTTAAAAGGAAACAGTTCTGTTAAAGGGATTTCAATTATCTTCTCTCGGTTTTCATCAGCCCTGCTTTCCTCTGTGGAAAATAAATCATCTACTGATGCCAGCTTTATGTTTTTGGCGGATCTTTTCAATTTTAAGCACCTCCTTGGTCAAACTTTTATATCCTTCTGCAACCTTTCCCTTTGGATCATGAGCAAAGATACTTTTTCCCTCTGCACTAATTTCTGCGGCTTTAACTGAACGGGGTATATCAGCATTAAATACTTTAATACTGCCTCCATAAGTCTCTCTTACCAATGCACTGATGTCCTTTGCAAAATTAGTACGCCCATCTACCATAGTTAAGAGAATCCCGTCAATTTTCAATTTTGGATTTATCTGTCTGCGTACCTTTCCAATGGTCTGTAATAGCTGTTCTAATCCTTTTGCTGGGAGATAATCCGCTTGTACAGGAACGATTACACTATCTGCCGCAGCAAGGGCATTAATTGTCAGCATTCCTAAAGAGGGCATACAGTCTAAAAGAATATAGTCATACTGTTTTTTCACCGTATCAAGGTATTGTTTAAGTATGGTTTCTCTGCTCATGGCATTAACAAGAGATACTTCCATGCTAGATAACTCAATGTTAGCAGGGAGTAAATCCACGCCCTCATCATGTTTTAAAATACCCTCTTTAGGCTCAAAAGCTGTATCAGTAATCACCTTGCCCATGATAGTAGCAAGGGTAGTATCAATACTATCTGGCTGTGAATGCCCCAAACTAATAGATAAACTGCCTTGAGGGTCTGCATCCACAAGTAATACTTTCTTATTTTCCATAGCTAAACCTATACCTAAGTTGGCACAGGTGGTTGTTTTGCCAACACCGCCTTTTTGGTTGGCTATGGCAATGATTTTTGCATTCAATTCTGTTCCTCCTTTTAATTTTGTGCATAAAAAAAGAGCTAATCATATATAGACTAACTCCTTTTTCTAAAATATTTTATTGTAATCACGTGTTATGATTGGGAATCAAGACGCAATCTAAGTGTATTAATAGCACGATATCTATTTAATGCTTCTATTTCGCTATAAACATCTAAAGTATTGCTTACATCTTCAATGGTTACAGCTAATGCATATGGAACATCGATATTCTCTTCATCCCAACGTGAAAATAATTCAAGCCAAATCTGCCAATCACCAGCTTCAAATTTTGAAAACAATTTTGTAAACTGGTGACAAACATCCCATTTTTGTCTACCAACTTTAAAATCTTGTTGAACTGGCTTTAAACGTCCATCAGAACTGCTCTTTTTTAATGATGCCCGTATATATGCCCCTAAATATTCTGTTCCTTTTGTTCTGTCAACTGGTGGCATTGAAATACATGTTACTGAAACTTTTGCAACATTTCTTCCAACCTGAGCAGCTAAAATTTCAGGCATATAAATTGTTACACGTTCTTTAGTAACCTTATTTAAGGTACCTGTTCTCACAAATGTTACTTTGGAGGGAGAAGAATATTTGCTCTCATCTACGTTTGATAAACCTCTACCGTATAAATTATGAGCATATGCCAATTCTTCATCAGTAATACTGTCCTCATCCCAAATAGGCATAGCATTGTGATATAACAAGGCTTTTGCCAACAGGATATCTTGGTTAGGGATAATTCCTAATATTTCTGCAAAATCTCCAGCTACAACAGGAGCAGTAAAACTTGTCCCTGCATCTGGCGTCAGTTGACCGTTTTTGTCTAAAAGTAAAGAATATTTATCTTCAGGCACTGATACTGAACCTGCAATACATGTTATACAACCACCGTAAGCAGTCAAATCAGGTTTAGAAAAACCATTAAATCCTGAACCTATCCGGCTATATGAAGAAACTTCATTTATAGTAGAAAGACTATTTGGGTGCGTTTCTCCTGAAGTTGCTCCAACAACAACAGATAACATAGAATCAGCTGGAGCTGATACTCTCGAATCATCATCATCTAGAATATCTTCTAAACAAGATTCAGTGCTCCACAATTGGTGATTTCCAGCTGAAATAACAAACTGTACATTTCGTTTTAGTTGTAGAGCATCCAATTCATAACCTAAAATACTCATTTCATCCCCTTCAATTGGTGAGGATGCATTTGCAGATAGATTATATATTTTAGATATATCACAAAATGTAGCTACAGCATTCTGAATTCTTTTGATAAACACATTTACAGGAACACTTCCATCTAAAATGTTGCAATCAATAATACGAGTTCTTGGAGTAATTTTCGTACTAGGCAATTGGTCACATATGTATTTGAATGCAACTCTACTAGCAACTTTTGTTCCATGCTCACTATCACCACCAGAAGAACCATCTGTCCAATGATGGAGTATAAGTGGTTCTAATCCTTCTGGAAAATTCACTCCCGAGTCTAATACAGTTACTATGGGTAATTTATCAATAAGAACACTATCGTCCAATTCCAATTCATTTAAATCAATTGCATCTTTTGATGCTGCATCTGCACTAAAAAAATCAGTTTCCTCAATCCTATAAATTGCTGAATCATTCTCGTAATGAAATAAGGAATTCGAAGGTATGATTACCCGAATTACTGGCGTGTTATCTGACAAGTAATATGGTTCTTCCTGAATAATCCCATCTCTGTCTCCAATTTTTTCAACTAATCTTTGTATTGCTAAATCATATATTTCTTCTCTTAAGTTAGGCACAAGCATTAGCTGAATATCCAATGAATCAGGAACCAGATCCGAACAAGTGGTTTTTTGCAAAGAACTTGAATTCTTTTCACTGCCAAGATAAGGCTTAAAATCTTCTATATAATCAAAATATGTTTTACCTGATCCTGAACGAGTATAATCATCTATTCTCTTTTTTAATGATTGAAACTGGTTTTTTGTTGTAGCAATTACAGCCTTATTCTCACTTTTAACAACTTTAACTTCCATACCAGTTGATGTAAATAAATCCTTTTTATCTTTGATCTTTTCTCCATCTGGCAATTCAACTTTGAATATCATTAATCCTGTATCTGATAAAGAATCATCCTCTGAAACATTTTCAATCGCTTGTTTTATTGATTGAAGACTGCTACTTAATTTTTGTCCATGCTCAGTAAAAGATATATTTCTTGGTGTTGTTCTCCCTGTTGGTTTTTTGTCTACCCTAGTAACTTCTTCATCAGGTATCCACAAATGGTTTCTTCTTTTATCACTCATCATTTAGCTCCTCCTTTTTAAAACGATAGTCCAACGTAGATTTGGGAATACTTGTTATCTCTTCTAATGTTCTTAATGATATACCATTTTTTTTAAGCTTATATAGTGCTTTCATAAAATCATCACTATTCTCACTTACAAAAAGTGTGTTTTGTTGCAACCATATTTCTGCAATCTCTTTTTGAGAGACAACTTTATTTACATTTTCCAATACACAATATTTGGCAAGTGATTGCATAAAACTCTGAACTTCTGCACCACTCATACCTTCAGACAATATTGTTAAAGTCTTAATATCAATATCATACTCAGATAATTTTTCAGAATAAAATCTTTCTATAATTTGAGTTCTCTGTTCCACATTTGGTAATTCTAATAGTATTGAAGAATTAAATCTTCGCCAAATAGCTGGATCTAAAAGGTGATGGTGATTTGTTGCAGCTACTAAAAAAACGTTCGATGGCATGGCATCCATATTTTGCAAAAGAGTTGTCACAACCCTCTTGAGCTCCCCTAATTCATTAGAGTCATCTCTTTTTTTAGCAATAGCATCAAACTCATCTAGAAATAACATAATTCTCTTATTCTTAACAAAATCAAAAATTTTTCTTATGTTTGTTCCTGTTTGCCCTAAATAAGAAGAAACTAAGCCATCCAGTTTTACGTATGCAACTGGTATTTGCAACTCGCCTGCTAAAGCATTCGCAGTTAATGTCTTTCCACAACCCGGAGGTCCACAGAATAACAGCCTGTTTGCGGGAGCGATACCTCTATCAATAAGTTTTTCAACAGATTTTTGCTCTGCTACAATTTGCCGAACTGCTTGTAATGTTTTCTCAGGCAAAGCAACATCTGACAATGTAATTTTAGGGGTTAAAATCTCTAATAATTCCAAGGTACTATCCTTATCTTTAGGCATCGGAATTGCATTTTGAACGGAAAAAGACATTTCTGAAAGTGGACTATCGCTATAAGCTGCAGAACGTTTTTTATCATATACATATGCTTTCCTCAGTGAGGAAGATGTTTTAAGATTTCCTTTCTTCTCTTCATCATCAGCTAAAATATTTAATGCATTTTTAAAAGCATCTTCGCTACCAGAGCTATGAGCTTCTATCAATTTAACTACTAAACTTGATTTCATATTGACACCTCTTTTTGGGACACTATTGTTTATACTGTTAAATAGTATCATTTTTATTCCCATTTGTCAACATATTATTGGACACGATTGGACAGGTAATTATTGATTGCAATCTCTCCCCAGAAATAATTATTTTTATATCATCAGGAAAGGTATATATACTGGCAATATCTCATTGATTCTCCGTACATCTTTCATCATTTAAAATAGGTTCAAGTGAGAAATTTTGCCCATCCTTTGTTCTATATATTTTTACGTCCAATTCTGTCCCTCCTTTCAATTTTAGGCACAAAAAAGAGCTAGTCATATAAACTAACTCCCTGTGAAAATGTACTATTTAATTTTATCTATATAAAAAAGCTGCCTACTCAAAATTAAGAGCAAACAACTTTTAGTTTTCATATTCAATTTTATTTATTGGATAACTACAAAATGCCTTAAGGCATCTTTAATTGCCTCTACCTTTTCAGGTGTTGGGTGTTTCCGTTCTTGTTTTAATTCTTCTACTGTATTTGGAGCATCATACATGGGTAATCCTAAATCTCTTTTTACTTCTGCAATATAAGCAGTATGCACTTTGAAATTATATTTGTTTTCTATATACTCTTGTATTATTTTATAGGTTACTCTTTCACTTGGTCTATATTCTTCAGCTTTTCTCGCTATCTCATCAATAGGAATCTGTCCTTCCTCATCACCAAACTCCACATTTACGTTGATATGGCTATCTGCATTTTTGTGGGACAAAGATACTACCGTCTCAACGTGATTTGTTCTTGGAAACTGGTCAAGGCCTTTTATTTCCTCAATCCTATATCCTCTTTTTAAAAACTCCTGCACGTCTCTTACAAATGTCACGGGATTACATGAAATATATAAAAATTCTTCCGGATTAAAGTTAATTATATTTTCAATCGCCCTTGGGTTTATCCCATCTCTTGGCGGGTCTAAAACTATTACGTCCGGCTTTACATCTAAATCTTTTACAACTTGAAAGACATCTCCACAAATAAATTCAATGTTCTCTAAGTTATTTAATTTAACATTTTCTCTTGCTGATTCTACTGCTTCTTCTACTATTTCAACGCCTATTGCCCTTTTTGCATTTCTCCCAAGTATTTGAGTTATAGTTCCCGTTCCTGAGTACAGATCTAAAAGCACTTTGCCTTTTAAGTCTCCAAGCATATTTTCGCCCATTGAGTATAGGACTTTTGCCGATTCAGTATTTGTTTGGAAAAATGAAAATACACTTACTTTAAATTTAAGTCCAAGGAGTTCTTCATATATATAATCTCTTCCAAAGTAGATGTCCACTTTCTCCGGCACAATTGCATCTGACAAGCTGTCGTTTGTAGTGTGAAGAAGTCCAACTATATTTCCTTCTAAGTTTAAGTTTTTTAATTCTTCAAAGTAATCTGAAAAGTCATATTCACTACTTGCCGTTACTATGTTTATTAAAATTTCACCTATAGATGACCTTCTAATCAGCAGGTGCCTTAAAGTTCCAGTGTGTCTCATTTTTTGATAGGGAGGCAAGGTTCCATCAAAGTAATCTCTGGTAAAGGCTCTAATTACATTAAAGTCACTGTGCACAATATTGCACTCATCAGTATTTACTACTTCATAGAATTTATTTCTCATGTGAAGTCCAAGAGACAGGGGGCCGTCTCTGTACTCATCTGAAAATGTATACTCCATTTTATTTCTATAGTGTTTATAATTTGGCGAGCCTAAAAATTCAAAGTTCTCTAATTTAAGCCCTTCACCTTCAAATAAGTTTGTTATTAAGTTCTTTTTATAGACTACTTCGTCATCATAGTTAAAGTTTTGATATGTGCAGCCTCCACAAACTTCAGAGTGCACACAGTTTGCCTCTGTTTCCCATTTAGATTTTTGCACCACATTTAAAAGCTTTCCCTTAGATCTTCTAACTCTTTTAATTTCAACTTCTTGACCGAGTATACCGCCTTTAAATACTATTTTATTTTCATCGTATTCTATTTCACTTTTATTTGGAAAACTGACTTTTCCAACTGTTCCAATTATTGTTTTTTTATTTTGCATATTCTCTCCTCAAAGGATTATTTTATATATTATATCAATATTATTCCTATTTTTGGCTCCTTATGATAAAATTTAAAGGTAAAACATGAAATTAGAGGTTATCTATGAAAAAACATTTTTTAAAAATATTAATTGTACTACTTGCACTTATATTAATTGCAGGTTTTTACTTGTATAAAATTCGCACTGTTGGCGACAATACTGTGCCGGTTATTACCTATCACAGTATTAGTGATAAAAATCCCACTGACAATGAATATATTATAGATGTCAGCACTTTTGAAGAAATGATAAGAACTCTTTCTGAAAATGACTTTCACTTTTTATCTACTGATGAAATAGTAAATGCCATTGAAAACAACGAAAAACTACCTGCAAATTCCATTTTAATAGCTTTTGACGATGGTTACAAAGACAATTTTACAAATGTACTTCCAATACTGGAAAAGTACGATGCCAAAGCTACAGTTTTTGTAATAGGTTCATATATAGGAGAAGTGAAAAACTATTTAACTTGGGACCAAATTCAACAGATGAGTGATTCCGACAGATTTAATATTGAAAGTCACTCCTACAATCTCCACGATTTATTTTTAGACGGCCCACATAAGGGCAAGACTTGGCTCAGTGAAAAGCTTGAAGGTGAAACAGATGAAGAGTATTATGCTAAAGTCAAAAATGACTTAGTTTGGAATAACAATCTAATCTATGAACACACTTCTATATTTCCAAATGCCATTGCCTATCCCGGTGCAATGTTAAATGATACTGTACTAAGGGCTGTAAAAGACTCGGGGCTAAAACTTGGATTTATTGGCGGAAACAAGTCTGCAAGCAGTCTTGAAGATATTGACCAATATAAGATAAAGAGATTTCACATAAAACCAAGTACAAATATTGAAAATACTGTGCGATTTTTAAAACACAATTAATATTAATAACTGCAAACAAAAAGGGCTTAATCTAAAAATTAAGCTCTTTTTATTTACCGCTCTTATCAATTTATATAAACTACCACTCTATAAGTTCCATTATATTTACTACGGGCTTTTCATAGGGATGAATTAGCTCAATAACTTTTTTTGTTTCCTCTAAGTTTTCGCTCTCTATTCTAAACTCCATCTTAACTTCTTCAACTTCACTAACCTTACCAATCTCTCCAATAAAGGGGTTTGATCCTTCAATGGGTCTAAAATTGCCAACTACATTTGAAATTGCATAGACATAATCATAGTTTTCATATTTGAGTATACTTCTCTCATTGAGTGCATTGGCCAAATTAACAACATACTTCTTCGGAATAAACAATTCTATTTTTAAAAACTTTGCCAAATTTATCACCTCATTAATGATTATATAATAGCTATGCCCCTTTTTCAATGTATGTAATTATGTTATTATTGTTAAAGGTGATTATATGAAAATATTATGTGCAGGCCCGACGTCTATTGACAAAAGTGTAATGGACAAAATGGGCGAATCAAAAACTAATCCGGACTTAGATCCGAACTATGAAGCTTTCCATAGAAATGTGGAAAAAAAGATTTCAAAACTAAGTAACACCGACTCCACCAGTTTTATAATGCTGGGAGAAGCAATACTTGGGCTAGAGGCCTCCATATGCTCTCTAATGCAAAAGGGCGAAAGAGTGCTGGTTATATACAATGGTTTTTTTGGAAGGGGATTTTCCGACTATGTAGAAGGTTATGGAGGCATTGCCTACAAATATAAAGACGACTTTCACAGGGGAATAAATCTTGAAAGTTTAAAGGAGTTCTTAGAAAAAGACAGTGACTTTTCAATTGCAACTCTAGTACACTGCGAAACTCCATCTGGAATTACTAACGATATAGAGTCAATTTGCAACCTTTTAAAGAGCTATAATATTTTAACTGTTGTAGATGCTGTGTCCTCTATTGGTGGAGAATACATAGATTTTGATAAATTTGGAATAGATGTGTTGATTGGTGGCAGTCAAAAGTGTATTTCAGCTCCTGTGGGCTCAACTTTAATTACAATATCTGAAACTGCAAAAGAAAAAATTAAAAATAGAAATACAAAAGTTCCAAGTTACTACTTAAATTTTGAAAATTATTACGATTTTAAAGGTGCCCCTTTTTGCTATACCTTTAATGAAAATCTAATCTATGCACTGGACAGAGCTCTGGACTTAGTTTTAGACCACGACTATGTAGAAGTCCACAAAAAATATGCAACTATTACCAGAGAAATTTTTACAAAGTGTGGATTTGAACTATTTGCAGAAGACAGCTTTTCAAACACTGTAACAGCTATTAAAACTCCTGCAGAAATAACCAGTTCACAACTGCTAAGGGCTCTTATGGAAAAAGATATTATTATTTCTAAAGGCGTTGGAAATACTTCTGAAACCCTATTTAGAATAGGCCATATGGGAAAAAATATTGACACAGAAAATTTTAAAGAGCTCTACTTAGCCATAGATGAAATTTTTAAAGAACTAAATGTAAAAAACAAGGGCTCACTATATGAAGAGTTTTTAAAGTATTAAAAATAAAGTTGTTGGACTATTTTAAATCCAACAACTTTATTTTATTAATATATTTAATTTATCACTTAAAAATTAGTCTTATTGTACTCTTTAAATATGTTTTCAAATATATTTGAACTTCCATTGTCAAGTTTATACCACTTGTCACTTACTTTTATAAAATTTCCGCTTCTTGCAATTTCAGTTTTTTTAAATTTATTGTCATATACATTTATAAAGTCTATAGCGCCTCCTGATTCAACTTCTGTGGTGACTTCTTCGCCCTTTAGACTGTTAATTTTAAATATAATATCTTTTAATTTAGCTTCATCTTTTATTGTAGTCATAGTGTTATTTTCAAATCTAATGAGTTCTACATAGGAAGTATTTTTTATATTTAAATCTACAACTTTATTTCTACTTGAAATTAAATTGTAAGATAGTACTAATAAAAGTACAAAAAATGCTATTATGAATAATTTATTTTGACTTGTAGATTTTTTGGATCTTCTTCTCCTGCTAATGTGTACCACCCTCTAAATATTCAATACTCCATTCATAAATACAAACGCTCTTCCCCCAACTCTGACTGTATCTTTTGAAATCATTTCTGCTGTCAGTGTGGATTTTCTATTTATTTCAACTCCCTGAGTTGAAGTTATCTTTTTGTTATCCTTGTCCATATGCTCTGTTATATAGTACATTGTAGCGCCTGTAGACGTTCCTGAACCGGCTTCTTCATTTACTCCTATTGAAGGAGAAAATGTTCTCTGCACAACTTTATCGTCAGACTCCAATGTAAAAACTTGAAAGCTCACTACATTTTCTCTTTCTGAAAGTTCATATATCATTTCATAGTTAGGTTTGATTTTCTTTAACATTTCAGCTGATTTCACCGGAATTACTATATCTGACCCGCCTGTTTCAATTTTTTTAGGCTCTAAGTCAAAGTCTTTAAATCCAATATCTTCCAGCGGTATATTTAATGACTTTGCAATTTCTTCATTAGTAATAGTTTTTTCAACTTCTCTGGTATTTAAAATCATATATACGCTGTCTATTTTATAGTTGTTGTACTCCAATTCTACTTGTATCCTGCCACATTTTGTAAGTTGTTCTATTTTTTGAATTCCTCTTTCAATAGGCAACAAATACTCATTTTCACATAGGGCATAAAATGTTGCAATTGTCGCATGTCCACAGAGATTTATTTCCCTTTCAGGAGTGAAAAACCTAGTGGAATAAAGTCCCGTGTCTATTTTCTTTATAAAAACAGTCTCCGACTGATTTAAATCTTTGGCTATATTTTGCATTTCATCGTCATTTATTTTTCCATGAGATAAAATTACACCTGTGGCATTTCCATTGTAAGCTCTATCTGTAAAAGCATTTACTAAATACATATTAAAATAACGCACTACTTATTCACTCCTTAAAATGGTTTCACATATCCTAGAAAGGTCTTCGTCTGAGTAGTATTCTATTACAATTTTTCTTGATTTGCCCTCGCCCTTAAAGCTGACTTTAGTCCCTAAAATACTTGAGAGCTCTTCTCTTATTCTCTCTTTAAAAATATCAGTTTTTTCAGGTTTTTTTGTCCTTTCAAATATAAGTGTAGTTTCCTTAACTGTATTTCCACTTTCAACAATTCTCATTGCCTCTTTATACTGTTGATCTTTATCTTTTATAGAAAGTAATAGCTTCCCATGAGATATGGAAAGTAAATTATCCTGTAGTAGTTTAATTACCCTCTCGTCTAACTTTAAAAGCCTTATAGTGTTTCCAATGTACTGCCTGCTCTTTCCTATTGCCAGTGACAACTCCTCTTGAGTCATCTTGTATTCGTCTATTACATTTTTATAGCCTAAAGCCTCTTCTATTGGGTTTAAGTCCTTTCTTTGAATGTTTTCAATTAAAGATATCTTATCTGCTTCTTCAGAGTTTATTTCCTTTATAACTGCGGGAATTTCATTTAGTCCTGCTTTTTTTGCAGCTCTAAACCTTCTCTCGCCGGCTATTATAATATATTCATCATCTACTTTACGAAGTATAATCGGCTGTATTACACCGTATTCTCTTATAGAGTTTGAAAGTTCATTTAAAGAGTCCTCATCAAAATACTTTCTAGCTTGATTTTTATTAACCGTTATTAAATCCATTGAAACTTTTTGCAGTCCTCTGTCATCTTCTTGATTTAGTATTTTTTCAACAGCTTCTGAATCTTTAATAAAGTTATTTATTCCTCTTCCCAATCCGCCTTTTTTAACCACTTAATCACCTATTCTCTATTAATAAATTCTTTTGCCAGTTTCGTATAGCTTCTAGCTCCCTTTGAAAACTTGTCGTATTCAA
The DNA here is from genome assembly GCF_900129925.1 of Anaerosphaera aminiphila DSM 21120. Taxonomy (GTDB): domain Bacteria; phylum Bacillota; class Clostridia; order Tissierellales; family Peptoniphilaceae; genus Anaerosphaera; species Anaerosphaera aminiphila. The sequence continues at coordinate 36,566 of NZ_FQXI01000007.1, read as the reverse complement.
AAATTGTCATTCCATAACTTGGCGCCTCTGCCAATCTCACATTTCTAGGAATTACATTTTTATATACCAAGTCGTCAAAAAATCCCTTTACTTCCTCACAAACTTGAACAGATAGATTTGTTCTGGAGTCATACATACACATTACAACTCCCTCAATTTTTAAATTTGGATTAAAATTATTTTTTACTAAAGTAATAGTATCCATTAGTTGTCCAACGCCTTCCAGGGCATAGTATTCGCTCTGTACAGGAATTAATATACTATCTGATGCCACTAGTGCCATCATTGACAATACACCCAAGGAAGGTGGAGAATCTATAATACAGTAGTCATAGTCCTCTATTAAATTTGATATGTTTTGTTTTAATATTAGTTGCCAAGACTCTCTTTGAGAAAGTTCTATTTCAATGCCCGCTAAATCCGAAGTAGATGGAATTAAATCCAAGTTTTTTGTCTTCGTTTTTATTATTACTTCTGACTCTCCATCTGTAAGCAAGTCGTATACGTTTTTTTCTCTGTCCTTTTCCACTCCAAGTCCGCTAGTTGCATTTGCCTGAGGATCCATATCTATGACTAGTACTTTCTTTTTTAATTTGGCAAGCGCAGCTGAAAGGTTTACGACTGTAGTAGTCTTTCCAACTCCACCTTTTTGATTGAAAACTGTGATAACTTTCGCCATAGTACCTCCCTTTTATTTTTATTTAATATAACGCTCCACGTGGAGCATTATATTTTTTCATTTAATACGCTTAAAATATACTCTTCTACATTTAAGCTTTCCTCTTCAGAGTTTTCAAGTAGTTTTTTATAAACTGACTCTTTAAATAAAAGTTTAACTTCTATTTCATTTTCAACTTCAATTTTATCTTCTGCTTTTTCATCTTCTTTTAAACTCTTTAAAGCTAATATAATTTTTTCTTTATTCAGCTTTATAAATTCCACATCCATTTCAGTGGGAATTTCATTTATTTTTATTCCCTCTTCACCTGTACTTGGATTAATGCCGATTTCTAATTTTAAATTGTCAGCTAAGTTCTTTACTATCTTCTTAAATCTCTCATCTTCCATAGATTACACCTTCATTTTTGTAATTAAACAATGCTCCACGTGGAGCGCTATTTAATTGTCTACCTATAATTATACTTTAAATCTCTTCTTATGCAAATAAAAAAGCAACACTAAACAGTGTCGCTTTTAAAGTGGTTTGTTCTTTGGCTTGCCTCCAGCTCGTGGATACTTAAACGGAGTGCTTTTTATTTTTTTTATTACTACCAGATAATGAGTTATTTCTTCAGGTAGGTCAATTTTTACAACTTCTTCAAGTTTCCCACCCAACACTTCTATAGCTTTTGAAGCTTTCTCCAGCTCTACTTCATATTCCGGACCCTTCATTGCTATTAGATATCCTCCAACTTTTACAAAGGGCAGGTCATATTCTAAGAGTGTAGATAAGTTGGCTACAGCTCTTGATGTGGCAACGTCAAAGGCTTCTCTGTACTCCAGTTTTCTTCCCAACTCTTCAGCTCTTCCGTGAATTGTATCTATATTTTTTAAGTTTAACTTATCTATCACTTCGTTTAAAAATAGTATTCTCTTGTTTAAAGAGTCCAGCAGTGTGATTTTTAAATTTTTGTTGTAAACTTTTAATACTATTCCCGGAAATCCAGCTCCCGTTCCTATGTCAATTACACTTTGACTACCATTTAAATAATCTGCCTTAAAAAGTGACAGAGAGTCCAAGAAGTGTTTAATATCAACTTCATCACTCTTTGTTATCGCTGTGAGATTCATCTTTTGATTCCACTCCAGTAGAATATCCTTGTATTCTTCCAATTCTTTTGCACTTTCAGAGTTTAGATTAAAGTCTTCTATTTTTTTCGCTAAACTCATTTTTGTCTCCTCAACTGTTCAAGGTGTATTAATAGTACGTTAATATCTGCCGGCGAAACTCCCAATATTCTAGATGCTTGACCAAGTGATTCAGGTTTTATCTTTTGTAGCTTTTCTCTGGCTTCAAGTCTTAATCCCTCTATTTTTGAATAGTCCAAATTTAAATCCAACTTTTTGTTTTCAAGCTTTTTAAACTGATTTATCTGCACTTGTTGCTTCTTAATATATCCCTCATATTTAATTTCCGTTTCAACTTCTTCTATTATATCGTCTCTTAACTCAGGTCTTTCTAAGTCAAATACACTTACTTTGCTATAGTCTAACTCAGGTCTTCTAATTAACTCCAGTAAACTTTGAGGGTTTTTAATTGGCGTACTTCTTATTTCTACCAGTATTTCATTATTCTTTTCCGTAGGGTTTATTTGTAGACTTCTAACTCTATTTATTTCTCTATCTATATTTTCTTTTCTATATAAATATCTATCATATTTTTCTCTTGTTACAAGTCCTACATCATAGCCCTTTTGAGTTAATCTAAGGTCTGCATTGTCCTGTCTTAGAGTAAGTCTATACTCAGCTCTTGCAGTCATCATTCTATAAGGCTCTTTTGCTCCCTTTGTAACTAAGTCATCTATTAAAACTCCTATATACGCCTCAGATCTGTCCAATATAAAAGGTTCCTTACTTTGAAGTTTTAAAGCTGCATTTATCCCGGCTACTAATCCCTGTCCGGCAGCTTCTTCATATCCTGAAGATCCGTTTATTTGCCCTGCAAAAAACAATCCAGAGATATCCATGTGTTCAAGAGTTCTCTTTAAAACTGTTGCATCTATTGCATCATACTCAATTGCATAGGCAGACCTCATAATGTGACAGTTTTCAAGGCCTTCTATTTTGTGGTAAATCTCAGTTTGAATTTCTTCCGGTAGAGATGAAGATACTCCCTGTATATACATCTCCTCTGTAGTTAAGCCCTCAGGCTCTATAAACACTTGATGCTTATTCTTGTCTCTAAATCTCATTACCTTGTCTTCAATAGATGGGCAGTATCTTGGCCCAGGCCCTTCGATATCGCCTAGATATAAGGCTGATCTGTTTATATTTTTTAAAATTATCTCATGACTTTCTTCTGTAGTGTATGTCAAATAACAAGCTTCTTGCTCTTTGTCCAAGTCTTTATCTATATTGTCAAAGGAAAAGGGAACTATTTTTTCATCTCCAGGTTGTATTTCCATTTTAGAAAAGTCAATTGATGACTTTAGCACTCTAGCAGGTGTTCCTGTCTTTAGTCTCACAAGGTCCAGTCCTATATCTCTTAGAGAAGTGGAAAGTTCATCCGCTGGTTGAAAGCCCTGTGGTCCTGATGAATAGTTGACTTCACCCATATATATTCTTCCTTTTAAAAATGTTCCAGTACAGATTATTGCCGTCTTTGTCTTGTATATAGCTCCTGTTTTAGACTTAATTCCGAAAACTTTATTGTCTTTTAACAGTATTTCTGTTGCCTCTGCTTCTCTTAAAAACAAATTTTCTTGTTTTTCAATAACTCTCTTCATGCTCTCATGGTATTTTCTCTTGTCTGCCTGCGCTCTAAGGGAGTGTACGGCCGGTCCTTTGGAAGTATTTAACATTCTGGACTGTATAAAAGTTCTGTCAATATTTCTGCCCATTTCACCGCCAAGAGCGTCTACTTCTCTTACTAAGTGGCCTTTTCCTGTTCCTCCAATATTTGGATTACAGCTCATTGCTGCTATTGAATCTAAATTCATACACAAGAGCACTGTTTTAAATCCCATTCTTGCAGTAGCAAGAGCAGCTTCACAACCTGCGTGACCTGCTCCTACAACTACTACATCTGATTCAGATGCTATATATTCTCTTATTTCTGCCATATTATTTTATTCCTACTTTCCAATACAAAATTCGCTAAATACTTTATCTAAAACATCTTCTGTTGTAGTTTGTCCTGTTATTTCTCCCAGACTGGATAATACGTCCTCCAGGTTGACTTCCAGAAGGTCTAAGAAAACTTCGTTGTCTATATCCAGCTTAACTTCATCCATTGATTCTCGGGCCCTTTTAAGAGCTCTCACATGCCTTAAGTTGTTGACGTATACCTCTGAATTTTCTCTTATCTCTCCATCAAAGAACATATTTTTTATCTGTTCTTCAATTTTTAGTATTTCACCTTGTCCCACAACTGATATATCTAAATACTCTCTATCTCCCAGAAGTTCTCTTATATCTTTTTCTGAAACAACTCTGCTTAAATCAGATTTATTCATTAAAATTATTGACTTCTTATTTTTAATTAAGTTTATAATCTCTTCATCATTTATATCAAAAGGTCTTGAACCGTCAAAGATTGCAATGACTAGGTCACTGTCCTCTATGGATTTTTTAGCCAAGTCAACACCTATTTTTTCAACTTTATCTTCTGTATTTCTAATACCTGCCGTATCTGTAATCTTTAAGAGAATTCCCTCTAAGTTTACATAATCTGTTATGACATCTCTGGTAGTGCCTGGTATATCTGTAACTATAGCTCTTTCATCACGCAGTAAACCGTTTAATAGAGAACTCTTTCCCACATTGGGCTTGCCCAGTATTACAGTGTTTATTCCGTCTCTTAGGAGTTTCCCCCTATTTGAATTTTCTATTAATTCATCTAAGCTCTTTATTACGTCTTTTGCATCACTGTTTAAAGAACTATAGGTAGCTTCTACTATTTCATCTTCAGGAAAATCTATATTGGCAACTATTAGCGCCGTCATAGACATTACCTTTTCTCTTATTTCTTCAATTTTTCCTGAAAGTGAACCTTCAAGTTGTCTAATACTCACATCGTAGGATATTTCAGACTTTGACTTTATAAGGTCTATTACTGCTTCGGCCTGCGTTAAATCAAGTCTTCCGTTTAAAAAGGCCCTCTTTGTAAATTCGCCAGGTTCAGCTATTCTAGCTCCTCTGTCCAAGGTCATATTTAATATCTTTCTCACAGATATTATTCCACCATGACAGTAAATTTCAACTACATCTTCTCTTGTGTAGGTGCTTGGTGCCATCATTTTAGCTATTAATACTTCGTCTATAAGTTTGTCACCATCATATATGTGTCCGTATAAAAGTTTTCTATTTTCAGAGTCTGTTAAACTTTTTTTTGAAATAGGTTTAAACATACTATTTGCAATTTCAACAGACTTTTCTCCACTCATTCTAACTATTCCAATTCCCGCTTCTCCTGTGGCTGTTGAGATTGCAGAAATAGTTTCAGTACTCATCATAAAATCACCTTCGCAATATATTAGATTAATATAATACAATAAAACACTGGATATTACTATAAAATAATTAAATTTAATCCCTAAACTCAATCTTTAGCGTAATTATATTAACACTTCTCTATAGTATACAGTATTTTTATTTAAAAATAAAAAAACCGAGTAATCTCGGTTTTAATATTTTCTCTCTTTTTGAATTACTATTTTTCTATAGGGTTCTTTTCCCTCAGAGTGCGTTATTACTCCTTCGTAGTCCTGTAGTGTCTCATGTATTATCTTTCTTTCCTGTGCACTCATTGGCTCCAGTCTTATAGACCTGTTTGTCTTTAAAACCTTTGTAGCCATTTTCTTAGCAAGTTCTCTTAATGTCTGCTCTCTTTTTTTTCTGTAGTCACTTGAATCTACTACTACTCTTATATATTCACTGGAGTTTTTATTTACTATTAAACTCAGTATATATTGAATTGAATCCAGAGTAGCTCCTCTTTTTCCAATTACTATACCCAGTTTTTGTTCATCTCCTAGAATGTTGACTCTTAAAACATTGTCTTTTCTCTCAATTTCAAGGTCATAGTCTATATCAAGTGAATGCATTAGCTTATCCATAAATTCTCTTGTTATATCTTCTTCAGATCTCTCTATAGGAGCATCAATTAGCTCTTCATTAAGAGATTTATTTTCTAGTTCATCCATTCCTGGCATGTTTTGGCTCTTCTCTGGGTCTTCGCTAAATATTTCTTTTAATATTTCCTTAGTATCTTCAACTTTTGACACTTTTACTGTGGCGTCTTTAGCACCAATAAGTCCTAAAAAACCCTTCGAAGGTTCTTCTATAACTTCAACTTTTGCATCTTCAAGTGAAATATTTAGTTCTACTAGAGCCTGACTTACGGCTTCATCTACAGTTTTAGCTGTTTTAATTACATAATTCATTTTGTTTCCTCCATGTTTTTAGCAACAATATAGTTAGAAATCAACTGCTGAATTATTGCAAAAATATTACTTATAGTCCAGTACAATACAAGAGCAGCTTGCATAGTTCTCGACATCCAAAGTATCATTAGAGGCATCATTACCATCATACCTGACATCATAGATTGTGATTGTTGATTTTGCACCGTCTGTTGTGCAGGGTTTTTAGTTGTTATATACGATGTTAAAAATGTTGTCACTGCAGCTATTATTCCCAAAATCATAGACTTGTCTACAACTTCCAAGTTTTGTATAAAAAAGAAATTCTTATTCATTTCAGCAAACATTTTAGCATCGGTAAATGCGTATTTTGCCGGTTCCCAGAACACTCTATAAAATGCCATTAGTATTACTAACTGCACTATCATTGGCAGACAACCTGACAACATATTATAGTTTGAATCCTTATAAAGTTGTTGTTGTTTTACCATTAGAGTTTTTTCATCGTGTTTATACTTTTTTTGTAATTTCTCAAGTTCTGGTTGAAGTTCAGCCATCTTTTTTTGATTCCTTACTTGTGATACAGTTACCGGAACCATTACAAGTTTTAATATAATTGTTGCAATAATAATTGAAAGAGCAAAGAAAGATATACTTTCTGGTTCTGCTGAGAATGTTGATGCCAATACATCATAAATAAATCTTAAAAACATTCCCAAAAGTTTTCTTATTGCTTCCATTATGCCTCCTGTTCTTAAGGAAGTGGATCGTATCCGCCTTTAAAAAAGGGATTACATCTTAAAATTCTTCTTACCGATAGGTAAGAGCCTTTAAAAAATCCATACTTTTCATAGGCCATGTATGCGTATTGAGAACAAGTTGGATAGAATCTACAATGGGCTCCTGGAAATATATACTTTGATATGACTTTTTGATAAAATTTTATTAAACACATAGCTACTTTTTTCACAATATCACCTGATTCTCTTTGATAAATGTATAAAAGAATTCTTAAGTTCATTAAAACTTAACTTATCAACACCTTTTTTAACTACAAATACGTAGTCATATCCGTTTTTTAGCTCTCCACTACACTCTCTGTAAATTTCTTTAAGTCTTCTCTTTATTTTATTTCTAGTGACGGCATTTCCTATTTTTTTAGTAATAGTAAATCCCACTCTCTTGCAGTTTAAGTTGTTTTTCTTATAAAATACAGTAAGACTTTTATTTCCGTTTATGTTTCTTGCCGAATACACTCTTTGAAACTCAATGTTTTTCTTTAAATAACAATCCTTCATTTTTCCTCATTTTTAATTAAGCTGAAAGTATCTTTCTACCTTTTCTTCTTCTTGCCTTAATAATACTTCTTCCTGCTCTAGTTCTCATTCTAGCTCTAAAACCGTGTTCTCTTTTTCTTTGTTTGTTCTTTGGTTGGTATGTTCTCTTCATTTAAAATCACCTCCTAATTACAGTACTACAAATTATATTAGATTAGCCCCATTATTGTCAAGAAATTATAACTAAACTTTTATTTAAAATTAAGTAAGCATCCTAATTTCATCTTGTTGATAAGTTATGGTTTTTTTGTTAAAATATATGTGAATAACTTTATCGTGTTGTTGATGAAAATAAAATTGTTTATAAAAGGAGTTATAAACAGTTTGTGGATAAACTGTTTATAAACTCTATTTTTTAAGTCTTTTTTCACTTAAAAGCTAGATTTCAGTAAAATATCTATCAACAATCTCACATATACATTTAAACTATCAACAGGTTATTAACAAATGTGAATAACTTTATCCATAGTTTTTTATTAACATTTAGTTTTGTTTATAATTTTAGGAGGCATAAAATGGACAAAGATCTCTCCAGTCTATGGAGCGAAATTATGAATAAATTGGAGCAACAGTCTATGGCTTCAGTTTCCTTTAATACATGGTACAAAGATATGAAGCTTAAAGAAATAGACGAAGAGGAAAAAATTTTTTATGTCACTGTTCCCATTGAATTTATGAAAACGCGACTAACTAATAACTCTTCGCAGCTTAGGCTCGTAAAAAAATGTATTCAAGATGTCACCAAAGTAGACTATACGCCAATAATTTTAACAGAAGATGAAAGTAATGTTTCATTAAAAAAAGAATCAAATAATTTTCTTCCTAAATCAAGATTAAATCAAAAGTATATTTTTGAAAATTTTGTAGTGGGGAAGAGCAATGAGTTTGCTCATGCAGCATCACTTGCCGTGGCTGAAAGTTACTTAAACCCCCACGAAGCTCATTCCAATCCGCTTTTTATATATGGTGGAGTTGGACTTGGAAAAACTCACTTAATGCAGGCTATAGGTCATTTTGTACAATCTCAAGACCCAAGTAAAAAAGTTCTCTATGTTACAAGTGAACAATTTACAAATGAACTTATAAATTCTATTCAAACTAATAAAAATGAGGCCTTTAGAAATAAGTACAGAAGAGTTGACCTGCTCTTAATTGACGATATTCAGTTTATTGCTGATAAGGACAGGACTCAAGAGGAATTTTTCCATACATTTAATGAATTACATGAGTCAAATAGACAAATAGTTCTCACATCAGACAAACCGCCAAAGGACATAAAAGCTTTGGAGGAAAGACTTATTTCCAGATTTGCCTGGGGACTAGTGGTGGATATAGGACCTCCTGATTTAGAGACTAGAATTGCTATTTTAAGGTCTAAAGCTGAATCAGAGGGCTTTAATATTCCAAATAACGTAATTAATTTTATTGCCGAAAACGTAAAAAGCAACATTCGTGAGCTTGAAGGAGCTCTTTCAAGAGTAATGGCATATTCAAAACTCACTACAAGTGAAATATCGGAACAGACAGCGGCAATAGTATTAAAAGACCTTTACAATACAAAAAAGGAAAAAGTTATAAATACTCAAATAATAAAAGAAGTTGTTGCAAAGAGCTATAAGGTAAATATAGATGATATAGACTCTAAAAAAAGAACTAGAAGTATTGCATATCCTAGACAAATAGCCATGTATATCGCAAGAGAGCTCACTGATTTATCCCTTCCTAAAATTGGAGAGGAATTTGGAGGAAGAGATCACTCAACAGTAATACATGCTTATAACAAAGTAGAAAGAGATATGGAAGAAGATACTTCCTTAAAAATTAAAATTAACAATTTAATGAGGGAAATAAAGGAGTAAAATCTGTTAACAACTATTAAAGTTATAAGAGAGTTATCAACATGTTATTAAGTTAAAGTATTCTTCATTTATCAACAGTTAACTCACTTATTAACAAATTAACAGGCACTACTACTATTATTAACTATATATACTATATTACTAGGAGAAAAAATTATGAAATTTAAAATTAATAAAAGAGATCTATCTAAACATATTTCAATAGTACAAAAAGCAATATCAACTAGAACTACTATGCAAATATTAGAAGGTATACTATTAAAAGCAAAAGACAATAAATTGACACTTATAGCTTCTGATACAGAAATAACAGTAAATACATCTGTAAGTGCTATAGTTATAGAAGAGGGAGAAATAGTTATAAACTCCAGACTGTTTGGAGATATTATAAGAAAACTTCCCGATGATACTATACACATAGAAGTATTAAATTCAAATATGAACATAAAATGTTTAAACAGTGAATTTAATATTCAATGTCAACCAAGTGATGAATATCCTGATTTACCTAAAATTGATGAAATAGTAAATGTAAAACTAAAGGGCTTTGAATTTAAAGAAGCTATTAGAAAGACTTCCTTTGCAGTTTCTTATGATGAAACCAGAGTTGCATTTACAGGAGTTCTAATGGACATAAAGGAAAATGAAATAAATTTTGTAGCACTTGATGGATTTAGAATGGCACTAAAAAAAATAATAATAAATTCTACAGAAAGTGTCAGCTCTATAGTTCCTGCCAGAAGTTTAAATGAACTTATAAAAATAATAGAAGATGACAGTCAGTTAAATATTTCAATAGGAAAGAATTCAATGAAATTTGATTTTCAAGACACTACATTTTATACAACACTTTTAAGTGGAGAATTTTTTAAATATGATGGACTTATAAGGGAAAATCATTCAACAGTAGTGGAAATAGCAAAAAATATCTTTCAAGATGCACTTGAAAGAGCAAGTTTACTTGCAAAAGAAGACAAGGCAAACCTTGTGAAATTAAATGTAAAAGAAAATGAAATAGAGATAACTTCAAATTCCGAAATTGGAAACGTAGAGGAAATTGTAAGTTCAAAAGTAGATGGAGAACCTTTAAAAATAGCATTTAACTCAAAATATCTACTAGAGGGAATAAAGATAATAGACTCTGAAAAAATCAGTCTTAATTTCACAGATTCCATTAATCCATGTATTATAAAAGAAGACGATGAAAACTACATCTACTTAGTGCTTCCAGTAAGACTTGCAAACTAGGTGAAAAAATGAAAAGTGAAGATTATATAAAATTAGATAGTTTTTTAAAATTAGTAGGTGCCGTTCAAACTGGTGGAGAGGCAAAAATGCTAATACAAGATGGAAATGTCAAAGTAAACGGAAGTATTGAAACTAGAAGGGGAAAAAAACTCTATAAAAATGATAAAGTTGAGTTTAATGGCGAATTTTTTATAGTCGGTGAATAATGAAATTAATAGATTTAGAAATTTTTAATTTTAGAAATTATGAACACTTAAAATTTGATCCCAATGAAAATGTAAATATAATAATTGGAAAGAATGCCATGGGAAAGACAAACTTATTAGAGGCTATTTATATTGCAACACTGGGGAAGTCCTTTAAATCTGCAAAAGACAACGAACTTATAAGAATAGCTAGCCAAAGTGCAGAAATAAATTCCACAATACAAAATTTTGACTATGAAGACACTTATAAAGTTGAAATAAATTTAAATAAGAAAAATAATTTTTTTATAAATGATGAGCAATTGAACATTAAAAACTACAAGAGAGATATGGCATCAGTAATATTTACTCCAGCTGATTTAAATATTATAAAATTTGGACCAAATGACAGAAGAAAGTATTTAGACAATTTAATATCTAAAGTAGATGCAATGTATGAATACAATCTCTTAAATTATAAAAAAATTATATTTGAAAGAAATAAACTCTTAAAGAAAAATATTAACTATGACTTGTTGGAAGTTTATGATTTTCAACTTGCTCAAATAGGAGTGAGTATTTTAAGAACTAGACTTAACTATGTAAAGCAAATAGAAAAACACTCTAAAGATCACTTTATGAATCTCTCAGGTGGAGATGATTTAAAAATAACCTATCTCAGTACAATTCCGTTAAATTCAGAAGAATCTGAAATGGAAAAAATATTTTTAAAGCACTTAAAGAAGTCGCTAAAGAGAGATTTGGAGTTAAAATATACTACAGTTGGGCCCCATAGAGATGACTTGGATTTTAAAATAAAAAATTTGAGTTCAAAAATTTTCGGATCTCAAGGGGAAATACGCTCTATTGTTTTAAGTTTAAAACTTTCTGAACTGGACATATTAAGAGAAAAATTAAAAACTAATCCCATATTACTTTTAGATGACGTATTTTCTGAATTAGATAAGAGTAGGTCTAAGTATTTAATAGACAGCTTTAATGGCACTCAAATATTTATAACATCTACAGATTTAAATGAAAATATCTTTAAAAATTTAATTGGAAAGTATTTTAATATAAGTAATGGCAGAATTATAGATTATGATAGATTAGGAGAATACAATGAAAGAAAATAATAATAGACATTATGGTGCAGAGGACATTCAGGTATTAACAGGTCTTGAACCGGTTAGGAAGAGACCTGGAATGTATATAGGTTCCACAGGTTCCAAAGGACTGCATCATTTAGTTTATGAAGTAGTTGACAACTCAATAGATGAGGCTTTGGCTGGAATTTGTGACTATATATTTATAAAAATATATCAAGACGGCTCAGTTAGTATTGAAGACAATGGATCGGGGATTCCAACAGGAATACACCCTCAGACAGGTAAATCTACAGTTGAGACAGTTCTTACAATACTTCATGCCGGAGGAAAATTTGACAACAATGCATATAAAGTCTCAGGTGGACTACACGGAGTAGGTGTTTCAGTAGTAAATGCGCTTTCATCAGAGTTGATAGTAACAGTAAAAAGAGATGGTAAAGTCTATGAACAGCACTTTTCAAGGGGAATTGCAACTTCTAAGTTAGAAGTAGTGGGAAGTGTAGCTGTTGAAAATACGGGAACTAAAATATTTTTTAGACCTGATGAAGAAATTTTTGACACAGTAGATTTTGAATTTGATACTCTTTCTAAGAGATTTAGAGAAATGGCCTTTTTAAATAAGGGCATTAGAATTGAATTTAAAGATGAGAGAGTTGGAGAAAACGGAAAAGTAAGAGAAAAAGTTATGTACCACTACGAGGGAGGAATAAAGTCCTTTGTAGAGTATATAAATAAAAATAAAACTCCAATTCACGAAGAAGTTATATATATAGAAGAAGTTAGAGATGGGACTTTAGTTGAAGCAGCACTTCAATATACAGATTCCTATAGTGAAAATATATTGACCTTTGCCAATAATATAAATACAGAAGAAGGTGGAACACATCTTTCAGGATTTAGATCTGCACTTACCAGAACAATTAACGTATATGGCAGAAAGTACAATGTAATAAAAGAAAAAGAAGAAAACTTATCCAGTGAAGACGTTAGAGAAGGACTTACCGGAATAATAAGTGTAAAACTTCAAGATCCTCAATTTGAAGGACAGACAAAGGCAAAACTAGGAAACTCTGAAACTAGAGGAATAGTAGATTCTGCGGTATCAGAAGAACTATCTAACTTCTTTGAAGAAAATCCAAAAATAACAAAGACTATTTTAGATAAGGCTCTATCAGCTAGAAGAGCTAGAGAAGCAGCTAGAAAAGCAAGAGACTTAACTAGAAAGAAAAATATGCTGGAGTCTATGACTCTACCTGGAAAATTAGCTGACTGTCACAATGCTGACAATGAGACAACAGAAATTTTCATAGTTGAAGGTAACTCTGCCGGCGGTTCAGCAAAAGACGGTAGAGATTCAGAATTTCAAGCAATACTTCCACTTCGTGGTAAAATATTAAATGTTGAAAAGGCAAGACTTGACAGAATATTAAACTCTGAAGAAATAAAAAATATGATTACAGCTTTTGGAACAGGTATAGGAGAAGAATTTGACATAAATAATTTAAGGTACAACAAAATTATAATTATGACAGATGCCGACGTAGACGGTGCTCATATAATGACACTGTTGTTGACATTTTTCTACAGATATATGCCTAAGTTAATAGAAGAAGGACATGTATACGTTGCAAAACCTCCTCTATTTGGAATAATGAAGGGCACAAAAGCAGTTAGATATGCATATGATGAAAAAGAACTTCAAAGCTCTTTAACAGAACTTGGAAGAGATAAAAAGTTTTCAATTAAGAGATATAAAGGTCTTGGAGAGATGAATTCAGAAGATCTTTGGGAAACTACAATGAGTCCTGAACATAGAATACTGTTAAAAGTTGAAATTAGTGATGCCATAGAAGCAGATCAGACATTTTCAATGTTAATGGGTGCAGACGTAGAGCCAAGACGTGAATTTATTCAAGATAATGCAGTCTATGTAGAAAATATTGATGCGTAGGAGGATATAATGACAGAGTTTAATGATAGTGGAATAATTAACGTTGACTTAGAAGAGAAGATGAGAAAGTCTTATCTGGACTATTCTATGAGCGTAATAGTATCACGTGCACTTCCAGATGTAAGAGATGGTTTAAAACCGGTTCACAGAAGGATATTGTACGGAATGCAAGTATTGGGACTTTCACCCAATGGATCTTATAAAAAATCAGCAAGACTTGTTGGGGATGTAATGGGTAAGTTTCACCCTCATGGTGACTCATCTATTTATGATGCAACAGTAAGACTTGCTCAACCTTTCAGCACCAGATATCCTCTAGTAGATGGACAGGGAAACTTTGGTAATATAGATGGAGACGGCGCAGCAGCTATGCGTTATACAGAAGTTAGAATGTCAAAGTTAGCCCTTGAAATGCTAAGAGATATAAATAAAGACACAGTTGACTTTAAGCCAAACTTTGACGAAGAGGAAACTGAACCGGTAGTACTACCTGCTAGATTTCCAAATCTATTAGTAAACGGATCTTCAGGTATTGCAGTAGGTATGGCAACAAATATGGCACCTCACAACTTAAATGAAGTAATAGACGGTGTAATTGAATATATTGACAACGAAGACATTACAGTTGAAGAACTTATGAATACTATTAAAGGTCCTGATTTTCCAACAGGTGCACAGATTATGGGAAAAGAGGGAATTAAACTGGCATATAAAACTGGACGAGGAAAGATTCAAGTTCGTGCAGTAGCAGATATAGAAGAAGTAAAAAATAGGAATAGAATAGTTATTTCAGAAATTCCATACCAAGTAAATAAATCTAATTTAGTTATGAAGATGGCAGAACTTGTAAAGGAAAAAGAAATAGAGGGAATATCCTCAATAAGAGATGAGTCTACACGAAAAGGTGTAAAGATAGTAATAGATTTAAAGAGAGATGCAAATCCAAATGTAGTCTTAAATAAACTATATAAAAACACTCAAATGAAAATAACTTTTGGAATTATAAACTTAGCTCTAGTAAATGGAGTTCCAAAAGTACTTTCACTAAAAGAGCTGATATCTAACTATGTAGACCATCAAATAGAAGTAGTTACAAGAAGGACAAAATTTGAACTGGCAAAGGCAAAGGCAAGAGCTCACATAGTTGAGGGACTAAAAATTGCACTTGACAACATTGACAGAATTATAGAAATAACAAGACAGTCCAGAACAGATGAAGATGCAAAAGCTACTTTTACAGAAGAATTTGGACTATCAGATATTCAAGGTCAAGCAATTTTAGACATGAGAATCAAAAGACTTACAGGACTTGAAAGAGAAAAGCTTGATGAAGAATATGAAGAGCTGGTTAAATATATGGCAAGACTTACAGAAATTTTGGAAAATCACAGTATTTTAATGGACCTAATAAAAGAAGAGCTACTTGAAATTAAAGACAAATATGGTGATTTGAGAAGAACTGTAATTAAACCTTCAGCAGAAGAAATAGATTTAGCAGATATAATTAAAGAAGAAGATGTTATAATAACTTTAACTCAATTCGGATACATTAAGAGAATGCCGGAAGGCACATATAAACCACAAAAAAGAGGTGGAAGGGGAATATCAGCCCTTACCACTAGAGAAGAGGACTTTGTAAATGACTTATTTATAACTTCAAGTCACGATTCAATATTCTTCTTTACAAATCTTGGAAGAGTTTATAAACTTAAGGCATATGAAATTCCTGAAAGTTCAAGACAAGCAAAGGGAACTGCTATAATAAATATACTAAACTTATCAGCAGATGAAAAAGTACAATCTATAATTCCGGTAAGAAACTTTGATCCGGAACTAAAAATAGTAATGGCTACAAAACACGGAATTATTAAGAGAGTATCCTTTGATGAATTTAAAAATATTAGAAAATCAGGTATTATTGGCATGACTTTAAAGGAAAATGACAGTATAATTTCAACTAAGTTAACTACAGGAAATGAAGAATTAATACTTGTAACTAAAAAGGGCAAGAGTATAAGATTTAGCGAAAATGACGTTAGATTAACAGGAAGAACTTCGATGGGAGTTAAATCTATAGAACTTGGCAAAGACGATGAAGTTGTGGCATTTGACATAGTGCAGGATGATAAATATCTACTGGTTATCTCAGAAAAGGGATATGGAAAGATGACTTTATTAAATGAGTACAGAACTCAAACGAGAGCTGGAAAGGGAATAATAACTTATAAAGTTAAAGATAAGACCGGAGATTTAGTATCTGCAAAAGTTATAGATAAAAATGACGAAATTATGATGATAACATCAGCAGGAGTAATTATAAGAATTGAAACTGAGGGAATTTCAACAATGGGAAGATCAACTTCAGGAGTAAAACTGATGAATATTAAAGATTCAGATGTAGTTGCAGTTGCGAAATATATAGGAGATTAGTTGTAATTGAATTAGTCGAGTTTTAGGAGGTAAAAATGGCGTTTGAAATTAATTATGAGAACAAGGAAGAACTGATAATATATCCAGTAGGAGAACTTGATATCTATACTATTTCAGAATTTAAAGAAAAAGTAATGAAACTCTATGAGGAAGATAAAAAAAATATCCTCATAGATGGAGATAAACTGGAGTATATAGACTCAACAGGCCTGGGAGCTCTAATTTATATACTAAATGAAATTGAAAAAGACAATAATAAAATAGCCATTAGAAATATAACTAACAGCATAAGAAAATTATTTACAATTACAAAACTTGATAATGTTTTTGAGATGAGGTCGTAATATGGACAAAATAATTTTAACAATTCCAAATAAAGCAGAGTATATAAGTTCAGTAAGGTTACTAATATCTGGAATTATGTCAAACTATAAAATTGATATAGAAACTCTTGAAGACATAAAAATGGCAATAACAGAAGGTTTAAATATAGCATTTAAACTTCAATGCAGTGAAAATATTAACATAGAGTTGGAATTGGATAAAGAGTTAAAAATTAAAATATCTGAAATATGTGAAGAGAAAATAAATGAACTAGAAGAACTTCATCTGTCAAACACCATAATAGAGTGCCTTGTAGATGAAAGTTATTTAGACAGAGAAGTACTTTGCATGGTTAAAAAATTTTAAGGTTGATACTATGAAAAAAGAAGAATATTATAACTTGGGAAGAAAACTAACTAAAGAAGAGCGAAAAGAACTATTTAAGGAATACAAGGAAACAAATGATCCTGAGCTCAGAGATATTTTAATAGAAGAGCACCTCTATATAGCAGAAATATTGTCAAAAAAATATTCAGGTAGGGGAATAGACTATGATGATATCTATCAAGTGGCATCAATAGGACTTATTTATGCTATAGATAGATATGATTTAAGCAAGGGATATGAATTTTCTTCTTTTGCAACTCCAACGATTATAGGAGAAATTAAAAAGTACTTTAGAGATAAGGGATGGACAATTAGAGTGCCAAGGAGAATTCAGGAGCTCTCTAAGAAAATAAATGATGCAAAAGTCCACCTATCTCAAGAATACCAAAGAACTCCTACAATAAATGACATAGCCGAATATTTAGATAGTACACCTGAGGAAATATTAGAGTCTATAGAGGCAAGTAAAGTATATTCTCCTCAATCACTGGATGTAGTCTATGATTCAAATAACGATGATAAAGAAATTAATTTGTCTGACTTAATAGGCGAAGATGAGAGATACTTTGATAAAATAGAAATGAAAGATTTTTTTGAAAAGTTAATGGAAGATTTAAACGATGTGGAAAAGACAATATTATTAGACAGATACTTTAATAAAAAGACACAAGTTTCCATTGCAAAAAAATTGAACATTTCACAGATGACAGTATCTAGAATAGAAAAAAAAGTATTGGATAAGATGAAAAAAGAAATAGATAAGACAACAAAAGTCTAAATTAAAGGAAAATAAAAAAATGAAGAGAAAAGAATTTTTGTTATTTTTAAATAAAATAGTATTCTTTTTTGAAATATTAATTTCTATATCTTTGATAATAGGAATACTAATTTCAGTTCCGGATATTGTCAGGTACTATATAGTTATACTCCAAAATAATGCTGAAATAAGTAGTGGAATATTTAAGGAGTTTTTATCTCATATACTGCTCTTAGTAATAGCAATGGAGTTTGTACTGTTGATGGTTGCGCATACAGATGCCACAATAATACATTTGATTTTACTAGTTATCTCCAGAAAAATGCTAATAGAATCAGAAAGTGTTCCGGATTTATTAATAGGAGTTATTGCAATAGCTATTTTATTCGGAATTAGAAAGTATTTACTAGTTGAATCATCTGATGTGAAAATAGCCATTACGAGACACAAGGGAATATTTAGCTCAGGAACTCACGTAAATGATATAAATCAAGTCTATGAATTTGAAATAGAAGACAGGGGATTTGAAACACTGGGGGAACTTGTATTTTTTCTATTTGAAAGAGAAGGCAAGCCTATACTAGTAGGTGAAACTGTAGATGACGGAAAGTATTTTTATGAAATAAAATCTGAGGAAAATGGATCTATAAAAGATATATTGGTCTATAATATAAAATAATACTCTAGCTTAGCTAGAGTATTATTTTTTTAGTCAGCATTAAGATTTTCAATTTCAACATTCTTTAATTTATCTCTATCAAAAATATATAAACTTGCAAATGTTGCTTGCATATAGGGATTTAGTAAAATATATCCAAGATTTAAAAGAATAGATGCTAAAATTTGCCATCCAATAAAAGATAAATCCAATATAAAAATATCGTATTTTTCTCCGGAAGTCATATTGCTACTTAAACTAATTGCATCAGAGATACTCAAGTTTGGATCTTCTGCAAGTATATAATCTACAAAATAGTACTGATAGCTCTTTACAATTCCCGGAACTAGTAATAGTAAACTCCATAAAATTATATATAAGTCTCTTACAAAAAGTTTTAGTGAGATTTTTAGCCAACTTCCATCTTTAAAAGAACTAAATAAATAGGAGATTTTTGCATCACCATCATAACCATTTAAGAAAAATCTGGCTCTACCTATTCTCAATGGGTTTATTATAAAAATTCTCAAAATAAAAATCGCCATTAAAATAAACCAAAAAATTGTATTTGAAATGACAATAGATAATTTACCTGTAAATAAAAAATTATCTGCCAAGCTCTTAGGAAGGTACTTTTCTATGAAATTATACACGTTGAGATTATTGCCATTTAAATTTAAATCAAAGGTTGTATTATTTTCAGGTGACTTAAATTTTTCGTCGTAATTTTCCACATATTTACTATTATTTTCATCAATACTTGAAATATTTCTATTAACTACGTTTTTAGTATTGTCTAAAATAGAATTTCCATTAAGTATGTTTACAAAAATTGCAAATATTAAACAGACGATAACAGCCTTAAATAGTGAAAATTTTAAAAATCTTTTTGCGTTGTTCTTTAATTCTTCTCTAGTCCACATATAAACTCCTTTAAATTTTATAAAATTATTATAACATTAATTGACTATTTTAAAAACAAGAAAACGTTTTTTACTTTACAAAGAATATATAAGTAAATATAATTTTAGTATAGAGTAAAAAATTGGAGCAAGTGAAAATGTCAAAGTTAAATGAAAGAGTAAAAAGTGAAAATTTAGAAGTGGAAAAATTTTGGGTCTATGTGGTTTTAATGTTAGTAAGCGGTTTTTATGGAGCCTTTACTTATACCATAAGAGGTGGAGTATTTTCAAATGCTCAAACTGCAAATTTTGTATTAATGGCAATAGCATTTGGAAATAAACAGTGGGCACATGCTTTATACTTTGTAATTCCAATAAGTGCCTATTTATTTGGAATTACAATATCGGAAGTCATATATGATCCAATGAGAAAGTTAAAAATATTGCGTTGGGAGACAGTGTTAATATTTATTGAAATAGTTGTGGTGACAATTTTGGGATTTTTACCAGAAAGTGCTCCCTTTCAAATATCTCAAATTGCAATAAATTTTATTTGTTCAATGCAGTTTAACACCTTTAGACAGACTAGAGAAATTTCTGTTTCTACAACATTTTGTACAAATCATCTAAAGGGAATGGGAAACAGTATTGTAAAATTTTATAGAGATGGAAAAAGTAAAGATAAAAAAGAGATTACTGTTCACTTTACAATGATTTTAGTCTTTGTAATAGGGGCAATAATCTCTACAGTACTTTGCAATAAATACCTTGGAAGAGCTATTTTAATTACTTTAATTCCACTTGGTGTTATATTTTTAAAATTTCTCTATGCCGATTTAAAAAAGGAGAGAGATAAATTTGATATAGTTCCACGTGGCCATTAAAATATTAAATTAAGCCCTATCCCCAGTGCTGCACCAAGGGCTATTAACTTAAACATACTCACTTTTTTTATGTAGAGTATAAGTCCAATGACGAAGGTTGTAATTACTATAAAGTTAATACTTTCAAATCCACTTGGAAATACGCTAGTCCTTATTAAATTAATAGCAGATATTAGTATTAGCGATACAATTCCAGCTTTTAGCCCATTTAAAATCCAATCTAGTACTTTAAATTTTTTGTTTTTTGAAAATAAGAAGTATCCAAATATCATCATTATAATAAATTGAGGAGTTAAAATACCTGCAGTTGCAACTATAGCTCCAATAAAACCACTTACCCTTTGACCTACAAATGTTGCTGAATTTATGGCAATTGGGCCTGGGGTCATTTGAGAAATTGAAATTAAATCTAAAAACTCAGACATTGAAAGCCAATTATTTCCCACAACTACATATTTTTCTATTAGGGGAATTGTGGCATATCCTCCGCCGAAGGCAAGTGAGCCTATTTTAAAAAAAGTTAGATAGAGCTCTATTAGTATATTACTCAATTTCCTTCCTCCTATCTGTTACGTAAAATACACATATGCCAAGAATTGCAGAGCATAGTAGAAGAGGAGCTGTACTAATATTTACAAAAAATCCCAAGACAAAAACTAAAATCATTATTGCAGATGAAAAAATAGGATAGTTTTTATAGGCAGCTTTTCCCATATTAAAGACAGTAACTAAAAGCACAGCACATACAACACCACTAATTCCATCAAGTGCAGACTTTATAAAAAAATTTGTCTTAAATTGTGTATAGAACACAGATACTATAGATAGTATCAAGAGACATGGCAGAGCCGAGGCTATTAAACAAGTTATAGCACCAATAGGACCCCTTAACTTATAGCCTGTGAGTATGGAAGTTGAAACAGCCATAGCACCCGGGCCACTTTGAGCCAGTGCCACTAAGTTTGTCATCTCATCGTCGTCTATTAATTTTAATTCATTTACAAAGACGTCCTTTACTATTGGAACGATTGTATAGCCTCCGCCAAAAGTTACTGCACTAATTTTAAAAAACGTAAAAAACAGCTTTGCTAGAGATACTTTTTTCATTTAAATCACCAATTTAATTATAGCACAAGAGGCTGGAATAGTAGAAAATTAAAGAAATTTGTGCCATAATTATATAGAGGTGATATTTCTATGAATAGAGTGGGAATAGTAGGTATTGGAAATATGGGCGGAGCAATAGCCCATGGACTTATAAACAATAAAGAAGAAATAATAGTTTCTGATGGAAGTGCAGAAAAATTAAGTGAATACAAGAGCTTTTCCAATGTTCAAATAGCAAAAGACAATATAGATTTGGTAGAGAAGTCTAAAATAATTATCTTGGCTGTAAAACCAAATTTATATAAAACTGTAATAGACGAAATAAAAAATGAATTTAGTGAAGATAAGATTTTAATATCCATAGCACCTGGATTTACTATAGAAAAATTAGAAAATTTACTGCCAAATAGAAAAATAGCAATGATAATGCCAAATACACCTGCATTGGTCTACGAGTCAATGTCGGCAATTTGTCCAAATACACTTTTAACAGAAGGAGAAATAGAAGAAGTAAAGAAAATATTCAACTTAATAGGAAAAGTTGCAATACTAGAAGAAGAGTACTTTCCTGCTTTTTCAGGAACTTGTGGATGTCTTCCTGCATATGTCTATATGTTTATAGAAGCTGCAGCTGATGGGGCGGTTTTAAATGGAATGAAGAGATTTGATGCATATGAGTTTATAGCTCAAAGTGTATTGGGCTCAGCTAAAATGGTACTTGAAACTAAAAAACATCCAGGAGAATTAAAAGACATGGTAACTTCTCCGGGAGGCACTACTATTGAAGGGCTTAAAGTGTTGGAGGAAAAAGGATTTAGAGGTTCTATTATTGATGCAATAAATGCAACAGTTGAGAAATCTAAGAATATGTAAATTGAAAGGGGATTTTAAAATGAAAGATTTACTTATTTTTTTAGCAGATGGATTTGAGGAAATAGAGGCGTTAACTGTTTGTGATTACTTAAGACGTGCAGAATTAGAAGTCGAACTTATAAGTATTACAGATAGTAAAAAAGTAAGGGGAACTCATGGTATTACAGTTTTAGCAGATAAGACCTTTGATGAAATGAACATTGAAGACTATAGAGCTGTATATATTCCTGGTGGACTTCCCGGAGCTACAAATTTAGCTGCTGAAAACAGAGTTTTAGAGTTGGTAAAAGTTTTTGACAATGAAGAAAAGTTAGTAGTGGCAATATGCGCAGGTCCAATAGTACTGGACAAGGCAGAAATTTTAAAAGAGGGAAAATTCACTTGTTTCCCTGGATATGAAGTAAATTTAAAACAAAAGGGAAGAGTTGACGAGCCTGTAGTAATTGACAAAAACATAGTAACTTCAATGGGACCATCTTTTGCTCAAGTACTTGCCTTTGAATTAATCAGCATCTTAAAAGATGAAGACACTTCAAATAAAGTTAAGAGCAGTGTTCTATTTACTAACTTAGTTGACTTTATTAAAGAAGGTAAAGTTAAATAATTACTATGTGAGATGTAAAAAATTTGGTATAATTTATAAAAAGTATTTAGATAGTCTAAATATTAAAAATAAATTTTACTTTATTTTAAAAGAGATTTTCATAATAAGAAATAATTATCCATGAAATCAAATAATGACAGTAGATTTTGTTCACTCCCCATTGTTATGGAAAATTTTTGTATAAAATTTATAACAGAATTAAAGATTTTTATTAGGTATCTGTTATAGTTTTCAACAAAGTCCTTTAGCCTTTAGAAAACCTGAAAGCGTTTCAAGGGTGTAAGGGGAGAGAGTTTGAGAGAGGGCATGAGGGAAAATCGCAATTCCCTTCGCCCTCTCTCAAGTATTTAAAAATCTTTATAAAATAAAATTTATTTAATGAAAAATATTTTCTAGGAGGGATTATGAGTAAAAAATTTAAGGATTACATGCTTATAGGTTCAATGTTATTTGGACTTTTCTTTGGTGCCGGAAACTTAATATTTCCAGTATTTTTAGGTCAAGAGGCAGGTTCAAAATTAATTTTGGCAATGATTGGATTTTTAATTGCAGCAGTGGGACTTCCAATACTTGGAACTGTGGCAATGGGAATATCAGGTTCTGAGGGATTAATTGAACTGTCCAGTAAAGTAGGTAAAAAATTTGGAGTGTTTTTTACAGTGGCACTCTATTTGACAATAGGTCCATTTTTTGCTCTCCCTAGAACTGCAACAGTGGCATATGAAGTGGGACTTAAATCTTTTATAAGTCCGGAAAATACAAAGCTGGTTTTATTTTTATTTACTGCAATATATTTTATAGTGGCCTTTTTATTTTCAAGAAAGCCCTCAAAAATAATGGTGTGGGTTGGAAAAGTATTAAATCCAATATTTTTGGTGCTGTTGTCAATTTTAATTATAAAGTCCTTTATTTCTCCAATGGGAAATGTATTTGAGCAACCTGCCGGAGAACTTTATGTTACAAACTCCTTTAGCCAAGGATTTATAGGTGGCTATAATACAATGGACGCATTGGCATCACTGGCATTTTCTATAATAGTTATAAATTCAATTAAAAACTTAGGTGTAAATGAGCCATCGGAAATTGCAAAGTATACGCTAAAATCAGGGATAGTAACCCTTGTTTTAATGTCTTTAATTTACGGTTCACTAATATTTATGGGAGCCTCTAGTTTGGGACAAATGCCAGTAGCAGAAAATGGTGGAGTGGCTTTAAATCAAATAGCAAGTTACTATTTTGGAGTTCCGGGACAAATACTGCTTTCAATAATAGCTACGGTGGCCTGTCTTAAAACGGCAATAGGACTTATAACAGCTTGTTCAGAGACATTTAATAAAATGTATCCGAAAATAAGTTACTTTGGATTTATATGTATAATAACAGGATTTAGTTTTTTAGTGTCAAATGTGGGTTTAAATATGCTATTGGATTTATCTATGCCAGTGCTTGTATTTCTCTATCCTCTTGCAATCGTCTTAATAGCCCTTATATTTGTATCAAGGGTATTTAAGGAAGATCTAGTTGTCTGGAGAATTACACTTCTATTTACAGGCATTGTGAGCTTTGTAGATGCACTTAAATCTTGCCCTGAAGCAATTTCTAATAACAGCGCTGTTTTATTTTTAACTAATGGCTATGACAATATAATACCCTTTGCAAAAGCGGGATTCGGGTGGATTTCAATAGCAATTATAGGATTTATAGTTGGAATTATAGTAAGTAAAAAAGTGAAAATTGCAAAATAATTAAAAAAATAATAGCTACTATAGAACTTTAATTAGTCTTATAGTAGCTATTTTGTTTTTATAAATAAATCTCCTTTAAATTAAAATATTTCATCATTTTCTATTAGAAAGGTATCATAACCTTCCTTATAATAAATTCCTTCATCTTCAGGGAAGTAAAAAGGCTTAAATATGAAAAAGTACGAAGCTATAAATAATATAAAAAATAATATACAAATAAAAATATTAATATATTTTGATTTACTTTTATAGTTACAATTTAAAACAATTTTAAATCTTTGCTTTATATCATAAAAATTACTAGTATTTATTAAGTAGGAGGCAACCTCTACTTTATAAGTTTCAAATTTATTTACATCATTTCTTAATACTTTTGCAATACTTTTCAAATAGTCTTTTTTTTCTAAATTTGTCATATGTTTGGTAGTTCTTAAATCACACTGTACTTCTAAAATATTATCAAAATCTTTAGCAAAAATATGAATAAAAGGGTTCCACCAAAATATATTTTTAAAAATTTGCATAAATATTTTTTTTATAATATCCTTTCCAAGAAAATGATTTAATTCATGAAAAATTATAAAGTGAAGCTCTTCATTGGTAAAATTTATATTTGGCAAATATATAGTGGGATTATTAATACCTACAATCATTGGTGAATTAATATTTTCCGTTTGAACAATATTTATTTTCTTGCCAATATTTTGAGATTTTATAATCTCGCCTAGTACAGTTTCATTATTTTTATTCCAAATATTTTTATATGTGTTTAATATTTTTTTAAATTTTATAAAATTTAAAATATCACAGATGGTTAAAATTAATATTCCCACAACCCATATTAATATAATAATATTATACATTCTTAAATTTAAACTATTAAGTGAAAATTCATAAGTTATAAAATTATAAAATATAGGGTAAATTTTTTCTGAATTAATTATTATTGCATTTTTAAAGTCAAAACTAAAAATAACACGAATTATTGCCAATAATATTAAAAATAAAATAGAATAGACATTAAAATTTGAAATAAATTTATCACGTTTTCTAAAAAAATTAATAATTAATATAAAAATATTAAACCATATAACAGACATAATAAAAGAAAAAACATTAATATCCAATTTAAAACTCCTTATTTTAACAAGTCCTCTAAGTCATCAATTTCTTCGCTAGTTATTTTATCAGTTTTCACTAAAAAAGAAAGAAATTTTTTAATAGAAGAATCACTTGGATTTAAAGCAGTTGCTTCATTTTTAAGCTTGTTAAAATCATAGTCATCTTTTTTAATAAGCGGCAAGTAAGTTCTCCCAAAGCCCTTGCCAGTTTTTACAATTTCATTGGCATAGATGGCCTTTTTATCCAGTAGCTGATTTAAAAGAATGTGAATAGAACTTTCTTTCCATGTTTTATTTTCTGTTAAATTTATTATTTCTGAACGAGTTAACGGTCTATCTTCACGCCACATAGTTTGTAGTATTTGCTCTTCATTTTCCGATAATTCTATGTGTTTATCATTCATAAATACTCCCCCTTCAATATTATATATAAGTATAGTATTTAAAGGAAATTAAAGCAATAAAAAAAGAGTTGACATCATATATAACAAATGGCATTATGTAAACATAACACTAAATTAAATATTAAAATAGTGTTAGTCTTATTTTAGGAGATGTTTTAAATGTTAGAAATTTTTGCAGTAGTTTCTGGAATATCAACTGTAGTATTTATTGGAATATTAATAGTATTTTTTTCTATAACAGGTAGATTTAAAAATTTAAGTGTTCTATTTTTTACAATTGACATCATATGGTTTTTAATTATTTTAATTACAAGTGAAGAATTAAGTATAAGTTCTTTTAGGGATGTAGGATATATGTTTTTGACAAGTATTGCATTCTATATAGGATGTGTAAAAGTAAAAAGTGTATAAATTAGGCTGAAATAGCGTGAAGCTAAGAATTTTAAGTTTTAAATATTTTATAAATTAATTTAAAATAAAAGGGAAATTTTAAAAATAGTTTTGTTACATATTTCTTATATAAGTATTCAGGAGAATAATAAATGAATAAAAATAACAATATTTTTGATGATTTAGATGAGTTTATTATACAGTTTTTAAAAGGGTTAGTTGCAGGATTTATAGCAACAATAATAATACCCAATCCTCTTGTAGGTATTATTGTTTTTGTCTTAGTATTCTCCTCAGGAAAAGACTAAGATTTTTAGGTAAATTTAAAAATAAGGAGAAACATAATAATGATAAATATTAATAAAAAACTACTTATACTCTTTATGCTGGCATTTGTTATATTAGTATCACTTGATTTAATATATTATCTAAACGTAATAGATGAAAATATAGTACTGTTTTTAAAAATATCTTGTGTATATATTACTGCTTGCATATTTGTATTAAGTGGTAAAAAAAGAATAATAGCCATTACATTTTATATTGCTTATCTTCTCTTATACATGCACTTAGAAGGGAAAAATGAAGTAAATTATTTTTTAGAAAAAGCATATTTTGGAGTCTCGGGAATGGCATCTTGGACTATGCTTATAAAATATATTAAAGAATTTGAATAGTAGTTTTAAAATTTGGAGGTAATATGAATAAAAATTTAATAAAAAACACGATACTATTTATTATATTTTTCCCGTTGGGAGTAATGGCTTATTATTTGACGACAATGTATTTCCCAAAGATATTTATATTAAATAATATGCAGATTAGAGGTTTAGTTGCTCCGTGGATAATTATTTTAGCCGCTATAATAATAGATTTAATAAAAAAACATAATAGTGAATTATATTTATCTTTTAGTAAAACACCTTTTGTTATGTTGAGAAATTTTTTTGTAGGATATTTACTGGGAAGTTCTATTTTAACATTTTTTAAATAGTTTTAAATTGAAAATAAGGAAGGTTATTAAAATGGAAAAATATTCAAAAGAAATATTTTTCTTGGTTATTTAGGTGGAATTGCTTTTATAAATATTATAAGTTTAATTTTTAGTAAGTGAATTACGTAGATATTAACATAGGTGAAATTTATAAATTAAATTACAATATATGACTAATTTAAAGATAAGGAGGTTATTAAAATGTTATTGGAATTCTGGGACTTTTATAGAGAAAACTTTGCTCTTGTTACAGGTTCTGTATTATTAATTATATGTATTTCTAAAATAATTGTAGCTCAAATTAAAGGAGAGCAGATAATTACTAAGGGAAGCTTAATTTATTGGACTATTTCATATATTATTATAATTTTAATAACCTTTATATTTATATTGTTTTGATGTAGTAGTTTGGTACATAGAAATATTGAAAGTGTATTATGTTGCTAAATAAAATATTGACATTAAATTTTACTCACTCGCTAAACTTTATTTTTTGAGCGTTTTAAGGGTGTAGCAGTAAATTCTATCCACTCGCTAATGCTCGTGGAGAATTCTTGCATAAAATCTATGACGAAATTGGAAATTTCTATAGATTGTTAAAGGGGAGGGAGTTTGAGGGAGGGCCATGAGGGAAAATCGCAATTCCCTTTGCCCTCCCTCAAAAATGTATTAAAATGACTTTTAGAGAAAAATAAATGCTTCTTTATATTTTAGCTAGACTAAACTAAATTATTTTAATTTTTATTAATTCTCAAATAATAAAATTGACAAAATAAAAGAGTAGCAGTGAATTTCAACCAATCGAACTTCGTTCTCTTGGGAAATTCTTGCATAAAATCTATGACGAAATCGTAGATTTCTATAGATTGTTAAATTGTAGCTCAAATTAGAGGAGAGCAGATAATTACTAAAGCTAGCTTAATTTATTGGACAATTTCATATATTATTATAATTTTAATAACCTTTATATTATTGTGATTTAAAAGTTTGGTAAGGAGAAATATTTAAAAGATAAAAAAGAATATGTATTAAAAAAGGAACTTCCTAATATTATAGAAAGTTCCTTTTTTATTTATTTAGTCTTAACTTCAGTATTTTCTGTTGTATCAGCGGTTTCTTCAACAGCTGGAATCGGTTCAACTACTATATTGTCTGTTGGGTCCAGAACTTCTATAAAGGTTCTGCCTGGAAGAAGTGTTATTTCCTCTCCTGAAAGTGTTTTAAAGATAGTTCTTGAGCTTTCAGAGTCTTTTTCCCAAGTGATGTCTATTATTTTTCCATTTGTAATTAATTTTCCCTCACCATTTCCAATATTTTCTATAGTTAAAGTGGCATTTGGTCCTGAAACGTAAGATTTTGCAAATTGAACTATAATATTATCTGCCATTACATTTGAAGAGTCTCTCTCGTCAATTAGAGGTTCGCTATCTCTTATGGCAAGGTAGGAGTTGGTTTCAGGATTATATTCAAATGTGGTGTTGTAGTGTTTAAAAAAGTCCAGTGATATTTTAGTGGCCTCTACCGCTCCCATTTGTGCATTGATTTTTTCAAGGTCTTTACTGTGGTCAAACTCAAAAGATTTTACAGTTGTAGGTTCATCTAAGTAGCCAAGTTGAGAGGCCTTTTCATGCATTAATTCATAGCTTGTATATCCGTCGTGAGGTCTTTTTTTATTTACGTCTTTATTTCTATAATATGTTATCCCCTCAAGTGCAATTCCATCAAGGTTTTTAACTCCAACTTTCGGTATTTGAGCATATCCCGCTTCTGAGCCGCCCCAGTGGGCATATATTGCATTATATTCTGCAGCTGTATTTACAAAGTAAGGTCTTGCAGATCTAACAGGTCCAAGTACATCTACTTTATTTTTCATAAAGAGTGTCAGGTATCTGGTGTATTCGCCCTCAGCTTTAAATTCATATATAACTTCTGCATCATTTAACCCTGATTGAGGTCTGGCATCTGGGTGATTATCCAGCATTACTGCAAATACAGGTTCCTCTTTAATATCTTCTGTAGTTTCTTCTCCGCTAAGTGGTGCATAGTAAGAAATTTTTTCAACTTCTGTTGTAGAATTTTCACTAGGATTCTTTTGACCTGAACAGCCACAAAGTAAAATAGAAAGCAGTGAAACTAAAATTATCTTTTTTTTCATTTAATCTTCTCCGTATGTAATATTTTTAAGAAATGGAGATGATGGTCTCCACTATAAATAGTTTAAGTATATTGGGAAGAAAAATCAACATTATTTATTTATGGGAGAAACCTCTTTTAACATAAGTAGATTATGATATAATTATTTATAAATGAATGTAGTATAGTTTAATAAAGAGGTGTGTCATGAGTTTATCAAGAGAAGAGATGTTTAAAATTGATAGAAACGCTACAGAAGTACATAAGATAAGGCCAATAATCTTAATGGAAAATGCAGCTCTGGGTATTTTTAATGAGATAAATAAATATGACTCCTACACAGTAATTTGTGGCGAGGGGAATAATGGTGGAGATGGAGTTGCTGTTGCAAGACATCTTTTATTAAATGGAAGAGAAGTTGACACATTCGTAGTTGGAGATGCTAAAAGTGAAGAGTTAAGGGAAAACTTAGAAATACTTGAAACTTTAACTACTAATATTTTTAAGATAAAGAATGTAGAGGATATTGAAAAATTAATAGATTCTCTGGAAGTAAATGAAGTGAGTTTGGACTGTATTTTTGGAATAGGCCTTAGCAGAAAAGTAGAGGGGCTTTTTAAAGAGGTTGTAAAGGCAATAAATGAACACTCCAATTATACGATTTCCATAGATATTCCCTCAGGAATTGATGCAAATACGGGAGAAGTACTTGGTGAGGCAGTGTTTGCAAATGAGACTATGACTATTTATGAAGAAAAAGACGGAATGGTAGACAATGTAATTTGTGGAAAGATAACTAATATATACTTAGGTGCGCCGAAAATATGAAAAAAAGAAGATTAAAATTAAATGAAAAACGAAATATAAATTTGACTGAAGGCTCTATAATGAGGGGAATTATATACTTTGCAATTCCACTCTTACTGTCAAACTTTCTGCAACAGCTATACAACACAGCGGATTTAATGATAGTTGGTACATTTGCAGGTAAAAATCCAATGGCAGCAGTTGGAGCCACAGGTCCTGTCTCAAACCTTTTAATAGGTTTGTTTGTAGGGCTTACAACAGGGGCTTCTGTTGTAATATCGCAGCTCTTTGGGTCAGGGGATAGAAGAAATTTAAATGACTCCATTCACACCGCCTACGCCATTGCAATTGTAGGTGGAATTATATTGTCCGTAGTGGGATATTTTGTATCGCCTATTTTGCTGGGAATGTTAAATACTCCCGTAGAGATAATGGACGATGCAGTTGCATATATGAGAATATTTTTTATTGGTGTAATTCCACTTTTAATTTACAATATGGGCGCCAGTATTTTAAGGTCAGTTGGAGACTCTAAAAGACCTTTTAACTTTTTACTTGTAAGTGCAGCTATAAATATAGTTTTGGACTTAGTATTTGTAAAGACACTAAAGATGTCAGTTGTGGGAGCAGGCTGGGCTACTTTTATAGCTCAATTTGTAGCTGCCGGACTTGTGACATACAGTCTTATGAAGTCTGACAACATATTTAGGTTAAAGTTAAAAGACATTAAATTTTATAGTGGTAGCTTAAGGGCAATTTTTAAAATAGGTATTCCATCGGGAATTCAAGGTTCAGTAATTTCACTGTCAAATGTGTTAATTCAGTCAAAGATAAATATATTCGGCTCTGATGCAATTGCAGGACTTGCCGCAGAGAGTAGAATAGATGGTTTTATATTTATGTCTCTACAGGCAATAGCCCTTGCGGCAACTACATTTGCAGGACAAAACTTTGGAGCGAAGAAGTACAGCAGAATAAAAGACGGTTTAAAAGTTTCAATAGCACTTGTAGTTGGAACTGCAATAGTGCTTCCAGCAATATCTGTAATTTTTGCAGAGGAGCTAATTGGAATATTTAACAAGGATCCACAAGTTATAGAGTACGGTGTGAAGTGTCTGTACTACTTGGCTTTGGGATATTTTATATTTGGAATAAGCGAGGTCTACGGCGGCTTTATAAGAGCTTCAGGAAAAGCCATGGGACCTATGGTAATTTCTATAATTTCAATGTGCGGACTTAGAATATTGTGGATATACACTGCACTTGAAGCTTGGCCAAGAATAGAGATAATATACCTTTCATATCCTATTTCCTGGACAGTAACTTGTATACTAATGGCTCTGTACTACTACTTTGGAAAGTGGAGACCTGATATAGAAACAAATAAGCTCAAAGGCAAAACAGAAAGTTAAATTAAAGACATCACCTTGTATTGAAGTTGTTGGAAGTCAATATAAGGTGATTTTTAAATAAGATAGGAAGTATATTTAAGACTATAGTAGTTTATATCTTGAAAAATATTCCTATTTATTATATTATTGTTTCTAACAATCAAAAATAAGTACATATTATTTATTGTCACTTTAAAATACTGAGATTTATATATTTTTTCAGTAAAACTGTTACAAATAAAAAAAATAATAGTATATTATAGTAGGGAGTGTTCTAATGATTTACAGTGAAAGACTTATCATAAAAAAAATGACACTTCAAGATGTATATAAATTTAAAAATTGGGAAAGTCATGAGAGTCCACTTTTTAGCGACTATAATTTTGACGAAGATAGTGATAGAGAAATAGAAGAGTGGTTTTTGTGGAAGACGTCAAATCCCAGAAATATTTACTTCACTATTTTTTTAAAGGAAGTTCCTATAGGCTATATTAGCTTTAAAAATGTAAACAAGAGAAAGAAAAGTGCAGTTCTTGGAATAGTAATAGAATCAGGGAAAGTCGAAAAGGGATTTGGAAAAGAGGTCCTATATAGAATGCTCAATTACTATTTTTATGAGTGGAAATTTGAAAAATTGTACTTAGATGTTGCAAGGTTCAATATAAGGGCAATTTCTCTCTATGAAAAAATGGGGTTTAAAAAGTATTCCTCCAGAATACAACTCTACCAAAACAGAGAATTTGATTTAAATGAAGAAAAATATAGAGATTTGAGAAATAAATTTAAAATAATACTGGGAAACAAGTTTTTTTATGTAGATAAAATGGTTTTGTATAGAAATACTTTCGATGGGGTGGTAAAATGTATTTCAAACTTCAAAAATTAAGCATGGATTTAGGTGACACACCGATTGAAAATATTTTTATAAATGATTATATGCCCGGTGCTGACGGCAATTTTGTCAAAGTATATTTAATGAGTTATAAACTGGCCAGAGAGTCTGGAGGCGTTAGAAGTTTTGATTTTCACTTAGTTGCAGATTTACTGGGACTAATTGAATCAGACGTGCTAAGAGCTTGGGACTACTGGGAAAAAGTGGGCATAATATTAAAAGAATATGAAGAAGACGGAAGTTTTAATATAGTTTTTTTAAATTTAAAAGAACTGTATATTCAAAATATCTATTCTGCTCCAAAAATAGAAGAGAGAATAGACCAAAATTCAATATTAGACGATTCTAAAATTGCAGATTTACTCTCAAAGGCTGAATACTACTTGAGAGGACAAATTTCAGTGGCGAAGAAACAAGATATTGCATCTTGGAGAGATACTTACAATATGCCTGTAGAGCTTATTGAAGAGGCATTTTGGTATGCTACGGAAATAAAAAAAGTAAATAAACTTTCATATATAGAGGCAATAGTTAGAAACTGGTCTGAAAATAACATTAGGACAATGGAAGACATACAAAAAAGTTATTTTGAGTACGATGAAAAGTACTACAGATTCTTAAAAGTTAAAGACAGAATAGGAATTTCAAATAAGTCATTTAACAACACTGACTTTGAACTTGTGAACAACTGGTTTGACAAGTATGAAATGAACATGGACTTAGTAATGGCAGCCTGTGATAAATGTGTAAATATAAACAATCCAAACTTGGGATATGTAAATAAAATACTGCTTAACTGGAATGAAAAGGGCATAAAGTCAGTTGATGACATAGAAGTTCTGGACAAGAGAGAAAAGAAAGTTAAAAAGACAAAATTTCACAATTTTAAACAATTAAGTGACGAGTATCCGGAAGAGTATTTGGAAGACCTTGCCAGAAAGAAAAGAGAGGCCCTCTTTAAAAACTTAAGAGAAGACGAAACTGAAAATAGATAAGAATTAAAATTGGGATGATGAAAATGAAGGATATGTTTAGAAAAATTGAAAGAGAATATGAGCTTCAAAGAGACAAAAATCGAAGAGAAATGGAAAGTCGAAAAGAAGAAGTCTATTCAAGCGTACCTGAGATAAAAAACATAGATCAGTGTACTTCAACACTTGGATTTGATGCTCTAAAAAGTCAAATAAAAAGTCCTTCTCTAGATGAACTTAGAAAAATAAACGAGGACATATACGCCCTTCGGGGCGAGAAAGAAAAGCTTCTTCTTGAAAACGGGTATAGTAGAAATTATTTAGATGACATATATAATTGCGAGGACTGCAAAGACACAGGAGTTTTAGAAGACGGATCAAGGTGTCACTGTATGCAAGCTAAAATTGCAAGAGAGTTGTACTCAATAAGCAATATGAGCTATACACTGACAAAAGAAAATTTTAACACATTTGACCTTGGAATATTTTCCACTGAAATATATAAAAGTGAGGGAATTTCTCCAAGAGAAAATATGGAAATGATTCTAATGCTCTCCAGAAAATTTGTAAAGACATTTTACGAAAAAAATGATATGAACCTATTATTTTACGGAGCAACGGGACAGGGCAAAACTTTTATGTTAAACTGTATAGCAAAAGAATTATTGGACAGAAATGTGGCAGTGATTTATCAGACAGCTTTCAATACAATTGAGCTGGTAGAAGATAGAAAATTTAGAAGAAACGAAGTGAATTCAGTTAAATATAGTTTATTATTTGACTGCGAGCTATTAATAATTGACGATTTGGGAATTGAATTTACAAATTCTTTTTCAGCATCGGAGATTTTTAATATAGTAAACACTAGAATACTAAGGGGAAAGAAGACACTAATCTCTACAAATTTATCACCAAATGAGCTTACACAAAAGTACACAGATAGAGTGTTTTCAAGAGTATTTCAAAAATTTGAACCAATTAAATTTTTTGGCGAAGATTTAAGATTAAAAATTAATTCATAAGAGGTGGAAGATATGATGAATATATCACAGAGAATAAAAGAAGTACCCTATTCAGCTATAAGAAAGTTAACTCCATATGCGGAAAAAGCAAAAGCAGATGGTAAAAAAGTTTACCACTTAAATATAGGCGCCCCAGATACTAAGACACCTAATGAATTTTTCGATGCTATAAGAAACACTAATTTAAAAACATTAGACTATGCTCCGTCAAAGGGAATGAAATCACTTATGGAGCAAACTTGTAAATACTATAGAGACAGGGGAGCGGATTTTGACCCTGAAAGTGAAATTATTATAACTACAGGAGCTAGTGAAGCTCTGGTATTTTCAATAGTTGCAGTTTCAGAATTGGGACAAAAAATACTGACTTGTAATCCCTTTTACTCCAATTACTACACTATATTTAGACAGTGCGGCATAAATCCCGTTACATTTGACACAACAGTAGAAACGGGATATAGACTTCCAAACTATGAGACAATTAGAGATTCAGTTACCGAAGACACTGCTGCAATACTTCTTTCTAACCCGTCTAATCCAACGGGTGCAGTTTATACAGAAGAAGAACTTAGAAGAGTAGTTAGAGTTGCAAAGGAAAAAGATTTATTTATAATTGCAGATGAAGTTTATAGAGAATTTATCTTTGATGGAAAAGACTTTATGTCCTTTGCAGAAATAGAGGGAATTGAAGATAGATTAATCTTGCTTGATTCAGTTTCAAAGAGATTTGGAGCATGTGGAGCAAGAATTGGAGCTATACTTTGTAAAAACAAAGCTCTGATGACAGAAATTATTAAACTTGCAACAGGAAGACTTGCTGTTTCAACAATAGATCAAATAGGAGCAGCAGAACTTTACAATGTAGATAAAAGTTATTTTGAAGAAGTAAATGCAGAGTACCAAAAGAGAAGAGACTGTATATACGAAGAACTTAAAAAAATAGATGGAGTAAAGGTCTATAAACCTGAGGGAGCATTTTATATAATGCCGGACCTTCCAATAAAAGATGCGGAAGACTTTGCAATGTGGATGCTTACAGATTTTGATGACAATGGAGAAACAGTTATGATTGCACCTGGAGATGGATTTTATCACGATTCAAACGTGGGTAAAAGTCAAGTTAGGCTTGCATATGTAATAAATAGAGACGATTTAAAGAGAGCTATAGAAATTTTAGGCAAGGGACTTGAAAAATATAGACAATTGACAAATCAATAGAGGTGTACAGCTTGAAAAAGGAACATTTGCAAAAGATATTTATAGGCCTTGCCGTAATACTAATAGCATTACAGTTTGTCTATAGAGAAATAAAGTGGAAAACTGGAGTTTACAATGAATATATTAGAATAGCAGAGTATGTAGTAATAGCTCTGGTTATGATAGTTGGAATATTTTTTGTAAGAGCTGAAGATAAAAGATTAGTAAAGGGACTGCTTATAATTTATGCAGCATTAATATTGTTGTTCTTTTTATTTAAATTTAAAAATTTAGTATAGGACTTGAATTTACAAATACACTCTTAAAGTTAGTTTAAACTAATTTTGAGGGTGTATTTTTTATGTTTAGATTTTATTTTTTAAATTTAATCTTAATAATTCTTGAGGGAAGGCAAAGGGAACCTAAGATTTTTCCTCATAGCCCTCCCTCAAACTCCCACCCATTTAACAATCTATAGAAATTTCTAATTTCGTCATAGATTTTATGCAAGAATTCTCCACAAGCATTAGCGAGTGGATAGAATTTACTGTACACCCTTGAAACGCTTAAAAACAAGATTTAAGTGACTGAGATCCAATTAATCTATAGAAATATTTGATTTTGTTGGTTCATTGTCAAATGTTGGGGTAGGTTTTTTCCTACCTCAATTTTTATTATAATTTTTTGTTTAAATTAACTGCAACACCACAAAATCCTCTTCTTAAAGGTCTCAAAATTACGATATCCATAAGATACTCGTTTAATCACTTTGATTTTATTGTTAAATCCTTCCGTTCTTCC